>CAUJHH010000001.1 GCA_963204725.1 Planctomycetota bacterium
GCATCCGCTTCGGCAAGCACCGTCCCACGCTCATCGTCGTCGACGACATCGAGGACAAGCAGAGCGTGGGCTACGAGGAGCAGCGCGCCAAGCTCAGCGACTGGTTCCACAGCACGCTGCTGAAGGCTGGCTCGCCCGATACGAACGTCATCGTCGTTGGCACCGTGCTGCACCACGACTCGCTGCTCGCCAACCTGCTCGACGGCACAAAATGCTTGGGCTGGCGGGCGTTCCGGTATCAGGCGGTCGAGCGCTTCTGCGACCATCCCGAGCTGTGGGACCGGTACAGCGCGATTGCGTCTGGCCAGGAGCCGTATCCAGCCCCACCGGCTGTCGGCGTCCAGTGGGGTGAGAAGGGTGCTCGGGCGTTCCTGGATGACCATCGCGAACGCATGGCCGAGGGCGCCGCGGTGCTCTGGCCCCAGCAGTACGACTACCACCATTTGATGCACGTGCGTCTGCGTGAGGGCGAGGCCGCGTTCCAGGCCGAGTTCCAGAACCAGCCCCTGGACCCGCAGGCCTGTATCTTCGCACACGCCAAGCTGCGCTACTGGGACGACCTCGCGGCAACGCCCGAAGACCTGCTCATCAAGCTCGGGCATGGCAACGGCGAGACAGGCGGCCAGTTCTTTGGCGCCTGTGATCCCAGCCTCGGCAACGATCCGCACCGCGGCGACTACAGCGCCATCGTCATCCTGTACTCGCCCGAGAGCGAGGATGAGGAGCGCAGGACCAAGTACGTGATCGCGGCCGATATTGCGCGTCGCACGCCCGATGAGACCATCGCCCGCATCGTGCAGTACGCCCGCATCTACGACTTCCGCCGCTTCGGCGTGGAGGGCAACCAGTTCCAGGAACTCATGGTGAACGACCTTGAGCGTCGCGCGTCCCTGGCGAACACGTCGATCTATGTCGAGAGCATCAAGAATCGATCCAACAAGCAACAGCGCATCATGGCCATCGAGGCCGAGGTGAGCAAGGGCATGATCGCCTTCAGCAAGCGGCACTCGCTGCTCTTGGAGCAGTTGCGCTCGTTCCCCGGCGGCAAGCATGACGACGGCCCCGATGCCTTGGAGATGGCGGTCACGATGGCGAACAAACCATGTGGCGGTGGGATCATCTACATATAGCATGGTTCAGGGACTCGAACTGCCACGACGCGATCGCTCTTTCCCGATCAGCCCGGGCTGTGATGTGGGCCCAATGCCTGAGTTGGTGCTGCGCTAAACACAGTGGCCTTCACGGGCGACGACTCCGGCGGCATGCCCTGCCCACATCCCGGACCTGCAATGTGGGCAACCAGTGGGCAATCTACAGAGGGACGCCCCTGTGGCTCACACATGGCCAATCACGTCGCGAGGGGTGCCGCGTTCGCTCTGAATCCGGGGAGATTGCTGCGAACCGGCCTTGCCTGTCGCCCATGCTCCGGCCCTCATGGTCGCGGCCTCGCTGCCCCTTGCCGCCGCCCGCGTCGGGCGGTTCACGGGCCCGCGAGCGCCCAGGAGCACGACCATGTCCAAGGCCAAACCCGCACCCGTTGTCGACCAGCCCGCGACCCCGACACCCCGCCCTCGGCGGAAGGCTCGCGTCGAAGTGCCAACAACCAAGCAGCGCCATCCGGCGCGAACGACGCCTGCACCTGCTTCGGACTCACCTCGCGAGCGGAAACCCGTCGTGCGCGTCCGCGGCGCATCCGACAAGCGTCTGAGTGCTCTCGATGCCGCCGGCCAAGTCCTTGCCGGGCTCTCCGGTAAGTTGGCTGCTGACGGACTATCGGCAGCAGACCTCATCGAGCGCATGGCGACCGCCAAGCTCTGGATCAGCCCCGGTGGCAAGACGCCGTCTGCGACACTGTCCGCCGCCATGGCGCGGGAGATCGCGACCAAGGGCGCGGCGTCCCGGTTCCGGAAGGTTGGTCCGGGCCGTTTCGCATCGAACACAGCGCCCGCGGCACGAGCCGCGAAACCCCGTGATCCCGCGAAGCGGAGCGCCGCGGCGAAGCCGGAGAGTGGTCGATGAGCGCGCCCGTTGACTTGGGCGCGCTGCCGCGGCTGTCCGTCAAGGAGCTGCGTGATCTCTGGAAAGAGCACATCGGTCGATCACCTCCGCCCGTTCAGAAGCGGCTCCTGATCCGCGAACTGGCGTGGCGCGTCCAAGAGCGGGTCCACGGCGGTCTCGACGCCGAAACCGCTCGCCTGCTCAAGTCCGCGATCCGCAGCGCTCGCCAGATCACACAGAACGTGGACTCAAGCAATCAACCCCGCCGCTCGCGCCCGGGCTCGGCTACATCTACCGCTCGCGGACCACGAGTTGCCAACGACCTCCCACCCGGGACGCGCCTTGTCCGCGAGTGGCGAGGTCGGACCCACGAAGTCACCGTGCTCGAAGTCAGAACAGGAGGCAAGACGGGCCGATCGTTCCGTTATCGCGATCAGAACTTCAAGACCCTCACCGAGGTGGCCAAGGCGATCACGGGCATCCACTGGTCGGGGCCGCGTTTCTTCGGGCTCGCCACCAGTAGGAGACCTGAATCACAATGACTTCGCGAGCACTAACCCCCCACACCACCCCCAGCCCCCCAACCTCCACCACCCTCCGGTGCGCCATCTACACCCGCAAGTCGAGCGAGGAGGGGCTCGACATGGCCTTCAACTCGCTCGATGCCCAGCGCGAGGCGGGCCTGGACTACATCAAGAGCCAGCGCAGCCATGGCTGGGTCGCCATCGACGCTCTCTACGACGACGGCGGCTTCTCCGGCGGCAACACCGAGCGTCCCGGCTTGAAGCGACTCCTCGCCGACATCCGCGCCCAGCGCGTCGACATCGTGGTCGTCTACAAGGTCGATCGCCTCTCACGCTCGCTCACAGACTTCGCGCGGCTCATGCAGCTCTTTGACGACCACCGCGTCTCGTTCGTCTCCGTCACCCAGCAGTTCAACACCACAACATCGATGGGGCGGCTGACGCTCAACATGCTCCTCTCGTTCGCCCAGTTCGAGCGCGAGGTGGCGGGCGAGCGCATCCGCGACAAGATTGCAGCCACCTTCCGTCGCGGCGTCTTCGTCACCGGTCAGCCGCCGCTCGGCTACCGGCGGCCTCGCGAGGGCGAGCCCGGCTTCGTTGAGCGCAAGTTGCTGATCGTGCCCGAGGAAGCCGAACTCGTGCGATCGGTCTACACCGGATACCTGGAACTTCGCTCGTTGGTCGCGCTGGCTGCCCGGCTCAACGGGGCAGGTCATCGCACCAAGCTCTGGACCAGTCGTCGGGGCGTTCCTCGTGGGGGCAAGCCTTTCTCCACCTCGCTCGTGCATCGCATCCTCACCAATCCCATCTACATCGGCAAGATCGCCCATACACGCCGGGTCGTCTCCACCGCTCCAGGTGCTCGGCGACCCGAATCGGTAACGGAAGTCCATGATGGCCTGCACGATTCCATCATCCCGCGCGCGTTGTGGGACAAGGTTCACGAGATGATGACGGTCGCCAACCGCGGAACCACGACCCGCTGGACCCACACGCACCTTCTCAAGGGCAAGCTGCGGACCTTTGAGGGTCACACGATGTCGCCGAGCTCGACGCAGCTCAAGAGGGACAACGAGACCAAGGACCCCAACCGCCGGATCGTCCGCTGCTACGTCAGCCAGAAGGCGGTTAAGCACGGTTACGCCGCCTGCCCGATCAAGTCGCTCAACGCCAACGTCATCGACGACCTCGTCCGAGCGCTTGTGGTCGACCATCTCGCTCGAGTCACCCAGGTCAACCTCCGTCCGCACGAACCCTCGCTCCGCGACCACTGGCTCCGCGAGATCATTGCTCGCGTCGTCGTTGCACTCGATCGGATCACCATCGACCTCATCGACGAGCGCCTGGCGGCCTGCATTGAGGCCGTCGACGCCATTCCCGTCCCGAAGCCAGCCAGCAAGGACGCATCAGCCTTGACGGTGCCGACGTCCCCCTTCAAGCCGTCCGTCACCACGCAAGACGGTCATACCACGCTCACACTCGCCATCCTGATCAAGCGCCTCGACGGACGCCGGATGCTGCTCTCGCCCGACGGCCACGACCTCCTTCTGTCGAGCCATGCTGATAGCGGAGCCCATGCCCACCCTCAGTTGGTTCTAGCCATCGGTCAGGCTTTCGCATGCCGTGCCGACCTGCTCCGCACCGGCGATACCGTTGAGTCGATCGCCGGGCGTACCCGCCATTCGGTCGCCCGAGTCAAGCAACTCCTCATGCTGACGCAGTTGTCGCCGCGAATCCTTCGCGCCGCTCTGACCGCTGGGTTGCCGCCGCGATTGACCGTGAGCGACCTGATCGAGGCCGCCCAGCGGGTCGAATGGCCTCAGCAGGAGGCATCGCTGGGCATGTTGAAGGGTGAATGGGCAGCGGTGTAATAGCTCAGTAGGATGGATCTCGATCGGGAGCACGTTCATGCCAAGCAAATGGTCGGACTATCAAGAAGCGGTTGCGGCCTTTTTCCGGAACCTCGGTTTGGACGCAGAGTCCAATGTCACAGTCCGTGGTTCGCGCACTACGCATGACGTCGACGTGCTGGTGCGACTCCGCCATATTGGTTTCGACGTCATGTGGATTGTTGAGTGCAAATTATGGGAGACGAGGATCACAAAGGTGCATGTGCTGGCACTTCGTACGATTGTTATCGATGTTGGCGCCGATCGCGGTATACTGCTGTCGGAAAGCGGGTTTCAGAGTGGAGCAGAGGAGGCCGCAACGCTGACGAACGTGCATACCACCTCGTTGGCGCATCTCACCAATAGTGCCGCGTCGGAAGTACACGCCATGCAATTGCGGAATCTATACGACCGCGTTGAAGCCGCCAGCGAACTGTACTGGAGCATTTCGAAGGAGGATCGGATTGCCCTGGAGCTGCGCCCAGATGTGGGCTTCTGCGGATATTCCGGTGCTCGGGTCGTGGAACGCGCTCGTGACCTCTTGACAAAGGCGTTTCGCGGCAACTACCCCATAACGGGGGACAGCGTTGCCCACTTTGGGGAAGTGACAGCGGGACCATTCGCAACGCCAAGGGAACTGATTGATGGATTGAACCCCGTTGTCACAGATCTAGAAAGACGGCTTGCCCGCGCAAGCCGGAACGTGTAACGCGTGGAAGCCGAGCTGCCACAGCAGATCCACTTCGGAGACTGATGCGTAGGGAATCGCGACCATCGCGTGCCCGCGATTGCCGGTAAGCCCGGGCGAGACCGGAACTAGCAGGGCTGTCGCCGTTCTACACGCTGAATCCACCGCTGCCACATGGTCGACAGTGCTTCATCTCCGCACCGGCCAGCCGCTTCCTGCGATTCACAAGTCCAGCCCCGTCTTCTCGCGTCCTCAGCCGCAAGTATCCAGTACATCCCCTGAAGAGGACCCAATTCGGAGGCGATGCTGGTGGCGGAAAGCGATGGTCGGTGCGTAATCGGCCGGGCCGCAAGTTCCCGGGCCAATCGGTCCAACCCGTTCCACGTTGACCCCGCATCGCGCCGGGGCAGACGAATGTCGCTCGACTCTAGCAACGGGGGTGGGTCAGGGTCGATTGTGAATTTCTGCAGCGCAGCCGTGTAGGCGTGGAGACTGCTTATCGCTTGCGAGTAGCCGCCGAGTTCGACGCCCAACCAGCCGGCCACGACTTCCTGGATAAACGTGAACTGCACAAGGTTGTAGGGCAGGCCACGGAAGAGGTCGTTGCTGCGGCATGTCTGAAGCCAATGCAATCGGCCATGGACCAGCCGCAGGCTGCTGAGCACGTTGCAGGGCACGTCTCCCGATCTCGCAATGCCGCCATCGGACGGGAGATCGTCCCGCGGGTCCCAAATCGAGAGAACCACTTGACGCGTCTCCCCGTTCGCGCTCAGTATAGCGGCCGCACGGTCGAGTTGGTCAAACCCCCATCGCCCTCGGAGCCGAACTCCGTACGCACCCGCCGCTCGTGCGCCGCCACCCACAAACTTGCCGTACCCCGGGAACCAATGTTCGAGGAAGGGCACGTCATCTGCCCCCGCAAGAATCTGTACCACC
Source organism: Planctomycetota bacterium (assembly GCA_963204725.1). GTDB lineage: Bacteria > Planctomycetota > Phycisphaerae > Phycisphaerales > UBA1924 > JAHBWV01. Next base: position 6,036 of record CAUJHH010000001.1, read on the forward strand.
TCTGCGATAGCGAAAGCGATGTTCATGGCGGGCAGCCGAGACGCCACCCAGCGCGCACGAGGGTTGATGATCGAGACTGAGGCGTGCAGCATCTCAATCGTGTCTCCGGCGCGCGAGCCCACCTCGTGGGTGCCGACGCGGCCGATGATTGAAGTAGCTGCTTGCCGCCAGGCAGCGTCCGCAGATTGTGCGTCAAATGCCCTCAAGGTCGGGTCCGTTGCAGTTGTTTAGCAAGCAGTCCGTTGATGTTCCACTTCGGTGGAAACCAGAGCGCGAGTGGCTCGGGCCTGGCTTGGAACACTTGCTTGATGCGGGTGCGTCCGGTCAGCCCCATGACCTTGGGGTGGATCACTCGGGCGTACTTGTCGACCTCGCAGAACAGATTCTGGCAGTCGATCAACTGGAGCCGACGGTCTCCCAATCTCTCGAACCGCAAGCCTCGCTGCTCGAACTCGTGGTCCTGCCGGTCCGCAACGAGCTTGATGAGGTCCACCTCGCTGAGCCCGCCCCGAGAACTAAAGCACTTGGCGATGCCGTCACGCGCTCCCGGCCCGGGCACGACGAACGTCATCTCGTCGAAGTGCATGACCGGTGAATAGTTGAGATCGATCGCCAGTTGGAAGGCGAGGAATGGTCCGAGGGTGGGATATGACCGCAGCGCTTCGTAGACGGCCCCCAGAGAGGATGCACTTGTGAGCCGATTCACGATGCCGTCCTTCATCATGTGGTTGATCAGGGCGAGGTGATTGCGGTGCTTCTCTGCGGAACCGAACGTGGAGCGCCCGGAGGGCATGATGTAGGCGGCGGAGTAGATGCGGATTCCAGCTGCTCGAGCGCGTGTCAACACACTTGCGTACCGTGCCGCGTCGAATCCCTTCCAGCTCAACTCGCCCAAGTGGCGCTGGAGCAGATGCCAAGTCTCAATCTTGTTGAACAGCTTGAACAGTAGAATACGGAAGACAATCTCTTCGGCGTGGTGAGCCCCCCGATAGATGACTTGTGCGATCAGAAATTGACTTACACGGTCGGCCGCTCGATAGGCATTCGTGAACTTGTGGCGTAGAAGCACCGGGTCGTTCGTCCAAGGCGACGGAGCGCCGCGTGCCCGCCTCATCAAGATCGCCTGACGCTCGGCCGCAAACCGCCAGTAGCTCTCGTACACCGCAGTTGTCTCAACGGGACTCAGTCGGCTGAACACGTATGGCGGCGATGGACGCTTCGCCGACACGGGCTTGGATCTCCGGTTCTTGGTTGGCACGCGCGGCATCAGGTGGCTCAGGCGGAAGGGGTTGGGCGCGGGGCGGCCAATCCGCCCAGGATGAGTTCGGAATAGTCTGCACGGCTGCCCTCGTCGTGGAGCACACGAACTGGGAAAGTGAGTCCCAGCGACTCCACGAACTCCGAGTACGCGGAACGGAGGCGATCGCCGCCGTCATGTGGCGCCGTCCCACCGCTCCGGGGCCCCATGAGCAGATACGCGGCGGTCGGCGCTGCAAAGCGCCAATGGTGTTCGGCGAGCTGCCGGAGCAGGTTCAGGGTCGTGGCGTCTACGCCAGCTACACGGCCGTACACGATCGTGGACCACCAGTAGCGGTCCATGATGACGGTATCGCCCCGCTCGTATGCGGGACGAATCCTGGTGTGGATGGCATCGACATGGGCGGCGGCATGGAGGATCTGAAGCCCTGTCGCGTCGATCCGAGTGACGCCATGGACTTCGGGAGCGTGGTGCAAAGCGTGAACGAGCTTCCCGAGAGTTCCGGGTTCGTTGCCGGGAAATGCGAAGCATGACACGGCCTTGCCGTCGGCACGCAATCGTTCGGTCAAAATTCGTGATGTCGTGCTCTTGCCCGCGCCATCGGGGCCCTCCAGAATGATCAAGCGTCCCGGAGTCATGCAGCGGCCTCCTCCGGTGTGGGTGCTTCCGACACCATTTCTCGCAGGTTGTTGGCGAGCGTCTGTGTGGTCGACTTGGAAGCGCCGCCGCGCTCGGGCAGGGCGACAAAGACATTCACACGTGCGAGGGGCAATGCCATCTCGTGAGCCATGAACGCACCAAGCTGGCATAGTCCGAGGTAGTTCCCATAGCCGCGGTCGAAAATCCATTCGGTCGGGTAATAGGCCGATAGGACGAGCCCTTGTTCGTTCCAGCCAAAGCTCACCTGCTGAAGGCACGGGAATCCGCCTTGACCGGATCCGTTGTGATCACGGGGAGGGTCGTAGATCGACACTTGCATCGCGCTTCGGCGGGTGCGCTTTCCCTTTTCCTGGTCTCGATGCCACCACTCGATGATGGCCTCGAGTTGGTTTACATGACTGCCGTCTGATCGGGTGCTTGGGCAGTCAATCATGCGGAGGAAGTACGTCCCGTGCGAGTTGAGCGAGCAGATTTTCTTGAGTCGCGGATAGATCCGATCCCGATAGTGTGCGAAGAGCTCTGCCGCTGGGCGGGTGGCGCGAGGGGACCAGCACATGTGAGGGAAAATCGTGCTTGCCGTAGCTGACACGCCCTGAATCTTGCGCTTGTCGCTCGATTTGTTGATCGCCGCAATAGTCTGGTCCAGAGACGAACGAATCTCGCCGTTCTCGATCGGCTCGTGCTGGTCGTTGAACTCCGTGATCGACAGCAAAAGCGGGTGCGGAAGCTCACCCCCGCGGGCATCGAAGACTCGCAGGAACGCCTGCGCCCACGCCACCGACAGGTTGCCACTGCTCACGACAGCGTCTTCAGGGTTCATCTGGATCCTCCAAGTGGCGATGCACGGCCGCGCCGTCGTAGCACTTCGGCATGACGCGAATGAATGAACTCCACTCCGTACGGGCATCCTCCGCTCGTGCCAGTCCCCGTCGAACCGCACGGATAGTCACATGCTCGGCCGACTGGTCAACTGTCTCCACGGCGCTCCCCTCAGAGCGGGACCCCGCTGGAAGAAATGCCAGGTCGCCAACGACGAGGTCCACGGGACGGTCCGACCAGTGTCCGTCCACCACAAAGACGTTCTCAGGAGTTGGGCGACCTGTGAGTGTCTGGCGGATTGATTTCGCTTGGAACCCAAGCAGGTGATCAAACACGGGGCCAGCGACGGAGCGGATCGTCCATCGGAGATGATGGACGAGTGTCTGATACCCAACGCCTAAGTGCCCCGCGGCGATGAACACATGCTCCGGCGCCGGACTCGACATCGACCAACCGCGCAGAGCGAAGACGCGAGCCACGGCGGCGTGCGGCATCAACAGGTGTCCGCCGAAGAGGTTCGCAAGCGTCTCGTCGGGGTCTTGCGCACGGCTACGACCGACACCTTCGATGTACTCATCGACTTTCGTCCCGTGCCCGAACACATGGTGCCCGATCTCGTGCGCGCACGTCGAGGCTTGGTATCCGGCGGGACGGTCCGAACCGATGATGATTGTGGGGTCGTCCCCTCCTGAGTACATTCCCGCCAAGCTGGCTAGCGGCTTGTACCAGACTTCCACGTCCAACTGGTGGGCGACATCGACCGCGCAGACCGCGTGGTCGGTGGGGATGGCGAGCCGTTTGCGCAGTTCGATCGCACGGCGAAGTGCGAGCCGAGCAACGTCGATGGTGGCTGGCATTACGATCCGCCCTTCTTCTTGATCGCAGTGAGCAACTTGATCACTCGCTGGAGGTCATCGGGCTTGAGCCGCTGGAGTTCCTTGGCGGCAAGTTCCAACTGGGGATCGACGGAATCACACTCAGGATCCTCCGTCTTGGTCAGCCACGACACAGATACGCGATAGTGCTTGGCGAAGAGCGGCAGTTCCTCCGCACTCACACGGCGCTGCCCGGCTTCAATTTGGCTCACGGTCGGGCGGTGCAATCCCAAGAGCTTGGCCACTTGCCCCTGGCTCAGGCCAGCTTGCTCTCTCGCGATGCGCAGGCGGCTCGCGATGGAATTGCGGGATGCGTCTGATGAGGACATCGGGTCATGCCCCTTTCTTTGCCGTCGTCTGCTGCTGCTGCGCACGGGCCCAAGCCTTGAGTTCTCCGAGAGTCCGCATGCGCTTGCCGCTCTCGTGGACCAGCGGATTGAAGTCGCTGGGGACCGTGATCCCGAGTCTCGCCTCAAGGTCGCAGGCCAGCTCGACGCCGTCCTGACTCGTAAGACCCGCCTGCATCAGGTTCGAGCCGTCGCCAATGGAAGTGGGGTGACCCCCCCTCGTCAGAAGTTCTCCTACGATGCGATCGACTGCCTGATCGAACTTGATGATCGTGTTCATGGACGTCCTTTCGTGTGGTAACAGAATCTTACAGAGTTGCGCGGCTGGGTCAAGTCGAGGGATAGGGGTTCCCCATTTCGTGACGCCCTGCAACAGCATGGCCCTTTGCGCACCGGTTAGCTGATGGGGGCGATCCGCCGCCGTCGGCCGGAGGCATGGAAGGCCGCAACCCGTCGGTGGACTTCAAGGGGGAGCGTCGCACCAACGCCACGCACCAGAGCGCCACCGACCCCGAGGCGAAGCCGTACAGGAAGGGCGACGGCGTGGGCGCGTTCCTCTGCCACTCGGGGCATGCGCTCACCGAGAACCGGCACGGGCTGGTGAGGTGCGTGCGTGTGGACGAGGCGTGCGGCACCGCGGAGCGTGAGAACACACTGGCGATGCTCGACCATCTGGAGCGGCGGCACGGCGTGCGTCCGGCGACGCTGGGCGCCGACAAGGGGTACGACGCGGGGCCGTTCCTCTTGGAACTGGAGAGACGTTGGATCGAGCCGCACGTGGCCATCAAGAGCGGGAAGATCGATCCGACCAGCGAGCGGGCTGACGACGGGACCTGGGCCCGATGGTTCGTACGCGGCGAGCAACGCAGCGCGGCGTTCAGGAAGAGCCAGCGACAAAGAAGGTTGGTGGAGGAGTTCTTCGGTTGGGCCAAGACGGTGGCGGGGATGAGAAGGGCCAGGCACGTGGGACGCGAGAAGATCCGGCAGTGCTTTGATCTGGCCGCCGCAACGTACAACCTCGTGCGGATGAGGATCCTGATGGCCACGTGACACGCCCTGCGGCACGGAACACGCCGGAAGATGAGGCACGACTCCGGACAGAGAGCATGCTCAAGCCCCGCCACGACGGCCATTGTTCAACGGCCTGCTAGACCGTCGGGCGGGCGTGCTGGAAGCCATTGACGAGCCGCGGTCGAAGCAATCCATCGCGGCTCCGGTGACGCCCTGGCTCTCCGCTTCGGAGTTCAAGACCGTGAAACGCAAACTGCGGACCACCGGAGATCATCCGAACCAACTCCGCCACGGCAATCGCTCCGGTGATGGCGCCGACGAACGGCACGGCCACAGACACCCCCGCGAGTTCAAGGTCGCCGCATCGCCTTTCTTCGCGAACACGCCGATAGAAGGCGTTGTTCGCCGCGAGCCGCTCGGCGTCAACACTGCCGGAGCCTGGCTTCCAGATGTCCTTTGCCTTGCCGCTTGCAAGCGGGAGCGTGTGCACTTCGATATCGTCGAAACTCGACACGTTCCCCCCGACGCCCACCACCACGGTCGCGTCGAAGCCTAGATCGTCGAGAAGCCACCGTGGCCCTCCGCCATCAAAGGCCGCGATGCAGAGGGCCGGCTCGGAGAGATCCCGGCGCACCCGTTCGTCAACGCGGCGGTCCACGACGCCGGGATCAAGCCCGCGGCCATTGAGAAATCGCGCTGCGATCGAAGTCTTTCGTCGGCCGGCGTCGGGTTGCATCATGAGCACTTGCGAACCGAAGTTCGCCGGTATCGCGCGA
>CAUJHH010000002.1 GCA_963204725.1 Planctomycetota bacterium
AAACCGCACAAGGTGGCCATGGCCGCGTGCATGCGCAAGCTCCTGACCATCCTCAACGCGCTCGTCCGAGATGACATGCTCTGGGGACAAAAGACCTCCACAAAACCATCGATCAAACCTTGACCTCACACACAGTCGCTCCGTGGTGAGCTGCTTCCCGAGTCCGCCGCCATGACCGCGCCCGGGCCCAGCCATTGCACAACCTCCTATGCTCGGGCTGTCAATGAACCGTGCCGCAACACCTGCGGCATGGCTTGAGCATCAGAGGTTTGTCCGCGAGGGGCTCGATGGCATCGCCTTCACCGATTCAGCCGCTGATGGAAGCGACGGACGCGACGTGGCGTGCGTATGGGGATGCTCCGGAGGGGTTCGCCGAGCCGGTGATGGTTGCGGAGCAGCTCGCCGAGCTTGAGCTTGAGTACGCGTCGATCAGGAAGCAGGCCGCGCTGGTGGATGAGCCGCAGCGGGGCGTGATCGTCGTGACGGGGGCGGACCGGCTGGAGTTCCTCGGGCGGATGATCACGCAGGAGATGAAGGGGCTGGAGCCGTTCGGCTGGCGCCACTCTTTCTGGCTGAACAGGAAGGGTCGGATCGACGCGGACATGCGCGTGATCGCGTTGCGGGATCGGGTGCTGCTCGAGATGGATGTTCACGCTGTTTCGCGGACGAAGAAGGGGCTGGAGGCGTATGTCATCACCGAGGATGTGACGCTGACGGACGCGACGCAGCGGGTGCATCGGCTCGGCCTGCACGGTCGACGCGCGATTGACGCGCTTGGCGCGGTGGTGACCGAGTCCCAGGTGGCGGGCGGCGCGCCCGGGCCGCGCCTGCGCTCGCTGGCGGCTGGCGAGGTGACAACGGTGGGGTTCGGCTCTGCATCGGGCGGCGCGATCGTGACGGTCGTGCGTGACGATTGGATGGGCGAGATCGGGCTGGAGCTCTTTGTGGCGACGGAGCAGGCGAGGCCGGTGTACGAGGCGTTGCTCGCTCTCGCGCACGAGCACGAGAGCGAGGAGCCGGGCGCCAAGCCCAGAGCGCCGGTGCTCAGGCCGATCGGCTGGCACGCGACGAACATCGCGCGGATCGAGGCGGGGACCGCGCTCTACAACCTCGACTTCGGGCCGAACAACCTGGCTCACGAGTGCGGCGATGGCGTGCTGCGCTCGCGCGTGTCGTTCAAGAAGGGGTGCTATCTCGGGCAGGAGATCGTGGCGCGGATGGATGCGCGCGGGCACCCGAAGGTGCGCCTGGTGGCGATCGCGCTTGAAGGGCCCGATGCGCGGGATGAGCATGGCACGCCACGGCAGCCGGTGACGGGCGGGCCGCTCTTTGCGCCGGTGGATGGGAAACCGGATGCGAACGCGGAGCCGATCGGCGCGATCACGAGCTCGACCGTGAGCCCGATGCGGTCGTCGACACCGGTGGCGTTCGCGATGGTGAAGTATGCGATGGGCGAGCCGGGGACGAAGCTCTACGTCGCGGCTGAGGGGCGTTTGGTCGAGGCGACGGTGCAGAAGGGGATGACGTTCTGGGAGAGGGGTTGAGCGCGAACATCTCGACGGGCGCGAAGATGATTCACATTCAAGGCCTTTCGAGATCCGCAGAGAGGACTTGGAACGCGGTCAGTTCATCCACCAGCCGTAGCGAAAGACCGTGCCGTTGAATGCGTTCATCAGACGTGACCACGTCCCGTCCCTGGTGAACTCACCCGCTTCAAGATACGGGCCAGCCGCCGACCCCTGTACCCAGAGCACAAGATCGAACTCCGTGTGCTGCGTCAGGGCGCGCTTGAAGTTCACGCCCTGCGATCCGTCGCCGCGCCAGAATCGGAGAAGGCGGGTGCCCTCGAGAAGGGCCTTGCCCTCACCGAGTCCCTGCAGCCACGCGTCGCGCTGCTCCTCGTTGATCTTCGCGTTGGGAAGCACACCGTTGTCCTGCTTCGGGCTGGGGATCCATTCGCGATCGTCGTCGGTCTCGGCTTCGTAGTAGCCCCACATCTTCTGGCCGAGCGTGACGGTCTGGAGCAGGTGGAGGCGGGTTCGCTCCAGCCGCGCAGGCTCGACGACAGGGAGTTGAATGAGATGGATGAACGCGATCGCGTCGGCGGCGTCGAAGTCCTGCATCGGCTCGAAGACGGCACGCGGGCCCTTGAGGTACTCATACGGCGTCACGTTCTTCGGGAAGATCAGGTGGCCGACGCGCTCGAAGATCTCCTGCGTGTCGTGTGCAAGCATGAACTCGCCCGCGGCCATGCACAGGTTGCAGTAGCCGCGTAGCCACTCGACATCGCCACGGTCGAACGCGATCTCGAACGCGGCGGCGTCCTCGGCTGTCGGTGTGAAGCGGCGCTGGATGAGGAAGAAATGTTGCCAGAGGCTCTCGTCTTCGGAGGCGACACCGTCGGCGTTGAGGTCCATCCGGGCAAGGCCGATGGGGACACGGATCTTGACATCGTCGGCCTTGATCTCGGCGAGCGTTTCCTCAGCGGCACGGACGTCATCGATCCAACGCTGGATCTTCTGGCGCCACTGGTCGTGCGTGATGGGCTCGGGTTCTGGGTTAAAGGCGAAGTTCTGGCCGCGCCCCATGCCCATGAGCATCGAGGCGCCGACGACAGAGTTGAAACCGCCGTGGGTGTAAAGATCGCCGAGCATGCGCTCGCCGGACTCCAGGAACTGGATCATCCCGAGAGCGAAGCGGGCGTTGTCGTCGCGGGCAAAGGCGGCGAGGTGATCGGCCAGGGCCTTGTCGGACTCGGCGAGGGTTCCATTTCCGATCGAGGCGGAGAACGCGTCGCGGATCAGACTGCGGCCACCTCGCTCCGGCTTGGCTTGCGAGGCTGGCTGGGCTTCTGCCCGGAGCATTCCCACTGCGAGAAGGGACGCGAAGCCAACGCTGGAAAGGAGGCGAGCGACGGTCTTCATTGGGAGGCTCCTTTGTAAGCGGCTGCTAACAGGCATTCATGGGATTTGTCACTCGGGCATTTTGCTGCTCGGCGGGTGTGTCTGAGGATCGCGCAGACGGCGATAGTGAAGCTCGAGGTCTGAACCCAGCCGCTTCGTGCGAAGGAGGCTGAAGCGGCGGCCCTCGGCGAGATGGGCTGCGATCCTGCCGCTGGCGGCGCTGAAGGCCTGATCGTCGCCAAGGACGAGGGGGGCGATGTAGACGATGGCCTCGTCGATGAGATCGGCCTCGAGGAGAGAGCCGAGCATGCCGCCCCCGGCCTCGATCATGACGGTGGAGATCTGCTTGTGGTCAACGAGGGCGCGGAGGAGGAGTTCGAGGTCGAGCCCCTTGCTCAGGCCCGCGCCGGCCGATTCGACGGGAACGCCCATGACTTCGACGGCGGACGCCTCCAGTCGATCGACCTTGTCGGACATCATGTGGGCTGTTGCGAGTTCCTTTGCGCAGCAGACGATCGTGGGGACGACCGACGCGGTGCGGACGAGTTGCGACTGCTCGTTGATGTCGAGGCCGGTGTCGACAACGACGCGGGTGGCGACGCGGTGGATGCGCCGGACGCCTCGCGGCGTGAGCATCGGGTCGTCGGCGATGACGGTGCCCATGGATGTGAGCATGGCATCGACGCGGGCGCGGAGTTTGTGGACGCGGGCGCGGGAGCGATCGCCGGAGATCCACTTGCTCTCGCCGCTGCGGGTGGCGATGCGACCGTCGATGGTCTGGGCCCACTTGGCGATGACCCATGGGAGACCGGTGGCGACGCGCTTGCGGAAGGGCGCGCTGATGGCGATGGCGAGTGGCGAGGAGTCGTCGAAGCGGCAGGAGATGCCGGCCTCGCGAAGGACTCGGAAGCCACCACCGGAAACATCGGCGGGATCGGGGCGAGCCGCGATGACCTCGGCGACGCCGGCTTCGATGAGAGCGTCGGTGCAGGGGGGCTGCTTGCCGAAGTGGCGGCAGGGCTCGAGTGTGACGTAGGCCGTGGAGCCACGTGGGTCGCTGCCCTTAGCGCGGGCGTCGGCGAGAGCCTCACGCTCGGCGTGGAGGTGACCGAACTTCTTGTGGTGGCCGATGCCGATGATGCATGAGTCCTTCACGAGGACGCAGCCGACGAGGGGATTGGGCTCGACATCGCCGAACGCGCGGACGGCGGCGCGGGCGGCGATGTCGAGATAGTGCTTGGGAGAGAGCGGATTGAACAAGGAGAGGGGCCTCGGTTCAGGCGTTTCGGATCATGGCGCGGCGGTCTTCGGGGGTGAGGATCGACTTCGCATCCTCGAGCCAGCGTGCGGCGTCGAGCCGGTAGCCGGCCGTGGGCTTGAGTTCGAAGGCGGCGGACTCTCTTGCACGGGCGCACCAGTATCGGTTGAAGCGAGCCATGTAGAGTTCGCGGATGAGTTTGGCGATCATGGAGGCGAGGGCCACGGGGAGGTGCGCGGATTCGGCCTCGGGCATGAAGGTGACGAACATGCGGCGGGCGCGGTCGTGGACCTCGTATCGGGAGCAGCGATCGGACTCTTCGATGACCTTGACGGAGGCGGTCCAGCGCGAGGATGAGTCGGAGCCGGAGCGGCACTCACGCGCGAGCATGGAGGCGTAGTTGGTGCGGCCGCCCTGGCGATCGCAGACGATGCGGAGTTCGCCTTGCTCGCCACTCCCCCACTTCTCGAAGGCGAGACGCAGGTACTCGCCGATGGCCAGTGCGGTGGCTTCGGCCTTGCTTCCGGTCTCGCCGACGATGGTGTTGAAGCGGGTCTCGCCGATGGTGCGGCACCAGAGCGCGAGGGGCTCGACGGTGGCCTGCTCGAGCGCGGCACCGAGAAGGTTCGCACCGATCGATAGAGATGCGGCAGAAGAACCAACGGGAATAGGAAGAGGATCGCCGCGGTACCACGGGCGGTCATCGAGTACGACGCCGAGGAACTCGAAGAGGGCGAGATCGGTTTCCGGGATCGTCGGGGTTGTGCCGGGAACGTGACGGTGGAATGTGAGGACTGCGCGTTCAAGGTGGACAAGAGGGTGGCGGGTGGTGACCGAGTTGGCGAGTTTGAGCTTCTTGGAGTCGGCGACCGGGATGCGGGACCGGGCGTCGCGGGATTCTTTGCAGATGGCGGCTTCGAGGAGTTTCCAGAGATCGGGCGCGGGGCTGCCCTCGGTCCATGAGGCGATGCGGAACGCCGCGGCACCTACGGAGAGGGGGCCGATCAGCGGTCCGTATCCGGCCTCATCGATGCCAAGAAGGATCAGGGACATGCGAGGGCATGGTACGGGGAAGCGGCGGTACTGGAGAGCTCGAAAAAAGCGACCGGGCGACCCGAAATGGGCCGCCCGGCATCAATGCGGACGAGAGGAATCGAACCTCCACGGGATTTTACTCCCACTAGGACCTGAACCTAGCGCGTCTGCCAATTCCGCCACGTCCGCGAGATTGGTGGAAGAGGTTAGGAAGGGATCGCTTGGGCGGCAACTGTGCGCGAGGCATCGTTGGGGGCGAAGGCGGGACGATCAACGGCGGAGCTTGAACTCGCCGTAGTTGAGTTCGAGATAGCGGGCGACATAGTCGACGATCGACATCGCTTCGGGGATATCGGGATTGCTAGTGGCTCCCATGGGCTCGAAGCGCATCCCCTTGAAGCGGGAGACAGCGTCGTTGACCGTCAGGCCGTACTGGAGCGAGATGGAAAACGCGCGGCAGAAGGCCTGGCACATCCCGGACATGGCGGAGCCCTCTTTGGCGATCTTGATGAATATCTCGCCGGGCGTGCCGTCGGGGTAGAGACCGATCGTGAGGTAGCCCTCGTGTCGATCGATGTTGAACTTGTGGGTCAGAGACTCCCGGGTGGCGGGAAGAGACTGGCGGGTCGCGACCATCGGTTCGTCCTTGCCGGAGGTCTGTTCTGGTGATCCATCTCTGTGCACGCCGGGGGCTCCATCGCCTCTCGGAGTGGCCCCGGTGAGCGTCGTGCTCGGTGGGGCGGAGTCGATATCGGACTCAGGGAGGCACCGGGACCACAATACGCCGGAACGACCGGTTGGTGAAGGTTCAGCAAAGGCGTACGGAAAAGAGTTTGTGCGAATCCGAGGGAAAGTGGGACGAGATTGGCGTTGGCCGGTGCTTGCTCGGGTGCCCGATCCGGCCGATACTATTGGTGGTCCATGTGCCGCACTGATCAATACTCCTCCGCTGAGATCTCGCGCCAACGCTGGGCGGGTCTTGCCGTGCTTCTGGCGGTGGCGATCTCGACCGGGTTTGCCCCGTCGGCGATGGCTTGGGCTTTGGTGCCCGGCGCGGAGCGGGCGCTGTTGCTTCCGAGCCGCGAGGTCGGGCAGGATCGGGCGGCGGCGCGTCAGATTCAGGATGCGATCGCGCGGGCTGTTCGGGAGTTCCTGAAGGGCAAGTCGGTCGACGTTGCGGCGGTGCGTCCGGCGTGGCGTGGTTTCGTGGGTCGCGTTTCTCGCTCACCGCTTGGGATCACCGGACCCGCTGCGGTCGGGCTGGTGCGGAGCGAACGAGCCGGGATGGGCCGACTGCCACAGCCGCCTCCTGTCGGGTGAGCGGCGCGATCGCGCCACACGCGGACTCTGACTTTGACACACTTTGGTGCGTTCGGACGCGAGGGCCTTGGCGCCTGGCCGTCCTGACCGCGTTTGGATCAATACATCGCGCGGCATCTCCCGCTGCGGCATGGGCGGGGCGTCGGCGCTCCGACCCTCTTTGAAAGAAAGCTCGACATCATGGCAACGCAAGGGATTCCGGTTGTTGGCGGGTTGCTGAACAAGATCATCGGGTCGCGGAATGACCGGTTCGTCAAGAAGTACACGATGCGGGTAGAGGCGATCAGCGCCCGCGAGCCCGACGCGCAGGCGTTGAGCGACACCCAGCTCCGTGCGAAGCTGACCGAGTTTCGGGAGCGCCACGACCAGGGCCAGACGGCCGACGACTTTCTGGTCGACGCGTTCGTGATCGCGAGAGAGGTGATGGACCGGGCGGTCGGCATCCGCTCGATCTTCAATCCGGAGAAGCAGTTCGATCCGTCCAAGCTTGGCGCGGAGGCCCGGCGGCTCTTCGACGAGTCGAAGGCGGCGATGGATGCGACGCCGACGCTCTACCCGCGCACCTATGTGGGCGCGATGCCCGAGGGAGGCGTGAGAGACGATGGCGACCTGTTCCTCGGGCACTCGGCTCCTGTGCCGGGCTGGATGCAGCGTGAGATCCCACCCGCGCTCTACGCGGCGGTGCGTGAGCTGTATCCGGAGAGTCGCCCGCCGTTCCGGTCGCGTCCGTTCGACGTGCAGTTGATCGGCGCCATGGTGCTGTCGGGCGGCAAGATCGCGGAGATGAAAACGGGAGAGGGCAAGACGATCGTCGGTCCGCTCGCGTGCTATCTCGCGGCGATCGAGCGTCTGAAGATCCATGTGGTGACTGTGAACGACTACCTCGTGCAGCGTGACCGTGACTGGACGTTCCCGTTCTTCCACTGGCTGGGCCTGAACGTCGGCGCGATCCACCCGATGCACATGCAGCCGGAGGACATGAAGCGGCTGATGTATCGCTGCGACGTGGTGTACGGCACGACGGCGGAGTTCGGGTTCGACTACCTGCGCGATAACATGAAGCGTTCGGCGGACCAGCAGGTGCAGCGGAAGCGTCAGTTCGCGATCGTGGACGAGGTAGACTCGATCCTGATCGACGAGGCCCGCACGCCGCTGATCATCTCCGGTCCTGCGCACGAGGACCTTCCCAGGTACGAGCTGTCTGATCGCCTGGCGCGGCATCTGGTCGAGAAGCAGCGTCCATGGAACGATGCGGACGAAATGGTGCAGGCGTGCAAGCGGAAGATCAAGGGATTCGAGGGAGATATTCGGCAGGCACGCGACAAGAGCACGGTGCCCGAGATCCAGAAGCAGATGGCGGCGGCGAAGGCGGAGCTGCCGGAGCTGGAGCGTGTCCGTGACCGGCATACGCAGTTCTTCGAGCTGCAGCTCGAGCGGAAGAGCTGCCACGTGACGCACGACGGAGTCGCGGAGGCGCAGCGGGTCGCGAACATCGGCTCGTTTTACGTCGGCGAGAACATGGATGTCCCCCACTTGCTCGAGCAGTCGCTGCGTGCGCACGCGGTCTACCACCGCGATCGCGACTACATCGTGATGGATGTGCAGAACGCGCAGACGGGGCGCCCGGAACCGAGCATCGTGATCGTCGACGTGAACACGGGGCGGCCGATGATCGGGCGTCAGTGGTCCGACGGCCTGCACCAGGCGATCGAGTGCAAAGAGAAGGTTCCGATCAAGCAGGAGACACAGACGGTCGCGACGATCACGATCCAGAACTTCTTCAAGATGTACAGGCGTCTGGCGGGCATGACGGGCACGGCGGACACCGAGGCGCAGGAATTCCACGACATTTACAAGCTGGATGTGGTGGCGATTCCGACGAACCGCCCCCTGGTCCGGCGTGACTTCAACGACACCGTCTACCTGACTGGAAAGGACAAGTGGAACGCGATCGTCGACGAGATCAAGGCGTTCAACGACGCGGGCCGGCCGATCCTGGTCGGCACGACGAGCGTGGAGAAGAGCGAGTCGCTCTCGCAGGCGTTGACGCGCCGGCACGGCGTGAAGCACGATGTGCTGAACGCGAAGCAGCACGAGCGTGAGGCGCACATCGTCGAGAATGCGGGCCAGCTCGGACAGGTGATGATCGCGACCAACATGGCCGGGCGCGGCACGGACATCAAACTCGGCGTTCCGACGCGCGAGGCCCAGCTGGATCACTGGCTGAAGCGGGGCATCTGTCCCCGGACGGTGACCATCGAGTCGACGGACGAGCAACTGCGTGAGGGCATCTTTCGCAAGGTCGCGCAGACCGAGCTGGAGATGCGCAAGCAGGACGCGGAGCAGATGCCGCTCGAGGAACTCGAACTCGCGCTGCTCCGGCACTGGGCCGTGCGGTACGCGATGATCGACGACAAACACGCGGGGTCGATGAAGGCCGACGCGCTCCGAGCTTCACTCGACGAGTCGGGCCGGTTCCTTCTCCACAGGATCCGCTGGTTCAGGAACGTCGAGGACCTCGGGGGTCTGCACGTGATCGGCACCGAGCGGCACGAGTCCCGGCGCATCGACAACCAGCTTCGCGGCCGATCTGGGCGTCAGGGCGACAACGGGTCCAGCCGTTTCTATGTTGCTCTCGACGACGACCTGATGAAGATGTTCGCGGGCGAGACGACCATGCGCATCCTTGCGAGCATGGGCATGAAGGAGGGGGATGCGATCGAGCACTCGATGCTCACGAAGAGCGTCGAGCGTGCCCAGCGAAAGGTGGAGGAGCGGAACTTCCAGATCCGCAAGAACATCCTCGATTACGACGAGGTGATGGAGCACCAGCGTCAGAAGTTCTACGGGCTGCGCCAGCGGGTGCTGGACGGGCGCGACGTCAAGGGCCTCATCTTCGAATACCTCGAGGGCGTGGTCGACGACGCGTGCGATGAGTATCTGGACAAGCACTACTCGTCGATCTGCGCGGCGACGTATGCGGGGCAGGTGCTGGACTGCGAGATTCCCCCGGATCGCCTGCGCAGCAAGGACCGCGCGGAGATGGAGACGCTCTGCCGCCGCGAGGCGGTGGCGGACGCCAACGCCGTGATCACGGTGACGTTGGGTGAGTACATGCCGACCGAGGGATCCGATGTCGAGATGGACTTCGATTCGGCGGGGCTGATCCGCTGGGCGAGCAACCGGTTCGGTGTCGAGATCTCGCCCGACGAGGTGAAGGAGCCGACCGCGTCGGTCCGTCGCGCGATCCAGGAGCGTTTGTCGGTCGCGGCACAGGCCAAGATTGAATCGACCGATCTCGGCGGGCTCGAGGAGTTCTTCGCGTCCGAGTATGGGGCGAAGACGCTCGCGGCGTGGGTTGAGAAGAAGTTCGGAGCGAAGATCTCGGCCGAGGAGATCCTGGGTGCGCAGGGCAAGGAGGAGGCGTCCGCTCGCGGCCTCATCATGGCACGGGTGGAGGAGCTTTACCGGCAACGCGAGATCAACTATCCGGTCGAGTTCCGGATGGAGATCACGATGCTCGCGGCGCAGCGAGGGCCGGCGCAGGCGCTCGAGTCGCTCGCTGCATGGGCGCGGCGCCGGTTCGGCGTGGACTGGACGGGCGAGACGCTGAAGACGACGCCGCCGCCGAAGGTGCGCGAGATGCTTGTCGAGCAGTCGCGGGCATTCGTGGAGCGGGATCAGCTAAGGAAGGACATCGAAGGCGCGCTGGCTTGCAAGACGGATGATGAACTGGACGAGCACTTGAAGCAGAAGTACGGCGGGTTCCTGCCGGAGAATATGAGGTATCTCGCGCCGGACGAGCGTCCGGACGCTGTGCGGGCGTTGATCGAGAACGTGCAGCGCGCCGAGCTGCTGACTCTTGAGCGGACGATCCTGTTGGACATCCTGGACCAGACGTGGCGTGACCACCTCTACGCGATGGACCAGTTGCGCGACGCGATCGGGTTCCGCGCGTTCAGCCAGCAGGACCCGCGGATCGCGTACAAGCGCGACGGATCGGCGCTCTTCAGCACGATGCTGGGCGACATCAGAGAGCGGGTGACCGACTACATCTTCAAGGCCCGCGTCAGCGCGGCATCGCTGCTCGGGCACGTCTCGCAAGCCAAGGGGGGGCCACCGATGCCCCCTCCCGGAGCGCGTGGGCCGGGCGGTGTGCCTCCGGCGGGGCGCGGACCGGGCACCCCGGTGGGTCCGGGCGGGATCACCGGGCCGGGACTGGATGCGTGAGGTTCGTGCGGATTGTTCGGATCCGTGTTCGTCCGGCAGACGTATGGCTCCATCGGACGGGTGGGCCGCCTTACGATGTCATTCTCGACAGACCTGAGGGCCGCCAATGACCATGTCTCCTCGTTCCACACGCTGCACATGCATGAACCTTCGAGGGCGAGCCGCGTTCACGCTGCTTGAGCTGCTCATCGTCATCGTGATCATCTCCCTGCTGATCACGATTTCACTCGCCGTGGGGAGCAAGGTGCTCAACGGCGGTCGGGAGACGCTGACGACAAGCATCACCCGGGCGATGGAGACTTCGCTGACGTCGTACATCACAGATGCGGGCGACAAAGTGCCCGGTCCGCTGGTCGAGCATCCAGCCTCGTCTGGGACCATCACTTGGCAGCCGGTGGCGGATGTGCGCCAGGGCGACTCATACGGCGATGACATGGTAAACTCTGTGGGGTGGTACGCCTTTCAGATGAAGGACGTTTCGACCGTGGCATCGACGATCTCGGGCCTGCCGACCAAGGTCGTGAAGCAGTATGCGCCGCGTCTTGACGCATCGGGTATGCCTCCCGGTTCGTTCGGGCAACCGCTGCTTCCGACGGTGTTCGATGGGTGGGGCCGGCCTCTTCGGTATGTCCACCCCGCCCTGGACGGTGTGATCCACGACGATCCGAGCAAGCTGGACTCGACCACCGACGGAAACGGAGTCGATCTCATCGATCTCATCTCGATCGATAGCAGCGAGGATTTCACGTTCGATTCGGTCCGACGCAATCGTTCGACGAAGATCGCGGGCGGCAAGACGTACGTCGCCGATGGTGACGGGGGCCTCTGCCCGAACAACCGGCCGTACTTCTACTCGGCGGGCGCCGACGGCGATCCCTCGACGATCGAGGACAATGTCTATTCAACCCGGCCGACGTTCCAGTCGGAGTGATGCGGAATCGCAGAGTCGGGGGAGGGTTCGCGGACTTTGGGTTCGTGCTCGGGCTATGATCCGCCCGAAGCTTGATGGGGCCGTGCGGAATAACGCCGCCGCGGGCCGTAGACGGGGTGTAGCGCAGCTTGGTAGCGCGTCTCGTTCGGGACGAGAAGGTCGCAGGTTCAAATCCTGTCACCCCGACTTTAAAAGCTTGATGGCCTCGGCAAGTGCCGAGGCCATCAGCGTTTATGCGATAGTTCAACTGCGTCCTGTCACTCTGGTAATTTCGGGCTGAGTTTGAACTTTCTGGTCGCTTGCTGCCTGCACAACCAGCGAAGTAGCGAGCTCGATCACAGCTACTTCCCGCGCTCGGTCATCACGTGGTAGTGCGGGTCTTCGCTGATGTTGGCTTCCACGAGATCGCCCGCGCGGTCCAGCAGGCGGCGGCAGTCGTCGCTGAGGTGCGTGAGGTGCAGGCGCTTGCCGAGCTTCTCGTAGCGCTCCGCGAGGGCGTTGATCGCTTCGAGGGCCGACTGGTCGTAGACGCGGCTGAAGTAGAAGTCGATCACCACATCCTGCGGGTCCTCCTGCGGCGTGAATAGGTCGCGGAAGCGCGTCACGCTGCCGAAGAAGACCACGCCGTGAAGCTGGTAGACCTTGCTCCCTTTGTCGTTGAACTTCACGTCCGCGATCAGGTGCTTGCTCTTGTTCCACGCGAAGACCAGTGCGGACAGGGCCACACCCAGGATGACGGCGGTGGCCAGATCGTGCATGACCACGGTGTACGCCGCGACCACGAGCATGACGAGCAGTTCGGCGAAGGGGATCCGCCGCCACGTCTGGAGCGTGGCCCACTCGAAGGTGCCGATCACCACCATGAACATCACACCCACCAGGGCCGCCATCGGCACCGCCTCGATGTACGGCGCGAGGAAGAGAATGAACAGCAGCAGCGCGACGGCGGCGGTGATGCCCGAGAGCCGCCCGCGCCCGCCCGACTTCACGTTGATGAGCGACTGGCCGATCATGGCGCACCCGCCCATGCCGCCGAAGATTCCGCACGCGACGTTGGCGATGCCCTGCCCAACGCACTCGCGGTTGCTCTTGCCCCGGGTTTCCGTCAGTTCATCCACGAGCGTGAGCGTCATCAGCGATTCGATCAGCCCCACGCCCGCGAGGATGAGCGAGAAGGGGAGGATGATCCAGAGCGTGTCAAGGTTCATGGGCGGCAGGGTGAAGTCCCACCACGCGGGGCGCGGCAAGCCGCCCGCGATGCCGACCTTCGCGGCGTCCACCGACGCGATCGCGGCGGCGGCTTCGTCGGGTGTGAGCGGCGAGATGGGGCCGTGGCTCGCCGGAGCGACGACCACGCCGACGGGCAGCGCGGCCTTCGCGGATTCGAGCACCGCCGCGTCCTTGGCCTTCTGCGCCTCCTTCACCGCCGCGGCACGCGTGCTGTCCACGAGCATGTCCTTGACCGTCAGGAGCGGACGCGGCTCGCCTTCCTTCGCGCCGGCGTTGATCGCGTAGGCCGCCAGCGCGACCACGAGGATCGCCGCCAGCGACGAGGGGACAGCATTGGTGATCCGGGGCAGGAACGCGATGATCGCCATCGTGAGCGCGACGAAGCCGAGCATCATCCATAGCCGCGTGCCGGAGAGGAACGCCATCGCGCCCGAAGCGTCCAGCGTCTTGAACGAGCCGAACTGCGCCATGAGGATGACCACCGCCAGCCCGTTGACGAAGCCGAGCATCACCGGGTGGGGGACGATGCGGATGAGTTTGCCGAGTCTGCACACGCCCACGAGGATTTGCAGCACGCCGCAGAGCACCACGGCGGGGAACAGGTACCCGATGCCGTGGTTGGCTACCAGCGACACGATGACCACGCCCATCGCGCCCGTCGCCCCCGAGATCATGCCGGGGCGACCGCCCAGAATCGACGTGAGCAGGCAGATGATGAACGCGGCGTACAAGCCCACCAAGGGCGGCACGCCCGCGAGGAACGCGAAGGCGACGGCCTCGGGCACCAGCGCGAGCGCGACGGTCAAGCCGGAAAGAATGTCGGCCTTTGGAGAGCCGCTAGGGCCAGAGCGTAAGTCAACAAACTTGTGGCTGACGGCGATGAACTTGGGAAGGCGGATCGTGATCTCGGGCATGAAATACCTTGAATGACAGTGGAGACAGTCCGACCGCGGTCAGCCCGGAGGACGGGGATAAACCGCGCGGGCCGTCGAGTGGACGCTCAGATGTTGAAGAATGGGATGGAACCAGACCGCAGGGGAGAGTCAGAATCAGGTCACGGGGGTGTGACGGGCTGCATCATGGTGGTCGTTCCAGGGGTCGGCTTCAAACGCGTCAAGCCTTGAGTGCGGATAGGGTAGGCTTTCGGTGTAGCACCGGCACTCCGCCCACCTCAATCGGCCTTGGTGCTCAGCAAACGGCGTATGCCGGGTTCCCAGACCCTAACGCCTTCCAAGAAAAGTTCTATTGGTGTACTGTCACCCCGATTTCCGTAAGTCTCGCTGAATACGCGATTTGCGTATACCCGCTCGGTGTCGAGCGGTGCAGCCGGACGCCATTTCAGCGCGGTGTCACACCGCGCTTGGCGCTGGAGTGCACCGAATGAGCGGCAAAGAGCGTCGGAAATCCACCCACAAGCAGTTAGAAAATGGCTCGAAAGAGGGCGGTTTGCGTGCGCGAACCTGCGACCCTCTCGGACCAAAGGCGCAGGTCGCAGGTTCAGTGCGCGGGGGGGGCGCGCGGCGCGGCCAGCGACGAGTCCAAGCCCCGGCCGAAGAGTTCATCGAACATTCCCTCGTACCGCGCGCGACCGGAGTGCGGGCAGGCGATTGTCACGCTGACGGATAAGGCGTCCGGTGCGCGGCGCGACTACTGGCTAGGCGAGATTGGATCGCCCGAGAGCCGCGAGCGGTATTACCGCGCTCTGGCGGCGTGGGAGTCGCGGGGTCGCACTGACCTGCCCCCCGGAACCTGCCTCGCAAGCAGAAGCCTGAGCCGTTGCAGAGCATCGCAAGCATGCTCAACTGGGCGTGGGGTTCCCTGGACTCGGCTCCGACGAATAATCGAATTCGGGGCGAAATGAGGTGATAGATCAGTCCCCGCCCGACGAACTCTCCTCGGAGTTCCGCTCGCCGCGATCGTCACCGCGGGCGAAGCGCACGAGTCCGGTTGCCGCGGTGCCGTTTGTGTCTTTGCACTGAGGCGGAGCAGGTCCCGAACATCGGTCCTTGAGTGACCGAGAGGAGATTCAGATGAGAGCGATCACGATTGCAGTCTTGGCGTCCACGGTCCACATGATCACGTCGTTTGAAGCAGCCGCTCAGGTGCTCGAAACCAGTACATTCGAAGCCGAAGCCAGCATGTTTTACGAAGATCTCGGCGGGATCCGGTTCGGCCCATTCCCCCCCAACCGCTTGGGTGCATACGCGACCGAGAACGTCAACGTCTCCCCCACCGCCGCCTTCAGCCAGGACGGCTTCATCGCCCGGTCCAACGCGTCCATCGTCGGCGGGTACTCCCCCAGCACACCCGGATTTGCCATCCCTTTCCACACGGTCCGGGCTGATATGCATGGCGAAGCGTTCATCGACGGGTCGAACCTCGCCAACCACTCACGGGAAATCTCTCACGGCGTTGCCTTCATCGAGTTGTGGTTCTCCCTCGACCAGGAGACGGACTGGTCTTTCGAGGCGGACTTCGCTGGCATGAGCACCCCGGGGGACTTCAACAGGGGGAGCATCTTTTTCCAGCTAGCAAGTCAGGACTTTAGCGAGTATTACGGATACTTCGACCAGGGATCTTACAACGGTGTCGGCGACTTCAGCTTTCACGGCAGCGCCTCGGGCACTCTTCAGCCCGGTAGCTACTACATGGTAGTCGGGGGCGGAGCCACCGTGGAGAACACCCTAGGTCTTGGGGCCACCGGTTCGGCCTCAGCGAGCGTCACCAACCTCGTGTTCACCATTCCCACGCCGGGCACCTTGCCCATCATGGCCCTGCTCGGCCTCTCAGCAACGGTCCGCCGCCGCCGCTGAATGTCGGCGTGGGCAACGATTGACCACGCACGAGCGCAGCAACTCTGAAGGAGTGCGCAGAGTCCACCACGGTCCTACCTGAGCGGCGATCGGCTGGCAATGCACCAAACGCGCTATGCGCGGTGTACACCGCGCTGTTTCTGCAAGTTCTGAACGACAAACGCTCCCCAAGGATGTCGTTATTCGGGCATGTGTATCGCGCCAGATCGGTAAAGTTCATGCGCGATCAGCGCCGCTCATCCATGCGACATCCGTTGCCTTTTGTAACTGTCGCGTTTAACGTGGGTTATGGAATGCGTTCGGCAAGTGATTGGGCTTCGGGACGAGAAGGTCGCAGGTTCAAATCCTGTCACCCCGATTTCAACACAAAGGCCCGCAAGCCAAGGCTTGCGGGCCTTTGTGTTGCTATTGACCTGGCATTCGCGAGCCTGCGGCTCGCACGAGCCCCTTCAGCATCCCTCGAAACACTATTCCGTGGAGCGGAAGCACCGAGTACCAATAGGCGATGCCGAGCAGCCCTCTCGGACGGAACCTTGCAGTCATGATCAGTCGTGTGCCGGCACCCGGTGCGGGCGCGGAATCGACATCGAAGCTGAGTGTGGCCACGCCCGGGAGCTTCATCTCGGCCGTCAGTTCGAGACGGCGAGGCGGGTCGACTCCGGTGACCCGCCAGAAGTCCAGTGCGTCACCAAGCCGCAACTCGTCAAAGCTCCGACGCCCTCGTCGAAGTCCTGGGCCACCGGTGAGCCGATCCATGATGCCCCGCAGTCGCCACAGCCAGTCGACCGCGTAGTAGCCGCGCTCACCACCGAGCGCAGAGACCGCTGACCACACCGCCGCGGGAGTCGCGGCCGTGACCACTTCACGGCGATCAACGAACACGGTCCCGCCGGCCCAAGAAGGGTCGCCTGGCATCACGCCCGCGTCCGACCAAGCAGTTTCGACCGCGCCTGCGTGAATCTTCGCAATCGCAGCATCCATCGCTTCTCTGATGGTCAGGCACTGGTGCGGCATCAGTCGCACCGCTTCATCGTTGCGGCACACAACCCGGTTCTTCAGTCCCTCAGCAAGCGGACGAGCAATGCTCGCGTGCAGAGGTGTGACCAGGTGGATCCACAGCGAACTCAGCCGCGGCGTCAGGACCGGCACCGGGATGACCAGCCGCCGACGTAAGCCCAACGCCGAGGCCATCTCACGCATTATTCTCGAATACGACCACACTTCCGGCCCGCCGATGTCGAGCGTCTTGCCGATCGTCGCGGGCGTTTCCAGCGCTGCGATGAGATAGAACAGCACATCGCGAACGGCGATGGGCTGCGACTCGGTGCTTACCCAGCGGGGCGTGATCATGATCGGGAGCCGCTCCACGAGGTAGCGGAGGATCTCGAATGACGCCGATCCTGACCCGATGATCATGGCTGCGCGGAGCACCGTCACCGGCACGCCGCCGCGCCCCAGCGCGATCTCCACCTCCCGCCGCGACGAAAGGTGCTCGCTGAGCCCCTCGCCCGTCTCGCCAAGACCGCCCAGATAGATGATCCTCGGCACACCGGCTTTCATGGTGGCACGCCCAAACGCCTCGGCCAGCGTCAGATCATGGCGGCGATAATCCGGCCCCGCGGCATCCATCGAATGCACGAGGTAGTACGCCGCGAGGCAGCCGCGCATGGCAGTGCTCAGCCGATCTTCATCGGCGGCATCGCCCTCAACGATCTCGACGTGCTCGTGTCCGGCCCACGGACGCGCCCGCAGTTTGCCTGCACTCCGCGCCAGGCACCGCACGCGATAGCCGCGTTCGATGAGCCTCGGGGCCAACCGTCCGCCGATGTAGCCGGTGGCGCCGGTCACAAACACCGTGGATGGTTCTGCAGCGTCCATGCAGAGTCATGGTAGCGACGGAACGTCGGTTGCTGACTCCCAGGCGTTCTCGATCATCTGCCGCGGTCATCCCTATCGATGCCGAGTTTCTTGCGGAGCAGGGCGGCGTCGATGGTGACTTGCGTGCGGGCCTGCGGTGTCATGCGGTCAACGTTCTTCAGGATCATCGCCATCCGTTGGTTCTGGGCCAGTTGTTCGCGTGTGCGGATCAGAAAGTCCCAGTACAAGACCGTGACGGGGCAGGCCGATGGGCCGCTGCGTTCGGCTGGGTCGTAGCGGCAGCCTGTGCAGTAGTTACTCATCCGCTCGATGTACTTGCCGCTGGCCGCGTAGGGCTTGGTACCCACCAGACCGGTGACGCCTGTGCCAGCGGTCTTGCGCCGATCGGCGTGCATGACCATGCCCAGCGCGTTGGGGAGCGTGACCCAGTCCACCCCGTCGACGAACATCCCTAGGTACCAGTCGCTGACGGCCCGAGGGTGGACGCCGCTGATGAGGGCGAAGTTGCCGGTGACCATCAGGCGCTGGATGTGGTGACCGAAGCCGGTTTCGAGCACCTGGCCGACGCAGGCTTTCATGCACGCCATGTCGGTGTCGGCGGTCCAGTAGAAGGGCGGCAGCTCACCGTGCTGGTCGAGCCCGTTCCGATCGGCGTACGTGGGGCCTTCGAGCCAATAGACGCCGCGGATGAACTCGCGCCAGCCGATGAGCTGGCGAACGAACGCCTCGACGGATTGCAGCGGGGCGTTGCCGGCGCGATACGCCGCGATGGCCCGTTCGCAGCACTCGCGCGGATTGAGCAGCTTGAGATTGAGCGAACTGGACAGGGTGGAGTGGTAGAGAGTTGGCTCGCTTGTCCACATCGCATCCTCGAAGGGGCCGAACTGGGCGAGGCGGTGCGTCACGAAGTCGTCGAGCGCGGCCAATGCCTCTTCGCGCGTGACGGGCCAGGCGAAGGAGTCGGCGGCACCTGGCAGGTCGGGGAGCACGCGCCCTATGGCGGCGAGGACGGCGCGCGTAGTCTCGTCTGGGTTGAACTTCTGCGGCGGGCGCGGCCGCGGACTGGGGCCTTGCTTGCCGAAGGGCAGCCGATTCTCCTTGTCAAAGTTCCAGACGCCGCCCTCGGCCTTGGCGTTCTTGCCCGTGCCCTCCATGAGGTAGCCGGTCTTGCGGCGCTGCTCGCGGTAGAAGAACTCCATCGTGAGTGTCTTTCGGCACTGCGCCCACGCGGCGAACTCTTCGGGGCTCGTAAGAAAGTGCTCGTCGGGCAGGATGCTCAGCGGGATTCCCATGGAGTCACGGACGCGATGGAGCATGGCCAGCACGCGCCATTCGCCAGGTTGCGTGCAGACAATCTCAGATGGCTTGAGCGCGGCAGCAGCGCGGGCAATCTCCGCCTCGAACGCACCCGTATTCTCGGCGTCGTCAAGCGTGACGTACCGGACATGGACCTTTCGCCGGGTCAGCTCGGCGGCGAAGTGTCGCATCGCGGAGAGGAACAGGGCGGTCCGCTGCGTGTGGCTGAGGACATGCCGCGATTCAGTCGCCACTTCCATCATGAGGACGGTGTCGTTTGGACCAAGCGTGCGGATGATGGCCGCATCCAGGTCGAGCTGGTCTCCGAAGACAATGGCAAGACGTGCCCGGGTGGTCTGGGACGGAGAACGCTTCGAGGAGAAAGCGGATTCACGCGGCATTGAAGTGGATC
This sequence comes from Planctomycetota bacterium, assembly GCA_963204725.1. Classification (GTDB taxonomy): domain Bacteria; phylum Planctomycetota; class Phycisphaerae; order Phycisphaerales; family UBA1924; genus JAHBWV01. The sequence continues at coordinate 19,307 of CAUJHH010000002.1, forward strand.
GTACGATCGAGAGTTGAGTTTGTAGCGCTCACAGAAGCGTTGTTTCGTGCCCAACCATCAGCTGCCCATCAAGACCTGTGCGCACTGCAAGCGGGCGTTCGCTTGGAGGAAGAAGTGGGAGCGCGACTGGGAGCGCGTGAAGTACTGCTCAAAGAAGTGTGCGGCGGCAGCGAAGGCGCGGGTTCACGGGTAGAGGCCGCCACTTGACGCCGTGGGCGGCACGGGCATCCCACTCGAATACCATGGATCGATTGATTGCTCTGCCTTCAGGAGAACCAGCATCGCGGAGTTTTTCAAGAGTTCAGCGATACAAGCATGTGCACGCGACGTCTTCGCGTGGCATCAGTCGCCCGGTGCGCTCAATAGACTGATTCCCCCGTGGGAGAAAGTCACCGTTGAGCAGGCGCCTACCTCGCTGGGTGATGGAGCGACGGCGGTGCTCGTGCTGCATGTCGGGCCCTTCAAGCTGCGATGGGTCGCTCGGCACCGGGACTTCATCGATCGCGGAGAGGACGGTGGCGAGTTCACCGACGAGCAAGGTTCCGGGCCGTTCGCGTCGTGGGTACATCGGCACATCGTGCGGGCGACCGGACCAGGCAGCTGCACGCTCGAGGATCGCATCAAGTACGCGGTTCCGCTGGGTCGGCTCGGGGAACTGCTTGTGGGATGGCATGTGCGCAAGAAGCTGAAGCGGATGTTTGACTATCGGCATGCCGCGACGATCTCGGCGCTGCATGCCTCGAGGAGTGACCGTGGCCAGTGATACTCCGCGAACAACTCTGGCTCCAGCGTGGATGCGTCGCTGGCTCGTGGCCGCTGGTGCGTACAACCTGGTGTGGGGGGCCGCGATCGTCCTCGCGCCGATCTGGACGCTGAAGGCCTTGGGCGTGTCGCCATCGAACACGGAACTATGGCCCCAGCTATGGGCGTGCATCGGCATGATCGTGGGCGTGTACGGGTTGGGCTATATGATCGCCGCGCGCGACCCTGCACGCCGCTGGCCGATTGTGCTCGTGGGCCTGCTCGGAAAGATCTTTGGGCCCATCGGCTTCCTGGACGCGGCAACGCGAGGCCAGCTCCCCTGGTCGATGGGGATGACAATCCTCACGAACGATCTGCTCTGGTGGATTCCTTTCTCGATGATCCTGTGGCACGCGGCGAAGGCGGCGCAGCCGTCGCCGCCGACGGGGACGGTCACACTCGACACGGCTCTGGACGGGCTGCGCGATGATCAAGGCCGGACGCTTCGCGCGTTGACCGATGAACGGCAAACGCTCGTCGTGCTGCTCCGGCATTCTGGCTGCACATTCTGTAAGCAGACGCTGTCGGACCTCGCGAGGCAGCAAGCCGACATCGAAAGAGCTGGCGTGGGAACTGCGGTGGTCGGTATGACGGCCTCGTCCGAAGGACTCCGATCGCTCGGTGAGCGGTATGGACTCGCTTCGGCCGTCTGGTTCGCAGACCCGGATCGGCTGCTGTACCGGGCAATGGAGCTCGGGCGCGGGTCGTTCCTCCAGCTCCTTGGTCCGCGTGTCTGGTTCGCCGGCGTACTCGCCGCTTTGCGGGGGCACGGCATCGGCAAACTTGAGGGCGACGGCTTTCAGATGCCAGGAGCATTCGTGATCCATCGTGGCAGGGTGGTCCGAGCGTACCGCCATGCAACCGCGGCCGATCGGCCGGACCTCAAGGAGTTCGCGTGTTCGATCAGCTGACCACCCTGATCCCGATGGTCCATACCGGCTCGACGTGGTTCATGGTCGGTCTGCTCTGGTTCGTCCAGATCGTGCATTACCCATTGTTGGGAGATGTTCCCACTGACGCCTTTTCGGCCCACGCGAAAGCTCACCAGCGGCGAACGACATGGGTCGTCGGACCTGTGATCCTCCTGGAGGGTGGTTCGGCAGTATCGCGCGCGTGCTCATCCCCGGCGGCGGGTTCTACATCTGGGGCGGCTACGCGAACCTCGGCAACTACCCGCCATACCTGAAGGAGCACGGCCTCTACTTCTCGCAGGGGATCGTCTGGGACAAACTGCATCCGGTGCTGACGCGCAAGGACTTCATGGGCGCCTTCGAGCTGGCCTTTTATGGCTGGAAAGAAGGCGCGGCGCACCGGTACTTCGGCCCCAACAACGAGACGGACCTCTGGCACGTGAAGAAGGTGAACCCGCAAAGCATGGTCCATCTGACGGAGAAGCCGGTCGAACTGGCCAAACGCGCCACTGAGTACTCGTCGCAGCCGGGCGAGAACGTGCTGGACCTCTTCGGAGGATCGGGTAGCACACTGATCGCCGCGGAGCAGGCGGGGCGCAACCCGCTGGAGCAATGGCTCACGGCGGGCGGGGTCTTCGTGGCGTAGGCGGACCCGTGCGGCCCATGCGGCCCATTGATCGGGAGCACTCTGGCATCGCCCGCTGAAACGCCGCATCGGTCGGCTACGTTCGCTCCCTCAAGGCGGTACCGAGCGGTGGGGTCGTCACACCACGAGGATAATGGACCGAATGCAATCTTCGTGGAGGGCGTTAGCGGGTCGAGCCCGCAAGTTCGAGAGTTGGCGGCCAAATCGCACCCGTAAGACAGATCCGGGCAGTCACCACAATCAGTTCATGCTGGAGCGTCATACCCAACTACCGGTACGCGACCTCGTTGAGGCCGCCAAGACGTGGGACGCAACTCCCGCCGAGTGGATCCGCGAGACCGGAAGCCTGTCGGCACTGATTGGCTACTTGGACCTTGTCTGGCGAGACTTCGTGGTTCACGATGGCTGTCTACTCCGCGAGGGCTTTACGGTCGAGAACTTCAACGAGTGGATGAACGCCACAAACGGAGATCGAACGGCCGTCGAAGCTGTGATTAGTCATGAGCACATCTTGGATCTCTTTGCAGACCACGAGCCCGAGCCCACGAGTGAGCAAGTCCTGTTGGTTGGCCGGGTCCTTCGCGAGATGTGGAGCGCGAAACTCGCCAAGGAGTATCCACATCTTCCGATTACCGTCAGCTTTCCCGATCACAAACGGTTCGAAGACCTCGTGGACCACGAAATCACGGTCTACCTAAACCGTCCGATGCCGTGAATCGGGGTGACATGACTCCAGTTGAACTCTTTGCCAGAGGGATCCGCCTCTGGGGCCCGGAGGCGCGGCTTCCTTTCGCGCTGTGACCCGTGCGAGCGAGTCGTGGGACTTGAAACCCCAAGCTGCACTGTTTGGTCGCCAACCCGTCGGACGTCGTCAGCCGAGTCAGGGAAACCGGCGCGTCGCCTGTCGGTTCACCGCGCCAAACCCGGAGGTATTCCCCCATCTTTCGCGACACGCCGGATCGAGTGCTCGCGTGTGAGCCGTCGAGTCGTCCTCGCTGCTCTCATTCGGCGACCGTCATGGTTCCGGGAATGCCCCGGAACGCCCTGATGATCCGGTTCTCACCGGGTGCCGCTGCGTGATAGTGGTAGCCGCGGATCTCGTCGGAATGGCCGCCACACTCGTCCAAATCGGTCGGTGCTGATCCATCTTGATTCTTGTGCGCGAACAGCGCGTACCCGTCCATGATGTAGCCGATCATCGGCGCGTGCCCGTCGGGCTGGGCGATCTCCTTGGTGTGCCCGGTGACGGCGTGGTAGTGGTAGCCCTCGTGCGGGTTCAGATGCCCGCCGGCGTCGTCGAACGGCGCGATGGTGTGCGCGGCCAGAATGGCGTCGAGCGGGGCCGGCGGATCGAACTTCACGCCGTTGAAGGCGACGCCAAGAACCATCTGACCGGGCCCACCGTGCTGAGGATCGCCTGCGTCACCACCACGCGGACCGGGCGGCGAGCCACGCTGACCACGCTGTGGCGGCGCGCTGGAGCGAGCCCCTCGCTCGGGGCCGCGCTGCGCCGGACCGATGAGGATCGGCTCGGCCTGATAGACGGGCTGTACTGGGATGACGTACTCGAAAACTCTCCGGTCGATCCACTCGGGTCTGCCTTCGACGACGTAGTTGTTGAATCGCGCATCGACATCGGGCCGGGCGGCGGCCTCGAACGCCTCCTTCGTATCCGTGATCTTGATCGAGCCGTCATCACGGTAGAGCTTCCACTCCGCATCACCGTAGAACTTGGCGATGTCGCGTACAAATGGGCCGTCGACGTCGAAGACCTCTCCTTCACGGAACCAGATGCCCCCCTTGTCGGCGCCGTCTTCGATATGCGTGGGCGCCCAGGGACCCATCTCGTGCTCCTGCGGCTCTGAGTACGTGCGGATCACGTAACAGAGCGTTTTGGTTCCGTCGGCCAGCGCGCGTTCCTCCTTTGCGATCGGCGCGGCGAGGGCCTCATCGATGAAGAACGCGGGATTCACTGGCCGAGCGTCCTGCGGACGATCGCCGCGCTTAGCTTGGCTCGCTGCGGCTGATCCTTCCGCGCGGCCGGATGGGCGTGCGCCGGGGCCTCCCTGTCCACCCGGTCCGTGGCGTCGCATCGATTCGTCCGGTTGGCCAGCCCACATGCGCGGAATCGATGGAAACTCTGTGGTGATGGCGTAGTAGTACGTGCCCTGTGGAAACTCGGGCGTCACGCCGAAGCGCCCGTTGCACTCATCGAGATCGCCGCTGCCTTGGACGTACTCCCAGTCCAATCCGAAGGTCCCGTCGTACTCTCCGCCCGGGCCTTCGGGACGCTCGGGGCGCACGCCCACTTTCAGCCGGTAGCTGGATCGCAGCGGGATCAGCTCGGATGTGGCATCGCTGG
>CAUJHH010000003.1 GCA_963204725.1 Planctomycetota bacterium
GCCGGGTTCGATCAGATCCTCGACGTTGAACGTGTGGTACACCGCCGCCTGACGCTGGGGTTTGCCCTTCATCCCCAACTGTTCGCATCCACCCACGTTCCGGTTGCGCCCTCAACAGCACTTCTTCAACGGCCTGCTAGCGCCGCCTCAACCAGCCGCGCAAACAACTCCGACCCCAGCCCCGCATCCTCCGTCCGCTCCGGATGCCACTGCACCCCCAGGACGAACGGCCTCGTCGGATCCGCAATCGCCTCGATCACGCCGTCGTCGCTCATCGCCACGACCCGCATCGAACCGGGATCCGTCACCGCCTGCTTGTGCCGACTCCGCACCACGCCCCGCCCGATCGTCACCGCCGACCCCACACCCGCTCCCTCCCGTGTCACAACCTCGTGCGTGCCATCCCAGTGCCTCGCGGCGTCTTCCCGCGTATCCGGCATGTGTTGATCGAGCATTCCTCCCGAGTGCAGCGCGAGCATCTGCATGCCAAGGCACACGCCCAGAACGGGCAGCTCACGTCGCTTCTCGTTCAGGCACTCAATCAGCCGACTCTCAAAGCTCTGACGAGAAGGGCTCAAAGGCGTGGCCTTCGGATGAGTGATCCCCCCGAACGGCTCCATCCTCGGATCGTCTCCCCCGGTCAGCACAAGGCCATCGAGCAAGCCAACATACGACGCCACCAACCCGATTTCAGCGCAAAGCAAAACCGGCATCCCACCTGCCGCAGCGACCGCACGCCCGTACGCCGCCGTCACCACACTCGATTCACGCCCATTTCGTTCGATCACGTCCGTCGTGATCCCGATCATGGGACGCCCCGCCGAACCACGGTCCCGAATCCCTTGCGATTCCACTGTTGATCACTCCAAGCCGGTGGCACACTCGACGCAACGGCGCCACCCACGATACCCGGTCAATCGGCTCAGCGGGCGTGTACACTCCGCACATGACGACACGGGCCGCGATCATCTGGTTTGTGCTCGCCGTCGCGCTCGCACTCGGCGCGGCTCTGACTGGCCAGAACGGCGCTCCCGGATCGGCGACCGTGCCTCCGCCATCTCGGCTGCTGCTTGCCGCCATCAACGATTCCACATCGCTCAGAATGCACCGATCTGGACAAGCGGCAATCAACATGATCCAGGACAGGGCCGACGGCACCTGGCTCGTGAGCAGAGAAGGGGGTCGCGAGTGGCCCGTTGAGCCGGGCCGTATCCCGGCCTTGCTCAGGGTCCTCTCCGGCACCACCGGCACGATCGAGCGATCGCGTGAGGTCTCGGCCGACGCAACCACGCTGGAGTTCCACGCCTCCGACCCCGACCCGATCGCCTCGATCCGGGTCGACGCCGCATCCCTCGCAGGGAGGACACTGGTTGAAGCGATCGAGCAGACGGAGCGTCGCACGATGCTCATCGACGACGCGTTCAAGCGGGCAATCGCCGGAGCCGGACCCATGTCCTGGCGAGATCGCCGCGTCTTCCCGGGGCTGCCATCGGATGTCTCCCGTATCACAATCCGGATGCCAACCCACACGATCGCGCTCGCGCGCCAATCGGGCAGGTGGGGCATTCGTTCTCCCATCGTCGCGCGCGCCGAGGCCAGCGCGGTCGCGTCGGTCATTCGCGCGATGCAGTCGATGGAGCTCAACCGATTCATCGACGATGAAACAGACGGCGCTGCACCGACTTTCCCCGACCGCACACAGGTCGCCCTCGATGCAGAAGCCGACGGGGTCGATCCTCGGACCGGCGAGCGATGGACCCTCCGCTGGCAGCTCGATCTCGGAGGCGTCGCTCCCAAAGGAGGCACATTCTTTGCCCGTCTCCAGAGAACTGCACTGAACTCGCCCCATGCCGCGTACGGCCCTGTCGTCGTCGAACTCTCGAACGATCGACTCGCAAGCGTCCCCGCAGCCGTCGAGGCCTACATCGCTCGCACCGTGCTCGACGTCCCGGCTTCAGACATCGGCGTCGTTCAACTGGCATTGCCGGGCGGTCCGACCACCTTCTACCGCCGCACCACCGACGGGTGGCTCACCTCCGACCCCACAGGGACGAGCCCCGGCATCGAGTTGGTTGAATCAGATCGGCGCCAGATCGAGTCCCTACTCACAATCACCTGCCAGGCTCGAGCCGACCATGTCGCGATTCTTGATGGCGAAGACTCGCTCCCGGGCGGGCTTGATGCCACGTTCCTGGGCCTGAGCGAGCAGCCGCTCGAGGCGTGCTCGGTATTCATCGATGACGGCACCGAACGGCCGCAGCTCATCGTTCGCAGCGGGCGGGTCACGCGGGCCTACTACATCACCGAAGAACTCGCCGAGTGGATCTCAAGCCGTTGATTGCCATCGGCTCGCACGATCCAAGGCCTCAGAACTGACTCCCCCGGAACCTGCGGCTCAGCCTCGCGCGGAGCCAGATCGCCGCGAGATTCAGCGTCACAATGATAAACAGAAGCAGGAGCGTGGTGGTGTACACCATCGGCTTCGCCGCCTCGCTGTTCTGGCTCTGGAACCCGAGGTCATAGACGTGAAACCCAAGGTGCATGAAGCTGCGTTGCGCATGCACGAACGGAGCGACGCCGTCGATCGGCAACTCCGGCGCAAGCTTCACGGCGCCAACCAGCATCAGCGGCGCGACCTCGCCAGCCCCTCTTGCCATCGCGAGAATCGCGCCCGTCATGATCCCCGGCGTCGCACGAGGCAGCACGATCCGCCAGATCGTCTGCCACTTGCTCGCGCCGCATCCGTACGACCCCTCTCGCATGGACCGAGGTACCGCAGCAAGCGCCTCCTCGGTCGCCACGATCACCACTGGCAGTGTCAGAAGCGCGAGCGTTGCCGACGCCCACATCACGCCCCCCGTGCCGAACGTGGGATTCGGCAACCGCTCCTTGAAGAACAGACCGTCGATGCCTCCCCCCACGAAGTAGCAGAAGAATCCCAGCCCAAAGACGCCGAAAACGATACTCGGCACGCCCGCGAGATTGTTCACCGCGATCCGCACCGCGCTGATCACCAGGCCACCCCTCGCGTACTCGCGCATGTACAACGCGGCCATGATCCCGAACGGGACCACCACCGCCGTCATCAACAGCGTCATCGTGACCGTTCCAAAGATCGCAGGGAATACGCCGCCCTCGCTGTTCGCCTCGCGCGGCTCATCCAGCAGGAACTCGCGCCATCGCGACGCATAGATCGACACCTTGGCCATCACCGATAGCCGGTTCGCCGGGTACGCCCTTACGATCTCCGAAAGCAGGAACGCCTTCTCGTGCCCGTCGGCGGTTCGCAGCACCATCCCGTACCGTGCATCCTCCGCGCGGATCGCGTCGAGCTTGCTCTCAAGAATCTTGTACTTGCTCGCCAGCGAGTCCGTCAGCTCTCTCGAATCCTCCGCCGCTTCGGCAGCCTCAACCGACCCGCTCCCGAACCTCAGCTCGGCTCGGCGCACCTGGAGACGCGATCGCTCGAGCTCCCTATTCAGCGCACCGATCTGATGCCGCTCGATGCGCACACGCTCCCGCCACGCATCTCGCCGCTCCTTGTGCAGACCCGTAAAGGCCTCCCACACCTCCCCGGGCGACTCTGCGGTCGTCTCGCCATCCACCATGAATCGAACCGGCGTGCCGTAGAAACGACCCCATGACAGTCTCTCCACCACCACGGCCCACTCCGGCCTCTGCTCCCCTTGCACCTCGAACTGACTGATCCATGTGAAATGTGTTCCCGAGACATCGAAATTGCCGGTACGCACGAGACGTCGACGCGCCTCTCCGTCCCCTTCACGGAGTCCGGCCATCGCCGCGGGTGCGTGCTCCGTGCCAAGAGCTTCGATCTCTGCTGCGCGTGGCGTGTATCGCTCATCGCGCGACACCTCACCCATAAAGACGCGACCGTCCAGCAACGTGAACTCGACGACCGGCTGCGGCCAGAAAGTCGCCGAGCCCTTCCAGACGATCAGCGCGACCAGCCCAACAATCATCGCGAGCGAGAGGACCAAACCGCCCCCCGTCAGCCAGACCATCATCTGGCCTTCGGCAAGCAGCGAAAGACCCTCCCGTCCGACCCGAGAACGCGGCATCGAACCGCCGTTTGCCGCTTGTCCGTCGCCGACGGTACTCATAGCTGGAACGCCCTCTTTCTGAATCGTTGGCGAATGACTTCCGCGACGGTGTTGACGGCGAATGTCATGACGAACAGCACGAGTGCCGCCAGGAACAGCATCCGATAGTGCGTACTCCCCTGCACCGCTTCCGGCAGCTCAACCGCGATGTTCGCAGAGAGCGTGCGGAACCCGTTGAAGACATTCCATTCGAGGATCGACGTATTGCCAGCTGCCATGAGCACGATCATCGTCTCGCCGACCGCTCGTCCGAATCCGATCATGACCGCGGAAAAAAGCCCGCTCATCGCGGTCGGAACGATCACCCGCCACGCCGTCTGCCATGGCGTGGCGCCAGCGCCGAGCGAAGCGGCTCTCAGATGCTCAGGGACCGCGCTGAGCGCATCCTCCGCCACCGTATAGATGATCGGGATCACCGCGAAGCCCATGACAAACCCAACGATCATCGCGTTCCGCTGCACATACGTGCCCACGATCGACCCCCGGAGGTCGAGTCCGAGGGCACCAAGACCGTGACCGAGCAGGAACGCCACAAGCAACCCGAGCCCCGCAATCGCGATGAACACGAGCAGATCCATCACGGCAACACGCTGCCGCGATGGCGAACGCCCCGGCCTTCGCGCCCACCCCTCGAGAACGCGGCTCTTCAGCAGAAGCCCCAGCCCGATGCAGACCGGCGAAAGCAGCACCATCCAGCCGGGCGCCGGACCGCCCACCGTCCCGTCGAGCCATCCCTTCAGATCACCCGAGAACAACGCCGACTCAACCCACGGGCCGATCAGCGTCGCGCTTCCGATTGCCCCGATCGCCATCATGATCATGGCCAGGGGACGCTTCGATGCGAACCGGATCGCAACCACCCGAGGAAGCAGCTGCCACATGCACGCGCCCAGCACGAGCGACAGCGGCACCAGCAACACAGCCGCCAGCACGCCGGGCACGACACGTTCAATGAACGGCGCAAAGATGATCGCCGCCAGGAACCCAAGCACGACGCTCGGCAGACTCGCCATCATCTCGATCGCCGGCTTCACTTTCGCCCGCGTTCCACGAGGCATGAACTCGCTCGTATAGATCGCTGCGAGGATCGCCACCGGCAAACCGAAGATCATGCAGTAGATAGTCGCCTTGATCGTCCCGAACACCAGCGGCACAAGCCCAAACTTCTCCTCGAAGTCATCGGTGCCGCTCGAAGACTGCCAGATGTGCTCCGCCTCGTTGTACCCCTCATACCAGACCTTGCCGGCGATCGACCCGAGAGAGCTCTCGGGGTGCTTCGCCTCAAACGGCCATACACGCATCCGCTCGCCGGCGAGGGCAAGCAACGCATCGCCCTTGGCAGAGATTCCAACCGAGTCGTAGACCGTGCCCGGAGACTTCACGCTCGCAAGTGCCTTGCCGTTGGTCGCAAACCGAACATTGATCGTTCCGCTCTCGCTTGCAAAGGTGATCAATCTCTTGCGAGCCGACGGTCCGATCGCAACGATCGGCGTTCCATCCCCCTCAAACGTGCGGGCCTTGCGAAGCCGCACACCGTCCACGGTCCCAGCATCGTCGGGCTTGGTCCTGAACCACATCGCGAGCTCGCCCGCCGAGTCCCCCACCAGCAAGGAGGAACGGCCGAGCAGGAACGCTGCCGCCGTGATCGTCACGCCGTCTCGCTCCGTCAGGTCGAGCAACTCCGCGATCACCGGGTTGTTGATATCCCTCGTATCGAGCCGCAATGTCGTGCCGTCCGCCCACATCAGGAAGACGCAGTCGCCATTCCCCGTCAGCATCAGTCTGCGAGGAATCCCCTTCCCATCCGGCAGCGGAATCGATGTCTCCGCTCCCGACAGGCGGGTCGTCACCTCACCGGTCATCAGGTTGGTTCGCTTGGAGACGCTCTTGGTGACAAGCGTCCCCGCCTCAGTGAACGCCGCGATCACGTACCCGTTCGAAACGTGCGTCTCGTCGATGAGCACAATCCCGCTCGACGCCGCCTGGGTCGGCTCATCGAGTTCCGCGACAAACCGCTGCCCCCGCACCCGTCCCTCGCCGACGACCTCGTACACGCGATCGCCGACCGCGCCTCGCTCACCGATCCCGAGGTCCCGGATCTCCGCAGGAATCGCATCGCCCGAGAGATTCTGCGCGACAAACCGGAACTGACCCTGCCGAATCGTGCCGTCGGGGTAGCCGAAGATCGCGTCCGGCCGCTCGACATCGATCGACGAGGCCGACGGCACGCCATCCGCGAAGGGCTCAAGTCGACCGATCAGGTCACCGGTCTCAGGACGCACCAGCCGCACCGACCAATCCTCACCCAGCACCCAGGCGATCGAGAGGTACTCATCCACCCGGGCGGCCCGAGGATCAGAGCCCAGCCCCGCAACCTCAAACTCGCGATCTCGCCCCAGCGAGCTCCCGCCGAACAACGGAATCACCACCAGCGTCAGAAAGACGCACACGAGAAGCACCGCCGCGATCACAAGGAACCCGCCGACACTGATCACGACCCCCGCCGCACGATCCATCGCCCGAACGCGCCAGCGGGTGCGGCGCGGTGTCCGGATCGGTGATGCTGAAGCGTCGGCCATGAACTGCTCCGCGGATCGTGGGCCCGAAAGCGACGGGCGGCCCGGAAAGAGCCGCCCGTCTTCATACACTACCGACATCTCGCGCGAGCGTCAGCCCGCACGCAAACCGTTACTTCAGTTTCTCGATCTGCCGGTCCGCCAGCTTCGAAGTCAGCGGGTAGTACCCGTCCTTGACGACATCGGACTGACCGTTGGCGCTGAGAACGTATCGCAGGAACTCGCGACGCAGCGGGTCCATCGGCTCACCGGGCTTCTTGTTGACATAAAGGTACAGGAATCGGGCCAGGGGGTACTCGCCGGTGTAGGCGTTTGCGGGGATCGCCTCGACGGCGGGGAGAGACGAATCCGGGGCCAGGGGCACCGCCCGGACGTCCGCTGTCATATACCCGATGCCGCTGTACCCGATCGCGTACTTGTCGCTGGCGACCGCCTGAACAACCGACGACGAACCCGGCTGCTCCTTCACGGACGGCTTGTAGTCGCCCTTGAACAGCGCGTGCTCCTTGAAGTAGCCGTACGTGCCGGACGCCGAGTTGCGACCATACAGCGAGATCGGCTTGTTCGTCCACTCACCGCCGAGACCCAGGTCCCCCCACGTCACGATGTCGTTGGAGAGCCCGCCCTTGCGGGTCGACGAGAAGATCGCGTCCACCTGCTGCATCGTGAGCGACTTGATCGGGTTGTCCTTATGCACATAGACCGCGAGCATGTCGATGCTCGTCGCGATCTCGGTCGGCTTGTAGCCGAACTTCGCCTCGAACTCATCGATCTCAGTGCTCTTCATGGCGCGGCTCATCGGCCCGAACTGGGCCGTCCCCGCGATCAATGCCGTCGGCGCCGTCGAGGAGCCCTTGCCCTCGATCTCAACGTTCACATTCGGGTAAAACGACTTGAACCCCTCGAGCCAGAGCGTCATCTCGTTATTCATCGTGTCCGAGCCGATGCTCTTGGCCGTGCCCGAAACGCCGTCAACTTTGGTATAGGCCGCGAGCGACGGGTCAACCTTCACGCTCTGTGCGCTTGCAAGGCCAGCCACGACGCCCATCGCAGCGAACATGCCGAGGAGTCTTCTCATTGGTCACTCTCCGTGATCACCGTGTTCCGGAGGGTCAACACCACCGGACACCCGGCAGCACGCCCATTCGACGTGCAAATGTTAAGAGGCGGTCCGTCGGACATGGTTAAGGCGGCGCGAAGAACGCGCAACCATCGGCCGAAGGATGCACGCCATGTCGCCTCAAGCCGATGCCTTCATCCAACCAGAAACCAACCCGCCGCGGCCGCAATCAATCCAGCACCGATCGCTCGCTTCGTCCATGCGGCAATCCGATGGGTGCGAACCCCGGCCGTCGGGTCACGCGCAATCGCAACCAGTCGATCCAGTCGGTCCTTGATCGACCCATGAAGATGATCCCGCCGTGTGATCGCGACACGATTCATCTCCGCAACACGCAGCAACGCCTCAAACATCGTTCTGCACGCGTCCTGCCGTTGCATCCCCATTCGCTCCAGTGCTTCCGCGGCAAACAGATCCGCCTGTCGCTCGAATCGACGACTCACCAGGCCAATCACGATGACAATCGCAAGAAGCGACCACGCGCCCGGCCCCCCTGGGTGCCCAATCGCACCAGAAACGGCGTGCAGGGCGATAGAGGTTCCGATCAGAGATCCAGCGATCCAAGGGATGTGCCGGAGCTTCACATGGCCAATCTCGTGCGCGAGAACCGCGCCGAGTTGTTCATCGCTCATGCCCGCGACCAGTCGCTCCGAGACCAGCACGGCCCGCGTTCCGGGAACCACACCCATCACCATCGCGTTCGCCTGTCCCATGCTGGGCTTCCAGAGCCGCACCGGTGGGCACCTCGTGCCCGTCGCGCGGCAAATGGCGGCAACGATCTCTACGAGGCGTCCGGATCGCACGCGAACCGTCGGCAGGATCGCAGCGACAATCAGTGGCGACGCGATCGCGATGGCGACCATCCCCCCCGAAACCAAGGCGTCTGCGATGCCCGTTGACCCAGCCCGCCCCGAGGCATCGCGCACAAGCAACAGGCCCGGGCGCAGCCCATCGATCCATCCAATGCCTCGCTCGGCGATCTCAATCCACAGCAGGAACACGAGCCCCGGAGCCAGCGTGCAAAGCACCGTCTCGCGCAGCCGCAGCCACATCCACGCGAGCAGCCCATGATGGGCCGAGATCTCCACTCCTTGGTCAAGAGCACCGACCATCGCCGCGCCCCGAAGACGAACCTCAAGCGAGTGCGATTGAGCAGAGATGATGCACGTCGCCAGAACCCAAGGAAGGCACGCCGCCAATTCGTCAACGACGACAAGATCGCCAATGGAGGCCCGTACCGCGTCGAGCAGGCCGACCCACATGATGGCCGCAGCCGTGAGAAGTCCCGCGCCCATCTGCTCGAATGCAAGCATCCGCCCGACGCGAGCGACGTCGACCAGACTTCCCGTGCGATCAAACCCCCTCATCCGCTTGCGGGTCAATGGCCACCCGAGGGCGGGCGGCGCAACGATGATCGCGAGCGATACCAACAGGGCATTCGTTGGTCCCACCGCCCCTTCAAGCGTTGGCGGCGCCTCGCCGAATCGCGACATGATCGCGATCAGCACGAGGATGGGAATGAACATCGTCATGAATGGCCGATCACGTCATCTCGATAACTGGCCCATGTCCACCACGTAGCCGCCAGGGAAGTAGGCGTCGATGTTGAGCGTCTCATCGTTCAAGCTCGTGAGAACGATGCACATCCGTCCGAGCCGCGCGGCATAGTCCAGGTCGCCCTCACTCGGCCCCGCATACTCGCGGTTCTGCGACTTCTGAACATGGAAGTGGTAGTGAGCAAACGCCCGATCACTCGCCGCGATCAGGTCATCGGAGGCAACGAACTTTCGGTCCCCGAGTCGATTGCTCGGACGCGGCGGGTACATGGTGACCAGAAAGCCGTCACTCGCCGACGCCGAAACCATGCCGCCATACTCCGTCGTCGTATCCGCGCGATCCATCGCAATCTGAGAGAAAAGCGCCTGCCGCAGGGCTCCCTCCTTGGCCGCCTCGTCCAGAACCAGCATCGCGAGCAGATCGCCCCAGCACAGCGTGCCCTCTTGCCGATCCAGTCGTTCTGTCGTCTGCTTCGTGTAGTCAACGCCAACCGCACGCTCGTGGATCTCGCGGCCCTGCATGCGCGACCTCGCCTCCGAGTACAGCTCCTCGCGCGTTGCACGAACCCACTCAGGGCGATTGACCGACGCCCACCGCACATGCTCAAGATGCAAGAGTCGCAGACCCACCGTCTGATCATCTCGCAGCACGGAGACGGCGCCACGCGTCGCCGTCCACCACGACGCGTTGGCCTTGTTCTTGGGGTCTCGAAGGCTGTCAAGCCAGCGAAGCTCCTCGCCATTCCGCGGCACGACGTGCATTTCCGCGTAGCACGCCCGAATGTCGTTCAGCGTGCGATCGTCCGTCGGGAAGGCAATGTCCGACTGTGGCGACAAGAGACTCGCTCGAAGCGATCCATCCACGTCAAGCCTGGCCAGAAGATCCCACGCTGCAGCGCGGGTTCGCAGATCCCAGCGCAGCTTGTATGGGCCCGGATCGGTCTGCGGATTCACGAACACATCGAACGCCACCCGGGCCGGATCGACGCCTGGATGCAGGCGTTGTATCGCAAGACGCTCGACTCGCGTCGCCTCAGGCTCTTCTGGCTGGTCAGTCGACCATTGCCTGATGATCGCAGGGGTCATGTCCGTCCAACCCCGCTCAGCGCTGATGTTGCAGAGGTAGGCGACAACCGCGCGATTCTGCTCATTCGGCAGGAGGAGCCTCGCCATCGCCCGGCTGTCCTCGAGTCCCGCCGCATCCGATTCATTCATCAACTGATCGATGACCGCCAGACGCACCTGTCCGGGCACATTCGTCGACCACGCGAGGTCCTTGAACGACTTGCGGACCGCCTCCCGTTCCAGACCAGAGGACGAAGGGGGCTCGCTCTCGGCCCATGCCTCAACCGCGGCCTCCGCTCGACGTTGCGGCGAGAGCTTCGGATCGCGCACACGCGTCAGCGAATCGTTGTCGGTGTCGCTCGAAGAACACGCGCAGACCGCGCTAAGCAGCAGCATCGCAATCGCCGCGTACCCGATTCGGAGCGAGAAAGGGCGTGAACTCATGGTCGCGGAGTCTAGCAGCGTTGATTCCAAAGGGGCTGTGCACCTCGCTCTGCCTCTCCACCGTGCCATCAGCAAAAGACGCCGCCCCGGCCCACATGTTGAAGGCGAGGCCGATCCGTCCCACGCCAGCACCGCCCGGATGGGATTCAATTGTGGATGCTCGTATAGTCATTTGGACGAGGTGATGAGGGAACCCATGGCCACGGAAGACCGACGAGCCGCCAAGATCGACATGCAGAATCGGCTCTTCTCCGAGTTGTCTCGGATGTTCGGGCGCGAGGTGCCCCTGTACGACAAGTCGCTGCTCGTCAACCACGTGTGCAATCGCGCCGTGTGCGACCTGCTCGCGACAATGCACACCGGGTTCTCCGTGAGCGACGCCCAACTCGACACGACCAGCGGCGAGCGTCACGGCGCGATCCGCATCGGGCGACCGGACGAGTACCGCTGGATCGGCCGGTTCTTCGCGTGCTTCGCGATGGAGCCGCACAACTTCTACGACATGACGAGCGTGGGCACGAAGAGCCAGCCCGTGCTCGGAACGGCGTTCCGGTCGCTGGTGCATCCCGAGCATCGTGTGTTCACGTCGCTTCTCCAGACCAACTACTTTGATCCGGAGACGCGCCGACGGATCGATGCGCTGCTCGCGAAGCGGAGCGTCTTCTCGGATCGGGCCAAGGAACTGATCGAAACGTCCGAGCGGGATGGCGGCCTCTCAACCAAAGACGCCAACGCCCTGATCGCCGAGGGTGTCCAGCGAATCTTCAAGTGGACGGGCGAAGCCAACGACCACGCGCTCTACACGCATCTATGCAACGCAGGATTCAAGATCGCCGCGGACATCGCCTGCTTCCAGGCCCACCACCTGAACCATCTCACGCCCAACACGTTCTGCATGGACCTGTACACGGCCGCGATGAAGCACTGCCTCGGAGAAATCGACGATGCGGCGTTCCGCAAGCGAGCGACGAGCGCGCTGCGCCACGTCGAACGTACGGGGGACCGAGACTTCTTGCGTTTGTGCTTCAGGCACCTGACACGCGATCAGATCGAGTCGTTCGGGCCGGGCACGCTCCCGGCCGACGAAATCGAGCGGCTTGTGGACGAGCTCGCGGCACGCCTAGGCGAGCCCGACCTGCGCCTTGCGTCACTCACGCACGCCGGATTCAAGGATTCGACCGAGGGCCCCCCGGCCGACACCCCCGTGCTGCTGAGGCAGGATGCCTACAAGGCGCTGACCGAACCCGTGCACTTCACGAATCCGGACGGTACCGAAGTCGACGCCGGCCACACCGCTCGCTTCGGCGAGATCGAGCAGCGGTTCTACGCGACAACGCCCGAGGGACGCAAACTCTATGACGCGTGCCTCGAGGCCGCAGATGCCGACACGCGTGGCGATGCCGCGTTCGCTCGCCACTTCGCGCCATTCCCGAAGACCCTTCCGGAGCTTGTCGAGCGCGGGCTGGTGTACGCGAGGTACGAGGTGACGGCGAAGGGGCGGGCCTCTCGGGGCATGGTCTCGACCACAAACATCCACGAGCTTGTCCGCGACGGGCTCGTCGCGCGCGAAGGCCTTCGCTACGAGGATTTCTTGCCCGTGAGCGCGGCGGGGATCTTCGCGTCCAACCTCAGCCAGTATGGAACCCAGTCAACCGCCGATGTGAAGCCGACCTACACGCGAGAGATGCTGGAAGCGATCCTCGGCAAGCCGATCGTCGATGCCGACGCGGTCTATCGCGGGTTGTGGGCCGATTCGCTCCTAGCGGTCTACTCAGAGCTTGGCCTGCTCGATCGGCTCGATACGGCGGAGCGGGCAGCGCTCGAACGTGATGCCTCGGCCTGCCCGCCCGAGGCGACAATGCGGCCAGACAATCAAAGAGTCCTCGCGGCAAAGGCGTGAGTCGCACCTCGCTTCTCGAGGAATCAGCGACCCGCCCCTTGAATCGGTGGAGAGATCGCACGCCGCACGCATCCTCGCTCCAGCACCGTCGCAGATGTGCCGGCACGCCGGAATGCCTCTGCGCGAAGCCGGGCCCGGCATTCTGTATGCTCTTGGGCCCGGTTCGAAGCCCGGTTTCGCAAGGAGTCAATGCCATGAACGATCGCCATCACACGACGCAGCACCTCGGCATTCGCCGGCTTGGGACGCTGGGCATGCTCGCTGCTGTGGTGCTCGGGCTTTGTGTGCGCCTCGCGTCGGACGCCGCCGCGATGCCAGCATCCGGCTCATCCGCACAGGTCCAGCCGCTCGTGCAAGATGATGGTGCGAAGGCGGCGAAAGCAGCGGACGACACCAAGGAGAAAGCCGAGAAACTCACACTCGACCGCATCTTCCCCAAGAAGGGATTCTTCGGCCCAAGCGCCCGCTCCATCACGTTCAGCCACGACGGGCGCTTCGCCGCGTTCCTCTATCGCTCCTACGCCGAGCGGAGGCACGGCAGCGACCTCTATGTCTACGACACAAAGACGGGCCAGACGCGACGCATGACAAGCGTCGGGCGACTCTCGGAGTTCCAGGCCGACACACGCAAGGTGCGCGACGATCGCGAGAAGAAGGCGAAAAAGGCCGGGTACTCGCTGAGTGGTCTGGCTCGTGAGCAATACGAGAAGATGGGGTGGACCGACGGGCTGATGATCGGCGAGTGGAAAGGAACTGCACCGGCGGAAGGGTCGCCACTGAACGGCGAGCCCGTCCTGACGCTCACAGAGTCCGGCGCAGGGAAGAAGGGCGGCTCGCTGCGCGTGGGGCTGGCGGTGCTCGCGCTCTCGGCGGTTGAGATCGACGAGCAGGCGGGAACGGGCAAGGCGAAGATCGACGACAAGACGCTGAAGGTCAAAGGCGAGGTTGAACTCAAGCTCGAGGGCGGAACGCTGAAGGCGGACGTGAAACTCTCGGAGCCCGCGCAGACGATGGCGCTCTCGCTGACGCGTGAGACCCCGGATCAGGCAGACTCCCCCACCGCGGGAAAGACGGACAAGGGCGCGGAGCCGCGCGGCGTGATCGATGCGATCGGCGAGCGCCTGACGCTCGGCGACATCGTGCTCCCCGACGATGCGGAGATCAACGACGAGAAGGATGGAAAGCCGGTGAAGGATCCCGCGCCGCGCTACGACGGGGTATCAAGCATCGAGTGGTCCGTGAAGGCCAACGAGATGCTGGTCCAGTCAGAGGGCGACATCTATCTCTTGAAGATCGATGTTGGGGCATGGGAGGCGCCGATGACGCGCCCCGCTCTGGACGCGTCGGCTGCGACAGACCCGGCGAGCGATGGGGCTGGCAATGCCGGAGAAGGAGAGGCAACGAAGGAGGCGGTGGAAGAGAGCGGGGAACAGGGTGGCCAGGCGCACACGGACGCGACCGATACTGGTGCGGAGGCCGCAAGCGAGCCCGGCGATGAACAGGTGAAGGACGAGGACGCGAAGAAAGAAAAGAAGGCGAAGGCGCCGGAGCTGAAGCCCGTGGCGCCGTATCGAGGTGAACTGGTGCGCCTCACGCGGACACGCGAGCGCGAGTCAGATGTGCAGTACCTCCCGGATGCTTCCGGGTACACGTACTTGCGAGGCGGCGCACTGCTACGTGTGTCGTTCGGCGACCACCAGATCGTGCAGCTCGACCCGGAGTTGAAGGACGGGGAGCGGATGGTCGGGTATCGCATCAGCCCCGACATGAAGCGGCTGGTCTTCCTCGCCACGCGCGGGCAATCAACGAACGACCGAGCCGCGACGGTGACGATCGTGAACTACCGAGATCGGTTCGCGAGGGCCCAAGAAGTTCGCAGACACATGCCGGACGACCCATGGCCGGAGTCGTACTCGAGCGTGTACCTGTACGACCTCAAGGGCCATGGGTCGGAAGAGGGCACGCTGGAGCGAGTCTTCACGCGACGCGTGAGCGGCCCGCGCGACGTGATGCGCGTGCCGGAGTGGTCGCCGGATTCGTCGCGCATCGCCTTCGCGGCGTTCGATCAGCAGCAGGGCCACATGAAGATCCTGGAAGCGGGGTTCAAGACCGAAGAGAAGAAGAATGAAGAGGCGAAGACGCCCGAGGTCAATGCGGACAAGCCCAACAAAGAAGAAGGATCGGGAGAGGGCAAGAAGGACGGGGAGGGGGATAGCAAGGATGGGGGCGAGAAGGTCGATGGAGAGAAGCAGAGCTCAACGGCTGAGGGAGATGGCAAGAAGGAAGAGCCGAAGGAGCCGGAGTTCAAGATCGAGAACGCTCGCGTGGTGTACGAGTTCCTGCACGCGGGGGGACCGAACACACCGGGCATGGTGCAGCCGCTGTACCTGCCGGACAGCAAGCGAATGGTCTTCATCACCGAGCTCTCCGGATTCCGGCAGTTGCACCTGCTCGACCCACGCTACGAGCAGCTGACGCAGGTGACGGCGGGCCAGTTCGAGCTGTACCCGTTCCACCTCACACGCGACTACAAGACACTCTTCGCCACATCGACGGAGGGAGACCCGAACCAGGAGCAGGTCTACAAGATCGACCTTGAGTCGCTCAAGATGACCCGTCTGACCCAGACGCAGGGCGTCTACAACAGCGTGGCAGTTCGGGAGGACGGGTCGCTTGTCGTGGCGCTGCACTCCGACTTCGGCTCGCCGACGGAGCTGTACGCGATCACGCCGGCCGCTGAGAACGCGGACGCGGTGTCGGTGCGCCTGACCGATTCGCATCCCGAAGAGGCGCACAAGCTGACGCGTGTCGCGCCGGAGTACTTCACCTACGAGAACCGGCACGGGCAGACGATCTACGGGCACATGTTCAAACCGGCCGACTGGAAGCCCGAGGACAAGCGCCCTCTGCTGATCTACGTGTACGGAGGTCCTCTCGGTGAGCGAAAGATGGCAACCCGCGGTGCGTTTGCAGCGCCGAGCTACTTCTTTGCCCGTTACATGGCCGAGAACCACGGGTGGGTGACGGCGACGATTGATCCACGCGGCGCGTCCGGATACGGCGCGGTCTTCGAAAAGGCGAACTTCGAGCAGGTCGGCAAGCCCCAGACCGAAGACCTGGTCGATGGCGCAAAGTGGTTCGTCAAGAACCAGGGTGTCGACGAGAAGAAGATGGCCCTGCACGGCTGGTCGTTCGGCGGGTTCCAGACACAGATGGTCATGTATACCGAGCCCGATGCTTTCGCGGTCGGGCTCGCGGGCGCTGGGCCGACGGAGTGGCAGAACTACAACTCGTGGTATTCGACGGGAACGATCGGCGCGAACCAACCGGGGAAGACGGACCTCGAGAAGTACTCGCTCCTGCCGCTCGCGAAGAATCTGAAGGGCAAGCTCCTGCTCATCCATGGCGTTGAAGATTCGAACGTGCTCTACCAGGACACCATGCGGGTCTATCGCGAGCTGCTGAAGGCGGACAAAGAAGTCAACGTCGAACTCTTCATCGATCCCACGGGTGGTCACGGGCTCGACGGCGACGTGAAGACGATCGGACGCTACCGCAAGTACGAGGACTTCCTGATCCGGAACCTCGGCGAAGGGTCGTCCGCCACCAAGCCCGACGCACCCACCGCCCCCGACCCCGGCAAAGACGATGCCGAAGCGAGCAAACTGGGCGACTGATCCGGTCGCAACACGCCCGCCATGGCTTCAACACCTCCCTTTCGCGTGTCGCGCCCGACTTGGTATCCTCTTCGCTCTCGCCGGGCACGGGGCCACGCGAGTTCGGACGGTGTGAGGAGACGCTTTCGATGAACGAGCCGGCCAGTCTTCCGCTGCCTCAGTTGCGCTCGCTGGGCGAGACATCCCGCAAGGACGCATGGTGGCTCCAGCCCGCCGCGACTTTCGCCGGGCTCTTCGCCTTCATCATCTATTCCACGTGGGCCGCGTTCCAGGGAAACCACTACTGGTTCGCAGCTGGCGGCGCGGAGTATCTCTCTCCGTTCTACTCGCCAGAGATCTTCGGTAATTCGCCCCACGCATGGTTCGGTCCGCCCCCGGACTGGCTCATGAAGATCTGGCCCCCCTTCATCCCGTTCTCTCCCGCCCTGCTGATCCTCTGGGCACCAGGCGGATTCCGATTCACCTGCTACTACTACCGAGGAGCGTACTACAAGGCGTTCTGGGGCGATCCGCCCTCCTGCGCCGTTGGAGAGCCCGGTTTCCGCAAGAAGAAGTACCGGGGTGAGAACTCCTTCCCGCTGATCATCCAGAACATCCACAGGTACTTCCTCTACCTCGCTCTCGCCTTCATCGGGCTGCTGCTCTTCGACGCCTTCAAGGGCTTCACCTTTGTCGATGACGATGGCCACCATCGATTCGGCATCGGCGTCGGCTCGCTCGTCCTCCTCATCAACCCGATCCTGCTCGGTGGCTACACCTTCGGCTGCCACTCACTGCGCCACCTGATCGGCGGACGCCACGACTGCATGACCAACTGCTCGAACGCCAGGCAGGGAGCGTACAAAGGCGTGACGTGCCTGAATCGGAAGCACATGCTCTTCGCCTGGATGAGTCTCTTCTGGGTGGGATTCACCGACTTCTACGTCCGCATGTGCTCGACCGGCGTCTGGACCGACCTGCGGATTCTCTGAACCGACAAACCACCGGCGCCCCGCCCCAAAGGCGCACGCCGTCTTCCCCCGGAGCAGTGCATGGACCAGTATGTGACCCACGAGCATGATGTCCTGGTGATCGGTGCCGGCGGCGCGGGCCTGCGGGCCGCGATCGAGGCGTCGGCGATGGGGTGCAAGACCGCCGTCATCTGCAAGTCCCTGCTCGGCAAAGCCCACACCGTCATGGCCGAGGGCGGCATGGCCGCCGCCATGGCCAACGTCGACGACCGCGACAGCTGGAAAGTCCACTTCGCCGACACAATGCGTGGCGGCCAGTACCTCAACAACTGGCGCATGGCCGAGCTCCACGCCAAGGAAGCCCCCTCCCGCGTGCGAGAGCTCGAGGCATGGGGCGCCGTCTTCGACCGCACACAGGAAGGCAAGATCCTCCAGCGAAACTTCGGCGGCCATCGCTACCCGCGCCTCGCCCACGTCGGCGACCGTACCGGGCTTGAGATGATCCGAACGCTCCAGGACCACGGCATCCATTCCGGGATCGAAGTCTTCATGGAGATGACCGTCATCGATCTCCTGAAGGATGGCGATCGCGTGATCGGCGTCGTCGGCTACGACCGCGAGCGAGGCCGCTTCCGCGTCTGGCATGCCGGCGCCGTCGTACTCGCCACAGGAGGCATCGGACGCGCATTCAGCGTCACCTCCAACTCATGGGAATACACCGGAGACGGCCAGTCACTCGCCTATCGCGCTGGCGCAGACCTGATCGACATGGAGTTCGTCCAGTTCCATCCCACCGGCATGGTCTGGCCGCCGAGCGTGAAGGGCATCCTCGTCACCGAGGGCGTCCGTGGCGAGGGCGGCGTCCTTCGGAACAAGGACGGCAAGCGGTTCATGTTCGACGACATCCCCGACAACTACAAGAACCAGACCGCCGACAACGAAGAAGAGGGATGGCGTTACACGCAGGGCGACAAGTCCGCGCGCCGCCCCCCGGAACTGCTGACCCGCGACCACGTCGCACGATGCATCAACCGCGAGGTGAAGGCCGGACGCGGCTCGCCCCACGGCGGAGTCTTCCTCGACATCGCGTGGATCAAAGAGAGGCTGCCCAACGCCGAGGAGCACATCAAGAAGAAGCTCCCCAGCATGTACCACCAGTTCCATCAACTCGCGGGCCTCGACATCACCAAAGAGCCGATGGAGGTCGGGCCGACGACCCACTACGTGATGGGAGGAGTAAAGGTTGATGGCGATTCTCAGATGTCCACCGTCCCCGGACTCTTCGCCGCTGGCGAGGTCGCAGCGGGCTTGCACGGAGCGAACCGCCTCGGCGGAAACTCCCTGTCAGATCTCGTCGTCTTCGGCAAACGAGCTGGCGAGCACGCCGCGAAGTTCGCCAAAGAACACGGCGCAGGCCAGATCAACAAGCAGCAGGTGGAAGAGGCGATCCGGCTCTCGCTCGCGCCGTTCGACCACGGCATCGAAGGGGGCGGCGAGTCGCCCTACGCCATCCAGCACGATCTCCAGCAGCTGATGCAGGACTACGTCGGCATCGTCCGCCTCGAGGACGAGATGCAGCGTGCCCTCCACGGAATCACATTGCTCAAGAAGCGGGCCGAGCGGGCCTCGGCGATCGGGCACCGCGAGTTCAATCCGGGCTGGCACGCCGCGATCGACCTTCGCAACCTGCTCACCGTCTCCGAGGCGGTCGCGCTCGCCGCGATCGAACGCAAGGAGAGTCGAGGCGCCCAGTTCCGAGAGGACTTCCCCGACAAGAGCGATGAATGCTCCAAGTTCAACATCGTGCTCAGGCAATCGAGCGATGGCTCGATGTGCCTCTCGCGACAACCCACACGAGAACTGCCGCCCGAGCTCAAGGCGATCATCGAAGAGCAGAAGTCCTGAACGCCCCCGACCCGATCTCGATAGGGCCCATGCCCGCCGTGCCGCATTGAACCACCCGCCCCTGCGCACCGCATCCCAAACCAGAGGATCAACCCATGCCCCCGACAACATTCCGAATCTGGCGTGGCGACGCGAAGAACGCGGACTTCCGGGAATACACCACCGAGGTCTCCGAGGGAATGGTCGTCCTCGACGCCGTCCACCAGATCCAGGCCGAGAGTGCGCCGGATCTCGCCTGCCGATGGAACTGCAAGGCGGGCAAGTGTGGCAGCTGCTCCGCAGAGATCAACGGCAAGCCCCGTCTCATGTGCATGACTCGAATGAACCAACTCCCGCCTGGCGAGACCGTCACCATCGAGCCCATGCGATCCTTCCCCCTCGTGCGAGACCTCGTCACCGACGTCTCCTGGAACTTCGAGGTCAAGAAACGCATCAAGAAGTTCAAGCCACGCAAGCCCGACGCGGAGGACGGCACGTGGCGGATGCAGCAAGCGGACGTGGATCGCGTCCAGGAGTTCAGGAAGTGCATCGAGTGCTTCCTCTGCCAGGACGTGTGCCACGTCCTACGCGACCATCACAAGCACAACGAGTTCATCGGCCCCCGCTTCCTCGTGTACGCCGCCGCCCTTGAGATGCACCCGCTGGACACCGAGGACCGTCTCGCCGATCTGAAAAACGAGCACGGCATCGGCTACTGCAACATCACCAAGTGCTGCACCAAGGTCTGCCCCGAGCACATCACCATCACCGACAACGCGATCATCCCGCTCAAGGAACGAGTCGTCGATGAGTTCTACGACCCGCTCACACGCCTCTTTCGAATCTTCAAGCCGAAGAAGCCCGCGGAATCGACGCCCGCCTGAACCAATCCACGCTGCCGGAGCCGAAAAGAAGCGGAGGCAATCATGCACGAGCTCAAGCCGATCGCGAAGGATTCGATCCCCCGAGCGCTCAGCAAGGCGGAGCGATACCGGCTCCTGAACGAGCCCTTCCAGGCCGAGAGCATCTGCCGAGACGTGCTCGCGATCGACGAGGCGAACCAGGACGCACTCGTCTGCCTGATTCTTTCCATCACCGACATGTTCGCAACCGGCGAATCCGAACTCGACCACGCCGCCCCGTTGGTCCAGCGCCTGCGGAACACCTTCGACCGGATGTACTACGAGGGTGTGTTGCAGGAGCGATGGGCCCGCGCGCTCGTCGGCGCCGGGTACCCGCCCGAGTCCGCCGACCGCTGGTTCCAGTTGGCCATGAGGGCCTTCGAGGACGCGCAGCAGCACGCGCCGCCCGGAAACAACGACGCTATCCTGAGATGGAACGCCTGCGTCCGTATGATGGAGCGGATCCGAGTCGAAGAAGACGACCAGGACGAGGATGGCGACGACGAACTCTCGATCGACGACGTGCCGATGCGCTGAACCCCGCTCGTTCCTGAGCACCAGCCGAAAGAGCCCCCAATGAGCAACGTTGGCCCCGGCGTCCGTCCGCACCTCACAGTGAACGGTGGCGATGCCGCCATCGATTTCTATCGCAAGGCCTTCGGCGCCGAAGAGATCCACGAACGTGTGCGCGGAGACGATGGCAAACGCCTCCTCCACGGCGAGATCAAGATCGCCGGAACTGTCGTCTACATCTGCGACGACTTCCCCGAGCACTGTGGCGGCAAGTCACGGACCCCCGACGCCCTCGGCGGCGTCCCCATGGTCCTCCATCAGTGCGTGCCGAACTGCGATGCCGCGATGGATCGGGCGGTCAAAGCCGGCGCAAAGGTCCTCATGCCGGCCGACGACCAATTCTGGGGCGACCGATACGGCGTCGTCGAAGACCCATTCGGATACCAGTGGTCGTTCTCTCACCCGCTCAAGCGATAATCGCCGCAGCCGCCCCATCGCAGCACATTCTCGCCTCGAAAGCCGCCTGCCGGACTCGAACCGGCGACCTACGGTTTACAAAACCGTTGCTCTACCAACTGAGCTAGGGCGGCACATGCCGCACATCCTACGCAGCGGACCCGCACAAGTTGAACCGCTCTCTCAACGCGATCGCGCGTTTCTCTCGCGCCTCCGCGGCATCCAAGCCCCGCAGGCCGTTCGCCAAACGTCGCACGGGAGGTGCCAATGCCCACGATCGGAGTCATCCTGCTCGCGCTCGGGGGCTACCTCCTGACCGGGCTTGTGTTCGCTCTCGTCTTCACAACCCGCCTCATCGGCCGCTTCGATCCCGCCGCAACCACGAGCCGGTGGCCCTTCCGATTGCTGATCGTCCCGGGCGTCACGGCCCTCTGGCCGTGGATGCTCGCCAGGTCGCTCCGCCCTCGCGAGGTGCCGCACCCATGAACGCCGCCCAACGAAGGGTCCACGCGAACGCATGGACGGTGCTCGGCGGCCTGCTGCTGGTGATGCTCGCGATAGCCGTCGCCGGCCGACCGACCGACGCAACGGCCAGCAGCTCGAGCCGTGCCCCGCAGCGCACGCCATGAAGGGCAGGCCATGAGCAACTCCTACCGATTCGTCCAGTGGAATCCCCACAAACGCTTCTACGACACCGTGATGGTCTCCGCCATCGTCGCGTACCTCGCCCTCTTTGTCGGACTCGGCTCCCTCCTCTTCCGTGGCGACGCCGCGATCTCACCGCCGATCCTGATCATGCGGGCCCTCGGCACCTGCGCGATCATCATGCTCCACATCGTGCTCGCGATCGGCCCCCTGTCGCGCCTCGACCGCCGCTTTGCCCCACTGCTCTACAACCGCCGCCACCTTGGCGTCACCACATTCCTCGTCGCCCTTCTCCACGCTCTCGCCGCCATCGGCTTCTACGGCGCATTCGGAGTCGACAACCCATTCACAGCGATACTCGCGCGCTACGCCTCGTCGAGTCTCCTCTCGATCTCAGGATTCCCCTTCGAGTTGCTGGGCCTGATCGCCCTGCTGATCCTCTTTGTCATGGCCGCCACCAGCCACGACTTCTGGCTCGCGAATCTCGGGGCCAGAGCGTGGAAATGGATCCACATGCTCGTCTATCTCGCGTACGCCCTCTTGGTGCTGCACGTCGCCCTCGGCGCCCTGCAATCCGAGCGGTCCGTCGTCTATCCGGCGCTGCTCGCCATCGGCGTCGCAACCGTCGGCACGCTGCACCTGATCGCCGGTCGGCGGGAACTGGACAAAGACGCCCGAGCAATACAATTCCCTTCCCCCGCCGAAAGCCCGCCAGAGTGGATCGACATCGGATCCGTCGACGAGATCCGCCCCGACCGCGCCAAAGTCGTCTGCCTCAAGGGACGCGAACGCATCGCCGTCTTCCGCCACAACAACGCGATCTCCGCTGTCTCTAACGTCTGCGCCCACCAGGGCGGCCCGCTCGGCGAGGGTAAAGTCGTCAACGGGTGCATCACCTGTCCCTGGCACGGCTACCAGTACCTGCCTGCGTCCGGGCAGTCTCCCCCACCGTTCACGGAGAAGATCCCGACGTATCAGGTGCGCGTGAATGGGCGACGCATCCTGATCAATCCGCAGGCCCTGCCCCCGGGCACCCCGGTGGAGCCGGCTCGATTCGATCACCATCCCCCCGCCGCACAGGCCGAGGAGCCCGGCAATGGCTGATCCATCGATCGCGTCTCAGGCTTCCGAACTCGAAAGCGACCCCTTCTACGTCGGCTACCTGCCACTCCCCGCTACCCACCGCCGTTTCCTCAAGTTCGCCCTGCCGCTCATCCTCTGGATCTTCGTCTTTCTCGGCTTCGCGATCGTCTGGCCGCAGCGTTCGCCGGGCTCCGGCGTTTGGGAGACTGTCCAGCCGATCGAACGCACCGGACTGCTGATCGCGTCCCCCTACCCCCTTCTTGTCACCGGCTCCAACCTCGACACCGCCAAGGTCACGATCCTCACAGAAATGGGCAAGCACGGAGCACTCGATCGCGCAACCCCTTACGACGGCGTGCTCGTCACCATCCGTGGCTACCGCCTCCACCGCGACGGCCGAGAGATCCTCGAACTCGCTCCCGAGTCCGACGCCATCACGCCCCTGCCCGATCAATCGCCAGCTCCCGCCCTTGCCGCCGCCGCACGCGCACGCCTGATACCCCCTCGTCCCGCATCCGCCGCCCCGGTCTCCATCCGCGGCGAGATCCTGGACTCCAAGTGCTACCTCGGTGCCATGAAGCCCGGCGACGGCAAGACGCACAAGGCGTGCGCCATGCTCTGCATCCGAGGCGGCATCGCGCCGATGCTGTATGCCAGCCAGGGCGAAACCCCGCACACCTACTCCATGGTGCTCAACAGTTCCGGCGGCCCCATCGACCAATCAACGCTCGACTTGGTTGGCGAGCCGGTCCATGTGCTCGGCATTCCGGGCCGACTCGGCGATCTCGAACTCATCTTCGTGATCCAGGAGCCCGGTCGCGCTCGATGATGCGAGCTCATCCTCAACTGCACCCCCGCAGCCAGCCTGTTCTTTCCGTCTTCGCTCACTTGCCACCGCCCTGAACGATCGCCCCTCCACTGACAGACGTCTGTCAGCGAACTCCCCGCTCCGCGTCAACCTGGGCAACCCCACTGACACACTGTTGTCAGTGGCAACCGCTCATCCCCGCACAGCCCGCTTGCATCGCGACGCGCGCCGCGTATCTTCGAGGCATGGTCGCCGCGTCCGCGACAACTCCGGATCTCCGCACACCTGCCTGTGCCACGGGCTCCTCGTCAGCCGGTGCTCCGTCCTCTCCATTGCCTATTGCCCAATCCCCATTGCCCGTCTCCGCTCTCCTCGACGACCTCTCCTCCCCTCACCACTCCATCGCCTCCGTCGCCGAGAAACACAACATCTCGCTCGCTGACCTCCTCACCTGGCTCGAGCTCCCCTCAACCCGTGAGCACATGGCCCTCCGCGAGTCCGCGGCCTACCGCCAGGTCCGCATGGTCGCCGCCGTCAACCTCTCCGCCGCCGCCCACGCAACCATCCGCATCCTCGAAGACTTCAACCGAACCGCGCCCCCCGACCGTGACGCGCGTTCGTCCACCGACGCCGCGCCGCAATCCGCGGCGTCCTCCGAGTCCTACCTCCGCCACTCCATCCACGCCCGCAAGGCCGCGTGGCTCCTCTCTCGCTTCGCGCGCATCCTCCCCGTCAACGAGGACCAGCTCCAGAGCGCACGCGCCGTGATCCGTTCGACCCGCGCCACTCGGGTGCCACCGGCTCCCGTTTCTGACGCGTTGCGTCACGA
>CAUJHH010000004.1 GCA_963204725.1 Planctomycetota bacterium
GGCAGCCGTGGGGAGATACCCCAGCTTCTGCAGCCGATCGACGACCGAGTCCACGATCTGGAAGCAGCGGTGCTCGGCGTCGATCTTGACGCCGGGGTCGACACCGCGCTCGCGAGCGTTCCGCCGGATGCGCTGGATCGACAGTTCCGCCTCCGCGAGGAGCCGTCCGGCCATCTGTTCGACCAACTTGGGATCACGCGGCAGGGCATGGCGATCACGGATGTCGCGGCGGTCACGCTCGACAGTGCGGTCGGACACTTGCAAGATCTGGGCAATCTCCGGTCCTGAGAGCCCATCAGCGGCCAGCAACGCAACGAGCGACTGACGCTCGGTAGCGCCGAGCATCTTGCCCGAGAGCGTGCCCGCGCGGACCTTGGCGAGCAGCTCGAGAGAGCGCTCCATGCCCCCACCCCCCGCCGAATCGGCGTGGGGGTTCTGCGCCGCTGGGGGTGAGGTATGGGAAGGTGGCGTACGCGGTCGCGTACGGCTCATGCGGACACCGCCTTCCGTGCGGGCGTCTTCATGGCGGGTTGAGACGGATTGATCGCGTAGCGCTTCACCAATTCCCGCGGCGCCTTGGCAGGTCCGACTGCGTGGATCCACCGCCGGACGATGACATCGCAGTAGTGCGGGCTGATCTCGATCGCGAAGCAACGTCGCCCCAGCTTCTCCGCGGCGATGATCTGTGTGCCGCTCCCCGCAAACGGCTCGTAACAGATATCACCGCCCCCACGCGTACTTCCACCCCCAGCCCCACCCCCACCCCGCGTGTGCTGGCGCATGGGGATCTCGAACACCTCCAGAGGCTTGGGCGTGGGATGATCGGGCCGCTCCGCGCCATTGGGGATCGTGTCGATGTGCCACACGGTACTGAGCACATTGCGCTCCGCGCGTGGGGGCTTGTTGCCCTGGATCCAGCCCATGAGGCATGGCTCATGCTGCCACGCGTACCAGGTGCGGGTCAGGACTGGGCGGTTCTTGGCCCAGATGATCTGACAGTGAACGAAGGCGCCGTGCTTCACCCACGTCGCTTCCACCATCGCTTGCCGCTTGCTGGCATGCCAGCAGTACCACGCGGCGTTGGGTGCAATCGCGTGCGCGACGGCAACCTCGATGAACTTGTCGTAGAGATCGCAGTTGGCATCGGCGTCGTCCCATGTCACGCCATATGTGCCGGACCAGTCTTTGTTCTTCGTCGGGCGGCTTCGAGGCTTTGCCGTGCTCGCGGCACGCATGGACGGCAACGCGGCGCGGGATAGGACCACGCTGCCGCTTCGCGCTGCCTGCGTCCCACGCGTGGCGGCCTTCGTGGCTCGTTGATGAGTACCGGGGTGTTTGGTGCCGGGGTGATTCGTGCCGTCGTAATCAACCAGATACGGCGGGTCGGTCGCGAACAGCACCGCCCGCTGCCCATCCATGACACGTTGTACATCAGCGACGATCGTGCAGTCGCCGCAGAGCAGCCGGTGCTCGCCCAGCAGGATCAGCTCGCCTGGCTTGGTCACGGCGGGCTTCGCGGCTTGCAGGTTGGCGGCGACATCGAACGCGGCGTCGTCGTTGGCAAGACCCTCCGTCGTCGTGACGTTCGCGAGGACGTGGTCGATCTCGTCGCTATCAAAGCCGGTGAGACCGAGGTCGAGAGATGGGTCCGCAATCAGATCCTTGAGCAGTTCCGCCAGCTTGCCCTCGTCCCACTCCCCCACGATGCGGTTGAGCGCGAGGTTGAGCGTCTTCTCTTGCGGGAGATCAAGATCAACCACCACAACATCCACGTGCGTGTGTCCGAGGTGCTTGAGCACGCTGAGCCGCTGGTGGCCACCCACGACATGGCCCGTGCGGCTGTTCCACACGATCGGCTCAACGGTGCCAAAGTTCTCGATGCTGCGTCGGAGCTTCTCGAACGTAGGGTGACCTGGCGTGAGATCAACGCGCGGGTTGTACGGCGCGGGCTTGAGCGTCGAGATGGCAACTCGGCGCAGCTGCATCGGGCTGGATTGCTGCTCGACCTGCGAGCGAGCGGAGTTCTTGGAGCGACCTTTAGGCATGACATGTCTCCTGGCTGGACGAGCAGCCATGTGCCGGAACTTGTCGCTGATCGCTCGTGCGCGACACGTGTCGTGACTGCGCACCGAATGCGCAGAGTTCCTCGCAGGAGAACACCTCCCGCGAGCACGCTCACGCGCAGTTCGTCATGCGGTCGTAGCACCATGGTGCATGCCTTACGGCGCTGCACAGCGCTGCCACGCGATGCCGTATGTGACCGTGGATCACGCCCACGCCACACCATGCGGCAACCCGGCACAACGAATCGATCAGTGATGGATGAACTTGGGATCGAGAGACACGCTCGTTGGCATCGGCGCAGGCATTCCGCCACAGCCTTGCCAGCAGGAGCTTTCCGCTTCCGCCCTACCGCGTCGCCGGCATTCCACCGGGCTTCTGGCGTCGGGCATTCCACCCGCGTCCAGACCGTTGAGCCGCACGTGAAGCGCGGCCCAGTGCGAGAACACTAATCGCGAACAGCTTCAGCGTCAAGGGGATCTTGCCGATTGCGGCGAGGAGTCAGTGCAATGTGGGCGGAATGCGGGCAAGACAGAACGCCGCCGACGCGCGATCCGAGGAACTCTTAACAGCTGTCTTGCGGACTCTATCGCCGGACGGGAGAAGAGTGGAGCCTCGTTCAGCGACAGCAGCGGTCGGGCGAGAACGGTCGGGGGCCGAATGTGGGGGTCTCTCCGCACATCAGCTCCGCGAGCATCCGTGCGGTTCCGGGGGCGCACTTGAGCCCGGTCATCTGGTGCCCGATCGCCAGCCACAAGTTCCTGTGCCGGGGAGAACGCCCGATAGCGGGCATCCCGTCGGGGAGGCAGGGACGCAGTCCAGCCCACGCCGCGGGCTCGGCCCGATCAGGTGGCAAGGCCAGCAGCCCGCGAGCACCGCGCTCGATCGCCCTAACGCGCCGCTCGTTGACCGAGAGGTCGTCGCCCACGATCTCGAGTGTTCCGGCGACACGCAGCCGATCTTGGTGAGGCGTCACCGTAACCTTGCGCTCTCCGAGCGAGATCGAGCGAACGGGATGAATGGATCCGCGCGGAAACTGCAAGGAATAGCCCTTCGCCGCTCGCATAGGGATGCGCAGACCGAGGGCCCGCCCGAGATCGCCAGACCAGTATCCGGCCGCGAGCACGTACTGCGAGCCAGAGATGTCTCCCCACTCGGTCTTGAGCGCGACCACTTCGTCGCCCTCGACGCGTGCGCCCACAACGGAACACCTCTCGACCACGCGGATGCCCAGCCGTTCCGCCTCCTGACCGAGACGGGCGACCGCTCGATCTGGCACGCAGTGGGCGTCGCGCGGGTACAGGATGCCCCCTATTTGCCGGCCGGTCACGATCGGCTCCTCATTGCGTAGGCGATCGGCGTCCCACCACTCCCAAGCGATTCCGAGCGACTCGGTGTACGACGCGGCACGCCTGGCATGATCTCGACCGCTCTCGGTTTCGAGGACCATGAGGAGGCCCCTGCGTTCGAAGCCGAAGTCCACACCCCCGGAAGACGCGAGCGATTCCCACGCGTCGACGCTCCAGCGGCTGAGTTCGATCAGTGCGGGCGCGTTGGCCCTGAAGCGCGAACGTCGGCTCGAAAGGATGAAACCGGCGAGCCAGCGGAGCATGGCGGGCTCGAGCGTCGGCCGGATGTAGAAGGGGCTCTCGGGATCAAGCATCCATCTCGCAGCCTTCATCGCGTACCCCGGCTGGGCAAGCGGAAAGGCGAGCGAAGGTGTGAGCCAGCCGGCGTTCCCGAACGAAGCCCCGTTCCCCGCTCGACCCCGATCTAGGACGACGACCTTCATGCCGCGCCGGGCCAACTCGACGGCGCACGCCAGACCGATCACGCCAGCTCCGATCACCACGGTATCACGGGAATCTCTGGCGTCAGCCAAGGCGTCAGACGAGTTGCCCGAAGCGTGCGTCATTGATCTTCCGGAGCGCTGTTGCTGGCAGAGTGTGGGGCGAAAGTCTGGAACTCGCTTACGTGCGACTCCAGTTCGGCGCAGTAAGGTCGAGTACGCGTCTATCGCGAACGGCGCCGGACGGGGCTCGCGAGCGCCATCGCGACGAACACCGAGAGTATTGGTGCGCTAGGTACCATCGATATCGTGAAGGTGCCGCTGTCGCTGAACGGGCCCATGGCATCCGTCACGAAGACCAGCGTGCTAAACGTGCCGTTGATGCGCACGGAGCCGTAAGCGGATCGGTCGCCCGCGATCGGCGGCGTGCCCGCGGGCGGCGTGGAATCTGTTGTAAACGGCATCATGTCCGTGACGAGAGCGAAGCTGTAGGCCGGTCCGCCGAACGCTGGATCGATCCCGTCACCGTCCGATCCGTCGTTCCCATTGAGAAGAGTCAAGCTGGTAAAGCCCGGCGTTGGCGCGAAGGAGAGCGCCATCCAGTCCAAGTTGGCGATGTGAAGCACAGGATCAGTGATCGGTGAACCGAAAGTCATTGTCACCAAGTTGCCTGCAAAGGCCAAGTAGGTGAAACCGACTCGATCCGTCGTCGGGGTCGTGGGGCTGAAAGCGATTGAATGGCTGAACTGGGGCGAGGAGCCGTCAATCGTCGAGTCGCCCAGGCCGCTTCCGATCGCGTTAAATGAAAGCACGGGGGCTCCGGAGATGCTCCCTGTGACCGCAATCCCACCCAGTGCTCCTGAGAACACTCCGACGCCGGAACTGCCGGGTGTGACTGAGGTCAGGTCGAGAAAGACATCGGAGTGGGCCATCGCGATCGGAAGAGTGGCGGACGTCAATGCGAGGCAAAGCGTGACGCACTTCATGGGTTTCTCCCGGGGGTTGGACGCGTCGGCCTGCGAGTGCGCGGCTGGCACGCCTGAAGGCAACTGCCGCTCACCGCAATCGCAAGCAAGTATACGCCAAATCTGGATATGTTTATCCATTTTTGTGAGTTTATGCCACTCAATTTGGTGGTTTCAGAAGTGTCGGAGCGCGCTCGACGGACATTTGCGCCGTGGATCCGACACATTCGTGCCCCGTTCGGGTCGCTTGCGACCATTGTCAAGGGGAGCGCTGTGCCGCAAGGTTGTCGAGTCGATTCGGGCGCGGACGGGGCTGGGCGCGATCGCGCAGATGTATAGCCAATTGATCGCATTCTGTATCCATTTATCCACTATAATCGCCGTGAGGCTGTCCCATGAGCACATCATTCCGTGCCTGCATGCTTCTCGTTGTCGCCTGTTCGGACCTTGCTATAGCTCAACCGCTGACGACCGCGTTCACCTATCAGGGTGAGTTGAGGAACTCCGGTACGCTGGCTTCCGGCTTGCACGACCTGCGATTCCGCCTGTATGACGCAGTCTCGGCCGGAAACCAGGTGGGCTCCACGATCTGCTCCGACGAAATCTTCATCAGCGAGGGGCGCTTCACCGTCGTGCGGGACTTTGGATGCCAGTTCGCCGGGCAGCAACGGTTCCTTGAAATCGACGTGCGCGCTGACACGGGGTTGAACTGCGGCGACGCGACGGACTTCGTGGCGCTGGCACCCGCTCGCTCGCGCGAGGCTAATCGATGAACTTGGGAAGTGTGGCGTGCTGCGCATTATCGTCGCCGCGACGCCGAAGGAGACACGCCATGTCTGATCGCGCTGATCTTCCACCTCATAAGGCGTTCGCGGCCCAACGATGTGACCTGACGCCGGAGGCCTGCACGGCGTTTGAGGCCTTTCAGGGAGCGGTGTTCGCCGACGGCGCCTTGGACAGAAAGACCAAGCAGATCATCGCTGTCGCGGTGGCACACGTCACGCAATGCCAACAGTGCATCCGATCCCACACGAAAGCCGCGATTCGTGTGGGTGCCACGTCCCAGGAGTTGATGGAGGCGGTATGGGTCGCAGCCGAGATGAGAGCGGGAGCCGCGTACGCCCACTCAAACTTCCTGCTCGCTGCGATTCAGGAGGCAAACGACAGACCGTGACGCGACTCCAGCAACCACGTGTTCCGATACCTCCAATGCTGACTGGAGCTCGTTCTGCCCGCCTGACCCACCCACCTTTATTGCGTCACTCCGGCTGAATGCATCGTTGTCGCGGCATCTGCCACGCCAAGACGCACAACCGCCCGATGGCGATGGAAAGCACAGCGCCCACCAGCGGAAGAGGTAGTAGCACGCCCCTGACGAGGGACTGGTACTCTCGATGGGTACCTTCAGTGCGGAGCAGACCCTTGCAAACCCCCGCGCAAACAAGATCCAGCACTAGGAGCGCGAGGGCGATGTTGACAACTCGTATGGCACGTCTCGACGCCCGCTCACCCTGCTCGTCCAGGCGCCCCGCCAGCATAGCCGCAAGGATGATGAGCACGTCTACACCAATGATCGCGCCCATGGAGTGTCCAACGATGGCGTGCGTTCCATGAAGGAC
Source organism: Planctomycetota bacterium (assembly GCA_963204725.1). Taxonomy (GTDB): domain Bacteria; phylum Planctomycetota; class Phycisphaerae; order Phycisphaerales; family UBA1924; genus JAHBWV01. The sequence continues at coordinate 6,435 of CAUJHH010000004.1, forward strand.
GTGATTGACCGGAGGAATCGCCAGTACCACACCGCTTCCGACTGCGAAAGCGGTCCACAGGCCGGCAGAGATATCGAGTGTCACTTCCGATCGTGGCCGCGAACCAAAGGACCGACGGATCATGAGGACGTGCCTGGCGAAAGAGACGATGCCCAGCAGGCTGGCCGCCAATGCGATCCACTTCAGCGGCATTGGTTGGCTCGATGCGTAGTGATGATGCCCGAACGTTGACAGAAGGGCGATGACAGCAAGCGAGTACATCCAGCGGCCCCTCAGCGGTCGGCCGCTTCCTGGCTCGACTCTTATGAGGATTGATAAGCCGTACAGCGCCGTGTTGAACCCTGCGAAAGATGTGTCGAGCGCGTGCCATTCAATCATCAATGCCCGCACCGGCCCGGTCTCCCCCAAGCCGAGTGCTCTCTCGATCATCCCAAGAACCGCAAGACACGAGCCCATCATGAGCAGCCAGGCGCCCTCGGGCGAAAGTCTGACCAATTTGCGGAGGTTCACGGCCGTCACGCAGGCGACACTGACGAGCAGCACGAGTGGCAGCGCTGTCAGCACCGGCGGCCACGACATGTACTCCAGCCCACTGCCGTTGCCTGAGACGATACCCGCGGCTCCCAACAGCATGAATACGCCCATTCCCGGTGCGATCAGCACAGGAAGAGGTCCCGCACAACCGCCGACCCGTCTGACCACCATTGCGGCAAGGGTGGCGATGCCAGCTACCAGAAGCCCGATGGCTCCCAGCGTGTGAAGGGGCTGGACGACCTGCATCGGCAGGATTGAAAGCCAAACATCAGGCCTGACCGTCTTTACGCCCAGGAGCATCCCTGTCCCGAGCGTCCACCCTACACAACAGATCGTCACTCGACTCCCAGGAATCCCTACCGCCCGCTCGCCATGTGCGTGCCTGCCGTCCAGTGGCCCTTGAATCATCGGGTTCTCCCCACGAACGATCGCCACCAAGCGTCCGCCGGAAACCGCCCGGACCCATCCATCGACTCCAGATACCGGATGATGTGCGAAATGGAGTCCTCGTCGAGATCCGCATACGACGGCATGCCGGGCGGCCCCGCGAGCAACATGGCCCGGATGTATCCGTCGGAAGTTCGCGAGACCACATTTGTGAGGTCAGGACCGATGTGGCCTCCGAGCCCTTGGATGGAGTGACAGAACTGGCATCCGGCGCTGCGCCAAGCAGATACGGACTCGCGATTGATCACAGGGTCTCCCGATCGCACCTGCTCAATCAGCGTTGCGTCCGGCAGGGGTGAGCACCAGACCACAATCGCGTAGCCAGCGAAGCCAAGCAGCGGCATGACAGACCGCAGCATGACTCCGTGAGCACACGGCTCCACGGCGGTCTCGGCACGACTCCGATCGGAACTGCGGGCAGTCGAGTGTCGCTGTTCATCTGGGTTCACACTTCACCCCGAATACATGGTGCAGTTGCCCGAGGGACACCTTTCAGGCTCTCGGCTCGCTTCCGCCGTAATACATGTCTTTCGTGCACGCTTGCATTGATTGTACACAATCCGCTATGATGCCTCAAGACGTGCGAGATCGCCCCGAGGTCCCAAGGGTCCGCGCGTGAAACCGGAGTGGGTGCCATTGAAGCTCTTTAGCGACGCAACCGAGTACGGGCTGAGGGCCGTGATCTGGCTGGCGGAACAGCCCCCGGGGACATACAAACTCATCGTGATCGCCAACGCGACGAAGGCCGCCCCTGGCTACTTGATCAAGGTGTTGCAAGCCTTGGCCCGAGTGGGAATCGTCACCGCCCAGCGAGGGACCCTGGGAGGATTCGCGCTCGCAAGGGACCCCGACGGCTTAACAGTACTCGACGTTGTGGCCGCCATCGATCCGATCGAGCGAATTCGGGTATGCCCGCTCGGAGTCCGTGCCCACGGCAAGAACCTGTGTCCGATGCATCGTTCGATCGACGAAGCGTTGGCGGCGCTCGAACGAGAGTTCGGTCAGCTCACGATCCGCTCGCTCCTGGGACACTCCCGTGCTTCTCCGGGACTGTGCATCGAGCGCTGCCGACCATCGCCACGCGTCGCGGTTTCTTGCACCGTGACAGCCACTTCAAAGGACCGTCGCGGCCCGAGCCACGACAGAAGGAAGAGAGCTTTGCGTGCCCGCACAACTGAGTCTTGAGCAAGCCCAGCGTCCCCCACACCAGAACGCCCGTCGATTCCGATGGAGGGTTGCCCAGTTCATCGTGCTGGCGCTGGGCCTGGCGCTGATACTCGCTCTCATCGTCACTCCCCGCGTCGGGCTGATTGCCCTATGGGATGTGCTCATTCCAGCCGCTCCTGCTCTGCTTGTCTTTGCGCCGGGACTGTGGCGCAACATATGTCCTCTCGGCACGGTATCGCAGTTGCCTCGGCATCTCGGCATCGGACGACGTTTCCGAACATCTCGCCCGTTTCGCAACGGAACGGCGATCGGTTCGGTGGTCCTGCTCCTGATTCTGGTACCTGCCCGCCACGTAGGATTGGATGACAGCGGTGTCGCGAGCGCCATTGCCTTGCTGCTCCTGGGCGTTATGGCGGCCGTCGCCGGCTTCATGTTCGACGGGAAGAGCGCTTGGTGCGCGGGGCTGTGCCCGGTCCACCCCGTAGAGCAGCTCTACGGGGTGCGGCCCGCGGCCACGTTCATAAACGCTCACTGCACGCGGTGTGTGAGATGCACTCCGATCTGCCCGGACTCGACACCCTCAATGAGCCCGATGACCTCAGGTCTGACCAGACTTCAGCGCATTTGCGGCGTGATCATTTTGGGAGGCTTCCCCGGGTTTGTGTGGGGCTGGTACCACGTCCCTGTCGAACTGGGCCCACAGACTTTGCAAACGTGGGCGGCCGCGTACGCATGGACCTGGGGATCCATGTGTATATCTCTCCTGCTGTTCCTGATGCTCCACCCGCTGGCGTCTCCAACCGGCCGCTTTCGTGTCCAACGACTGTTTGCCGGAATAGCGGTCGCGATCTACTACTGGTACAAGCTCCCCGCATTGCTTGGCATGAGCGGTGGAGGTGCGGCATTGCTGAGTCTGGGCGACAAACTTCCCGGTTGGCCGGTCTGGGTGTGTCGATTCCTCACGACAACGGGACTTATTGCATGGCTCGTTGCCTCTGCCAGAGGGTTCGCGAAGCGCTCGTGGCTGCATCGTCCTGCTTACGCAGTGGTCGCGGGATCGGGATCGCACGCTCAAGCTGAGCCTCCACGAGCCGCAACGGTCGTTGGCGGGTAGACACTTGGAGTATCACGCTGGGGCCGCCGGAATGAGCTCGGAACTGATTCCAGTGCCTGCCCCGTCTCGAATGGAGCGATCGGTACTGTGGTGCAACCGGCGCCTGCATTGATTCGTTACGGAGGGCCTTCACGATGTGGATGGCCCCGGCAACATCATCATCCGCAACACCTGCTCGGGGAACACTACGAGCTGGGATATCGTCGCGGGCAACGCCCTCGGCCCCATCGTCGGCGCGTCCACCAACGCCGGTGCCGTCATCGGAAATACCTACACTGGCTCCCTCGGGTCGGCCGATCCAAATGCCAACTTCACATTCTGAGTATTCTGCGTGCACTATGCCAGGGTCTTTGCGTGCCGACTCATATCACCTTGCGGCGGCGCGGCGTATCGCCCCGCGTCGGCGGGGCTGAACGCGTGTCGTGGATCTACATTTGGTAGTCGCGGCCCGACTACCATTGACACGACGCTCCCGCCCCAGAGTGAGGCGAGGAGGCGCCCGCGCGATTGGAGTGGGTTGCTCAGGCCGGTTCGTGGTCCGTCGCGTCTCGAAGGAGATACGCAATGATGTCTGCGGCCGTGTAGGAGGCGGCGCCGGTCTTCAGAAAGCGTGCGACATCAATCACGTCATCTCCCGATGTGACGAGCGCCCGTTCCCGGTCGTGCCCTGCCGTACCCCGAACCTGTTCCATGCCAATGTTCGCTAGCAGCGCATTGCACAGACACATGCGTCCGTACGTCTCCGATTCCAGTCCCCCCTTGCTGACATAATCCTCGACAGGTTCGGCCGGACACCGCCACCCCAGAGATCCATCCTCCTTCTTGTACGCCTGGCGCAGATATCCGAGGTCGCACACACGCGCCGCTCGACCGGGACATGTCGGGTCCGCCAGTGTCCCCGGAAGCTGGACAAGCTTGAACGGAAAGCCCGTGGGCGAGGCGACTGGGTCGGTGAACACTCGAAGAGTTCCGTCTCTGCTTCGCGTGAGCACCTGATCCTTGATCTGCGGCGTTAACCCGGACTCTTCGCAGTACGCGAACGCGGTGCCCACTTGGACACCAGTCGCGCCCGACCGCAACGCCTCCGCAACTCGATCCGGACGCGCGTATGAACCGGCGAGCCAGAATGGCAGACCGAGCCCCCGAAACACGTCCAGATCCGCCTGGTCTCGTTCGCCATAAATCGGTTCCCCATTCGCCGTCAGGCGCAGCGGTCCGCGCGGCGGTGCATTATGCCCGCCCGCCGACGGCCCCTCGACAACGAAGCCATCGATCCGGCCGTTGGACTTCCTGGCCAGCATTGTCGCCAATGTCGCTGTTGACACGATAGCGAAGAAGTGTGGTCTCTCGAGCGAGGACGGTGTCCAACCCTCCGGCCACAGATCAGCCGGGTCGAACTTCGTCCGGAATCGATCACTCGGATCAGCGCCATGAACCTCCAGTGGAAGCTCCGCGCACTCGCCCGCAGCGAGCCGATCCATCACGCCGGGAATATGCCTCGGAATACCCGCGCCGATCAAAACATAGGAGACGCCCGCCAGCATCGCGCCGTACAGGGAAGGAAGCGTGGGCGTCTGGATCTTCTCTAGGTAGTTGATACCAACGCGCCCGTCATGGCCCTCACGCGCAAGGTAGACCTCGACGAAGTTACTCGCCACCACGAGCTCGGTCGCGGCTCGCGAGGCCTTCTCGGAAGGAAGCGGCTTGGACGCGAAGGGAGCAGTGCCTGACTTCCCTCCCGGGCGGAAGTAACGCTGGAGGATCCGCTCCGCAACGCCCGGAATCGGAAGCGCCGCGAGGCTCCGCCGCACATGCCCCCCCGGATCGCCGACCTGAAGGCGACGAGCAACGATGACATCCAGCGCGGTGCCCGACACCACGCCGAGCTGTCCGGCAAGCGAAACGGCTCGCGCAAGCCGCCAATCCGAGACCCCCACGCCCATGCCGCCCTGAATGATGATCGGATGAACGCGGGCGAGCATGGAAAACTCCGTGTGTGGACACGAGCAGAAGGCAAGCCGCACGGGATCGCCGCGCTCATGACGGCACGAGTGAGACCTGAAGCAGGAACGAAGCAGGGCTCGCCGCCTTCACCGAGTGCAGAACATCGGGAGCGAGTACGAGCAAGCCGTGCGAGCCAATTGCGTGCGAGCGGCCGTTCGCCGTGACCATGACCTCGCCTTCAACTGACTGGATCGTGACGAATCCCGCGGCCCTGTGCTCGGGGAGTTCGGCGCCGGCATCAACCACGAACAACGCGACGGTGCGAGTTCCACCCTTGAACAGCGTCTTCTGGCGATGGCCGTTTCGAGAGGGCCCCTCTGATCGAATCGATGCCGCTTCAGCCGAAAGATCAAACGCCAGCACGGAGGCATCGAACCTCTGCTCGGGAGACTCTCGGACACGTCCGTCGCTCATGATCGAGCTCCGGTCGATTGCTCGCTGCCCGATGGAACCGGGGCGTCTTCACTCCGTGGCCGACACCCCAACAGCATCGGACCGTAAGAACAGGCATAGACCAGGAACGCGGCCGTCCACGCCGTTCCAGAGGCGAGCATGGCGTGCAACGAGGCCTCTGGGATCAGCGCCGCTCCGACTCGAAGGCCCGCCCCGAGGAGCACCAGCACGAACGCCACCACTTCGGCTCGGCCCGCACGGACCTTGCGGCCCGAGTGTCCGAGCGCGGTCCGGGTGATCATGCCCATGATCATCCCGCCCATGGAACCGACGGAGAACGAGTGGATCGCCGCGGAACGTGCTACGGTCCCGAACGACGCCAGTCCCAGCAGCACCAGACCCACCGGGATCCACGCGTAGGAAACGTGAAGAATCCAGAGCATCGGGTTGCGGCGCGCAGCAAGAGGATTCCAGCCAACTGCCTGGACTGCTACAGCCGTCCCGGCGATCAGGGCGAGGATACCCGTCACAACAGGCGGTGCCTGGATCGAGTCCGAGAGGAACGCGCCCCCGGCCAGCGCGAAAGAGCCGTGGTGCAGCCACGCGGAGCGCCAGCGTCTCGCGCCGGGAGCCGCGTTGGTGGAGAAGCCGGGCACGACACGACCACCGACGATCATCTGAATGAGCACGACAAAGAACAGCCCCGCCTCAATCGCTTGAAGCGGCGAAATCGGCATGAGAGCATGGCTCGCCGCGTGGAACGCCATGTTAGCGCACCCCAGCATCGTCACCACCCCCACGAGCGGCATGCTGCGCCAACTGCGGGCATGGACGAACTTCCGTGCGAGCACGCCCGCCACAATGAGAAGGGGCAGCGAGTCGATCACCGCCGTCAGCGCCCCGTAGGCGAAGAACATCCCAACGCGACCCACCAGCCACAGGCCTGCGAGCAGCGCGAGCGGCAAGCCCGCCGGCAGTGGGAGTCCCGTCCAGTTACGTGCGGCCGTAAAGAGAAAGCCGATGATGATGGCCACCGCGAAGCCAAAGACCATCTCGTGGGCGTGCCAGAACAGCGGCGGCAGAGATGGCGTGAAGTAGTTGTGGTACCACATGCCCAGCCACAGCGGCATCGCGATAACTGCGAAGCACGCGCCACCAAGGTAGAACGGGCGGAAGGCATCCAAGAAGAAGGTAGACCGTCCACTGTGCCGCGCCCCTCGTGGTCTCGACGAAATGGTCGGTGCCGGCACGAACACGGTCGCCTTGGAACTCTCTTGCGTCATGGTGGCATCGGGACTCTGACTCGTACTCTAAAACGGTCGAAGCCGTTTGGGGCTTTCAGGACGGCCGCTCACGCGTCTCGCGCCGAACAGAGCGGGGCGTCAATAGTAGACATACTTGTCTAGATTTACACGCCCGCCGAGCCAGAATCCCGCCACTTTGTAGTTATCGCTCGACGCCTGCGATAGCCAAAGCCATGCCTTGCCCGACCCCGATGCACATGCTGCACAGCGCGGATCGAGCCTTCGCGACCTCAAGCTGCCGCGCCGCCGTGCCTACCAGTCGTGCCCCGCTCATGCCGAGAGGATGCCCGAAGGCGATGGCGCCGCCCCAGCGATTCAGGCGAGGGTCGTCGTCGGGCAGGCCGAGCCCTCGCAGGCATGCCAACGCCTGCGCGGCAAACGCCTCGTTGAGCTCGAAGACATCAAAGTCGGCGAGCGACATTGCGAGCCGCCCGAGCAGCGCTGAGGTCGCAGGAACGGGTCCGATCCCCATACGGCCCGGCTCGACGCCTGCAACCGCCGTTCCGAGGATCCTCGCGAGAGGGTTCAGCCCGTGCCTGCTCACAGCCGCATCGGAGGCGATCAGCAGCGCCGCGGCGCCGTCGTTGACCCCGGTAGCGTTCCCCGCTGTGACGCTTCCGTCGGGCCTGGTAATCGGCTTGAGCGAGGCGAGTGCCTCGACGGTCGTCACGCGGGGATGCTCGTCGGAGGCGAACTGAGGTACTGCCGCGTCGCCGGCCGGTCTGGAGGGTGCCACGACCGGCAGAATCTCTCCCGCAAGCATCCCCGAACGCTGGGCCAGTACTGCCTTGTCCTGACTCCAAGCTGCGAATCGATCCTGTGCTTCTCGAGTAACCCTGAACTCGATCGCCAGGCGTTCAGCGGTTTCGGCCAAGCTGTCAACGCCCCACATGCATCGCATGGCCGGATTGACAAGTCGCCAACCGATTGTGGTATCGTGGACCTCAGCTTGTCTTGCGAACGGCTCGGCTGCCTTGGGCATGACCAGCGGCGCCCGCGACATGCTCTCAACTCCGCCAGCGATGATCATCTCTGCCTCGCCCGCGACGATCGTACGAGCCGCATATGCCACGGCTTCCATGCCCGAGGCGCAAAGACGATTCACTGTGACGCCCGGAACCGTGCATGGCAGCCCGGCCAGAAGCGATGCCATGCGTGCGACGTTGCGGTTGTCCTCCCCTGCCTGGTTGGCGCAGCCAAGCACGACGTCATCGAGGCGTGCCCAATCCAAGCGATGATGACGGGCCATGAGCGCCTTAATGGGAAGTGCCGCCAGATCATCCGCACGAACACGGGCCAGAGCGCCTGCATAACGTCCGATCGGCGTGCGGATGTAATCGCAGATGTAAGTGTTGTGCGTCATGGTTTCAGGTACCGATTATCTCAGCGAGCGGACGTGCGGCACGGAAGGAAGCCGCAAGCACATCGGTGATTTCGTCGATATCTGACTCGATCATCGGAGTCGACAGTGCGCCCGAGCAACTCTCAATGAGAAGTACGCCTCGCTCAAGCGCGCCTTCGACGATCCGTTGTTTCAGTGCGGCCAGGGCCGGCGGGTGGAATGCCTCGCGATAGTTCGCGGGAGCTAGCCTCGTCGGGTGGATTCGGAACATCGACCCCGCGCCCGTGACGCTCAGGGGCATCTGCTCCCCGACAATCGCCTCAGCGATCTGACGACGTGCTCGATCCCCCAGAGCGTTGAGTTGACCCACGGCGGCCCGATCGAAGTAACGCATTGCGGTCAGTCCAGCGGTCATCGTGACGGGATTGGCCGAGAATGTGCCGGAGTGCGGGAAGAGTAGCGGCTTGCGCAGCGGATCTAGCACGTCCATCACTTCGGCGCGACCAGCGAGAGCACCCACCGGAAATCCGCCGCCGATGATCTTGCCGAGCGCAGTGATATCTGGGCGGACGCGGTAGCGTTCCTGGGCTCCAGCATATCCGATTCGGAACGTGATCACCTCGTCGAAGACGAGCAGCGAGTCGTTCCTCCGCGTCCAGGCGTGTATCGCGTCGACGAACTCATCTGAGGCCGGGATCATCCCGACACGGTGCGGCAGTGGGTCGACGAGAACGCAAGCCAATTGCTCGGCATGCTCATCGAGCAGCGCCATGGCCATGGCAGGATCGTTGAAGGGAATGACGATGACATCATCCAGCACGCCGCGCGGCGTCCCCGAGCAGACGGGCACGCTGGCAGGGTGTTCCGGCGCACCCCAGTCGGTCGGAGTGGCCGTCTGGCTGACCTCCGCGTAGTCGTAGACACCGTGGTACGCGCCCTCGACCTTTGCGATCTTCGGACGACCCGTGTAGGCACGCGCTGCCTTCAAGGCACAGAGAATCGCTTCGGTTCCCGAGTTGACGAAGCGGATGCGGTCGAAGCCAGGAACTCGCCTCGTCATGGCCTCGGCGTACTCAACTTCCACCTCGGTCGCCATGTTCCACGCGCTTCCATGCCGGAGCTGCTCGGTGACGGCCTCGACCACGGGCGCGTACGCGTGCCCATGGATGAGCGACGCCATGTTGTTCGCCACGTCGAGCCGTTCGACCCCTTCTATGTCAGTCACGCGACATCCCCGCCCGTGCGAGGCATAGATCGGGCACGGTGCTCGGAGCACTGCGTTCCGGCTGACGCCTCCGGGAAGCACGGCCTGAGCGCGACGATAGAGCGACTCACTCTTCGATGAGGCGTTCATGTGCACATCCTCACACGTTTGGGCCGGGCATCGGACAGCGGGGCATCTGTCCAACGCCTCACTTCTTTGAGCGAGAGGCCCGGAGCCAACGCCAACGCGGCAAAGCCCTCGGGAGTGAGCTCGACAACAGCAAGATTGGTGTAGATGCGCGTGACAACACCTCGGCCCGTCAGCGGAAAGGAGCATCGGCGAAGGAGCTTGGGCTCTCCCGACTTGGTCGTATGCTCGGTCAGCACCAGCACTGTCTTCACACCAGCGACGAGGTCCATCGCCCCACCGACCGCCGGAATCGCATCAGGTTCTCCCACCGACCAGTTGGCCAGATCCCCCTTCTCGGAGACTTGCATTGCACCGAGCACAGAAACGTCGAGATGTCCCCCGCGGATCATGGCAAATGAGTCCGCGTGGTGGAAGTATGCGGCACCCGGCACCGCAGTCACCGGCTTCTTACCCGCATTAATGAGTTCCGGATCCTCAAGGCCTGCGGGTGGGGGCGGACCGACGCCGAGCAGACCGTTCTCAGTATGAAAGACCACCTCGCGACCCGGCGGAACATGCGCCGCCACCAACTCCGGAATCCCGATGCCGAGGTTGACGTATGACCCGTCCGCGATATCGAGCGCGGCAAGGCGCGCCATGTCATCGCGAGACCAGCCGACGGGGGGAAGAATCGGGCTCATGGATACGCGACTCCCTCACGAACCAGCCGCGACTCCTGCTGCGGATTGGCAACATGAACCACACGTTGAACAAAGATGCCGGGTGTGACGACCCATTCGGCATCGATCTCGCCTGGCTCAGAGAGAGTGCGGACCTGAACGATCGAGCAGTCCGCGGCTGTGCACATGATTGGGCCGAAGTTCCGCGCGGTCTTCGAGTATGTCAGGTTCCCATATCGATCAGCCCGGTCAGCCCGCACAAGTGCGAAGTCGGCTCTGATGGAGCACTCCATGATGTACTCACGCCCGTCGAAGACGCGAGACTCCTTCCCATCGGCGAGGATCGTGCCGACGGCGGAGGGAGTGTAGAACGCGGGGATCCCCGCACCTCCCGCTCGGATTCGCTCGGCGAGCGTGCCCTGCGGAACGAGCTCAAGCGCGATCCGCCTGGATCGGAACAGCTCGGGAAAGACCGTTGAGTTGGCGGAGCGAGGATACGAACAGATCATCTTGGCCACGCGGCCCGCCGCGATTAGAGCGGCGAGCCCCACGCGCCCGGAACCGGTATTGTTGCTGACGATCGTCAGGTCGCGAGCGCCCCGGTCGATCAGAGCGTGGATCAACTCCACAGGGCTGCCGGCCTCACCGAAGCCCCCGATCATGACGGTCGCTCCGTGCGAGATGTCCGCAACCGCGGCGGCGCAGGATTCGACACGCTTGTCGATCATCGTGGGTGGTGCTCCAGCGCACGCCCTTCAAGCGTCAGCTTCAGATGCCGCTCGATCTCTCGCAGCTCTTCCTCGAAGAAGTGACCACCGCCCTCGAACGGCTTGAGCTTGTCGATACGCGTCTCGGTCTCGTCGTACACGGCCAGGAAAGCGCGGTCCATCCATGCCATGTTCCGGGCCTCGTTGAACTTCATCACCATCGCCCGGCGCCCCTCGACGATGGTCTCGCCCAGAAGGGATATCTTCCCCGCAGATGTCGTCATTGTGATGTAGCGGGAAGGGCGGCTGAGGGAACTCAGCGTGCGGTACACGAGACTGAACACCTTGTTGATGTCGGAGAGCGACGCCGCGAAGTAGTGATGCTCACCCGTCGGCCGGGCGCAGTACATCGAGTGGAAGCGCACGCCAAGCGTCGCCAGAATGTTGCCGAGATCGATCCAGTTCTGGGCCGATCGCTCAATGTCCGTCCGACCGTGCTCATCCTGAAAGAGACTGATGTGGTTCATGATCGGACTCTGGCTCCGCACGGTCACGCCGTGCAACTGGAGTCTCCGGATCGCGGCGATCGTGCCGGGATTGAGCAACTCGCGCGGCGTCGAGAAGTGCGCCATCCACGTCACCTGAATCCCGTGGTCACGCAGGTGGTCAAAGGTCTCAAGCATCCGCTCATACGCTCTAGACAGGAGCAGCTCGGGCTGGTACGTCAGCACGCGCGACGCGATGCGAATCGTCCGAACATGCAACAGCCCCATATCCTCCACGAGCGGCAGCGCATACTGGCGGAACCGCTCCACAGACATGTACCCCGCGTCGCCGCCAGTTATGAGAAGATCCGTGATCTCCGGGTGAGCGCGCACGTAATCGTGAACTTGTCGAACGTCGTGCTGCAGAAACATGTCATCGTCCTGACGCAGCTGCGCGTGCCGGAAGCAGTACGTGCAGAACGCGAAACAGTCCTGCGTCGTCTTGTCGAACACCAGCGCGACCGGTGGATATTTGTGCTGGCTACCCTCAAGCACGTCGATGCCGCCGTCGTCACGCTCGATCCACGGCTTGTTGAGCAACTGGCACCCATCGTGCGGCGACGTCTCCTGCTTGTACGCATCCGCAATCGCCGATCGCTCGACCGGAGAGCTCACCGCAGCATACCTCGCGATCACTTCTGGTGGCATCATCCCGGGCTGCGGGAACACCAACTGGTAGATCGAATCGTTCTCGTACCCAGCCCAGTCGATCGCGTTCAGGATGTGGGGCGTCGTCTTGAAGCGGTACACCTCGATGAAGAGCTCCCGCTCCACCAGATGCGATAGTCGAACGCCGCGCGAATCCAACCGACCTACCACGCGCCGAAAGCCATCGATGCCTTCATACACCACCCCGCCCTCGAAGAGCATCGCCGCTTGATCGCGCAAGCCGCTCTGGGCCGGGTACTGGGACTGCAACCTGGCGAGGAGCCCTGGTGGCAGCAGGTGTTCGTCTCGGACGATCTCACGGATCTCCTGCGAGTAGTCCTGCCGGTCCATCATCGCCTCCACGTCCTGCTGGCAGATGCAGGCGTCGGCATGCGGTTGAAAGCGTTCAGCGGCGCGAGCCATTCATTTGCTCCTCGCGGGTCGACCCAAACCGAGCAATGGCCTATATTGGATAAGTATATCTCTTTATCGATGATCTACAACCGCCTCTTCGCGTTTCTTCTCGCGCGCTGTTCCAAACTTGGGCTCCCGCGGGGCAGACGCGTAACGCCCAACGGGCACAAGCCGTTATCGGGTCAGGTGTTGCATGACAACGGGGCCGTGTGCACTGCGAGGACATACGGATGAAGACGCGTTCCTGGGCTGAGCCTTTCAAAATCAAAGTGGTCGAGCCCTTGAGGATGACCACGCGGGCCGAAAGAGAGCGAGCCATTTCCGCGGCCGGGTTCAACACGTTCCTTCTGCGTAGCGACGACGTCTACATCGACCTGTTGACCGACTCAGGCACGAGCGCCATGAGCGACCGCCAGTGGGCAGGCATGATGCTGGGTGATGAGGCGTACGCGGGGAGTGCGAACTACTACCACTTGGAGGATGCGGTCCATCGGTTCTATGGCTACAAGCACCTGATCCCAACCCACCAGGGACGGGGCGCGGAGCACCTTCTCAGCCGTTTGCTGATCGAGCCCGGCGATGTTGTGCCGGGAAACATGTACTTCACCACCACGCGGGCGCACCAGGAGTTGGCCGGTGCTAGGTTCGTGGACGTCATCCGCGACGAGGCCCACGACCCTGCAGATCTATCACCCTTTAAGGGCAATGTCGATCTCGCCAAGCTCGCCACCCTGATCGATCGCGTGGGCGCAGGACGCATTCCCTATCTCTGTCTGCAATGCTGCGTGAACATGGCTGGTGGGCAGCCGGTCAGTCTGGCGAACGTACGCGAGGTCCACGCCATCTGCCGGTCGCACGGCATCCCCGTGATGCTGGACGCGACGCGGGCCGTCGAGAACGCCTATTTCATCCAGCAGCGCGAACCCGGACAGGCCGGCCGCAGTGTCGAGGAGATCCTCCGCGAGATCTGCTCCTACACAGATGGGTGCACGAACTCCGCCAAGAAGGACTGCCTCGTCAACATCGGGGGATTCCTCTGCCTGAACGACGACGCCCTCGCGGAGGAGGCACGCAACATGGTCGTGCTCTTCGAAGGGCTTCACACGTACGGAGGTCTGGCCGGACGAGACATGGAGGCAATGGCGATCGGTATCGCCGAGAGCGTGCAGCAGGACCACATGCGAGCGCGAATCGGGCAGGTGGAGTATCTCGGTGAACTGCTCCAGCAGGCGGGCGTTCCGATCGTTCGTCCCATCGGTGGACACGGGATCTTCGTCGATGCCGCACGCTTCCTGCCTCACGTCCCGCGCGAGCAGTTCCCGGCTCAGGCGCTCACCGCGGCGCTCTACGTAGATTCCGGTGTCCGCGCGATGGAAAGGGGTGCGATCTCCTGCGGCCGCGATCCAGATACCGGCGAGAATATCTACCCGTCTCTTGAGCTCATTCGTCTGACGATACCTCGCCGCGTCTACACGCAGGCTCATATGGACGTGACTGCTGAATCGGTGATCGCACTGCACGAGCATCCGGAACGCGTCGTGGGAGTTCGTTTCACGCACGAGCCCAAGTACTTGCGGTTCTTTCAGGCGAGGTTCGAGCCGCTGGAGGGCCAGAGCGTGCTACGTGATGACACTCTCGCCGACACTGGTCAGGAGGGCTGAGCGTGCATGATCCGATCAGCGCCTGGTTCGCGGGCCCCAAGGGCGAGAATGCGGAGTGGGTCACCTCGTGGTTCCGGAGGATCGCCGAAGACTATTACGCATGGCGAAGGAACTACTTCGCGGAAGATGGCGCGGTGCTGGGCTCGGCGGACCGCCGCGCGAACGAGCCCTTCTACGACGCGTTCGGAGATCGACTCACGGAACTCCTCGCCCGTCTCAAGGAAGACGTCCCCTTCCACAGCCCGCGTTATGCCGGCCACATGCTGGCGGAACAGACGCTTCCCAGTATTGTCGGGTACTTCGCGGCGATGCTCTACAACCCGAACAACGTATCCTCCGACGTTGCGCCGGTGACCCTGCGACTTGAGCATCAGGTCGGGCGGATGCTCACGCGCATGATTGGATACCAGGACGAAGCGTGGGCCCACCTCTGCTCTGGCGGCACAGTCGCGAACATTGAGGCGCTGTGGGTCGCACGCTCCGTCAAGTACATCGGATTGGCAGTCCGCGAGGTCCGGGAGCGGCTCGGGCTGCCCTGCACCGCCGCCTCGAGCGCCGAACTGCTTGCGCTCTCCCCAGATGCCTCACTCAACGCACTCGAGTCCCTCTTTCGCGAAGTCGGCGCCGTATCGGGTGAGAAAGGAATGTGGGAGGCATACCACCACCTGAGGAACTCGTCCTTCAACCCGTCAGAGGTCGGCATGGCGGAGGTGATCCGGCGCCTCGGATCGGCACCGGTCCTTATCGTTCCCGAGACGAGGCACTACTGCTTTGAAAAGGCGTTGGACGTCCTCGGCCTCGGCCGAAGGGCGACCGTCGTTATCCGTTCAGATTCGCACTTCCGCATGCTCCCCGACGAGTTGGAGGGCGCGCTGGACCGCCTCGACGCAGAGGGCCGGCATGTGCTTGCTGTTGTCGGAGTGATCGGATCGACAGAAGAGGGCTCAATCGACCCGCTCCACGAGATCCATCGGATCCGGACGCGCAGGGAACAGTGCGGGAAAGCATCTTTCTGGCTCCACGGCGACGGTGCATACGGTGGCTACCTGCGATCAATCACCGTTCCAAGCAGGATCGGACTGGGTGAGCCGAGAACGACAGTGCGCCTCCACGGACGTGAACTTGAGATCGAACTGGAGCTTTCCGATCTCAGCGCGTGCGATTCGCTCGAAGCGATGCAAAATTGCGACTCTGTCACGATCGATCCGCACAAGCTCGGGTATATCCCATATCCGAGCGGCGCCGTCTGCTATCGCAACGGCGCAGTTCGGGCCGTCACGAAGCAGATCGCTCCATACATCGAGGACGCCTCACCAGATCCCGCCCACGATCGTGCTTCCGAGAGTATTGGCGTGTACGTGCTCGAGGGCAGCAAGCCCGGCGCCGCCGCGGCCGCCGCATGGCTCAGCCACTCTCTCATCCCGCTCGACAACACCGGACACGGGCGGCTCATGCGAGAGAACATCCGAAACGCCTGCGAACTCGCGGCGTTGCTCCAGCAATATCCGCGACTGACAGCTCAGGCCGATCCCGAAGCCGCAGCGAGCGTCCGGGCGGTTACGCTGTGTCCTCCCGGCTCCAACATCGTTTGCTACGCATTCTCACCGGTCGCGTCGACGTCGCTTGAGCGGATCAACTCACTCAACTCGAAGATCTTCGAGCAGTTCAGTGTGCGCCGGGGCTCGCGGGTCCACAACCTGCCCTTCTTTATCAGTAAAACCGTCCTTTCACCTTCGCGCTACGACGTCCGTACTGCGAGTGATGTACTCGCTCGGCTGGGCGTCTCGCATGACGAGTACGTCTCAAAGGGCGTCGTGCTACTTCGCTCGGTGATGATGAACCCATGGCACGGTATGTCCAAGCGCCAGGGACGCTACTTGCTCTGTGAGCTGGTCGGTACCCTCTTCGAGGCCGCGGCGCAGATCACCGGGCAATCTCATTTCCCCTGCGAATGTGCCGCAGCCAGCACACATGCGCTCGAACCCGAATCCTGATCCGAGTTGAGGATGAGCTTTCAAGCTTCGAGTCGGTCTCTGTTCGGAGTTCTGGATCATTAAGAAGTTGTGTTTCACGAGAGGACTGATCGCGTTCGCGCTGCAGCTGACAAAGGGTAGGACGCTGATCATCGAGGCCTGCCGCAAGTTGGGCGTCTCGGAACAGAGGTATTTCCGGTGGAAGAAGAAGTCCGCAGCGAACGGCAACCTCACGAGAACCGAGGACGGAGCCCACACCACCGGTGCCGCCGGCACCCGCAACGGCCACTTCGACATCGCCTACACAGTGGACGGGCAGCACCGGTTGATCTGTGAGAGATGAGCGTGGGAAATCGCATTGATGGACGTGTCGGACCGTCCGACAACGACACGACATAACAGATTGCAAAATAAATGGTTGCGGGCAATTTGGCACTGGCCAACCCTGACAAATCCGCCACCACAATACAGCCATTTCATGCCGTCACGCCCCCGGGGCCACAGATACGAACTACCCGATAGCGATTCCCTCTCCGTTTTTCCAGAATTGCCCCAAACGCGCTGTAGAGAATGAGAAGCTCCGGGGCGTCGCGCGGCGGTGTCACCGTGCGATCTGACGCGCGCTGTGCATCGCTGCTCGACCGCGAGATCGGGCTCTGCGAAGTGGTTGAGTGATGTGATCGGGGTGGCTGGTCTCGCGAGGGCGCGGAGTAGGCCGACCTTGCCTGGAGTTGGGCGACACGGGGCGGGGCCATCCGGAACTGGGCTATCCAGAAGTGGGCTATCCAGAAGTGGGCTATCCAGAAGTGGGCTATCCAGAAGTGGGCTATCCAGAAGTGGGCTATCCAGAAGTGGGCTATCCAGAAGTGGGCTATCCAGAAGTGGGCCAACCGACTTCGGGCGGGCCGGTGGCGGCGAG
>CAUJHH010000005.1 GCA_963204725.1 Planctomycetota bacterium
GTGTGGGTGCATGCGCCGGACTCGATGAGGAGCATGCGTTCACGGGCCTGGGGAGTGGTGAGCCAGAGGGAGAGGTCGGCGATGGAGAGGTTGTGGGATGCCGCGACGGAGGCGAGGGATGCGGTCGGCTCGGCGAGGGCGACCAGCAGTGACTCAGTGACGGAGTGGCTGAGTGACAGAGTGGAAGAAGAGGACGCAGAGGACGCGGAGGGGGAATCGGTGGAAGAGGGGGCAGAGGCAAGAGACGGAGCGCTGGTTGGCAAGCAACCAGTGGCACGCGGAGCGGGAGTTGGCGCGACGTGAGCGACCATGCCTCGAAGATACGCGGCACGCGGCGGGATGCAAGGGGGGAGTTGGTGGGAAAGGGGGTCTCACTGACAGACGTATGTCAGTGAGAAGTGCAGATTCTTGGAAATGAGGATGGGATGCGGCGCAGGGGGCTCCGCGCCCTGCAACCCCCGGGGGAATGCGCTGGGTTTCGGTGAGCTTCGCTCACTCTTGTTCAAAGGAAGGGGTGCGCGGCGGGAGGCGGAGAGTGTGTGGGTCGCCGCTTCCCACCAGTTAAAACTGGTGGCAACGAACCGTGCGCCGAGGATGGTCCTGAGCGACCACCCTTGGCACCACATGCTCTGGAGGTTGTCGCCAGATGCTTCAGCGCGTGCGGCGTCGGCGTGCGAGCAGACTGGACGCGCCGAGCAGCGAGAGTGATGCTGGGGCTGGGATGGGGTACGCGCGCCAGTTCACTCCCGAGCCGTCATAGAACGACGCGTTGGCCTCGAAAGTGTTCGCGGCATCGGCGCGGAAGCGGTAGTGGCCGGGTGAGAGCTGGGCGTACGAGGTCGTCAGGAAGTCCATGGCGGTGCCTGCCGGTGTGAACGTGCCGGAAGACCATGTGCCGCTCTCGATCGCGCAGATTGAGAAGGGCGCTACGTTCTCGAAAGCTGGACCGATGCGATAGATGTCCATGACTTGGGTGAGTTGGAAGACGTATGAGTTCGTTTCGGCGATCCAGAAGGTGCGCGTGCTGGAGTCAGCGCTGCCATCGCTGAACATGCCGTTGTAGCTGTAGGTCATATTGAGATCGACGCCGCCGCTGGAGTATGCAGGGATGTCGTACAGGAACGAGGCGAGGCCGACGGTCATGCGTCCGGTGAGAGCGATGACATGGCTGCCGATGCCGCCGACGGCGGGGTTGATGGTGCTGTCGGAGTGACCGACGTATGAGGAGAAGCCGCCGATTGGTTCACCGCCCGACCAGCCCGCGTCGACTGTGATGTCTTGCGTGAGCCAGTTGATGGGGCCTGCGTGGGAAGTGGGTGCGCTCGCCGCGGCGAGTGTGACGGCCAGGAACGAGCGGACGTGGGTGCGGGCGGTCCGAGTCTTCAAGCTGCTCTCCTCTATGTGGTGTCTGCGGGAACGGGACGATCGATTCAGAAACGCTGAGGCGGGGCTTTGGAAGCAACCCATCACCAGGCGAGTTGATGAGACTTGGATCGGGAAGGCACGGTCTATCAGTTGGGGTTCGAGGGTTCTGCAGGAATCGTGCGGGCACGGGGAGTCCGTCGGCGGCGGGAAGGACACCGAGTTTGGCGGCATTGGGGCCGCTCCGGACGTCGTCGGTCAGCATCGGACTCCATTGGACCGTCGGGGGCGTCCGGTCTACTGTTCCCCTCGCGATGGTCGGACGGAGTCCGGCTCTGGCGGCTCGGGCATTGGGGCAACCCTCTGCACGGGCGACTCGAAAGCACAAGTCTGCCGGCTTCATGGAAGGCCGGCCCGCCCCGCCCGGCAGGCGGCGAACCGAACCCCCGATCCCAAGGGACATGGGCCACGCGTCCATCCTGAACGGACTTTGGGCCCGCCCGACCTTTGGGCAAGCACCGTTTATCGCCGGAGCATTCCGGCGGAGGCAGCACCGATGATGCGTCGTCAGACATTTATGGCAAAGACCGGCGAGGTGCCCCGCACCTGGCGCGTCGTTGATGCCGAGGGGCAGTCGCTCGGCCGCCTGGCGGTTGATGTTGCCACTGTTCTCATGGGCAAGCACCGTCCGGAGTACACCCCGCACGTCTTCACGGGCGATCCGGTGGTTGTGACCAATGCCGCGAAGCTGGTGCTGACCGGTAAGAAGGCCCAGCAGAAGGTTCGCAAGAACTACTCGGGGTATATCAGCGGTCTGAAGACCGAGACGTACGAGACCGTGATGCAGCGTCGCCCGGAGACGCTGATCGAGGATGCGGTGCGTCGCATGCTCCCGAAGAACCGTCTTGGGCGTGTGATGATGAAGAACCTGAAGGTCTACAGCGGCACCGATCACCCCTACGCCGACAAGGGGCTTCTGCCCCTGAACGGCTGAGCGTCTCCACCAGGAACAGAACCAGACGCCCCGGCGAGAGCCAGGGGTGAACAGGAACGGAAGCGTCCATGAGCACGATCACGAATCCGAACATCGCGGGGCTGAGCACTGTTGCCGCCCCTGCGGCACCCGCCCCGATCGCTCGCCCCTTGCGGGCGGCTGTGCCTGCGGACAAGCACGGCTGGTGGTGGGGAACCGGGCGTCGCAAGACGGCCGTGGCCCGCTGCCGCCTGAAGGTGGCCGGCAAGGACGGGGCCGGCAGCGTCAAGGTGCAGGTGACCGACAAGCGCTTCAAGGCGATCGAGGAGTACTTCTGCGAGTACCGCGATCGCGCGGACGCGGTTTCGCCACTTGCGGTCACGAAGACCGAGGGCAAGTTTGACATCATCCTGCGCATCTCGGGCGGCGGGTTCATGGGTCAGGCCCAGGCCGTCCGTCTCGCGGTTGCTCGCGCTCTGCGTGACTACGACCCGACGCTGGAGGATGCGCTCCGCGACCACAGCATGCTGACGCGTGATGCACGCGAGGTCGAGCGTAAGAAGTACGGCCAGGCAGGTGCCCGCCGCCGCTTCCAGTTCTCGAAGCGTTGATCCATCGCGTCCGGCGTGCTTTGTGCGTCGGCTCGTTGCAGCAACTCTCGATGCCCGTGCGATGTGCGCGGGCATCGTGTCTTTTTGGGGTACTTGGTGTGCCGGCGGGC
>CAUJHH010000006.1 GCA_963204725.1 Planctomycetota bacterium
AAGCCCGAGGTGATTCTGAAGACGATCGACGGCATGCTGTGCGAGCCGATGGAGTCGCTCGTGATCGATGCGCCGAACTCGGCGGTCGGATCGGTGATGGAACTGGTCGGAACGCGTCGGGGCGAGCTGGTGAAGATGGAGCCTCGCGGCGAGAGCACGACGCACATGCTCTTCAAGATGACCAGCCGCGCCCTGATCGGGTTGCGCGGGAGGATCCTGACCGCGACGCAGGGCGAGGCGATCATGCACCACCGGTTCGAGTCGTTTGTGCCCGCGTCCAATGAGGCGATGGGGCGGATCAACGGTGTGATCATCGCGACCGAGGGCGGCCAGATCACGCCCTACGCGGTGGGACTCGCGGCCGATCGGGGCGTGCTGTTCGTGGCTCCGGGCGAGCAGGCGTATTCCGGGCAGATCGTGGGCGAGCACAATCGCGACAACGACCTGCCGTTCAACATCTCGCGGACGAAGCACCTTGACAACATGCGAGCGGCGAGCAAGGACGCGACTGTGACGCTGAAGGCACCGCGCCGGATGTCGCTCGAGCAGTGCCTTGAGTACATCGAGGACGATGAGCTGGTGGAGATCACTCCGAAGACGGTGCGGCTGCGCAAGCGGATCCTTGATGAGGGGCTGCGTCGTCGCTCGGAGCGTCAGTCGAAGGACAAGGAGCGGGCCGGCGCGGAGGCGTGAGCCGGATCGGGGTCATGCTCGGGCGTTGCGGACGAGCTGCTCGCGGGCCTCGACGGCGAGGCGGTCGCAGCGCTCGTTCTCGGGATGCTCGTTGTGGCCCTTGATCCAGTGGAAGCGGATCTCGTGCTTCGACGAGAGCGCGTCGAGCTGCATCCAGAGTTCCTGGTTCTTGACCGGCTTCTTGTCGGCGGTCTTCCACCCTTTTTTCTTCCAACCGTGGATCCAGCTCTTGAGTCCGTCGAGGACGTACTTGGAGTCGGAGTAGAGGTCGACGATCGTGGCGCGTTTGAGGAGGGAGAGCCCCTCGATCGCGGCGCGGAGTTCCATCCGGTTGTTGGTGGTGTCGGGCTCGGCGCCGCTGCCGACGCGCTCCTTGCCGGTGGCGGCGTGCTTCAGGATGAACGCCCAGCCCCCGGGGCCTGGGTTGCCGGAGCATGCGCCGTCGGTGTGGAGCTCGACGTGGGGCCTGGAATCGCCGGGAGGGGGCGCGGTCACGCGTGGCCCTCGCGGGCGAGTCGTACGAGCGCGAGGTCGTGGGCGCGGTGGTACGCGGTGCCGAGGCGGGTCCAGTCGAAGTCCCAGCTCTTGCTCTCAACGGCGTTGCGGAGCGAGATGCGGCCACGGCGATCGAGCCTGCAATAGGCGAGCATCCAGCGCGCGAGATCGGTCGCGGCGTCGTGGAATCCGCGGCCGCGGCGTTTGAGCACGGTCATGCCCCATGCGTCGTGGTCGGGGTGTCGCTCGGCGATGTAGCCGCCGAATCCGGCGAGATCGCTGGTGATGGCGGGCGTGCCGCCGACCATGCATTCGAGTGGTGTGTACCCCCATGGCTCGTACGCGCTCGGGAAGACGCCGAGATGTGTGCCACGAACGAATTGGTCGTAGTCCATGCCCCAGAGGGGGCTGGTGGGTGAGATGAACTCGGGGTGGTAGATGATCTTCACGGGATCGTCGGGCCCGTTGCAGAGCCCGAGCTGTCGGATGTGGTTGAGGACGGGATCGGACCAGTCGTTCTCGAGATGGTGCGAGACGACGGGGGGGAGGCCGTTGCGTTTGAACGCCTGCTGCATGCGTCGATAGCGGAGGGCCCAGTAGGGATCGACGAGGGCGTCGAGGTTGGCGCGCTGGCCCGCGGCGGCGAGCGGGAACATCTTGTTGCCGACGCTCTCGACGATGCGTGAGCAGACGTTGTCGAGCTCGTTGAGCACACCGTGGAGCCGGAGGGTTTCGGGGTCGATGTTGCGGGTCTGACGCTGGGTCACGATGAAGAAGACGACCGTGACGCCGAGATCGAACTCCTTGATCTGAGCGTTGAGGCGTGCGAGCGCCTCGAGGCAGACGTCGAAACCCTTGTTGCGCGGCTCGTAGCGGCCGCTGGTGAACATGTAGACGGTGCGATCGAGATCGAAGGAGTAGGAGGGGAAGAAGTAGCCCATCACAAAGCGATGGATGGCGGCCTTGTAGGTGGCGTGGAGGGTCTGGAACTCGTGTCCGACGTTGTTGAGCCCGACGTTGAGGCCGTTGGGTGTGAAGAGATCGGGGACGCGGCCGAGGAGGGCGCCGCACTCTTCGCCGGTGATGGGGGAGACGGTCGTGAAGACGTGTGCGCCGTGTGCGCAGGCGCGCTCGTAGCCGTGGATGCCCTTGACGTTGTACTTGGCGGCCTCGGCGGCGTTGTCGATCGACCAGAGTCGGTCGTAGAAGCCCTCTTCGCTGGAGGCCATGTAGCGTCCGAGGATGGTCGCGTGCGTGGTGAAAACAGTCGCGACGGGGAGCTTCGCCTTGCGGATGAGGGGGATGGCGAGGCCGCCGAGCCACTCGTGGAAGTGGGCGATGACGCGACGCGAGGCGTGGTGGGCGGGCTCTTCCGGAGCGTCTTCGGCGGGCGACGGGTCGGGGCTCGCGGCGGCGTTGTTCAGGCACAGACGCGTGAGGAAGAGCCGGACGCTGTCGGCGAAGACGATCGATTCATCGACGAGTCGGTCGTTGCCGGGGGACTCGATGCCGTGGTCGTGCCAGAGTTCGAATTTGAGCTTGTCGATCTCTTTCCACGGAATGCTGCGTTCGATGAGGAGGACACGCGGGTTGCCAGCGATCAGCCAGCGCCCGTGGTGGATCTTGAGGCCCTCGGCTTCGAGCGCCTCGAGGACGCGTGCGAGCCATCGTGGCGGGCGGCTGGGTTCGAATTCGACGGTGGCCTTCTGCTCGACGTATGGCCCGATGAGCCAGTACCGGTTTGGCCAGCGCGAGGTGATGAGCGAGGCCTTGGAGCGGAGGACCTGGTAGATGCCGCCGACCTGGTTGCAGACCTCCGATGAGATCTCAAAGAGGACGGCGTCTGCGGCGGCGTGGTGCGCGACGGCTGTGTCGGTGTCGGGGCTTCTCCGGATTCTCTCTCGTCGTCGGGCCATGGACTTTGACTGTATCACACCGGCTCGGCTGGGTCGGAATGGGCGATGCGTCGGGTTGCGCGGGTGGGACGTGTTGCGCGGGCCGAGGCGCAAAGTACGCGCCAGGATCGCGGTCCATGCGAGTTATCTTGTGGCGGCGGGGCTTGGGATTGGCCGACCGAGTTGGAATGGGGGCGACGCTCTCGGTGTGCGCCGAGTGTGGTGGCGTGGTCGGTTCGCACGGGCGTGCGGAGAGATCTCGCCGGCGAGTCGCGGTGTAAACGCTTTGTGGCGACGGTATTACGGTATGATTAGGCTTCAATCGGGATTGCTCGGCGCCACGCGTCGGATTTGAATGTGTTCAGGGCGGCTCGCCGGAGCGAGGCGCAGCATCATGACCAAACACGAGGCCTCCACGCACGAGGCACTCTATATGAGGAGGTTTCCATGAATGATCATCGCATGTCCGCTCGAGCTCTTGTCGCAGCCGCTTCGATTGTGCTGCCCCTCGCGTTCGCAGCGTCGAGCGCGCAGGCCCAGAACGACTGGCAGTTTAACGGCAACAACACGGACATCTTCTTTACCGGCGGCAACGTCGGGATCGGTGTGGGCACTCCGGGATTCCCCTTGTCCATCCAGGCCAACGGACCGGGGCGCGCCATCAACGCGGTGAACAACACGGCGAGCGGCACTGTGTACGGGCTGTGGGCGCAGGTGCTCTCGCCGGCCGGCCGCGGTGCGATCGGCTTCTCGAACGCGACCACGGGCACGGGCTCGGGCTTCTATGGCCAGTCGAATTCGACGGATGGCCGGGGCGTGACCGGGCTGGCGAATGCCACCACGGGCCTCGCCCTTGGCGTGTTCGGGCAGACGAATTCGAGTGCCGGACGCGGCGTCTACGGCCTTGCCCCTTCATCGACTGGCCAGACCTACGGAGTCTTCGGCCAGGCGAACTCGGCGATCGGAACGGGCGTGGCCGGACAGACCAACTCTGTGGCGGGCGGCGCCAACACCATCGGCGTCTCCGGCATCGCGAACTCGGAGAATGCGGTCGGCGTCGTGGGGCGCGGCAATGGCTCCTCGACCGGAGAGGTGTACGGTGTGCTCGGCGTAACCTCCACCACCAATGGTTACGGCGTCTTCAGCAACGGAAATACCGGTGCGTCCGGCATGAAGAGCTTCGTGATCGATCATCCCGATGATCCCGAGAACAAGTTCCTGGTTCACTACAGCATCGAGAGCCCCGAGCCGTATCTCGTCTATCGCGGCACGGTCGTGATGGACGGGTCGGGCTCGGCGGTTGTGGAACTCCCGGCGTACTTCGGTGAGATCAACCGAGATCCGCAGTACCAGTTGACGGCGATCGGGGCGCCTGCTCCGATGCTCCACATCGCCAGCGAGGTCGTGGACAACGAGTTCGTGATCGCGGGCGGCATGCCGGGAATGAAGGTTTCCTGGACCGTCACCGCTATCCGGAACGACGCCTTCGTCCAGGCCAACCCGTCCTCCGACGTCCGCGTGAAGCCCGCCGCCGCTCAGGGCAAGTACCTCCACCCGGAGCTGTACGGCCAGCCCGAGACCAAGGGCATGTTCTACGCTCCGCCGGTGCCCGTCGCGACGCCCGAGGTCGGCGTTGATGCCGCACCTTCGAAGACGAAGAACGTCGGCGGGGCTGGCGCCTTCGGCGGGCGTTGATCGGCTCAGCGGTTTGATTCGTGGATTTGGCGGCCCCGGCCCATCGGTCGGGGCCGCTTGCTTTTTGGGGTCCGGCGCGGCACGTGGTGCTACCAGTCGAGTGTGCCTCTCCAGGCGCGAATCAGGTCGGCGACGGTGACATCGAGATCGGCGTGGGGCCAGCGGAGCGACCCGGAGCGATCGAGCGCGCCGAGTTGGATCGCGTGGAGCCCTGCTTCGCCGGCGAGGGCGGAGACGCGCGCGACGTGCATCACGTCGACTTCGACCACGTAGCGAGAGGCGGACTCGTTGAAGGCGAACGAGGTCCATGAGCCGGATGGCGGTGTGTATGTCAGTTCGACGCCGATGGGCTCGTCGGGTCCGAAGTTCTCGTGATGAGCGTCGGGTGCGTCTTTCGGATGGGCTCCGATGAGCATCTCGGCGATGGTGACGAGTAACCCTCCGTCGGAGACGTCGTGGGCGGCGCGCGCGAGTCTCTCGGTCAGGAGTGAAGCGACGAGACGGGCGGAGCGCGGACCGATCTCGAGATCGACGGTCGGCGGCGTGGTGTCGCCCTCACCTGGGGCGATGCCGTGGAGGGCGGCGTAGCGGGAGGCTCCGAGCGGGGCGTGGGTGTGCGAGTGGTGGTCCGCGTGCGAGAGGAGGAGCAGGACAGAGCCCACGCGCTTGGCGTCGCTCGACACGGCGGCATCGATGTCCGGCACGATACCGATGCCGGTGATGAGCAGCGTCGGGGGGATCTGAATCGTTGTTCCGTCTTCGGTGGTGAATTGGTTGTTGAGGGAGTCCTTGCCGGAGACGAAGGGGGTTCGATAGGCCTTCGCGCCGTCGTAGCACCCTTCGGCGGCGCGGACGAGAGAGCCGAGGTTCTCCGGCTTCTGGCAGGAGGGCCAGCAGAAGTTGTCGAGGATGGCGATGCGATCGGGGTCCGCGCCGATGCAGACCAGATTGCGGACGCACTCATCGATCGCGGCGAGGGCCATCTGGTATGGGTCGCCTCCGATGGCGGGATCGCCGATGGGCGTCTGCAGGCCGCAGGAGATCGCGATGCCGCGTCCCGATCCTGGGATGGGCTCGATGATGGAGCCGTTTCCCGGGCCGATTCCCTGCGGCCCGACGAGCGGCTTCAGGATTGTGTTTCCCTGAACCTCGTGGTCGTACTGGCGGATGATCCAGTGCTTGGAACAGATGTCGGGGTGGGCCAGGAGCGAGAGCAGCGCGTCCTTGGCGCTCGGGCGCGGCGCGTCGGGGGAGGTGTGCGCGACGGGAGAGGGTGCGGTCCACGTGGCGTCGCGGCGCGGGGTGGGAATCCCGTCGTGGAGGAAGTGCATCGACAGGCGGCCGACCTCGGTGCCGGCGTAGCGGAGGATGAGGTCGGCGCCTGGGGTGCCGAACGATCCGAGGATGGAGAGTTCGACACCCTCTTCGTCGCAGATGCGCTGGAGCGCGTCGAGGTTGGTGCGGGGCACGGCAAGCACCATGCGCTCCTGGGCCTCGCTGATCCAGATCTCGGTGTAGGAAAGACCGTCGTACTTGAGCGGCGCGCGGTCCAGATCGACGGTTGCGCCGAGCGTCGCGCCCATCTCGCCGACGGCGGATGAGAAGCCGCCCGCGCCGCAATCGGTCAGACCGTTGTAGAGGGGCGTGGCGTGCTCGTCGCGAGCGCGGAGGATGGCGTCGAGTGTTCGCTTCTCCTCGATGGCGTTTCCGATCTGGACGGCGTGGCCGAACTCGTCGGCGTGCGTGTCGGTCAGTTCGGCGGAAGAGAACGTTGCGCCGTGGATGCCGTCTCGTCCGGTGCGCCCGCCGAGCGCGACGATGAGATCACCGGGCTTGGCCGCGCCCTTTGCACGATCGCGGGGGAGGAGCCCGACCGATCCGGCGAAGACGAGGGGATTGCCGATGTACCGATCGTCGAAGGCGACGGCGCCCGCGATGGTGGGGATTCCCATGCGGTTGCCATAGTCGCGCACACCGGCGACGACGTCCTTCAGGATGCGTCGCGGGTGGAGGGTGCCCTTGGGGAGCGGTCTGGCGCCGGCGCGCGAGTCGCCGTCGGTCCAGCGGTCGGGGTGGGCGACACAGAAGACGTCGGTATTGGCGATGGGCTTGGCGCCGAGGCCGGTGCCGATGACGTCGCGGATGCAGCCGCCGATACCGGTGGCGGCTCCGCCGTAGGGCTCGATTGCGGAGGGGTGGTTGTGGGTTTCGACCTTGATGCAGACGGCCCAGCGATCGTCGAGCGCGATCACGCCGGAGTTGTCCTTGAAGACCGAGAGTGTCCAGTCCAGTCCGGCATCGATGAGCTCAAAGGTCGCGGCGGCGACGGTGGACTTCAAGAGGTTGTCGATGGTGACGGAGCCGTCGGCGTTGACCGTGTGGCCGGGGCGGCCGGCCCACTTCAGCGTGTCGCTCGATCCATCGGGGGAGCGGTAGCTGATGTTGCTCTTGAGGGTCTTGTGCACACAGTGCTCGGACCAGGTCTGTGCGAGGGTTTCGAGCTCGATGTCGGTTGGATCGCGGCCGACGCGCCGGTACTCGCCCTGGATCGCGAGCATCTCTTCGAGCGAGAGGAAGAGGTGGGCGGAGCGGGAGAGCCGGGCGAGCGCGTCCTCGTCGAGTTCGCGGAGCGGGATGTGCGTGATCTTGAGTGCGTACGCGTGACCGGATGGGAGCGCGGCGGGGTGGAACGGGCTCTCGCGGATCTCGTGGATGACCGGATTGGCGAGCGCGCGGCGCGCGAAGGAGGCGGCGTCGGCGGCTGAGAGTCCTTCAAAGTCGTAGCGCCAGCCCGTGGACACGTTCGCGCCAGACCCGGTGAGGTCGGCGATGGCCTCCGCCACGGACTGGGCCGTCGGGTCCATCACGCCGGGTTGGGGATGCACCTCGATGGTCGCGACGCCCGGCCGCGAGAGGGAGACCCCTTCCAAGACGCGTTCGACGACGGGATCGGCGAGCAGACGCGACGAGAGCGAGGCGAGTGGGGGAGCGGCGGACGCGCGACTCGACGGCTTGGGCTCAACGAGATAGACGCGCGCGGTTCGAACGGCAATCGCGGCAAACCCCATGGCTCGGGCCTGGGCGAGCACGGCGTCACCCTTCGGGTCTGGGTGGCCGGGCGCGGTGGCGACCTCGTAGCGGAGGACGCGGGAGTTGGGAGAACCGTTGGCGTGGGAGCCGTCGCTCATGGGGCGATGGTAGGAATCGCGAGCGTGGGATTGTCAGGCGTCGGCGTGAGACATCGAGTTGGCGGTGGGCGTGCGGCTGATCGCGGGCGCGAGCCGCCTCCAGTGCTCTGTTCCGGGGATGATGGCGACGATGTTGACGAGCCGGGACTCTGGAATCCACGCGGGGTCGACCGGGGTGAGCCAGAAACGCTCGGCGCGGCGCAGCGCGCGGGCCTCGGCACCGGGGATGAAGATCTCGTAGCCCCATGCGCGGAGGAGCGAAAGGAATTCAGCGGCACTGGAGCCGCTGGAGGCGAGCATCTGCGGATTGACCTCGGCGACGATGGCGGGCTTTCGCGCGGTGATGACGCTCTCGAGACCCTTGAACGCGGCGGTCTCGAATCCCTCGACATCGATTTTGATGGTCAGGGGCGGACCGTCGGGGTGGATGTGTTTGTCTCCCCTGACGACGGAGACTTCGTAGGCGGCGGAGACCATTCCCTTGTGGCGAGGGGGGAGTGTGCCCAGGGTGCCTGCGCCGGTGTTGCCGGTTGGGGGAACGCTGAGTGTCAAGGTCTGTTCGTTCTCGCCGAATCCCAGCTCGAGGACACGGACCCAGGAGAGACGGTTGGAATCCACGTGCGAGCGCAGTTCGGCGAACACGGATGGATTCGGCTCGATCGCGGTAACGATGCCGCGTGGGCCGACAGCGTGGGCTCCGATGAGCACGGTCATGCCGATGTTGGCGCCGATGTCGAGGTACTCATCGCCGGGGCGCAGGGCGCGGAGGAGCGCGACCTGAACGGGAAGATCGAAGAGGCGTCCGAGGAAGAACGCGCCGCGCTGGTGATAGTCCGCGAGGTTGAGTCGGAGGCGATAGCCGTGCCACCTTCCCCGGCACTCGGCGTGTCCGCGCCCGGCCCAATTCGCGTTGTCGAGCACGCCGGCTCGATCAAACCAGTATCGCCGGCCCGGCAACTCCCAGCGGGAGACGAGGAGCGCCACGCGTGCGGCAAGGCCCTTGAGTTTCGGCTGCGCCACAGAGCCCTCCTTCGGCTAGCGGAGCCCGTATTCCTTCAGCTTGCGATAGAGGGTGCGCTCGCCGATACCGAGCAACTGTGCCGCCTGCTCGCGATTGCCGCCGGTGAGGCGGAGCGTCTCGCGGATGGCCCGTTTCTCGATCTGTTCGAGCGAGGTTCCGGCGAGCGAGCCGCTGGCGTGGGACGGGCCCAGTTCGTCGATGTCGCCCTCGTCGGCGCTGTGGATGTCGGGCGGCACGTGGCGTGCGTCGATGCTGGCGGGGCCGTCGGGGTCTGCGATGGCGTTCACGAGGGCGTTCTGGACGACGTTCATGAGCTGGCGGACGTTGCCGGGCCAGTTGTAGCTGGTCAGGCGCATCATGGCGGCGTCGGTGACGGCGGGGACGGGCTTTCCCGGGAGCATCTTTTCCGCGAAGCGGGCGAGTGCGTGGAGCACGATGCGGGGGATGTCCTCGCGACGTTCGCGCAGCGGGGGCAGCGAGATCTGCGAGCCGTTGATGCGGAAGTAGAGATCCTCTCGGAACGCACCCTCGCGGACCATGAGCTGGAGGTCCTTGTTGGTGGCGGAGACGACGCGGACATCGGTCTTGCGGGTGTCGTTGGAACCGAGGCGCACGACCTCGCCGGTCTCCAGCACGCGGAGCAGCTTGGCCTGCATCTTGAGCGGCATGTCGCCGATCTCGTCGAGGAAGAGGGTTCCGCCGGAGACGAACTCGAAGACGCCTTCTCGCTCTTTCTCCGCGCCGGTGAAGGCCCCGCGGACGTGGCCGAAGAGCTGGTCTTCGAGGAGCGATTCGGCTTCGGAGGCGCAGTTGATCGCGACGAAGCGGCCCTTGCTGCGAGTGGAGAGGCGGTGGATCGCCTGGGCGATGAGCTCCTTGCCGGTGCCGCTCTCGCCGGTGATGAGCACGGGGAGGAGCGAGGGCGCGACGGCCCTGACGGTGCGCAGGATGCGGCGCATGGGCTCGGAGCCGGCGACGATTCCCTCGAAGCCGTCGTGCTGGACGAGGCCGCTGAGCGAGCCGGACTCGTGGCGGAGGAGGGCGGTCTCGGCGGCGCGGTTGACGAGCGAGCGGAAGACATCGAGATCGAGGGGCTTCTCGATGAAGTCGAACGCGCCGTGCTTGAAGGCGGCGCGAGCGGTCGGCACGTCGCCGTGGGCCGTGACCATGATCGTCTCGGCGGAGGGCTGGAGCTTGCGGGCTTCGATCAGCACCTTGAGCCCTGCATCGGCGCCGTCGGGGGCGATGCCGCCCGAGCCGCCGGAGCCGGGCATGCGGAGGTCGGTGATGATGACGTCGAAGCCACCGCCTCTGAGCTCTTCCATGGCGTCGGGCACAGAGTTGACGATTGTGCAGACGTGTCCGGGCTTGCGGAGCGCGTCGGCCATGAGTTCGGCGTGCTCCGGCTCGTCCTCAACGATCAGCACCTGGGCGGCGAGTTTCTCGGTCTGGTCGGTCATGCGTGGTGGAGTGTAAGGGGGTCGCTCAGGGGCTCGCGAGGGCGTGCGCAGATGCGGCGCGTCGGCCGGCGGCGAGCGCGATGGCCAGGGCGTCGGCAACATCGTGTGGAGTGGGCGGCTCGGCGAGGCGGAAGATGGTCTGCACCGCGAGCTGCATCTGCTCCTTCTTTGCGTGACCGTGACCGGTGACGGAGCGTTTGACCTCAAGGGGCTTGAGCTCCATGAGGCGGACGCCGCGTTGGCGGATGGCGAGGAGGAGCACGCCCCTGGCGTGGGCCATCGCGATCGCGGTGGCGGGGTGCTTGTAGTGTGCGAAGAGGCCCTCGACAGCGACGATCTCCGGGCTGACGCGGTCGAGCAGGGCGCGGAAGTCCGCGTCGAGTTCGACGAGTCGATCGGAGATTGAGCGTTTCTCGGTTGGCGAGGTGATCAGCCGGATCACGCCGGCTTCGACCACCTCCGGACGCGACATCGCGTTCAGGATGCAGCCGTAGCCGGTGAGCCGGAGTCCGGGATCGATTCCGAGCACACGCACGGGTCGAGCATATCACACAAGCGGCCCCCGGCTTGTCGCCAAGGGCCGCGGTTGGTTGGGGCTCTCGTTTCCGCCTGGCGGCGGGAGCATGGATCGTGTGGAGTGTCCGGTGGCGAGCGGCCGGCCGGACGACTCCGATGGTGCCGTTCAGTCGGGGTACTTGTTGTTGCCCGACTTGCGGTTGTTCTGGTCGCCGATGATCAGGCCGCCGACGCCTCCGATGATCGCTCCGGCGGCTGCACCCTTGCCCATGTTTCCGGAGAGCGAGCCGATGCCCATTCCGGCGAGAGCGCCGAGGGTGGCGCCCGAGACGGCACCCTGTCCGGCGTTGTTGCATCCGGTGACGGTGGCCATCGTGAGCGCGATTCCTGTCAGCCATCCGAGGCGACGGGCGGTGCTTCGAGTTGTGTTGCGGCCGAGATTCATTTCAAGCACTCCTTGGGTCACGCGTCGTATCAGGCTTCTGATGCGTGCTCCTCTATGTTCGTACCCACTCTCCACCCACTTGTTCCGGATAGAGCGTGCATCATTGCGGAATTATA
Source organism: Planctomycetota bacterium (assembly GCA_963204725.1). Taxonomy (GTDB): domain Bacteria; phylum Planctomycetota; class Phycisphaerae; order Phycisphaerales; family UBA1924; genus JAHBWV01. The sequence continues at coordinate 11,525 of CAUJHH010000006.1, forward strand.
CCGAACGCAACACGATCAATTCCAGCTTGCACCCTTCGGCCAGTCCTCAGGGTGCTGATCAGCGGCGCGGCGGATCAGCGCGGCGAGAGACTCGAGTTCGGACTTGATCAAGGTGGCTCGACGCTGGATGTCGCCCTCGGCGAGGAGGCGATAGCGGAGTGACTTTCCCGTCAGCATCGTGAACGAGACGAGTTCGAGCAACGCGGAGGTTGGGACCTCGACGTTCTGGATGTACTCGAGCACTGAGCGTGAGGCGGCCAGTTGCGAGAGGGGGCCGTCGCTGAGGGTCTCTTCGAGATACTCGCGCGCTTCGGCGAGTTCCTCGTCCTCGTGGACCCGGGCGTCGATCGGCTCGAGGATCGCGGCGCGATAGAGCAGGCTTTCGTCGGCTGGGATCTCGCTGGTGATGCGGGCGCGGCAGATGCCCTGGAGGAGCAGGTTGAAGCGGCCGTCGGAGAGTTTCTCGTGCTGCGCGATCTGGCCGACACAGACGGCGCGCATGAGCGGCGGGCGGCCGTGGTACTGCTGCTTCCACGCGCGGCCACGGAAGATGGCCATGGCAAACTGGCCGGAGCTGTCGAGGGTGTGCTCCATCATCTGGCGATAGCGCGGCTCGAAGATGTGGAGGGGGAGGACCTGCTGCGGGAGCAGCGCGACCGAATCCAAAGGGAAGAGCGGCATCGGCTTCCCGAAGTTGACGCGGATCGTGGATTCTTCGCCGTCGGACATCGCGCACCCTCCGATGCACATCGCGAGTGTAGCGAAAGCGGATGCGTGATGGGAGGCGAGTTGTGGATCAGGCCAGAGGATCGGGCCGGAAGAGCTTGGTGTCCAGGGCCCATTGACGCTCGGTGAAATTGCCGCCGAGGTCCTGATCGGCTCTGTCGGGCCGTGCGGCGGCGAGCGCCATGGTTGTCTTGGCGTCGAGGTTGTCGAGGATGGAAACGAGGATCGCCTCGGGCGTGGCGGGGATCTTTGCGGCTCCGAATTCGGGGACGCCGTGGTGGCTGAGGATGATGTGCTGGAGCACGAGAGCGGCATCTGCGGGGAGCCGGATGCCGTGCTCGCGCATCACCTGATGGACCTTGTCATGGAGCATGATCGCGCCCTCGACGATGTGGCCGATGAGTTCGCCCCGATCGGAGTAGCTGAAGGCGCGGTCGTAGACGAGTTCGCGCGTCTTGCCGAGGTCGTGGAGAAAGAGGCCCATCAGCACGATGTCGCGGCTGATCTTCGGGTAGAGCGGGCAGACCCGGTCGGCCAGGCGCATGAGCATCAGCGTGTGCTCGAGCAGGCCGCCGAGGAAGGCGTGGTGCATGCTCTTGGCGGCGGGCGCGGCGCGGAACTGGTCCATGAGCTCGGCGTCGTCGAGATAGACGCGGGCCAGGGCCTTCATCGCGGGGTGTTGGAGCGTTTCGAGGAGGGTGATGACCTCGGCGAACATGGCGTCGACATCGTTCTTGGTCGCGGGGAGGAGCTCGCGCATCTCCTCGCGGGTCGGGTCGTAGGTATCGATGACGTGGATGATGATCTGGAGTTCGCCGTCGTACTTCTGCGTCTCGCCCTCGACCCAGACGAAGCCGTCGGTGGGGATTCGCTTGAAGGTCGACTCCTCGATCGTCCACATGCGTCCGGGGACCTGGCCGGTCTTGTCGCCGAGGAGGCAGCGGAGGTAGGGCTTGTCGGTGCGGGTGCGGCCGAGCTGGGCGTTGGCGATGGAGAACGCGCCCTTGATGCGGCTGGAGGGCTCCATCGACGCGATCTGCACCCGATCAATTCCAACCTGGGACATCGGACTCTCCTTGGTGGCGTTCTTGCCTCGGTCGATCACGCCATCCAGTGTTGCGGCACATCGCCGTGCGACGCACGCACGACGGATCGGATGCCGCCCCGGCCTCGCCAGTCGGTCTTGACGAGGAGCCACGCGGGGTTCATGAGTCTGGCGAGGTCGTCACGGATGCGGCTCGTGACGGCTTCGTAGTAGATCCCCTGGTTGCGGAATGCCTGCAGATAGACTTTCAGACTCTTGAGTTCAACGCATGTGCCTCCCGCTCCGGGCGCTCGGGGCACGAAGCGGACGGTGACGGCCCCGAAGTCCGGGTGGCCTGTGACCGGGCAGAGCGATGTGAACTCCTCCGACACGTGCTCAACCACGAAGGGCTGATCGGCGGGGGTCGGGAAGGCTTCCAGGAGTGAGAACTGCTCGCTTGGCGTCATACGGCTTAACCGTAGCGCGTCACGAGCTCGACGATCCGGGGCTGGTTCGGCTGGATCTGCAGGGATCGCTTGAGCGCGCCCATGGCGTTCTCGAGCGCGGCGCGATCCTTGCGATCGCTCCACAAGAAGCGGTTGAGCATGCAGACGCCGACGCCGTTGAGCGCGGGGTAGTGGTTTGGATCGATGGCGAGCGCGCTCTGGAACGACGCGAGGGCGGGGTCGTAGTCCTTCACGCGGAAGCGTGCGAATCCGAGGCGTTCGTACGCGATCGCAGAGGGATTGCGGGCGACGAGTTGCTCGAGCGTGCCGAGCATCTCGGCGTAGCGCTCGGTCTTGCCGTAGGAGTCCGCGAGATTCAGCAGGAGCTCGGAAGAGAGCTCCATCTGCTCGGCGGCCTGCAGGTATTCGGTGACGGCTTCGGCGTGTCGATTCATCGCGGCGTAGACCGAGCCGAGGTTGACGCGGGCCGGACCGGAGGACGGGTTGAGGCGTACCGCCCGCTGTGCGTATGGCAGCGCCTGCCCCGGTTCCTGGAGCTGGAGGTACGCGGTGGCGAGGTTCAGGTTCGCCTCGAAGTCCTCCGGTCGGATTGAGAGGGCGCGAAGGTATGCGCGGACGGCGTCGGTCACTCGGTTGAGCAGTTGGAGCGTCAGGCCGTGCTTGTACTGCGCGTCGAAGCTCTGGGGCTCGACCTCGGCGGCCTTGGCGTACCGACGCTCGGCCTCGGGGTAGTCGCCTCGTTCGCGGTAGATGTCACCGGCTCCCAGGTATGCGACGGTGAGATCGGGATTGACCTCGATCGCCCGCTCGAACTCGGCGAGGGCGGCGTTCATGTCGCCCTCGGCCCGGTGCATCTCGGCGCGGGTGACGGATTCCGCTGCGGCTCCGTCCAGCACCTCCTGGTCTCGGTGGACTTGCCTGCGTCCGTTGGACTCGCCGTTCGAGCTGCCGCTGGAAGTGCACGCTCCCATATGGACCATGATCACGGCGATCGCGAGGGCGATGGGAACGTTCAGGAGGGATCGGGAGTTCGGCATGGAAAGACCTTGCATCACCGGGTGTGAACTGGGGGCGGAGGGCGGACCAATCGGGCTCGCCGCCGGAAGGGATGTTATCGGCACCGTCTGGCCGGCCTGTGAAGCGAGATACGAGCATTCGGGGCCGTTCGTTCACCCGATGTCCGGATCGGGATCGCGGCTCACGCCGGGAAGAGCTTTCGGAGACGCCTGAGGTTGACGGTGTCCATGGGTGTGCCGTCCTCGGCGTCTTCCTTGGGCGTCTCAAGAATCTTGGGGATTGCGGCGAACGCCGGGTGGGCCATGACGGCGGCAAACCCGCTCGCGCCGAGCGATTTGGGCGCCGTGGCGATCCCGATCGTGCCCTCGCCGATGTGGGCGTGGCGGTCTCGATTGGAGCCAGCCGGGGCTTTGGAGTCGTTCACGTGCAGGACGCGGACGTTTTGGATGCCACAGGTGTCATCGAGCGAGGCGAGCATCGACGCGCCCCCGGCCCGGGTGGCGATGTCGTATCCAGCGGCGTGCGCGTGGCAGGTGTCGATGCAGAATCCGATGCGTCCGTCGGGGCAGCCCGTCCCCTCGAGAATCATGGCGCGGAGATCGCGAAGCTCCTCGAAGGTGCGTCCCAGCGTCGTGCCCGCGCCCGCGGTGTTCTCGAGGCACGAAACGGTCGTGTATCCCTTGGTCTTCTTGAAGAGCGTGCGGTACGCCTTGGCGATGCGGGCGAGGCCCTCTTCGCGGGTCTGGCCGACGGCGGCGCCGGGGTGGTGGACGAGATAGCGGATGCCGAGCGTCTCGCAGCGCTCGATCTCGTCGAGCATGAGCGTGACGGACTTCTCCCAGAGTTCCTCGTTCGCGCTCGCGAGGTTGATCAGGTAGCTCGCGTGAGAGACGATGCGATCGCCCCAGCCGAGCCGCTTGACCTCACCCGACCACTCCTTCACCATTGTCGGGTCCAGCGGCTTTGCCTTCCATTGCTGCTGGTTCTTGGTGAAGACCTGCACCGTGTCGAGGCTGAGCTTCTCGGCCTCGTGGAGGGCGTTGACCATGGAGCCGGCGATGGAGAGGTGCGATCCGAACATCGACCAATAGTAGAGGGTGGCGTTCGGGTGCGGCACGGCGAAGGGGCTCGTTCGAGACCCCGCAGCAGAATCGAGCCACGATCGTGCGACTCTGTGGAACCGAACTGTGCCGGGCCGGGTTGGTAGTTGCGTGGACGACGGAGCAGCCATTTCGATGCCGATTACGAGGATGATCGATGCACCGGGTTCGGAGCCGGCGCCCGCACGCCTGGACACGCCCGATGACGGCGTGTCCGTTGGCGACGAGGCGGCCTTGGTTGAACGGGCTCGCCAAGACCGGCGGGCGTTCGCGCCGCTCTACCTGTCGCACTATCCGGCGATTGTCGCGCACATCCACCGCCGCGTCGGCGACTCGCACGCTTCGCAGGACATCGCGGCGGAGACCTTCATCCGCGCGATGAACGGGATCGGTCGATACCAGCAGCGGGGCCTGAGCTTTCGGCACTGGCTGCTGCGCATCGCATTGAATGAGATTAATCGTCACCTGCATCGCGCTTCGCGCCGCCGCTCGCACGAGCGGGGCAGTGCGATGGAGAAGGGGGATCGGGAATCACCCCATGCGGCGGTCGTGAGCGAACGAGTGGACCGGATTCAGTGTGCGCTCCTGACGCTCTCGACGGATCACCAGACTGTGATCGCACTCCACTATTTCGAGTCGCTCTCGGTGGAGGATCTGGCGCGGGTGCTGGGCTGCCGCCCGGGAACGGTCAAGAGTCGCCTGTCGCGGGCTCGGGAGCGGCTCGCGGTCGCCCTCGCCGACTATTCGGAGGATGTGCAATGACAACGAATCATCGCGGTGCCAAGGGACGTTCGGGCGGAGTCGAGGATCGGGCGAAGGGGCACGCGGCCAACACCGAAGATCACATCGCGCGTGCGATGCGGGTTCTCATGGACCGGGACTGGCCCGGTCCGAACCCACCGGATCGGAACCATCGGATCGAGGAGGCCATCATGGCTGGAAGCAATGTGAAGAGCATGTCGAAGCGTCACCTCTGGGCGGGCGGGATCCTGCTGCTGCTGGCTGGGTCGGCGATCGGAGCCGTCGCCACCAACGCCATCACCCAGCGTTTCACGGGCTACGTCGAACTCGAAGACGGCAGCCGCGTGCCGGTTGAGGGTGAGATGATGATCGAGACCGAGGGCGATCACAAGCAGGTCACCATCCACGCCGAAGACCTGCCCCACGGCCAGATCACCGGCGGCGAGTGGCGGACCGACGACGGGCGCGTGATCAAAGTGCAGCCCGTGACCGGCGGCGCCGAGGCGACCCTGACCGTTCCTGCGGACGGGACCACGGAGGAGTCATCCGGCGGCAACTGAGCCCCCGCCCCGCAACCCGAGCCATTCGCCCTCGTTGCGAGCGGGAGGAATCCCAGCGCGGCGCGGGCGTTTGGCGATTGGAGCCTTTGCTCGCTCGCTCGCGGCTCAACATATGCTGAGGACGTGAACACCGCAGGAACGAGCAAGATGGGGTCCAAACGAGCTTCTGGACCGGCCTCGCCCTCCGGCGCGTCCCTTGCTCGGGTCCTCCGACTGGCCGGGCTTGATCCGTCTGCCGCCCTCCCCCAACTCATTGAGTCATACGGCCCCCGGCTCATGGGTCTGGCACTGCGACTCACGCGCTCGAACCACGCGGCCGAGGATTTGGTTCAGGAGACATTTGTCCAGGCGTTTCGCAAGTGGGGGACATTTAGAGGCGATTCTGATCCCGGGACATGGCTGTACACCATTGCTGTGCGTCTCTGGCGGAGGCGTGCGAAGCGAGTCCATCGCGCGCCACGATCCTTCTCGGAACTCGTCCCGTTCGGAGACACGACTGTGGCCGCGCTCCCGCTGGACTCGGTGGCGACAGCGGAGGACATTCCTGCCAAACGGGAGGCGATCCGGGACATGGAGCGCGCAATCGCATCGCTGCCGGACGAGTTTCGGCTGGCGATCGTGCTCAAAGACATTCTCGAGCTGGACACGGCGGATGTCGCGGCCGCTCTGGGCATCAAACCGCAGACAGTAAAGACGCGGGTCCATCGTGCGAGACTGGCGCTTCGAGCCAAGCTCATGCGTCGTGTGCCGCAGCGGGACGCGCCCGCGCCCGTGTACGAGCGTCAGGTCTGCCTGGATCTCCTGCGTGCGAAGCTCGACGCGATGGACGCCGGACGGGGCTTCCCGGTCGGGCAGAGTGTGGTGTGTGAGCGATGCCGCGCCGTCTTCGCGGAGCTTGATCTGACGCAGGACGTGTGCGCCGAACTCTCGGAAGGCCTGATTCCGGCTCGGCTGAGTTGTGCCCTTCACGCGCTGCAGGAACGAGCGTCCGCAACTTGGGCCGCTCGTGAGTCTGCGGAGAAGAGGGTTGGACCAAAAACCGGGAACCGTGCGCGGCGTTGAGGCCTCTGAGATCGGGACGGGCGGTGATGCCCGGTCGAAATGGAGGTTTGGATGCGGAATCCGCTGCGAATCGCTCGGTGGTCGCCATACGTCGTCGGGGCGGGGATTGGGCTGCTCTCTTGGGCGACGTTTTATTTCATGGACAAGGCCCTCGGCACGAGCACCTCGTTCGTCGGTGCCGCGGAGTGTGCGGTGGGACTGATCGCGCCGGAGCACGTTGAGTCGAGCGACTACTTCCTGAAGGAGTATGGAGCGAAGGGCGGCGGCTTCAAACCGATCCTCGACTGGCAGATGGCGCTCGACATTGCGCTGGTCGCCGGCGCGTTCCTCGCGGCATGGCTCGGGCGCGACTTGCAGGGCGCGGCAGCACCGAGCGTCTGGGTCGAGCGGTACGGCCCATCACGGATCAAGCGGTACGCTGTCGCCTTTGCCGGCGGCTTCGTGCTGCTGTTCGGCGCCCGCATGGCGGGCGGCTGCACCTCCGGACACGGGATCTCGGGCGGGCTCCAACTCGCCGTCTCGTCTTGGACATTCTTCGTGAGCATGTTCATCGCCGGCATCGCGGCGGCGTGGCTCATGTTCGGCTTCGCGTCGCGCACGAACAAGGAGGCTGCTCCCCATGTTTGAGAACATGATCGCCGAGCCGCGGGTTCTCATCTACGGCATTCTGACGGGACTGGTCTTTGGCTTTCTGCTCCACAAGGGTGGAGTCACGCGTTACAACGTGATTGTCAATCAGTTCCGTTTCAAGGATCACACGGTGTTGAAGACCATGCTCACCGCGATCGTCGTCGGGGCGATTGGTGTGTGGGGCATGATGCAGGCGGGGCTGATCGAGGAGCTGCACGTCAAGGGTGCCGCGCTCGCGATGAACGCCATCGGGGGCGGCATCTTCGGCGTCGGCATGGTCATGCTCGGCTACTGCCCGGGCACGGCCTTGGCGGCGCTCGGTTCCGGTAGCCGCGACGCGGGTGTTGGGATTGTCGGCATGGTCTTCGGTGCCGCGGCGTACACCGAGGCATATCCGTGGATTTCCAGCCGCCTCGGTCCGATCGGGAACCTGGGCAAGGTGACGTTTGCGGACCTGCTGCACGTCTCGCCATGGCTCCTGATCGCCGGGCTGGCTGTCGCTGCGGTGTCGCTCTTCGTCGTCTTGGAGAGACTCGGCCCAAGGCCTCGCACGGATTGAGCGGGTTCGGCTCGCGCGGCTCCTTGGCGACCGTTTCGGGCCGCGTGATGTCCGCCAGACAGTGGGTACCCTCTCACACCATGGCAGACACAACACTCTCCAATCGCATCGCCATCGTGACCGGGGCCTCCGCGGGCATCGGCGAGGCCATCGCCCGCGACCTGCACGCCCACGGTGCGTCGATCGTCATCAACGCGCGGCGTGCCGAGAAGCTTGAAGCCCTCGCGAAGTCGCTCGGCTCGCGCGTCGCCGTTGTCGCGGGCGACGCAGCGGATGACTCCACCATCAACGCCATGCTCGACACGGCGCGCGCGAAGTTTGGCGGCGGCTCGCGCGAGGCCGACCTGGTTGTCATCAACGCCGGGCGCGGGCTGGGCGGCACGGTGATCACGTCGGACATCGCCCAGTGGGAAGAGATGCTCCGCACGAACGTGGTCGCAGCGGCGAAGCTCATCAGGGCCGCGGGCCAGCGACTCTTGAAAGAGCAGGAGGGCAAGCAGGGCGAAGCACTGCTCGATCGGGCACGGGACATCATCGTTCTTGGGTCGACGGTCGGCAGGCACGTCTCGCCCTTCTCCTCCATGTACGGCGGCACGAAGTTCAATGTCCACGGCATGGTCGAGGGCGTGAGGCGCGAGATCGGCCCGCGCGGCATCCGCGTCTCTCTTGTCGAGCCCGGGTTTGTGGTCTCTGAGTTTCAGGGCGTCGCCGGGTACGACGACGCGTGGCTCAAGGGCGTGTGGGATCGGATCGGGCCGGTGCTGACTCCGGCCGATGTGGCGAGGGTGGTGTCGTTCATGGCCTCCCAACCGCCCGCGGTCCATGTCAACGACGTCATGCTGAGGCCGACGAGGCAGGACTATCCGTGAGTGTCCGAGTGTGAGCCGATCGGCGCCGTGTCACGCCAGCGGGATGATCTCTTCCTGCAGCGGGGTCATCGCACGGGGGCCGAGCTCGGGGTCGACAAAGACATCCGCCTCGAGGCGCACGCCAAAGTCGGAGAAGTAGAGCCCCGGCTCGACCGTGAATCCGACGCCGCTGAGGAGTTCGCGGGTGTCGTGTGTCTCGGTGTTGTCGATGTTGACGCCCAGGCCGTGGACCTTGGTGCCGCCGGAGAGGCTGTGGCCCGTGCGATGCCGGATACCGGCCGCGAATGGGGATGAGCGCAGCACGACCATCGCGGCGTCATCGACCTCCCATCCCTGTGCGGGCTTTCCGGACTTCGACCTGGTCTGTGCGAATTCGATCGCGGCACGCTGTGCTCGCTTGACGGTCTCAAAGACATCGCGTTGGCGCTGGGTCGGTGTGCCGCAACAGCCGACCCAACAGATGTCGCAGAATGGGTTCTCGTTGCCTGGGCGGCGTGCCCAGAGATCGATCAGCACCCAGTCTCCCCTCTTGATCTCGACACTTGTTTCGCGCGTGAGGTCGAAATGGGGATCACCGGCGTGCCCATTGGCGGCAACGATGGGGCCGTCCGGCGTCTCGAGCCCGAGGCGTCGGAAGCCCTCGTGTATCCGCTGCAGGGTCATGTACTCTGTGACCGGTCGGCCCGCGGCGAGCGAGTCGCGAATGAACGCGAAGGCGTCGTCCTTGACCTGCACGACCTCGCGAGCGCTCCGTTCGAAGGTCGCGGCCGCACTCTTGGACCAGCCGGCGATGTTCGCCTGAACGAGATCGGCCGACGAGACCACCTCGACACCCAGCGAGCGGATGTGCTCGATCGTCCCGGCGTCGACGATGCCCATGACCGGGAGTTCGCCCATGGGCGAATACTCCATCGCGATGCGTTTGGACTTTCCGATCGCCTGGCGAAGCGAATCGTGGTATTCGGTCCATGTGAGATACTTCACGACGCGATGCGTGATTCTCTGGAAATACGTTGAGTCGATGTGGCTGGTGATGAGGGTTGGCTCGCCCTCGGCGGGGATGAGGAGGTCTACCCGACGCGTGAGGTGGCTGAGCCCGTCGGGAATGATCGCGCCGAGGATCGGGTTGGACGAGCGAAAGTCATGGATCAGCCACGCGTCGATGGCGCGGGACTGCATGAACGACTGTGCCGCGTGGAGGTTCATGTCCCATTGTTGCGCGGAGATCACGGCTCAGCCGGGACAGCCGATCATCGCGATCATGCGACCCGTCAGACCCCGATCGCGACGGTGGGAGAAGAACATGGGCATACCGCTCTCCGGGTCGCGCGTGCTGACGGAGCAGTGGGGGAGAACGTCGACGATCGGCACGCCGGCGCGGGTGAGTTGGTCGCAGAGCGCGCCCTTGAGATCGACAAGGCACTTCCCGGAGCGATCGTGCGGCGCCGCGAGCGTCCGCACGTGCGGGGACGCCTCACCGAATGTCCGTTGGAACTCGGCGGCAACCTCCGGACCGACCTCGAAGGCATCGGCCCCGATGCACGGGCCGATGGAGGCGACGATGTCCGCGCCGGGGTCGCTTGCGAGCGAGCGCATCGCGTCGACTGTTCGCGTTGCGATGCCGGCGACAACACCACGCCAGCCCGCGTGGGCCACGCCGACGACGCGGCCGTCCCGCGTCGATAAGAGCACCGGGGCGCAATCGGCGGTCCGGATCGCAAGGACCCGCGTGGGATCGTTCGAGACGAGTGCGTCGGCCTTCGTGTCGTTCCCCTTCCACTCCGGCTCGTGGGAGGGGCCGCCCCGGCGGACAACGCGAACCTGATCGCCGTGGACCTGATAGACCTGCACGACCTCGCGTCGGGGCGTGCCGATCGCGTCGAGCACGGCACGGGTGTTCGCATGGATGTTCGTGGCGGGGTCGCGACCGCTGCTTGCGATGTCACCCGGGTTGCCGAAGTTGAGCGAGGAAAAGGGGCCGACGGAATAGCCGCCGAAGCGCGTCGAGAACGCGTGGGGGACGCGTAGCGCGTTCAGCGCATCGGAATGGAGCAGCACCGGGCGCATGCACCACGGTACGCTGGAAGGGGACTGCTGGTCTGTGAATGCATTACCGGCGACGGCGGATCGCGGCGAGGCCGATGAGCGCGAAGAGCGAACCGGGGGCAGGGACCGTCCAGTGGATCACACCGATGGCGTCGAGGTCGAAGCCGTTGGTACCGCTTGCGGGACCGGTGCCAAGGCCCTGGATCTTGACGTACTTGGCCTCAGCGAGGCCGGTGCCCGCGAGGTCGAACGACTTGCGGTGGGTCGCCCGGTTGTGGCGTTCATCGCCGACGATGTTGACGGCTTCGGCCATCGTCGCCTTGACGGAGAACCACTCGCGGCGATCCTCGGAGACGAGCACATCGACGAGCGCGAACTCGACGGCGCCAAAGTCGGCTTCGTAGACATTGAGATCGGGGCCCGGAAGGTCCAGCACACGCCATGCGCCGAGCGTGTAGATGACGAAGTCCTCGCCAAGACCGAAGTAACGGTCGTCGGGAGCGTCCAGCACCACGGTCGGGTCGTTCACTGTTTCTGGCGCGGTCAGCAGAAACTCCGGGAAGTATCCGATCGGCTCGGCACCCAATGACACTGCGGCCCAGAGGGATGAGCCACAGACAGCAACTGCGATCACACGAACATCGAACACAAATGCCTCCCACTGTCACCACAGGCGCGGCCCAGAACCGGCCGCGGGCTGAGTACAGACCAGACGTTGGCGCACGGAGCGCGCCCCACTCCCGCCTAAAGGTGCCTCCAAATCTCAGAGATGCCAGCGAATCGCCGGATTTCGAGCGAGTTCGGGCATTCGACGGCGGGTTCGGAGAATGGGAGCCTCAGACGGAATTGCGGCGGGGAATGGCTCTGGCCCTTCCCGTGCCCCCTGTCTATTGTTTGGCCCCCCTCACCGGACACCCCCTGGACGCCTCGTTCGGGGCCGGGGATTCGGGCCGGGGAATCGCCTCCGAAGGACGAAACAGCAGGAGTCAATATGGCCACCACGGGCACGGTCACGCAGGTCATCGGTTCGACGTTTGATATCCAGTTTCCGGAGGATCAGCTCCCCGATATCTACAACGCGGTGAAGGTCAACGAGAACACGACCGTCGGGGCGTTGCGTCTCACGGGCGAGGTGCAGCAGCACCTGGGGGGCGGACGCGTTCGCGCGGTCGCGCTCGGTTCGACGGACGGCCTGAAGCGCGGCATGAAGTGCCTCGACACCGGAGCGGCCGTGGCCGTGCCGGTGGGCGAGCAGGTGCTGGGGCGGGTGTTCAATCTTCTCGGCGAGCCGATCGACAAGGGTGCCGATGTCCCCTCCAGTGTTAAGCGGAGCCCGATCCACCGTGCGCCGCCCGAGTTTGCGCAGCTCAACCCCAACACCGAGATCCTGGTGACGGGCATCAAGGTCATCGACCTGCTCTGTCCCTTCGTGCGAGGCGGAAAGATCGGCCTCTTCGGCGGCGCTGGCGTCGGCAAGACCGTCATCATCCAGGAGATGATCGCACGCGTCGCCCGCGAGTTCGGCGGCTACTCCGTGTTCTGCGGCGTCGGCGAGCGTACCCGCGAGGGCAACGATCTCTGGCGTGAAATGAAGGAAGCCGAGTACACCGACGAGAAGGGCAACAAGGCCCACGTGCTCGACAAGGTCGCGATGGTCTTCGGCCAGATGAACGAGCCGCCGGGCGCGCGTCTGCGCGTCGCGCTCTCCGGCCTGACGATGGCCGAGGAGTTCCGCGACTCATCCGGCAAGGAGACGATGATCTTCGTCGACAACATCTTCCGCTTCACGCAGGCGGGCTCCGAGGTGTCCGCGCTCCTCGGGCGTATGCCGAGCGCCGTGGGTTACCAGCCCACGCTCTCGACGGAGATGGGCGAGTTGCAGGAGCGGATCACGTCGACCGCCAAGGGTGCGATCACGTCGGTGCAGGCCATCTATGTGCCGGCCGACGATCTGACCGACCCCGCCCCCGCGACGGCGTTCGCGCACCTTGACGCGTTCGTGACGCTCGCCCGAGGCATCGCGGAGAAGGGCATCTACCCGGCGGTCGATCCCTTGGCGTCTAACTCGCGAATCCTCGATCCGGGCATCATCGGCGAGCGTCACTACCGCGTCGCCCAGCGCGTGCAGCGAATCCTGCAGCGGTACAAGGACCTCCAGGACATCATCGCGATCCTCGGCGTCGACGAGCTCTCCGATGAGGACAAGCAGACCGTCGCCCGGGCCCGCAAGATCGAGCGATTCCTCTCGCAGCCGTTCTTCGTCGCGGAGCAGTTCACCGGCTTCAGCGGCGTGTACACCACGCTCGAGCAGACGATCGACTCGTTCGAGCGTCTCTGCAACGGCGAGGGCGACGACCTCAACGAGGGCGCGTTCATGTACGTTGGCACGCTCGAGGATGCCCGTGCCAAGGCGGAGAAGATGAAGGGGTGAGCCGGGAGTGACCACAAGTCACGCGCTCACGAACTCATGTTGATGCGAACAGGGCCCCATGCGAACGCATGGGGCCCTTGTCATATCCGCACAGACGCCAACGAACAGCGAACGCCCCATCGGCATGCCGCCGACGGGGCGTTCGTCCACTCACACACGTGCGTCGCCGATGGCTCAGGATCGCCGGCGTCGCGATGTCGCGAGCACGCCGAAGAGGCCGAGCAATGCGGTCGCGGGTGCCGGCACGACGTACTCGTATGTCACGGTGATCGTCCCGCTCTGGATCAGGCTGTCGAGCGTCACGAAGAACCCGTAGTACGGATCTTCCCAAGGGTTGAACGGTCCGTCCGGCGGATTGTTCGGATCGACCACCCAGTTCGGATCGTTGATCCACCCGCCGAACATCTCGCTGTAGCCGCTGAAATACGTATCGAGCGAGCCCGTCCCCGTGAACGTCTCCAGCATGTCTCGTCCGAAGGCGTCGGTTCTGTCCCACCAAGCGTCGAAGGTGAAAACGCCGGTCTCGACGGAGCCGAAGTGCGTATCCGGACCGCCGCCGTTGTACCCGTCGGAGATCCCGAGATCGCCCGTGATCCCGCCCTCATATGCCGCGCCCGGTCCGATGAACGGGGGGTTCGGATCGTTGTCGATCAGTCCAAACTGATGCAATGAGTTGTACGCGATGTCGAGGAACCAGTCCCCCGAAGCCACGGCGGTGTACCCGTTGCTCTCTAAGTGGAAGCCGATGGAGATCGACTGCTCGTACGAGAGCGACATCCCCGTGAGCTTTCGCGCGCCGCCGAGGGTGTCGAACTTCTGGAAGGTGACGACTTCGCCGTCAAAGCCGTGGCTGAAGCCCACGCTGTGCGTGAGGGTGTCCGCGAACGCTGCGGAAGCGGTCGCCATTGCCAACAGAATCGGAAGCGTGTGTTTCATCTTGATGCTCCATTCGCCCACGGTGACCCGTGTCTGCGGCAATCAAATTAGAGCGTGATGGAACCGTTGTCAAGAGTATCTCTGGAGAATTGTGAATCTGCAAAGAATCTCTAAACACCACCTTGGATACCCGACTTGTTCGGTGTACACTCGTTTCATGCCCACCGCGACCCCTCCCCAGCCGGTCACCGCGGCGACTCAACGCCTCAGTGACGCCCAGACCGCGATGCGAGCGCTTCTCGATGGTGCCGGTCTCCGGGATGCGAAGGCGGCGGACGTCGGACGGGCGTTGGGCCTCGACAAGTCACTCGCGTGGAAGGTTGCGCGGTTCGTCAGAGACCACGACCCATCGCACGCTGCGCGGCACATGCCCGGCAGCGGTGGCGTGGACATCGTGCTTCGTGCCGCGGGCGCCAGGGGCGTCGGCGATGACCGCATCGCCGCCGTGCGCGAGGCGGATCGGGCCTTGCGGGAGTTTGTCGAGCAGCACGCGGGTGACCGTCGCTCGTTCGAGGCGATGTTCGCTGCGGGCGGGCGCACCGGCGGGCTTGAGCTTGATGTCCGGCGCGAGCTATTCCGCGCGGGATCCGGGGCATGGGGCGTTCGGGCACGCACGCAGTTCCTCACGCTCGCGCTCCGGCCCTCGTTGACCGACGCGGGATCGATCGATTTCGTGAAGGTCGGCGGCTTTGTCGAGCTTGAGCGACTCCGAGAGGACGTTCCCTGGATCATCTCACGCCTGACCTTGAACGACGACGCTGGACGTCCGGTGAATCAGGTGACACGCGAGCCGCTCGAGCCGGGGATGGAAGATGGCATGGCGCTGATGACACGCCACTGCTCGCATCCCATTCCGAGAATCCGCCGCTTCACGGAGCGAGGCTGCATGTACGACGAGCTTGCGCCTGGCGACGTCGGTCGGCGCGGAGCGATCACGGTGGTCATGGGCGAGAAGTACCTTGCCGCGGCCTCGCACGTGCGTGGACCGAGCAACGAATGGGCTGTCTATCCGCTGACGGTGCGCACGCCTGTAGAGGGATTGCAGTTCGATCTCATGCTGCACCCGGATCTCGCGCACTTCGGGCCGGCGCGTGTCGCAAAGCGAGGGCTCCTCGAGGATCGGCCCCGCCCACAGGGCGGTCTGATGAAACTCGACACCGAAGCGGCGGCTTCGCTGCGCTTTCCAGTTGAACCCGGCGTGTCGCGAGTTCCCCGATACGGCGAACTGATCGCAGAGGCGTTCGAGCGCGCGGGGTGGAATGACACCGATGGCTATCGAACTTTCCGCGCTGATCTGGACTTTCCGCTGATTCCGTCGGAGATCACGCTGATGTGCGAGATTGGTGCGAGCTGAGGTTGAATGCAGCGAGACATGTGCCGAGGATGTGGCCGTACGCCGAACGCGTTCTTTAGGCGTGCAGGCCACCCACGAGCTCCCGGATGTTCGAGACGCGCTGGCGTGTGGCCCATGCCGCAAGGCCCTTGGCGACTTTGGTGGGGCTCTTTGGATCGACGAAGAGCGAGGTTCCCATGCCGACGGCGGTTGCGCCCGCGAGAATGAACTCCGCGGCGTGCTCCCAGCGCATCACTCCACCGAGTCCGATGATGGGCACGCCGGCGGGTTTGGCGACCTCTTTGTGGACCATGTGGACGAGTCGGACCGCAACCGGATGGAGCGCGGGGCCGGAGAGCCCACCGGTCGTGTTGCTAAGGCGGGGCTTGCGCGACTCGACGTCGATGGCCATCGCGGGGATGGTGTTGGAGATGCAGAGGATGTCCGCGCCGGGTCGGAAGTTCGGGCCAGCGGGACTTCCCCGGCCTTCGATCGCGGCTCGCGCGACATCCAGCATGGGGCCGAAGACGAGCGGCGAGAGTTTCACGATCATGCGTGTGGAGGTGAGGGTTGAGCGCAGGGCCCCGATCAGGTCCCGGAGCATCTCGGGCGACTCGCCGAAGCTGGTGCCTGTGTGGACGTTGGGGCAGGAGACGTTGATCTCGACCGCGCCGAGGGCCTCAATCCGATTCATCGCTTCGGCGACGGCGAGGTAGTCTTCGATCGAGAATCCGGAGACGGAACCGATCGGGAGCAGGCCGATAGCGTCGGCGCGGGACTTGATAGTCGGAGCCAGTTCTTTCTGCCAGGCCTCGACGCCCATGTTGGCGAGGCCAACCGCGTTGAGCATGCCCGCATCGCTCTCGATGATCCTCCAGGTCTCGTGGCCTTCGCGGGGGAGCCGTGTGATCGACTTGCCGACGACCGCGCCCACCTTGCCGAGGTCAACGACATCCTGGAACTCGTCGAGGTAGCCCGCTGTGCCCGCGGCGAGGACGACCGGGTTGCGCAGGGAGAGGCCCGCGAGATCGGTCAGCAGGATCGGGTCGGTCGCGCCGGAGGGCATCGGGGAAGCGTAAGCAGGGCGGAACCCGCGTGACCGCCCCTAGCATCGAATCGGACACAGCACACACGGAGAACTCGATGGACCTTGCCGCACGAATCGCACAGTTTGAGAACATGGTCCAGGCCGATCCTGAGAACGACATGGCGCACTTCTCTCTGGGGAGCGCGTACGCACAAGCCGAGCGCCACGCGGAGGCGGCGGAGAGCTTCCGCCGTTGCATCGCCCTCAACCCGATGATGAGCAAGGCGTATCAGCTCGGCGGGGATGCGCTGATCAAGGCGGGGCGAGAGGATGAAGCGGGGGACCTGTTGACCAAGGGGTATGTGGCGGCGGCGGGGCGCGGGGACCTTCTGCCGAAGAACGCGATCGGGGAGTTGCTGAAGCAGATCGGCAAGTCGGTTCCCGAGGTGGCAGCGCCGGCACCGGCGAAGGCGGCGGGGCCGGAGGGATCGTTCGTGTGCAAACGGACGGGGAAGCCGGGTCACAAGATGTCGCGGCCACCCTTCAAGGGGTCGGTCGGCCAGTGGATCTACGAGAACATCTCAAGGGAGACGTTCGATCTGTGGATCGGGCAGGGGACGAAGGTGATCAACGAGCTTCGGCTCGATCTGTCGCGCGACGAGGACAACGAGACCTACGACCGCCACATGCGCGAGTACCTCGGGATCGATGAGGAAGTGCTGGCGACGCTCAATCGCTAGCGAGCGCGGGCGGTGTGGCTCTTGAGAATTGACAGCGGAGGAACGCTTCGTGAGTCATGGTGCCGCGAGTGTTGCATCCGTCCACGTTGCGCCGCTCCGCGCACTCATGACCACACGCTCGATGAAGTGGACACCCCGAGCGCCGTCGTTGACCGTCGGGAACTCGGTGGCGAGGCCTTCGGGTTTGGTGCCCGCCTTCTTTGCGATCATGGCGTCGATGGCGCCGCGGTAGATATTGGCGAAGGCCTCGATGAAGGCCTCGGGATGGCCGCCGGGAAGGCGGGTGGCGCGTCCGGCCTCTGGGCCGACGCCCGGCCCGGAGCGGGTGAAGATCTGGCGGACGCCGTCGCGCGGCTGGAACAGGAGCGAGTTTGGCTCTTCCTGACGCCAGCTCAGCATGCCCTCGGTGCCGTAGACACGGATGGTCAAGTTGTTCTCTTCGCCGACGCAGACCTGTGAGCAGGTGAGTGTGCCTCGTGCGCCGCCCTTGTAGCGGATGAGGATCGCGGCATCATCGTCGAGTTTGCGACCGGGCACGAAGGTTGTCAGGTCGGCGCAGAGCGATTCCATCTCGAGACCGGTGATGGTGGCGACGAGGTTCTCGGCGTGGGTGCCGATGTCACCGACCGCGCCCGCGGCACCTGATCGCGCGGGATCCGTGCGCCAATCGGCCTGTTTCTGGCCGCCGGATTCGAGGGCCGTCGCCAACCACCCTTGGTGGTACTCGACGAAGACCTTGCGGATCGTGCCGAGCTTGCCCGCACGCACGAGCGACGCGGCCTGCTTGACCAGTGGGTAACCCGAATAGTTGTACGTGACGGCGAAGACGACGCCGGACTTCTCGACGGTGCGAACGAGTTCGTTCGCCTGCTCGACCGTGTGGACGAGCGGCTTGTCGCACACCACGTTGAACCCCGCGGCGGCGAAGGCCTTGGCGACTTCGAAGTGCGTGTCGTTGGGCGTCACGATCGACACGAAATCGATGCGGTCGGTGGCGGGGCGCTTGAGCTCGCCCTCGAGCATCTCACGCCACGAGCCGTAGGAGCGGTCGGACGCGAGGCCGAGATCCTTGGCCGAAGCGAGGGCTCTCTCTGGTGTGGAAGAGAGCGCGCCGGCGACGAGTCGGGCCTTGTTGTCAAGGGCGACGGCCATGCGATGGACGCCGCCGATGAAGGCCCCTTGTCCGCCGCCGACCATGCCGTAGGTGAGTTGGGTCGTCATGTGGTCACTTCTTCTCAAACGCCTTATCGAAGGCGAGGTTGCTGGGCGAGAAGTCCATGGCGCGGACAAACTCGACAGCCTCGGTCGCGCCATGCACGCGGTCCATGCCGCAGTCCTCCCATTCGACGGAGAGCGGCCCTGTGTATGCAGCGCGGTTGAGGGCTCGGGTGATCTCCTCGAAATCGACCTCGCCCCGCCCCGGCGAACGGAAGTCCCACCCTCTCCGATGATCGCCGAACGAAAGGTGCGACGCGAGAATCGACGTCTCCCCATCCAGCGTCCGGATCGCATCCTTCACGTGGACGTGGTAGATCCGATCCGCAAACGCATCGATGAACTTGACAGGATCGATCCCCTGCCACACCAAATGCGAGGGGTCGAAGTTGAAGCCGAAGGCCGCTCGCCCCTTCACCGCCTCGATCGCACGGCGCGTCGTGTGGATGTCGTAGGCGATCTCCGTCGGATGGACCTCAAGCCCGAAGCGGACACCGACCCTGTCGAAGACATCCAGAATCGGGTTCCAGCGGTCGGCAAAGTCCTTGAAGCCCGCATCAATCTCCGGCTGGCCGGTCGGCGGAAAGAAGTACAGCTTGTGCCACACGGAGGAACCCGTGAAGCCGTTGACCACCTTCACGCCCAGCTTCGCTGCGGCCTCGGCCGTTCGTTTCATCTCGTCCGCCGCCCGCTGCTGGACGCCCTCGGGCTTCCCATCGCCCCATACACGGGGGGGGAGGATCAGCTTGTGTCGCTCGTCGATCGGGTCGCACACCGCCTGCCCCACCAGATGGTTGCTGATCGCAAAGCACGTCAGCCCGTGCTTCTTCAGGATGTCCCACCGTGAGCGGCAGTACCCGTCGTCGGAAAGGGCCTTCTCCACATCAAAGTGGTCCCCCCAGCAGGCGAGCTCCAGCCCGTCGTATCCCATCTCCGCCGCGAGCGCGGCCATGTCCTCGAGCTTGAGATCGGCCCATTGGCCGGTGAAGAGCGTGACGGGTCTGGGCATGGGGTCACTCCTGGATGGACGTGCATGGTAGTGGAACTTGGCCGGTCGATCATCGGGCGGCAGGAAGCCCACGCGAAGACCCGTCCGCTTTACGCGGTCTGACGTTCTCTTTACACTCGCGTCCCACGCGCCCGGGGCAGTACCCCGACGCCGCGAAGCGAGATCCAACGTATGAGCGACCAAGCCAACGGCCTTCCCTCCCACGGCGCGAGCGCGGTCGGCGCGCGTCTGTCGGTGATGATGTTCCTTGAGTTCTTTCTCTGGGGTGCGTGGTACGTCACGATGGGTCCGTACATGGCCTCGCAGGCGATCGACGCCAAGCTCATCGGATGGGCCTACACGGTCGGACCGATCGCCGCCATCATCTCGCCCTTCTTCCTCGGCATGATCGCCGATCGGTTCTTCGCGACCGAGCGAGTGCTCGCGGCGATGCACCTCCTGGGCGGCGCAATTCTGTGTGCCGCGCCGATCGCGATGCAGACCTCGCCGAAGGCGTTCATCGCCGTGATCTTTGTCCACATGCTCTGCTACATGCCGACGCTCGGGCTGACCAACACGCTCAGCTTCCACAACATGACCAATCCCCAGCGGCAGTTCCCGATGATCCGCGTGTGGGGCACGATCGGCTGGATCGCGGCCAACTGGGTCATCTCGCAGATGAAGTTCGATACCTCTCCCAACATGTTCTACGTCGCGGGCGCATCGGGCATGCTGCTCGGGCTCTACTCGATCTCGCTCCCACACACGCCGCCACCGGCGAAGGGACGTGCTTTCTCGGCTCGCGACGCGCTCGGGCTCGACGCGATCGCGCTGCTCAAGCACCGCTCGTTTGCGGTCTTCGTGCTCTGCTCTTTCCTGATCTGTATCCCCCTCGCGGCGTACTACGCCTTCGCGGGCGAGTACGTCGGCGCCTCCGGATTCACCAAGATCGCGCAGACCATGTCGTTCGGACAGATCTCCGAGATCGGTTTCATGCTGATCATGCCGCTCTTCTTCGCGCGCCTCGGCGTGAAGTGGATGCTGCTCGTGGGTATGGCGGCATGGGTTGTTCGCTACGGGCTCTTTGCCGGCGCCGCGGACGAGCAGGTGAAGTGGATGGTGCTCGCGGGCGTGATTCTGCACGGCATCTGCTACGACTTCTTCTTCGTCACCGGGCAGATCTACGTTGATCAGAAGTCGACGCCCGCCATCCGCGGCCAGGCCCAGGGCCTCCTCGTGCTCGTCACGCAGGGACTCGGCCTTGGACTTGGCGCGCAGGTGATGGGTCGGGTCGCGAGCGCGAACACCGACAAGGTCACGGCCGTGCGCGACTGGGGCACGATCTGGGTGATCCCTGCCGCGTTCGCTGCGGTCGTGATGGTGATCTTCTTTGTGCTCTTCAGCGAGAAGAGAAGGGCCGAGACTACCGTCTGAGCCGCTCGACCATCTCCCGTGCCGCCGTGATGTCCGCGACGCGCTGATCACCGCCCTCGCGCTCGATCACCAGGTCGATCGAGCGCGGCAAACCGCGCACGATCTCGAGGAACGCGGCCCAGTCGACCGTTCCCGTGCCAGCGCGGACCTCCTCGCCCCACGTGCCGGGCGTCTTCGTCGGCATTGCGTCCTTGATGTGGACCTGCCGAATCCACGGTGAGAGAGCACGCATCGCGGCGATCGGCTCGCCCTTCCCATACAGAATCATGTTCGCCGGGTCGAAATTGACGCCAAGATCAGTCCTGTTGATCTCTTCGAGCACGCCGATCAGGGTCTCGGCCGTTTCCTGGCCGGTCTCGAGCGCGACCTCGCACCCCGCGGCCGCGAACGCATCCACGATCGCGTTGATCCGGGCGATGAGGATGCGGCGTTCCGGGTCGTTCGGCTTGCTGGGGAGATACCCGGCGTGGAACGTCACGAGTCCGAGCCCAAGACGCTTGGCAAACTCGGCGTTGGCCTTGGCGGCGAGCAGGTTGTCCGCCCACGTGGAGTCGAGCCGCACGCCGCCCGTGTGCTCGATGGTCTGGAGCGAGGTGTAGTCCTCACCCGCGCAGGCCATCATCCCGGAAACGACCGTGCAGCCGCCCGTCTTCAGGGCGGCAACAGTCTTTTCGGCATCCCAGTTGGCGGCTTGTACTCCATCCGGTCCGTGGATCTCTCCCCCTGCTCGGAGGGGATCGAGGGCGAGTTGGATGTTGGAGACAGCGCACTCCCGTGCGAGCGATGCCAGGCGCGAGCCCGATTCGGCTCTCAGCGACCACGAACACACAGCGACTCTTCCAATCATGCGAGCGGTCTCCGCGGATCCGGGTGAATGTACCGGGGTGTTGAGCATCGGCGAAAGCGGCTGGTTTCGGCCAAGGGACTTGCGAGTGTCGGCCCGTCGTGTATGCTGGGAACGAGTGGAGCCTGACGGGCTCCGCACGGGAAACCACAACTGGCGGGAGATGGCGGCGGCGAAGCCGTGCTCCCTGCACGTCCGACTCGAAGGAGCGACCATGCGCGGCTCAGGCAATCAGAATCAGAACGTCGGAAACTCGCGGCGTGACTTCCTCGTCAAGACCGCCGCTCTGGCCGGAGCTGGCGCGCTTCTGGCCGGTGCCGGCAAGAAGCCGACTGGTGCGTCGGCGCCGTCGTCGACGATCAAGGCCGCGGGTCGGATTCCGGTGCCCGAGGGTCAGCCGATCCGTTTGGGCGTGATCGGTACGGGCGGCATGGGCACCGGCCACTGCGACGCCATCATGGAACTGACCAAGCAGGGACGAACCAACGTCCAGATCGTGGCGGTCTGCGATGTCTGCGACTCGCACCTCGAGCGTGCAAAGAAGAAGTGCGAGGAGAAGCAGGGGATCAAGGTTGATACGTACCGCAAGCACGAGGAACTGCTCGCGAGGGATGATATCCACGCCGTCCTGATCGCCAGCCCCGAGCACTGGCACGCGCAGCACGCGCTCGACGCGATCGCCGCAGGCAAGGACACGTATCTTGAGAAGCCGATGACGCTCCGGCTCGACGAGGCGCTCGCGCTCCGCGAGTACTCGCTGAAGCACCCGGACATGATCCTCCAGATCGGTACCCAGATGATGCAGCTGCCCCGGTACCACGAGGCGAGGAAGTTGATCCGCGCGGGCGAGATCGGCGTTCCGACGCTGGCGCAGACGAGCTACTGCCGCTCCTCCAAGGACGGCGAGTGGAACTACTACGGCATCGACCCCGACTGGAAGCCCGGCGTGAACCTCGACTGGGAGCGCTGGTGCGGCTCGCTCGGCTCACGCGAGTGGGACCCGAAGGTGTACGCCCGCTGGCGTCGCTACCGCGATTTCTCAACCGGCATCATCGGCGACCTGCTGGTGCACGTGATGACGCCGCTTCTCCTTGCGCTCGATTCTCCGTGGCCGGTGCGTGTCGTCGGATCGGGCTCCCACATGGTCGACAAGGCGATGGAGAATCACGACCTGACCAATATCACGGCCACGATGGAGAACGGCACGCAGATGATTGTCGCGGGTTCGACCTGCAACGAGGTTGGCCTCGAAACGATGATCCGCGGCTACAAGGCCAATCTCTACCTCGGAAACGTGAACTGCCAGGTCCGTCCCGAGCGGCTGTTCGTCGACGAGATCGAGGCCCGCACGATCACGTGCGAGGACATCGGCAACGATCAGGATGTTCACCGGTGCGCGTTCTTCGATTGCGTGCGCACGAGGAACGCCCCGCCCGCCGGCGTCGATCTCTCCACAAAGGTCATGGTGATCGTGGACCTTGCAACCCGTTCGATGTGGGAGGGCAAGGCGTTCACGTTCGATCCGAAGACGATGACCGCATCGCCCGCGTGATGGTGACATGATCCACAGGGCGGCGTGCTTCGCGATGGGGACGCGTTTCGAGCTTGTGCTCGACGACGTTGATCCCTCGCGCCTCGGTCCGATCGCTGACCACGTTCTGGAAGAGGTCAGGCACTGGCACGACCGGCTCTCGCTGTTCAAGCGGGACTCGTTCCTCTCGTTCATCAACGAGCACGCGCCGCACGAGGCCGTGCCGCTCGAGCCGGAGCTCTTCTCGCTGTTCGAGCTTTGCGTGTCGGTCCACCGTGCCTCTGACGGCGCGTTCGATCCGGCGATCGCATCCGTCATGTCGGCGCTCGGCCTGCACGAGGATGCCGTGCTGCCCCAGGGGAGCGTCGCGCCGGAGCGTCCGGGGCCCGGCCGGGGCATGGGCGCGATCGAGCTCGATGCGAATCGGCGGACAATCCGCTTTCTGGCGTCGGATGTCGTGCTGGATCTCGGTGCGGTGGCCAAGGGATTCGCGCTCGACATGGCGGCATCTCACCTGCGGGAGTTCGGCATCGAGCGAGCCCTTCTCCACGGAGGCACGAGCAGCATCGTGGCGATCGGGGCTCCGCCGGGAGCGGACGGCTGGCGCGTCGCGCTCGGTCCGGATGCTGATGCGCCGGTGATGACGCTTTGCGATGGCGCCTTGTCCTTCTCCGCGCCGCACGGCCGAACGGTGGAGGGGCCGGATGGGCGCACTCGCGCAACGCACATCCTTGATCCGAGAACCGGCACGCCGGCACAAACGGGCGTGTTCGCGACAGCGGTCGCTTCCGCGTTGACAGGAAATGCTGTGGACCCTTGGCCATCGACGCGGTGCGAGGCGTGGTCGACCGCCCTCGTCGTGCTCGGGGAGCGTCCGGATGCGATGCCGGATACGCTGACGAGCGTGGTTGCTTCCGGATCGCGCGCGCCCAGGAAATGGAAGGTTGCCGGGCCGCACCGACCGTATATTTCGTCCCCTGCCCCGCCGTCGCCGCCCGTGTCGCCGGGCTCGCGCTGTTAGGAGTTTCCGATGTCAGATTCCGAGTCTCAGCGTCTCTCGCTCGATCGACGCGAGTTCATGTTCACGACGGGCACGGCGGGCGCCGCGATGCTCGCCCTGACGCCCGAGTGGTCGTTCGCTTCGCTGACGCGTGCGGAGCCTGTCAACATCGCCATCATCGGGGCGGGCAGGCACGCCCGGGCGATGCTGGACGAGATCGCGAAGTTCGAGAACGCGCGGGTCACGGCGATCTGCGACATCGTGCCCTCCCGGCTCCAGGCCGCGCTCCGGCGTGTGCAGGGCGCAACAGGGTACGCCGATCACAAGGAACTCCTCTCGAAGGCCACCGACGTGACGGCTGTGCTGGTCGTCACGCCGACGCACACGCACAAGACAATCGCCATCGACGCGATCAGCGCGGGCAAGCACGTGTTCATCGAGGCCCCGCTCGCGCACACGATCGAGGACTGCGCGGAGATCGCGAGGGCCGCGCGCTCGTCGAGCAAGGTGGTCCACGTCGGTCTGTATGCGCGGTCGAATCCCATCTACAAGCTCGCGCGGACATTCTTCCGATCCGACTCGGTGCGAGACCTGGTCATGATGCGGGCGCAGAGCAACCGGAAGAACGAGTGGCGCGTACCCGTCTCCGATGCCAAGGACGAGAAGGCCCTCAACTGGCGCCTCGATCCCGATGTCTCGATCGGGCTTCCGGGCGAGCTCGGGTGCCATCAGATCGACGTCATCAGCTGGTATCTCGGCAAGTACCCGACATCCGTGAGCGGCACCGGCTCGATCCGCCTTCACAAGGACGGGCGCACGATCCCGGATACCACGCACGCGACGTTCATGTTCGAAGACGGCGCGCGCCTGGACTGGTCGGCCACAATCGCGAGCTCGTACGAGGGACAGTACGAAGTGCTCTACGGCACCAACGCGACAATCAAGCTGGCATGGACCGCAGCGTGGATGTTCAAGGAGGCCGATGCGCCGACACAGGGGTGGGAGGTCTACGCGAATCGCCAGCGGTTCCACAACGACGAGGGGATCACCCTGATTGCGGACGCCACCAAGCTGGCTTCGCAGGGGAAGCTCAAGGAGGGTGTTGGGCTGCCGAATCCTCCGGTGTACTACGCGATCGGCGACTTTGTCGATGCGATCGCGAACGGGAAGCCCCCCGTTGTCACAGCGGAAGAGGGGCTTCGCGCCACGGCGATCGCGATCCTTGCCAATCAGGCGGTCCTGGGCGGGAAGCGAATCGAGATCAGCGACGATGTGCTCAAGGTCTGAGACAGGTCCGAGAGATGAGCCCGGGTCGGACGCGCCGCGTGTGCGCGGCGAGCGGGACCAAGTGGGAACCAAGACGTGACGCAGCTCCGGCACCTTCCGTTCATGGCGAGATTCGGATTGACGATGCTCATGCTTGTTGTGCTCGGGGGGCTCGCGGCATCGGCGACACATCTGCTCTGGCACCACGAGAACCGCGATGATCAAAAGGGCGTCTCGTACGACGATATCGCAGGGGCCTACCACGGTGTGACCGCCGACGCGCCTCTGGTGCGGGCGATGAACGCCAACCACCCGCCCGACCTCTCCGAACCCGCCCGAAAGGTGCTGAACGACTGGCTCGCCTCGGGCCGGATCAGCGAGGACTACGACAACATCGATCTGGGTGACAACGCGCCGGACGCGATCATCGCGAACAACTGTGTGTCGTGCCACAACCGGAACTCCGCGGATATCGAGGCGAGAAAGATCCCGCTGGAGTACTTCGATGATGTGAAGCGGCTTGCGTTCGCCAAGAACATCCAGCCGACCAACATCAAGATCCTGGCCGCATCGACGCACACGCACGCGCTCGCCCTCGGAACCCTCTCACTGGTGATGGGCTCCCTCGTGCTCTCGTCGCGATACGGGCGGCTCGGCTCGGTGCTGCTCGGCGTGTCGGGGCTCGCGCTCTTTGTCGACCTTGGGTCGTGGTGGCTCGCTCGGGACAACGCGCTCTGGGTGAATGCGATCCTAGTCGCGGGGCCCGTCTATGCCGGGGCCACGGGGTTGATGTGCCTCATGGTCGTGGCGGAGATGTGGTTTCCTGCTCGGAAGGCCTCATCAGACGGCGGCGAAGAATAAGGGTTTGAGTTGTTCGCAAGAAGTTCGCTTCTATAAATGGCGCATTCGGGTATGCTGCGGCTTGGAGTTCACAGCTCCAAGGAGACCGAGATGCACCCACTTCGCACCTACCTGTTGCTTGGAGCGCTCGCCACAGCGTCCACGCACGCGAGCGCCGATCTGATTGCGATCGATACGTATCTCACTGGAGGGTACAGCTCCGACGGCAGCTACGGCAATTCGATCCCGGGACAGAACTATCGCGTCGGACACTCGCCGGTCACGACGGTCGCGGAGCGTCGGAACTTCTTCCTCTTCGATCTGACACCTTTCGCGCCGAAGCCGCCCGGTTCGGTCATCGGCGGCTTTCTTAAGGTCTACGTTCCGAAGTTCGCGCCGGGCATCACGATCGATCCGGGGGATGGCTACATCAGCGAGGATCCATTTGAGGACTACGTGCTGACTTCGACTCCATTTACGGCCGACGAGATCGCAGATCCAACGAACACAGTGGCCGAAGCGTTGGCGATCTACGCCTCGCTCGGCACCGGATCGATGGTCGGCGCACACTCATTCCACCCTGGCGATAAGGGCATGGAGATCATGATTCCACTCTCGCCGCCCGCGCTCGCCGCGATCAACTCGCTGCTCGGCACCGGCAAGGTCGCGATGGGCGGGCGACTCACGTCGCTCGACTTCCTCCACCCCGACGAACTCGTGTTCGGCTTCACGGACCTGATCGCGCCTCATATGGAACACAAGACGCCGAGTCTCGTCCTCGACATTGTGCCCGCGCCCGGACCGTTCGTTGTGTTCGGCTTTGCAGCGATCGGTGCCGGAAGACGGCGCCGGACCTGAGAGCTTTGTCAGCCGATCGCATACGAGCGAATCACCCTGCGTTCTCGGCGGCGATCCGTTCAAGCAACGCCTTGGTCAGCTTGATGCCTTCCTGCTCGGAGTGCCTGTCTCCCTCGTACTCGATGCCGATGTGCCCGGTGTAGCCCGCGTCGCGCACGATTTTCAGCATGCGCCGATAGTCCGTGCGGACCTCGTTCCCCTCCGCATCGAACTCGTAGCTCTTCGCCGACACGCCCTTTGCGTAAGGCATCAGCTCCTGAACGCCCTTGTAGCGGTCGTACCACGCGTCGGGCTCCGACGAGCGGGACCAGTCAAGGCAGAAGTTGCCGAAATCCGGCAGCGTGCCGCAGCGCGGATGATCGACCATCTTCATCACGCCGGCCAGCCACTCGCCGTTGCTGCTCAGAGAACCGTGGTTCTCCACAATGACGTTGAGGCCCATGGGATCCGCGATCTCGACCAGTGCGCGGAGGCCATCCGCGGCGTGCTTCATCCGCTCGTCCCATGGCGCATCCCCCGCCGCGTTCACGCGGATCGAGTGACACCCGAGCGTGGAAGCGGCCTCGAGCCACTTGCGATGGTTCTCCACCGATTGGTTCCGCTTGGCATCGTCGGAATTGGCCAGTTCCCCCTCGCGGTCGCACATGATGAGGACCGACTGGACACCCTCTCCCTCGGCCCGCTTCTTCATCTCGCCGATGTACGAAGCATCTCGAGCTTTGTCGAAGAAGAAGGCGTTGACATACTCCACTGCGCTGATGCCGTAGGTATTGCGAGCGGTCCAGGCGAAGTCGAGGTTGTCCAACGTCTTATCGAAGAGCGCGCGATGGAGCGACCACTGCGCGAGCGAGATCGGGTTGCTCCCCGCGCGAAGGAGACCTCCTGCGGCGAGCCTGGAGCCAAGCAGTGGAGAAGCAGCGAAGCCGAACGCGGCAGCGCCGATTGTCGAAATGGCGGTGCGCCGGGAGACGTGGTGGGGCATGTGTGAGCGACTCCAGTGAAGGGGACGCCGCGCCGATTGCAATGCGGGCGAGCCGTTCCCGTATACATGCTACAACACTGGCGGTGTGGGCGTGGCGTACTTCGTTCTGTCGCGTCGCTGCCTTGTTCCGGGTCATCTGTTAGACTGGCACGCGATGGCTGAGGGAATGGAAGAATTGCGAGCCAAGAATCCCCTGCGTGAGGGAGCCCCTGAAGGGCCGGGATTCGTCCTGACTCCGGCGAGGCGGCCGCACCCGCCGACCAGCCCTGGCCCGATCGATCGTGGAGACGAGGGCCGGATCTGGCCGCCATTGGTCGGGATCGCCGTGCTCGTACTCCAGGGGTTCGGGCTTCTCTCTTCCGTCGGCTCCGCGCTCATGCAGTTCATGGACATCCAATCGATGTTGGGTGGGTTCGCCCCGCGGGGTGCTTTCGAGTCTGCGGAGAAGTGGAAACCGGTCATGCTGGCGATGTACGGCGTCGCCGGCACGCTCGCGTTGGTCGCGATCGTGGGTGGCGCGATGCTTCTTCTGCGTCGCAGGTGGGGCGTTCGACTGCTGGTCGGCTGGGCGATTCTGCGCCTCCCCTATGGGTTGGCTTCCTCGTGGGCCGTCGCGGGCATGCAGCGGGACAACATGGCGTCGATGTCGGGACCGGGATTCGGAGCCGGTGGCCCGCCCGGCATGAGTTCCGTAATCGTAATCATGTCCGTTGTGACGTCGCTCCTCATGTCGATGGCGTTGCCGATCTTTCTGTTGATTTGGTTTGCGCTTCCGAGAATCCGTCGACAGGTGCGTGGGTGGAAGTGAGCGGCCCGCCGCCGCGCGAGGGCAATCGTGTTCTGCAAGACCTGCCAGTATCCCCTATGGAATCTGAAGGAGCGCACGTGCCCGGAGTGCGGCACCGGCTTCGCACCATCGCAGTTCCGATTCCGAGCCAACTCGATCCAGTTCCTCTGTCCGCATTGCGGGCAGCAGTACTACGGAACATCCGAGCGCGGGCACCTCGTTCCGCCCGCATTCTCGTGCGTGAAGTGCGAGCGCGACATCGAGATGGACCAGATGGCGCTCGTGCCGGTCGCCGGGCTCGATGAACGACGGACGCGAGCCCGAGGCAATCCATGGACGGAGCGGGCCGGGAGGCCGACGATTCGAGACTGGTTCCAGACAACACTGATGTCGATGGGAGCCCCCGCGCCGCTGATCCTGGCGACCGATCGCACGGATTCACTGCGAAGGACGCTCGGATACGCGTGCACAACAGTGGTGCTCGCGAGCGCGGCCAGCATCGTGATGCCGTTCATGGTGCTCCTGCCGATCCTCGCACCGCTTGGAATCAACGCAAAGGGCGTGTTGGCCATCGCGATATGGGCGGTGGGCGTGATCCTGACGGGGATCCTGGCTTTCCTCCTTATCCCGATCGCCGCGCTGGTCGCACACGTCGTGCTGCGCGGAGGCAAGCCCCAAGGCGGGTTGCGGACCACCATCCACGCCGCGGCTCTATCGGCCGGTCCCAACGTCTTCTGGGGGGTCCCGTTGTTCGGGATCATGGCCGGCTTCCTTGGCGTCGTCTGGTGGGGGATCTCCTTCTCGGTCATGCTCCGAGTCGCGCACCGCGTGAGCAGGCTCCGGGCAACGATCGCGGGGATGCTGGTGCCAACCGTCACGATTATCCTCTTCGTGGGCGGCTTCGTTGCACTGATGGTGTTCTCGTTGAGCGCTGCGAACTCCGCGATGGGCACCATGTCGAATGGAGCGCTGACGGACGTGGGCAAGACGACGCGATCTCTGCGGGTCGCGAACGCCGCAGCCGGGCGAGAACGCCACCTCGGTTCGCTGCTCCTCGATGGCGACGTGCTTTCCACCGATCTGATCGGGGACGCGTTCTCCCAGACGTCCCAGATCAGCGTGAATGGCGTCGACCTGACGCAACTCGTGCTGACGGGCACGGATCAGGAAAGGGCCGCCGCCGCCGCTTCGCTCGACGCGTTGCTCACGCCGGATGTGGTCGCCTATCGCGTGGGCGACGTTGTCGTGATCCGCGACGTTCCCGACCCCGCGCCCGATCCGCGACTCTGGCGCGTCGCTGTCTCGTTGGAGCCGGTGGCCAACGCGATGTGGTACCCGCAAGCGATGCAGGGTGCGTCGAATCCGTTCATCACGATGGGAATGGGTGGAGACTCCAACTCTGCGATCAACCCCGAGGTCGCCGGACAGAATCTCATCCGGGCTGCACACGGTCTGCCGCCGCTCCCACCTCTGCACACCATCACCGATGCCGCACCGTTCAGGGTGACCGAATCGGCGGGTGAGGCCGAGCACGAGGCGAAGCCGGTCCCCACGGAAGCGCCGGCCGGGCCCGGATAACCATGGTCATCCCGATTCCGAACAGGCACCACGCGCGGCCATTCATCTCGTGAAGTGATATTGAATCGTCTTCGAGCGACTTGACTGTCCGTGCGACGATGGGAAGACTTCACCCGTGACCATTGCCATCCACCAGCTTCAGCATTGCATGAAGCCGCACGCCACGAGCGTGTGCCGGTGATGGTGCGGTCGCTCTAAGCAGCGGAACAGACCCCACTCAACGCCGGTTCCCAGCCGGCGTTGATCGCTTTTGAGCGATCAGGGTCGTCCGGGAGCCCAGCCAGGACCCCGGACCCATGACAACGCTTCGCGCAACGCCTCTCTCGAATCGCCATCCTGAACCCGAGCCCATTTCCGCGGCCTTGGGTGCCAGGCGCGCCGCTGATCTCCACCTGGCCATCCCGAAGGGGCGCATGTACGACGGTGTCGTTGCGATCCTCGCCGAAGCGGGCGTCCGTCTCTCCGCGTCCGCACGCGGGTATCGCCCGACGCTCTCCCTCCCGGGAGTCGAGGCGAAAATACTCAAGCCCCAGAACATCATCGAGATGCTGCACATCGGTTCGCGCGACATCGGCTTCGCGGGCGCGGACTGGGTCGCCGAGCTGCGTGCGGATGTCGTTGAGGTGCTCGATACAGGGCTCGACAGGGTGCGGGTGGTGGCGGCCGCGCCGAGGCAGATTCTTCAGGAGGGGAGACTGCCTCGGCGCCCGCTGATCGTTGCCTCGGAGATGGAACGCCTCACGACGGAGTGGATCGCCGCCCGTGGGCTCGACGCGCGTTTCGTCCGCTCGTTTGGCGCGACCGAGGTCTTCCCGCCCGAGGATGCGGACTGCATCGTCGACATCGCGGCATCGGGCGCGACGCTCGCCGCAAACGGGCTCGACATCGTTGACGAATTGCTCGCCTCATCGACACGGATGTACGCGAGCCCGGCGGCACTCCGCGATCCGGCCAAGCGCAGCGCGATCGATGACATCGCCCTGCTCCTGTCTTCGGTGCTCGAGGCGCGGAAGCGGGTGATGCTCGAGGTGAATGTGCCCGCGGATCGGCTCGACGCCGTTGTCGCCATCCTGCCGTGTATGCGACAACCAACGATCTCTCCGTTGCACGGCGGGGAGGGTGATGCCCCGGGGCGGGCACGCGCCTTTGCCGTGAAGTCGGCCGTTCCCCGCGAGACGCTCCCCACGCTGATCCCCGCGATCAAGGCCGCAGGCGGGACAGATCTCGTGATTTCTCCCATCGCCCAGGTTGTTCCGTAGCACAAGTCACGAAAGCAGTCGCGCGCCGAACCGAGTGGTCGCAAGCGAGAGCATCACGAAAGGGCCGAGCCATGGCCTCTGCAACCGCCGACAGCCAGTCCCGCGCCGACGAGCGCGCCAGAACACCCCGTTCGGTCTCCGATCCAGCGTCCGCCGCTGCAGAAGGAGACGTCGTGCGCGGGCCGCGCCCCTCGCCACTGGCCAGGGCGTTGAAGCCCTACACCCCGGGCGTTCAGCGCCGCCCCATCGACCTCAAGCTCGACGCCAACGAGGGGCCCGCGCCCTCCAGCGTGCTCATCGAGTGGCTGCAGCCGCGCGCCTCGGAGCTGCTCCGCCGCTATCCCTCGGCGGCTGGGCTTGAGTCGCAGATCGCGGCATGGCTCGACATCGATTCTTCCCGCGTTATCGTGACCGCTGGCGCCGACGACGCGTTGGAGCGGATCGCGCTCGCGTCCCTCGCACCGGGGCGTGAGGCGATCCTGACGACACCCACCTTCGAGATGCTCGCCCGCTACGTCAACCTCGCCGGGGGCGAGGTCGTGGAGACGCCGTGGATCGGTGAGCCGTTCGATGTGGGGGCGATCGAGTCCAGAATCGGCCCGCGCACCGCAGCGATCTTCATCGTGACGCCGAACAATCCCACGGGACAGGTGGTCTCCGCCGAGTCGATTCGGCGCCTGGCCGCATCGATTCCCGCCGGCCTGCTCGTCGTCGATCTGGCATACACCGAGTACGCCGACGAGGACCTGACCGAAACGGTGCTCTCGCTGCCGAACGCGATCGCCGTGAGGACGTTCTCGAAGGCGTGGGGACTGGCGGGGCTTCGCGTGGGATACGCCGTCGGTTCCGCGGAAGTGATCGGCTGGCTGCGAGCGGTGGGGCACCCATACGCGGTCAGCGGGCCGTCGCTCGCGATCGCATCGGCGTGGCTCGATGCAGGTCGAACCAGAGTCGAAGCATCCGTTCGCCGCGTGAAGGCCGAGCGTCGCGAACTGGTCGCGCACCTGCGGGACCTGGGGGCCGAGCCGATCGAGTCGCAGGCAAACTTCGTGCTCGCCCGATTTCCGGACACGCGACTCGGCGCATCCATCGTCGCGGACCTGCTCGCGTCGCAAGGGATCTCGGTCCGACGGTTCGCGTTGGGGAGCGCGATGGAGCCATACCTTCGGTTCACACTCCCGGGAGATGCCCCGCAGTTCAGCCGGCTCTGCGCCGCGCTGACGAACGCGATGCGCCCTCGTGCGGTGCTCTTCGATCTCGATGGCGTGCTCGCCGACGTGTCGAGCTCGTATCGGCGTGCGATCGTGCTCGCTGCGGAGTCCTTCGGCGTCGCGATCACCACTCGGGAGATCGCTGCCGCGAAGGACGCGGGGGACGCGAACAACGACTGGACGCTCACCCAGCGCCTGCTTCGGAGCCGAGGGGTCGAGGTGCCGCTCGAAGACGTGATCCGCGCGTTCGAGTCGTTCTATCAGGGTGATCCGAGCGACGCAACATCCGGCCTCTGGCGGTCGGAGTCGCTGCTCGTGAGCCCGACGGAACTCCGTTCTCTGGCGGCTCGCTACACCTTGGCCATCGTCACCGGGCGCCCCCGTCGCGATGCGGAGCGATTCCTGTCTCACTTCGGCATCGCCGACCTCTTCGCGACAGTGGTGACCATGGAGGATGCGCCGCCAAAGCCCGATCCGAGGCCCATCTTGATCGCCCTTGGGCGAATCGGCGTTGCCGGCGCGTGGATGATCGGGGACACGCCGGATGACCTGAACGCGGCACGCTACGCCGGTGTCGCCTCGATCGGCGTTCTCGCTCCCGGCGATGCCGCGACAGTCGAGCGTGCGTGCGAGGCGGAGCGGGCGCTGACCGGAGCAGGAGCGGCTCGCGTGCTGCGCAGCGCGTCCGACCTGCTGGAGGTTCTGCCATGACCGCGACAAGCGACGAATCGGACAAGTCTGTGAGACGAGGCGCATCGATCGAGCGATCGACCCGCGAGACGTCCATCACCCTCACGCTCGACATCGACGGGGCGGGAAGGGCGACCGTGCGCACCGGGATCGGGTTCCTCGATCACATGCTGGCGACGCTCGCGCTCTTCGCGCGCTTCGATCTCGAACTGGCGTGCAACGGCGACCTTCACGTCGACGATCACCACACCTCCGAAGACTGCTTCATCGTGCTCGGACAGGCGATCGACCGTGCCTTGGGCGACCGCGCCGGTCTGGTACGGTTCGGGAGCGCGTACGCGCCCCTCGATGAAGCGCTCGCTCGTGCTGTGGTGGATCTTGCAACGCGATCCACGGCGTCCGTCGATCTCGGGCTCATAAGGCCGACGATTGGCGAGTGGGCGTGCGAGAACATCACGCACGCCTTCACAACACTCGCGGCCGCGTCACGAATGACGCTGCACGTTGATGTCCTCAAAGGAACAAACGACCACCACCGCGCCGAAGCGGCCTTCAAGGCCCTCGGGCTCGCCCTTCGCCAGGCTACGCGGCTCGACCGCGGAGGCACGGAAGCGGGCAGCATCTCAAGCCCACACCTCTCCAACAGCACCAAGGGGGTGCTCTGATGGTCTCGAACAGCGGAACAGACTCTTACGCGTCCGATGTCGCAGCCGCAAACGGTGCGGACGTCTACATCGTGCGAACCGGGTCGGCCAACCTGGCATCCGTTGCGGCGGCGATCGACCGAATCGGTGCACGGCCGATCATCACGGCCGATCCCGCCGACGTGCTCATTGCCGATCGACTCATCCTACCGGGTGTCGGTTCCTTCGGGGGCGCGATGGCCGAGCTCACCCAGCGCGGGCTCGTCTCGGCGCTGCGAGAGCGCCTCTCGATTGGTCGTTCGACGCTCGGCATCTGCCTCGGTCTGCAGTTGCTCGCACGCGGATCCGAAGAATCACCGGGCGTGCGTGGCTTGGCCATGATCGACGCGGTTGTGCGACGGCTGCCCACAGAACCGGGGCTTCGCGTGCCACAGATGGGTTGGAATCTGACCGAGCCGAGACACACGTGCCGCACGCTGGCCGGCGGATTCGCATACTTCGCGAACTCGTACGCGCTGCGCGAGATCCCGAAGGGGTGGCGCGGGAGCACGTTTGCGCACGGCGAGTTGAATCCGGTGGCGGCGATCGAGCAAGGAGATGGCGATCGGCTCGTGGTCGCGGCGCAGTTCCACCCGGAGTTGAGTGGCAGCTGGGGGCTCGACTTGATCCGTCGCTGGGTGATCGGACGGCCGTCGATCGAGGCCGACGGCGCGGAACCGACCGCACAACTGGCATCACGACCTGCTCCGCGGGCTCAAGCGGTTCCATACGACCGCATCGGGGAGGAGCCATGCTCACGACTCGCGTAATCCCATGCCTCGACGTGCGCGATGGTCGCGTCGTGAAGGGCATCCGCTTCCAGGCGCTGCGTGACGCGGGCGATCCTGCGGCCCGCGCCGCAATGTACGAAGCGAACGGCGCCGACGAAATCGTGATGCTGGATGTGAGCGCGACCACGGAAGGGCGCTCCGCGGCCGCACGCACCGTGCGAGCAATCCGGCGTGTGCTCTCGATCCCCCTCACGGTGGGCGGCGGTGTCGGGTCCATCGAGGACGCGGCGCGGCTGCTCGATGCCGGCGCCGACAAGGTCAGCGTGAACTCCGCCGCAGTCCGCGATCCATCGCTGCTCACCAGGCTTGCCGGTCGCTTCGGACGCCAGTGCACGGTGCTCGCCATCGACGCGGCGCGTGCGAGCGGCACATATCGCGTGCTGACACGATCCGGCACAACCGCGGAGCCGCTCGATGCCATCGCGTGGGCTGCCGAAGGGGAATCGCGTGGCGCAGGCGAGATCCTGCTGACGTCGTTCGATCGCGATGGAACCGGCGAGGGATACGACCTGGAACTGCTCGGTGCGATCTGCGGCGGGGCCTCCATCCCCGTAATCGCCTCCGGTGGCGGGCGCACGGCGGAGCACCTTGCCTCGGCGGTCCGGGCCGGAGCGGATGCCGTCCTCGCTGCGAGCATCTTCCACGACGGCGTGACCACGCCCGATGCGATCAAGCACGAACTGTCGTTGCTCGGCGTACGCGTGCGTCCGAGCAGGTGTGAGCCGGTCAACTGCGTGGGAGGTGTCTCGTGATCATCCCGTCGATCGATCTCATGGACGGACAGACCGTGCAACTGGTGCAGGGCGTGACCAGAGCGCTCGATGCCGGCGATCCGATGCCGATTGCGCAACGGTTCGGACTCGTGGGAGAGATCGCGGTTGTGGATCTCGATGCCGCGCTCGGGAATGGGAGCAACACCGATCTCATGGAGAGGGTGCTGCCCCTGGCGCGCTGCCGCGTCGGCGGAGGGATTCGCGATGCCAGAACCGCGCTCCGCTGGCTTGATGCGGGCGCCACGAGGGTTGTGCTCGGCACGCGAGCGGTGCCGGATGTTCTGAGAGAGCTGCCTCGCGATCGTGTGATCGCCGCGCTCGACGCCCGCGATGGCGATGTCGTCACCCACGGCTGGACCGAGCGCACGGGCGCTCGGATCGCCGACCGGATGCGTGAGATCGGTGAACACGCCGGTGAGTTCCTCGTGACGTTCGTGGAAGTGGAGGGAACGCTCCAGGGCACAAACATGGAGCGTGCCGCAGAACTCGGCGAGATCGCGAGGTCTCTCGGATGTCGGCTGACCGTCGCCGGAGGTGTCAACTCGGTCGACGAGATCGTGGCCCTCGACCGACTGGGGATCGATGCCCAGATCGGTATGGCGCTCTACACCGGTCGGTTCAGCGTGGCAGATGCGACGGTGGCCATGCTCAGGTCCGATCGCGCCGATGGCCTTTTCCCGACCATCGTGACCGATGAGCGGGGCATCGCTCTTGGGCTGGCCTATTCCTCGGCGGAGTCACTGCGCGTGGCGATGAGCGAGAGACGCGGTGTGTACCACTCCAGGTCACGGGGTGGCCTGTGGCGCAAGGGTGAATCGTCCGGTGCGACGCAGCGCCTGCTCGGCGTCGATCTCGATTGCGACCGCGACGCGCTCCGCTTCACCGTGCGACAAGAGGGCGCTGGCTTCTGCCACAATGGAACTCGCACCTGCTTCGGCAGCACCCGGGGGTTGGATGCGCTGGAGTCTCGTCTCGGGGCCATCGCCAGCGGGCAGTCTCGGCCCGGCTCGTACTCGGCGCGGCTGCTGAAGGAGCCGAACCTGCTTCGCGCAAAGCTGATGGAAGAGGCCGTGGAACTCATGGACGCGACCGAGCGGGAGCACATCACGCGTGAGGCGGCGGATGTGCTCTACTTCACGCTGGCTCGCCTGGCGAGCACGGGCGTCTCGCTGGCGGAAGTCGAGAGAGAACTCGACCGACGCGCGCTGCGCGTGACCCGTAGGCCCGGTGACGCGAAGCCCGATCCGAGCACAGCAGGAGCAGCGCGATGAGCGGCCTGCGCGTCATCACGCGCTCCGAGCTCGCGCTCTCGCGTCGCGACCCTGTGGATGCGGAGACGCTCGCCGTCGCCTCGGGGATCCTCGCCGATGTGCGGGCACGGGGTATGGACGCGGTCGTGGAGCACTCGCTCCGGCTCGGCGATGTGCGAGGCGCGGGGGAGGTCATCGTCGAGCGCGGGCGGCTGCGGGCCGCGCTCGACGGGCTCGATCGTCGTGACCGCGCCGTGCTCGAGCGAGCCGCGGAGCGGATCTCGTCGTTTGCGCGGGCGCAGCGGGCTTCGATCACGGACATTGAGATGGCATCGCCCATCGGCGGGATGATGGGACACCGGATCGCGCCGGTGATGAACGCCGGGTGCTACGCGCCGGGTGGGCGGTACCCGCTCCCATCGAGCGTGCTGATGACAGCCGTCACCGCGCGGGAGGCCGGCGTTCCGAGCGTCTGGGTGGCCTCGCCTCGGCCATCGGAGGCCACGCTCGCTGCCGCTGCGATCGCTGGCGCGGATGGCTTCCTCGCAGTGGGCGGCGCACAGGCGATCGGTGCGTTCGCGTATGGAGCCGGCCTAATGCCGCGCTGCGATGCCATCGTCGGGCCCGGCAACCGCTTTGTCACGGCGGCCAAGCAGCTGGTCGCCGGACGCGTCGCGGTCGACATGCTCGCAGGCCCGAGCGAACTGCTCGTCATCGCTGACAAGAGCGCGTGCCCCGCGATGATCGCGGCCGATCTCCTCGCGCAGGCCGAGCACGATCCAGACGCCATCCCCATGCTCGTCACCACCGATGCGTCTCTGCCCGCGTGCGTGGGCATCGAGCTGGAGATGCAGCTTGATACGCTGCCGACGGCGGCGATTGCTCGGGCATCGCTCGCCAACGGCTTCGCCTGCGTGGTCGCTTCGATCGACGAGGCCATCGACCTGTCGGATGAGATCGCGCCGGAGCATCTGGAGATCCTGACCAGCGACCCAGAGGGCGTTGCCAACCGCTGCGGCAACTACGGAGCGGTCTTCGTCGGCTCGTTCGCTGCGGAGGTCTTCGGCGACTACGGGGTGGGGCCGAACCACACGCTGCCGACGGGAGGGGGCGCGAGGTCGTTCGCCGGGCTCTCGGTGTTCACGTTCCTTCGTGCCAGAACGTTCCTTCGATCGGGCTCTCGCTCGCCAGAGCCGGTGTTGATCGACGAGGTCGCGAGTTTCGCACGCATGGAGGGGCTCGAGGCGCACGCCCGGGCCGCGGAGCTCCGCCGAGAGCCGCTACGGACGAGCAAGCGAGCCACGCGAGTAGGCAACGAGCTCACCCAATGACATCGCGTGGTGTGCGAGGGCGGCGGGCGGCACGAGTCCCCGGCAACGGCCGCCAATCACGAACGCGATACGCCGAGTCGCAAGGTGCTCTCCGAGCGCCACGACATCCTGTATCGTCTCGCGCGTGATCCCTTCCGTGCTGATGCTCAGCCAGATCAGACTTGGCTGCAGCTCATCGGCAGCGCGTCGGAGCGAGCGGAGCGGGAGCTCAGGACCGAGGTTGTTCGTGCGGATGGCAGCGGATTCCAAGACGAGCGAGGCGGAGAGTGAGGGGATGGTGTAGGGGTCGCCGCTGGGCGCGCCGCCGATCGCAAGGGGAGCGAGTGCTGGCGGAGGCGGCAGGATTCCTCGCAGGTGATTGAGCGCGCTGACCATGATGTCGCTAGCGCGGTGCTCGATGTAGATCCCCGAGTCCGAGTGCTTCCAGAGCTCTCCGATCCGTTGCATGGCCTCGCGCATGGGGCCATCGCAGATCTCGATCACCGAACGACCGGCGAGGTAGAGGGAGAGCAAGAGGCCTCGAACGTGACGCTCCCGGCCCTCCTGGAGCAACTCGAAGAGCCGGATTCCTTCGAGACCCGGTGAGATCGATGCATCCCTCGCGATCTCGACGTCTGGCACGCCGAGCAGGCCGGGGTTGATGAGCGAAAGGCTCGAATCGCGGATGAGGCGGATCGCTTCCGAGCGAGGGATCCGTCGATGGCCGCCGGGGGTCTTGATCGCGGCGACCACGCCGGAATCGACCCATCGCTTCAGCGTGGACTCGCTCAGCCCGACCGCGCCGGCGAGTTCCTTGGGAGAGAGCGATTGCTCGGGCTCAACGCCGAGCGGGCGATCTGTGTTCTCATCTCGGGCATCTTCTCGAGGCGTCATCCGCATGGGATCCCTCCGAATCGCTCAGAATACTCGTGTATTCAAGATTCGGAACCAGTCGCACACTCGATTCAACAACGATCGATCTGCTCGAATTCCAAGCGGGCCGTTGCGGGCTTGTTCCCACACCGTCGGCCCACGCACTCACGTGCGGCCGATCGTGACCTGTGCTGGCCTCGTCTGTCCTGCCTGGCCGGACTCGATCTGATCTCGGGCGATTTTCTCCCAGCCGCTGCCGAGTTCGCCCACCGGATCTGGCGGGATGATGTCTACCTTCTTCTCGCCGAGCTTGGCCTCGCCCCGGAGCACGCGCCCCTGGAACGCGAGACACTCAGCAAGCAGGCGATCGAGAATCTCCGGCTCGGGGACGTTGGCGACCTTCTCGCCCTGCACATAAATGATGCCGCGCCGATCGCCGGCGAAGACCGCGACGTCCGCGCCCTCGGCCTCGCCGGGTCCGTTGACGATGCACCCCATGACGGCGACCTTCATCGGCACCGTGACCTGTGCCGCGAGCTGCTTGCGGACATCCTGCACCAGCGTGAAGAGATCCACCTGGATGCGGCCGCACGTGGGGCAGGCGATGAGGTCGACGCCGATGCGCTCGCGGAGTGAGAGTGACCACAGCAGCTCCAGCCCGTCCTCGACCTCGTAGATCGGGTCGTTGGCATACGAGATGCGGATCGTGTCGCCGATCCCCCGCGTCAGCAGCCCCGAGAGCGCGGCAATCGACCTGATGCACCCAGTCTCCTTCGGCCCGGCGTGCGTGACGCCGAGGTGGAGCGGATGGTCGAATCGCTTGCTGATCTCGCTGTAGGCATCGATCACCAGCGC
This sequence comes from Planctomycetota bacterium, assembly GCA_963204725.1. Taxonomy (GTDB): domain Bacteria; phylum Planctomycetota; class Phycisphaerae; order Phycisphaerales; family UBA1924; genus JAHBWV01. Next base: position 51,811 of record CAUJHH010000006.1, read on the forward strand.
GGCATCCATCGACTTGGCCGAGATCGAGATGTCGTAAAAATCCTGCTCGTAGAAGATGTCGAGGTACTCCTCGAGCTTCGCGATCATGATCGCCAGCAGGTACCCGTGCTTGTGCTCGCCGAAGACCGCGCCCAGTTCCTTCTGGCGCTTCTGCTTGTCCTTGCGCTCGATGATCGACCCCTCGTTCACGCCCACGCGGATCGGGAGGTTGCGAGCCTTGCACGCCTGGATGACGTCGATCACCTGCTTGCGGTCGCTGATGTTGCCGGGGTTGAGCCGGATCTTGTGGACGCCCGCGTCAACCGCCTCGAGCGCACGCTGGAAGTGGAAGTGGACATCCGCGACGATCGGCACCTTCACCGCCGGGATGATCTCGCGGAGCGCATCGGTGTCCTTCTTCTCGGGAACCGCGACGCGGACGATGTCCGCCCCCGCAGCGGCGAGCTTTTGGATCTCCCCGATGCACTTCTCGACGTCGTAGGTGTACCCCGCGGTCATCGTCTGGACGCTGACCGGCGCGGGCGTCGTCGGATTGCCCGCGCGGTCGGCGATGCCGCCGCCGATGCGGACAATGCCGACGCGGGCGTCACCGACGGAGATTTGTCTGGTTGGGCGGCGGGTGAACATGCGGGGAATGGTAGAGGGGTGCCAAGGAAGACGGGCCGCTGCGGTCCGTCTCGCCCCGTCGACGGCCGATCGGATCAGCAGCACGCCTCGTATGAATCGTGTTATTCGGACGTCAGGGCGACGCGAGGCGAGAGTCAAGAGGAGTGTCTTAGGGCCAGCGATTGCAAGGGAATAGGCAGAAACTGATTCGTCGTTCTTGCGTCGCTCTTGCGAGACCGCTACTTTGCGATTGCCAAGCCTTGGAGGGGTTGGCGGTGCGCACGGGTGTGTGCCGCGGGCGTTCGAGCGGTCGCGAGTCCGCGGTCGCTCGAAAATCGAGCACAACTTTGGATGGTGGTGTTCCTTTGGGACTGTCCGGGGTTGCTTGTGAATGGGAGTATCGGAATGCGTTCTGTGATTCTGAGCATGTCTGTCAGCCTGGTTCTCTCCGGAGTGGCGAGCGCGGCGGCAATCACGCCGATCAGCCGTCAGTCCGACATGCGAGCGAGCACGATCAACCTGGGTTCAACGATCGGCTATGTCGGTGGCGGATTCGATCCGATTGACACGGTCGGGAGCTCGGCGATGGATTCGTCGGCTGACCTGCTCTTGGGTGGCAATCTCTACTTCGGCCCGGACCTCTTCGGTCGGCTGTATGAGGGCTCATACGGCGGGACGCAGGACGTGACCTTTGCGCCCGCTTCGCTGTCCGCCTCACTCGATCAGGCGGCGAGCACAACGGTGATCGACCCGGGCGATCCCGCGGCGAGCGTGCTCCGCAGCTCGGTCGCGAACGCGTACAGCGTGAAGTTCAATGTGACCGAGGCCACCCTCTTCGAACTGTCGATCGAATTCGAGGGCACGACGCAGAACCTTGGTGCCGCTGACTATGTCGGTCTGGCCATCCGCGGTCTCGACGCCAACGGTGATCCACTCCCTTTCTCGATGTTTGAGCTGGCGTTCGTCGCGGGATCCAATACGACTTCGGAAGGGACCTACTTGACACAGGTCTTTCTGGCGCCTGGGTCTGGTTACATCATCGAGGCCGTCGGGAGAGTTGCCGCCGACGGAACATCGTCGGATACCAGCCATCTCTCCTTCTCGCTGAGCGTGCCCGCACCGGGCTCGCTTGCCGCGATCGCGATGGTCGGACTCGTGGCTTCGCGCCGACGCGTCGCATCCTGAAACCGTCGCGCACAGAAGCAACCTTGCGTCCCACCTACCCAGCGTGGGCTCGCGCAACGCGAGATCGCTCGTCCAACATGGCGGCATTCGGTGGAGGCTCACTCCGTCGAGTCTTGAACTTTGCGCGGCCGATGTGACATCGCGGTGAGTCCTCTCCAGAATCCCGGCTTGCGGTCGTATCCCGGCTGGCCAGGCTCGATGCCGTCGACTTCGGGCGTGCGCCAGATAAGCATGGCAAGTGCGGCGATCACGAGCACTCCGGAGACGATCGCGAGTCCGAGCTGCGTGGCGGAGCCCGAGTGGACCCACTCCGGGCGGACGCGGCCGAGCGCGCGTGCCGCGACGTGGCCGGCGGCGCTCGCGACCCAGGTGCCGACGGGCATGAGCCCGAGGGCGATGCTGTTGACGACCGCCGACACGCGCCCCCGCATCTCTTCGGAGACCAGGTGCTGGATCGCCACGTTGCAGGAGTTGAATCCCCACATCCAGAAGATGCCGATCATGAACATCATCGGGAGCGCGAACGCCGCGCTATTGATGAGCGAGAACACGAGGATGGAGAGGCCGCCCCCGAGGATGCTGAGGGGGATGAAGTGGTGCATGGGGTACCACTTGGGGATGAGTTTCATCGCGAATCCACCGGCGACCGCGCCGCACCCCATGAGGGCCAGCAGCGTGCCGAAGGTGTCCTCCTTGCGTCCATAGACCTCGGAGACCATCAGCGGCATGAGCTGCATGATGGGCGTGGCGAGGACGGCGAAGATGACGATCGCGAAGAGCACCGCGCGCGGGCCCTTGCGGTGCCAGGTCCACGAGAGGGCCTCGGCCGTGCGCTTCCAGGCGAGCCCGGGCCGCTTCCATGTGCCGCGGAGTTCGGCTGGTGCCGGCGCGTCGGGGGTCGAGAGGACCGCGAGCATGACGCCGATAAACGTGGCGGCATTGAAGAGCAGGAGCGCGGCGGCGCCGCGGCTGACGCCCCCGCCGGACCCGGCGTGCGGCTCGATCGCGTCCGCGGCGACAATCGCGCTGCCGATCACCACGGCGGGGGCCGCGGTCTGGAACGTGCGCATGATGACGCCGCCCGTCGCCGGGCCGATCACGCGGGCCATGTTGAAGGCGATGCCGTTGAGCGTGATGGCCTTGGAGAGGTCTTCGCGCGGCACGAGGCGCGGCGTGAGCACTTGCCACGCGGGCATGTTGAACGCGACGGTGATGCCCTGGGCGAGCGTGAGCCAAAGGAGCACGTGGGGTGTCGCGACGCCGAAAAACACCGCCCCGGCCATGGCCAGCGCGATGAGCATCATGCAGACCTGGGTGCTGATGATGAGCGTGCGCCGGTTGACGCTGTCGGCGACGAGCCCGCCGAACATGCCGAGGACGAGCGTGGGGCCGAGCTGGGCAGCGGCGAGATAACCCATCCATGCCTCGGACTTTGTGTCCTGCGAGACGATCCAGCGAATGGCGACGAACTCGAACCAGTTGCCGATGTAGGAGCCGAAGGCGGCGATCCAGATGGTGCGGTAGTGGGCGTGGCGGAGGACGCCGAGGCGTGATGGACGAGGCTCAGCGGTCGGAGACGAGATCTGTGTCGGATCTGGCAGGAGCGAGCCGGGGGGGGAGGGAGCGATCGCGCCCCCTCCGTCCGGCGATGAATCGGAGGAGAGGCCACGGGACCTCGGGCTTTCGGGATCGCTTCCGTGCATGATCGGAGCACCGACCTCTGGGCGTGTGCGGAGGAGCGATGCTATGCGGGACGCATGTGTGTGGGGCGTGAGCCGGAGCGAGGATTACTCGCCGAGGGCGTCTTTCGCGCGAGCGCGGAGCTTGGCGGCGCCGGTGCTGTCCAGCGTGTCCCGCATGTGGCGGAGCTGGGTCGCGACGGACGCATCCACCAGCTGATCGCCGATGCGGAACTTGACGCCGCCGATCATCGCGCTGTCGGTGTAGGGATGGAGGACGATGTCCTTGCCGAGCGAGGTCGAGAGCTTGCTCTTGATTCCTGCGAGGGAATCGGCGTTGAGCGGCTCGGCAGTGAAGACGTCGACCTCGACGCGGCCGAACATCTCCTGGGCGAGGGCGTCGAACGCGGCGACGATCGCGGGGAGATGGGAGAGCCGCCCCTTCTTGTTGAGCACGCAGAGAAAGTTGACGACGAGCGGGTCGGCGCGGTTGGCGAAGATCTTCTGGATCGAGGCGGACCGCTGCCCGGTGGGGACGACGCGCGAAGCGAGGAACTCGTTGAAGCTCGCGTCCGTGCGGGCGAGCTCGAGGGTGTCCTCGAGCTGTCCGAGGATCGTCTCGATCGCACCGCGTCCGCCCTTGCCATTGACGAGCTCGAAGAGCGAGCGGGCGTAGGTGTGGGCGAGTGCGTCGGGCTGAGATTCGATGAGGGGCATGGAGGCGCTCCGTCGGACGGGGAGAGTGGGATCTTGAACCGCACCGCACAAGGGAGCGGCGCCAGCGGGGTCGATCAGTTGCGAGAGCGTCCGAGTTCCGCGAGGGACTCATCGACCAGACGCTGCTGGTCGCCCGCGCCGACCTCGCGACGGAGGATCTTGCTGGCCATGGTCGTGGCGAGCGCGGTGGACTCTGCGTAGATCTCCGCGAGGGCGGCCCGCTTGGCGCCCTCGATGTCCTTCATGGCCTTCTCACGCATCGCGCCGAGTTCGACATCGGCCTTGGCCTTGAGTTCGTTGGCGACGGACTGCTGCTGCAGGCGTGCCTGCTCGATCATCTTGTTGGCCTCGGCACGGGCCTCGGCGAGGTTCTGCTGGTACTGCTCGAGAGCCTCCTTGGCCTGGCGGCGGGCGTCTTCCGCGTTCTTGATCTCCGAGCGGATCTTGGACTCGCGCTCAGCGAGGCCGGCGCTGATCTTCGGCCAGACCTGCGTGGAGAGGATGAAGAGGACGATCCCGAAGACGATCAGCGTGGCGACCGCCGGGGCGATTGCCTGCTTGAGCGTGGGGACGGGGCCCACTTCTTCGTGCGAGCCGTGGCCATCGGCAGCGCCGTGGCCATCTGCTGCGGGGGCGCCGTGTGAAGCGGCGGGGGCAGCGACGTGCGGGGTCGCCATCGCCTTGCCCGCTGCGAACGGCGCGATGGCGAGGAGTGCGAGAACGGTGAAGGTACGGATCAGACGCGTCATCGGAGGTGTCTCCGTTCGAGATGATCGGACAAGTGTCGCCCGGTTGCACGGCCTGCGCCGGGCGCGGAGCGATTCGGAAAGCCGCACGGGCGTCTCTCGACGCCTGTGCGGGAGTGCGCTGCGAGGGCCGATCAGAGGGCCGCGAGGAGGCCGACGACGACGGCGAAGAGAGCCGCACCCTCGACCAGGGCGGCGGTGAGGATCATGTTGGTGCCGATGGGACCGGCGGCCTCGGGCTGGCGGGCGATCGACTCAACGGCACCCTTGCCGATGAGACCGATTCCAAGGCCGGCGCCGATGGCGGCGAGCCCGGCGCCCATGGCGGCCAGACCCTTGCCGATCGTGTCGATCGGGGTGGCCTGCGCGTGGGCGGCGGTGCCGAAGAGGGCGATGAGGCCGGAGGCGATGAGAACGTTCTTGGTCGTGGTCTTCATTCGTGTACCCAGTACCTTTCTGAAACGAGTGGCTGATGTCCCGGGGAAGAGCGCCGCCGCGTATGTGCGGGGCGTGTTGCCTTCGACCATCGCCCTTCCCCGATTGGGCTGGTCTCTTTCGTGATCAGTGCGCGGGGTGTGCGTGGCCCGCGTGTTCGTGGTCGTGTGTGTGGTCGTGGTCATGGTCGTGGTCATGGTCGCCGTGGTGCGAGAGCTGCGAGACGAACACGGCCGTGAGGAACATAAAGACGAATGCCTGGAGGAAGGCGACGAAGAGCTCGAGGAACATGATGGCGATTGCGCCGACGCATGAGATGAGCGTGACGGGCGCGCCGACCGCGAGGCCGGTTGAGAGCGACATGCCGACAAACATGAACAGCGTCGCGAGCAGCACGTGGCCCGCGGTCATGTTCGCGAAGAGTCGGATGGCCAGCGCGATCGGCTTGATGAATGTGCCGAGGATCTCGACCGGGACGAGGATCGGCCAGATGTAGACCGGTGCGCCACCGGTCAGGTGTTTGAGGTATCCGCTGACACCGAGCTGCTTCACACCCGCACCGTTGATCACGAGAAAAGAGATGAACGCAAGCACGCCGGTGACGGCGATGTTGCCGGTGGCGGTGCCGCCGATGGGGGCGCGGTGCGACGCTTTCCAGTCCGAGTTGAAGAAGTAGAGGATGTCGGTGATGGGGATCAGGCCGAGGAGGTTGTTCACGAGGATGAAGAAGAAGACTGTCCAGAGGAAGGGCATGAAGCCGTCGGTGCGATCGTGCAGCAACGGGCGAACGGCCTTCTCGCGGAGGTAGAGGCAGATGACCTCGATGGTCTGGGCGAATCGACCTTTGGCGATGTAGCGGTCGGTTCCCTCGGCCTCCGGGCCGGTGGCGATGCTCTTGGCGACCATCGGACCGACGATCAGCAGGATCAGCCCGGAGAGGAAGAGCGTGCCAACGTGCGCATTCCACAGCCACCAGCCGTCGCCGATGAAGGTGAACGGGTGGTTCACCACATGCGCGACTGGGTTGTCGGCGGCGAGTGTGAGCGTGAAATCGATCATCGTGCGAAGTCCTCCGGACCACCGAGTGAGGCCCGCTTGAGGGCGGAAATGGAGACAAACGTTTCAACAACCAGCGTGACCAGCGAGGTGGCGAGAAAGGAGCCCCAGAAGGGCGTCGGCACCGGGCGGATCGAGAGGAGCAGCGCGAGCGCGAGCCCGAGCGAGAGGAACATGCGTGCAGAGGAGCCGAAGACCACCACCAGCGACCAGCGAGCAGCGGGCCGGGCCGGCAGCAGGCTGATGGTGATGACCCACGCCAGCGCAACGCTGATGGCAACGCCGGCCCCGAGAAGGGCCGCGATGCCGTGGTCGATCGAGCGGTTCCACCACATGACGGTGGCCAGGGAACCGACGACCACACCCGGGCAGAGCGCACCCATGGCGAGGGTCGGAACCGGAAGCCGGATTGCGGGTTGGGCAACCATAAACGACATGCGGAAAGGTCCAATGCCGGGCGCACAAAGGGGTGCGTCGGGCGGGGACGGGACGGGGGGCGAAACAATAGCGAAGGCCGGGCCGTTCGGCGAGTGGTCGCTCACTTGGATTTGCCGTTCCGGACCGATTCTGGCTGGGTCGCGCCCTTCGAGAGCTTCAGACCCTCCCGAACAAAGCGGTACATCGCGACCAGAAGCCCCACGCCCGCACCGATCAAAAGCCAACGGGGCGAGGTCTTGAACCACCAGTCCGCGAACCAGCCGAGAGCAGCGCAACCGACCACGCCGTATGCGAAATCCATCCCGATCGCGAAGACCTTTCCGGTCTGGATCGCCGAACTCCGGGGAGGCGGATTGGAATCTGGAGAGGCTTCGGCTGGGCCGGGGCGGGCGAGAACCTCTGGCATCGGAGGCGCCGGAAAGAAACCGCTCCGTGCTTCGGGCGGAGGATCGGTCCAGTCGCTCGCATCCGGCGAGAAGTCATTGTCTTCGCTCGGGTTATGGTCGTGTTCGCGGGGCATTGATGGGCTCTCAGCCGCCGTTCAGCACGCGGGCAGCGTACGTCCGAGCGGCCTTTGATGCATCTTTGAGCTTGGACAGGTCGGATCCCGCGCCCTGGGCAGCATCGGGCTTTCCACCGCCCTTTCCGGCGCACGCCGATGCCGTTTCGCGGACCCAGTCGCCGGCCTTCAGGCCCCTGTCAATCAACGGCTTCGGCACCGCGGCCACGATCGAGATCTTGCCCTCGGCCTCGTCGGGAGAAAGGAGCAGCACGGCCGCTCTCGCGGCCTTCTGCTGGATCACGTTGACGGCGGCCTGGAGCGCGGCGCGATCGGAGCCGGCCTCGATGGTGGCGATGACGAAGTCATCCATCGAGGCTGCGGCGGCTTCGGCGATCTGGCGGGCGAGCTGCTCCGCGCGTTCGCGTCCGGCGGACGCCGCCCGCTTCTGTGCTGCCTTGACGCGATCCTGGACCTCGACGAGATTGACGCGGAGCGCGTGCTTGCGCGAGAGGGGGAGCGTCATCTGGTCGATCTCGACGCCGATCTCGGTCGCGACCGCGGCGAGCTGCTCATCGGGGATCGAGCCCGCGCCGGCGATCCTGGCCTCGAGCGCGTCAGCGGCCTTGATGGCGGCGTCGGCGGCGACTCCGGTGAGGGCTTCGATACGTCGAGTGCCCTTGGCGACGCCGGTCTCGGAGACGAGCGCGAATGCGCCGATCTCTGAGGTTGAGCCCACGTGTGTGCCGCCACAGAACTCGATCGAGAGCTCTCGCCACATTTCGCTGTCGGGGCTCTCGAGGAGCTCGGTGACGGGCTGTCCGATGGAGACGACGCGGACGGGATCGGGATAGGTCTCGCCGAAGACGGCGCGGAGTCCGCTGATCTGCTTGCTGACGAAGAGGGGTGCGATATCGGCGTAGACGGTGAGGTTCTGCGCGATCTGTTGGCGGACGGTCTCTTCAACGGCCGCGATGTGCGAGGGCTCGACGGGTCCGTTGTTTGAGAAGTCGAAGCGCAAGCGATCGGGATCGACCTGCGAGCCCTTCTGATCGACGTGCTCGCCGAGCGCGGCGCGGAGGCCGAAATTCAGCAGGTGCGTCGCTGTGTGGTTGGAGGCGACGGCGCGGCGGCGCTGGTGGTCGAGGTGGAGCACGACGTCGTCGCCGACCCGGATCTCGCCCTTCATGCAGAGGCCGATGTGGAGGACATAACCGCCGAACGACTTGACGTCTTCCACGCGGAAATCGCCGCCGTCGTGCGAGTCGCGTGCGCTCTCGCGCGATTCGCGCGAGACAACGATCCGCCCGTGGTCGGCGACCTGGCCGCCCATCTCGGCGTAGAAGCAGGTGCGATCGACGATCACGCCGATCCGCTTGTTCATGGTCGCGCCGGCGTGGATGTGCTGATCGAAGTTGTGGCCGTTCCAGATGGCGAGCACGCGCGCCTTGACGTCGCGCCCGTGGAACTTGTCGGAGTCGTCGGTGGGATCGACCTTCATCCTCGCGAGGCGGGCGACGGCATCTCCGTCGAGGGCGAGGCCGGTTGCGGCGGTGTCCTTCGAGCCGGCGCGGGAGCGTTCCTTCTGCTCGGCCATGAGTCTCTCGTAGCCCTCGATATCGACCTTGAGGCCGCGTTCTTCGGCCATCTGGAGGGTGAGGTCGATCGGGAAGCCGTAGGTGTCGTAGAGCTGGAAGGCGTCGTTTGCTGAAACTTGGCTGTCGCTCGAGCGTGACGAGGCTTCATCAAACAACTTGATGCCCCGATCGAGCGTCCTTCCGAACGACTCTTCCTCTTCGAGGATGATCTGCTGGACACGGTGCGGGTCTTTCCGCAGTTCGGGAAAGGCGTCGCCGAAGTGCTGCACGACGATGGGGACGAGATTCGCGAAGAAGCCCGGCTTGGCGTTCAGCTTCTGGCGGCCGTAGCGCACGGCGCGGCGGAGGATGCGGCGCAGGACATAGCCGCGCCCCTCGTTCGAGGGCGTCGCGCCGTCGGTAATCGCGAAGGTGAGTGTGCGGATGTGGTCGGCGATGACGCGATAGGCCGTGTCCACGAGGTCAGTGTCGGCGGCACCAAGCTTGCCCCGATAGGGGCGTGCGTTGGTCGAGAGCTCGATCGCCTCGAAGATCGGGTAGAAGACATCGGTGTCGTAGTTGGAGCGTTTGTTCTGCAGGATGGAGACGAGGCGCTCGAGCCCCATGCCGGTGTCGACGTGCTTGGCGGGGAGGGGGCGGAGCGAGCCGTCGGCCTGCCGATCGAACTGGATGAAGACGTTGTTCCAGATCTCGATGACGTCGGCATCGCTGGAGTTCACAAGCTTCGCGGCGTTGCGCTTCTCGATGCCCATCGCGGTGAGGCGATCGACGTGGATCTCTGTGCAGGGGCCGCACGGACCGGTCTCACCCATCTCCCAGAAGTTGTCCTTCATGTTGCCGGGGAGGACGTGGTCGGCGGGAAGAACCTTCAGCCAGAGGTTCCTGGTCTCATCATCGGGCGGGAGGCCGAGTTTCTCGTTGCCCTCGAAGTACGTTGCGTAAAGGGCTTCGGGCGGGAGCTTGTAGACCTTGGTGAGCAGTTCCCACGACCATTCGACGGCTTCTTTCTTGAAGTAGTCGCCGAAGGACCAGTTGCCGAGCATCTCGAAGAAGGTGTGGTGGTAGGTGTCCTTGCCGACATCGTCGAGATCGTTATGCTTGCCGCCGGCGCGGATGCACTTCTGGCTGTTGACCGCGCGTTTAAGCCCCGAGAGCGGATGCCCTGCGGGTACGTTGCCGAGGAAAATCGGCTTGTACTGGTTCATGCCAGCATTTGTGAAGAGCAGGGTTGGGTCATCGACCGGCACGCAGGGTGATGAGGGCACGAACCGGTGTCCCGCGTCGGGAGTGCCGGGCGAACCACCCTTGGACCTGAAGAACTCGATGAAGGTTGAGCGGACATCTGCGGCGCGCATGGCGGTGTATGGTCCTGATAAGGTGCCGGGGGCGTCGGCTTGGATCGGTCGCCCCGACCGGGGTCGGGCTGGATTGCCCCCTGGGACACGGATCTGGTTGGGCGCGATGGTAGGTGATTGAGTGGGATCGTGGCCGGAATCGCTCGGGTGAACGTATGCGTTGGCCGATAACCCTGTGCGATTCCGGCTCTTGGTGCGGACTGATCGAAAGGGACCCCGGCGTGATACGGCACTATGACCTTTGTGTGATTGGGAGCGGGCCCGCCGGGCAGAAGGCGGCGATCCAGGCGGCAAAGCTCGGTCGCACGGTCTGCATCATCGAGCGGGACGACATCGGCGGCGTTGCGATCAATACCGGGACCATCCCGTCTAAGGCGCTCCGCGAGGCAATCCTGAAGGCGATCGGGCGCGACTCGCCGATGCCTGGCGCCGGCGACTTTCGGGAGGCGTACGGCGCGATCACGCTTCCGCGTCTGATCGAATCGTGTCAGCAGGTGATCCGCGCAGAGGTGGACATCGTCCGTCGTCACTTTGAGCGCAACGGTATCGCATCGATCCAGGGGCTCGGCCGGTTCATCGATCCGCACACGGTCGAGGTCGTCAAAGCGCACTCGGTTGAACAGATCCACGCGGACTTTGTGATCGTGGCGACGGGCACGAGGCCGGCCACGGCAAAGGGTGTCGAGTTCGACGGGACCGACATTATCACATCCGACGAACTGCTCAAGCTGCCCGTGCTGCCTCACTCCATGATCATCGTCGGCGGCGGCGTGATCGGCACGGAGTACGCGTCGATGCTGAACGCGCTCGGCGTCAAGGTGACGCTGATCGAGGGGCGTAGCCGCCTGCTGGACTTTGTCGACAGCGAGATCACCGAGGCGCTGCAGTACCACCTTCGCCAGGCGGGCATGACGCTGCGACTGGGCGAGAAGGTGGTGAGCATCGAGCGGATCACGCCGCCCGCCGGGGCTCGCGCGAGCAACGACTACATGGTGGAGGCCACGCTCGAGAGCGGGAAGACGCTGCGAGCCGACTCTCTGCTCTACTGCGTCGGACGCCAGGGGTGCACGGATGCGCTGCAGCTTGACAAGGCGGGGCTCAAGGCCGACGAGCGCGGGCGGATCAAGGTCAACGCGGCGTACCAGACCGATGTGCCCCACATCTACGCCGCGGGTGATGTCATCGGGTTCCCCGCGCTCGCCTCGACGAGCATGGAACAGGGGCGCCTCGCGGCGTGCCACATGTTTGGGGAGCGGAGCGAGCAGGTCAACGAGCTGCTGCCGTATGGGATCTACGCGATTCCGGAGATCTCGATGGTCGGCTGGACCGAGGAGCGGCTGACCAAGGAAGAGATCCCCTATGAGTGCGGCATCGCGCAGTATCGCGAGATCGCGCGCGGGCAACTGCTCGGCGATGACATCGGGATGCTCAAGCTGCTGATCCACCAGGAGAGCCATGTGATCCTGGGCGTTCACATCATCGGAACGGGCGCGACGGAGCTGGTCCACATCGGCCAGACGGCCATGGCCTTCAACGCGACGGTGGAGTATCTCGTGAACGCGGTGTTCAACTATCCGACGCTCGCAGAGTGCTACAAGGTGGCTGCGCTCAACGGCCTGAACAAGCTCCGGAGCGTGTAGCGGCCGGATGGTGATCCGAGGCCCGGTGGGCGATGCCGCGGCGGACCGCGACCTACGCTCGAACCATGGCGAAGAAGAGCGCGAGCGGTGCATCTGGGAAGCCGGCGAAGTCGCGTGCGCCCGCCAAGCGATCGACGAAGGCGAAGGGGAAGGCGGGCGATGGGGAGAGCGAATCGGAGCCGGTGCCGATCGAGGTTCCGCGCCCTCGGCCGTTGAACGAGATGATCGGGCATCGGCGGGCAGTCGGAGCGATGGGGACCGCGTTCTCGAGTGGGCGCCTGCACCACGCGTGGATCTTCGCGGGGCCGAAGGGTGTCGGCAAGTTCACCGCCGCGCTCGGGTTCGCGGCGGCGGCGCTCGACCCCACGACAAAGATCGGCAAGGACGGCGTGCCGACGCCGGATCCGCGCAGCCGCGTGCAGCAGATGCTGACGGCCGGGACGCACCCGGACCTCCACGTGGTCGTGAAGGAGTTCGCTCGCTTCAGCGCCAACTCAAAGATCCGTGAGGCGAAGCTGCGCAACATCCCGCTCGATGTGATCAAGCATCACCTGATCGAACCGATCGAGCTCTCATCGACGCTGAACGAGGGCGGCCTCGCGTCGAAGGTCTTCATTGTTGATGAGGCGGAGCTTATCGATCCGGCCGGGCAGAACACGCTTCTCAAGACGCTGGAGGAGCCGCCGGCCGGTTCGCTGCTGATCCTCGTGACCTCTGCGGAGGAGCGCCTCCTGCCGACGGTCCGCAGCCGCTGCCAGCGGGTCGGGTTCACGCCGCTGAGCGCGGATGACATGCGCATGTGGATGGAGAGCGGCGATGCGTTCGCCGAGGCGGGCGGGCGCGACGTTGATCCTGTCATCGGCGATTGGATGCTGTCGATCGCCGGGGGTTCGCCAGGGAGGATGATCGACACACTTGGTCGCGGCATGGCCGAGTGGGGGCCGATGCTGGCGCCGATGCTCGATCAGGCCGTGGCAGGGACGTTCGTGGCGGAACTCGGGCCGAGCATGGCCGAGCTGGCCGAGCGTCTCGCGGTCGCTGATGTTGCGAGGAACGAGAACGCCAGCAAGGAGCAGGCGAATCGCGAGGCGGGGAGGCTGCTCCTGCACATCGTCGCCGAGCGCGTGCGCCAGTCGATGGGTCGCGAGCCCTCCGACGCGGGTCGGTTTGAACGCGCCGCATCGGCAATCGAAGCGCTGCAAGAGGCCGAGCGGTACATCGACTGCAACGTTCACTCGTTGTTTGTGATGGAGTCGGCCGTCGTCGGGCTGACACAGGCGATGAGCGGGGCGAGGTAGCCCGGACCGATCAGCCCTGGATCGCCATGGCGATCCGCTCCGCCTCGGCGGCGCGTCCGGTGGTGGCGCGTTCGGCGCGGGCCTTGTCGATCGCCATCGTCCACGTCTCGCGCTCGAACACGAGCAGGCCGAGCACCTTCTCGAGCCGCGGGATCTCGCGTGAGAACGATGCTTCCACGAGTTCGGCGTACATGAACGAGTAGAGCGATTGGACACGCTCGACGAGCTCCGGGGCCTGCTCGGGCCGGACGCTTGTCAGGAGTTCCATCACGATTGCGCGGCACTGCGAGATGCCGTTGAAGGATCGCTCGTAGTCCTTCGAGGCCAGCCCGTCGATCCCCTGGCGAAGGAAGCGGGCCGCGCCGTCGAGGAGCATGAGACGCAACTCCTCGGGGCTCGCGGTCATGACGCGGGTCTTGAGGTATGCGTTTGCCTGGGAAGTGTGCGTACTGGTCGCGGTCATGCGGTTCTTATCGGCGGGCAGGTGGGGCGGGTTGAGGCGAGTTACCCGATCAATCCGATCTGCGAGATGGAACTCTGCTGGGATTGGAGCTGGGCGATGGCCTGTTCCATGGCGACGAACTGGGTCTCGAGCACCTTGCGCCTCGAGGCGAGGCGGACGTCGATCTCGGCGATCCGCTTGTTCTGGAACTCGATCTGCGTGTCGATCGACTTCTTTCGCCCGGTGAGAATGCCGCTCACGGAGTCGATGTAGTTGTTCGACAGTCGCTCGATCTGGCCCGCCAGTCCGAGCACGCTGAACGCGCCCTCGGGGTTCTGGATCTTGACCTTGATGCCGTTGCCGAGATCCTCGTACTGCTCGGCATCGCCCTGTACATAGCCGGCGATGACCTGCTCGACCGATGCCGGATCGGTCGCGAGCGCGTTCCTGAGGCGGCTCTCGTCGAGCTCGAGTCGTCCGCCCGATCCCACGCGGACGCCGAGGTCCGCGAGATCGTCGTACGAGCCGGATGCGCCGATGGCTTTGCCCTGGATCGCCGTGATCAGCGCCTGGCGGAGCGACTGGGAGGTCTGGTCGCCCAGCAGCGGGCCTCGTGCCTTGGTCTCCTGGTTGTACTTGCTCTGGTCGTCGATGCGCGTCAGCACCGTGTTGAAAGTCTCGATGAAGACCTTGATGTCGGAGACGATCGAGTCGGTATTCTGCGTGACGGAGATCTGGACGGGGTCGGCCTTGGTGCCGACCGCGTCGATGGTGAGGCCGGAGACAACATTCGAGAACGTGTTGCTTGAGCTGGAGAGCAAGAGGCCCGACGCGGCGCTCGTGCCGCCGAAGATGATGCGGGCGTCGCTTCCGCGATCGAGCGTTGAGAGGCCGAGGTCGAGGCTTCCCGCGTCGAAGAGGACACGTCCGGCCGAGCCGCTGGTCTTGCCGGTGAGCGAGAGGCGAAATGGCTTCGCGCCCGATCCGTCGTTCACGATGGATGCAGCGAGCTGAACGCCTGCGGAGTTGATCTTGTTGGAAACATCCTGGAGCGTGTCGTCGGCGTCGATCAAGACCGTTCGTTCGTTCGATCCGTCGATGATGTTCTCGGTGCCGACGTCCTTGGCCTCTCCCGCGAGGCGGAGCGACGCCGCGACGGAGCCGGAGGTGTCTGTGATCTTGATCTTGGAGGAGCCGGCCGTCTGCCCGGACGGGATGTCCTCGTAGATCTCGATGCCATCACCGTTGGTGTTGATTCTGGCGCGCACGCGGAGGCCCGCACCCGATGAGCTGGCGTTGATCTCGGCGACCAGTTGGCCGACGTTTTTCGTGTCCGATCCGATGTTGATGTCCACGGTGCCGCCCGTCGAGTCGCGGATCTCGAAGGTTCCGGTGCCGATGCCCTTGCCCTGGTTCAGCGATGAGACGAGCGTTGCGCGGGTCACATAGGCGTGCTGGAGGTTTCCACCCTTGATCGAACTCGATGTCGTCCCCGTCGAGGCGATCCCGAGGGATGTCGCGCCCGCGCCCGAGACGACGAGCTGCGTGCTCCCCGTCGTGTTGTCGATGACTTTGAGTCCCGTGCCGGACGCGTTGAACTCCACACTGACTTTGGGTCCGCCGCCGGCGAGGGTGCCCGAGGCACTCTCGATGGCGTCCATGATCTCGTCGATGGTGCTGTCGGCCGAGAGCGAGAGGTTGAAGGTCGAGCCGTCGTGGAGCGTGAAATCCATGGTGCCATCGGCCCCGAGGCCCAATCCGCCATTGATGTTGCGCGTGAGCGTGCCGTTCATCCCGGCGAGTACGCGGTTTCCGGTCAGTGTTCCCGTTGCCGCGCTGGCCGTGAGAATGCCGAGGTCCTTGGCCGTGCGTCCTGTGCCGGTCTCCGTCACGGAAATCGTCCGAGTTCCCTGCTCGTCCACAACCTGCAGGCGGGAGCCGTCGGCGGTAACGGAGGCGGTGATATCGGCGAATCCCGCGGCGGTGAGCGCCTCGTTGATCCGTGTCAGGACCTGGCCGATGGTCGACGCAGCGCCCTGTGTCTGGGTGCCGCTGGAGTCGTACTTGGGGCCGATGTTGACCTGCACGTTCGTCGCGCCGTCGATCGTGATGCGGAAGTCGGATCGGGACGCGCCGACGGCGTCCGAGACGAAGACACCGTTGCCGTCGTTCAGTGACCCGAGCGCCGTGTCGTCGCCGATCGCGTAGACGATCGCGCCGTTGATGCTCCCCGTGCCGGAGCTCGCGATGCCGAGACTGGTCGCGGTGGACGAACCGACCGCGTCCGCGATGGAGATCGTGCCGCCCGCATCATCCGAGATAATGAAGCGTCCTCCCTCGACGCGCGCCGAGACCGCGAGACCGGTTGCGTTGTTGATCGCGTCCAGAACCTCGGAGACGGTTCCAGCGCGGGAGAGGTCGACCGTCTGAGAGCCGCCGACCGAATCGGTGATGACAATCTTGCCGCGTGCGATGCCGTCGCCGCCATTGAGGTCGGCGAGCGACGTGTCGCGCTGAAGGCCTCCGAGAGCGGACTCAAACGTCAGCGTCGTCGCGCCGACCGAGGTGGAGTCCTTGTCCGCGAACCCCTTGGAGAGGGCCTGCTGCGTACTCACGAGGCGATCGACGATGAACTGGTACGTGCCCGTTGCTGCAGAGGTCGAGGCCGTCGCTTTCAGCACCGAGCCGTCGCTCGTGGTCGCCAGCTTGTTCTGCAGCGACTTCGAGGTGCGGAACTTGGTCGCGGCTGTCTTGAGCGCGTTCAGACGCGAATTGAGGTCGAGATAGGCGGTCTGCTGGAGCTGCAGGTTGTACACCCGCTGCTGCGCAAAGAGCTTGGGCCGAGACTCGATTGACAGGATCTGGTTGATCAGCGACGCAGTGTCGATACCGCTGATGAGACCGACTCCGGATGCGATGCCTGACATGGCGGTACCTCCTCTTTTTCCGGTCCTCTGGCAAGGATCGGCATTCGTGCCGCCGCGCCTCCATGCGCCCGGCGCGCGCCATCGCGCGGCTGTCCGGCGATGCGTCCTGATCCACTTCGGCGTTATTTGCGCGGACCTTGGGCCCGATCAGGTGATTCGGGGAACCACGCACGAGGCGTGCCACTTCGGCACCGATCGTCCGAACACCGCCTCAGCGGAGGCGTACCGACGACCGATAGCATGAACTCCACCCGCAGGAGGCGACTCGCTGTGGGCCCGAGGTCTTTGATCCACCATGATCCAGCAATCCACCGAATCGAATCCGCCGCCCATGCCCCGTGGCGCCCGCGCCGTCGTGCTTCTGGCGAGTGCCATCACGCTTGTCAGCGCCATTGCCGGCGCGTACCTTGCGCTTCGCGGCGGGGAATCGGCCCAATGGGGCGCCTTTGGCTACGAACTCGTGATCATCGCTGCCGCAGTGTTCGGCTTATTGTTGGGTAAGGGAAAGTACCAGTCCGGAAGCGGGCTGACGGCCGGTCTGATCGCGCTGGCATGGTTTGTCGGAACAGGAATGGGTCGTCTGCCATTTCACTCCTCGCCACGGGGCGTTCTGGCTGACCCCTGGTTCCTGGGGCGGCTTGCGGCCGCGGCGGCGATGGCTGGCGCCGGCGCCTTCGCTGTGCTCGCTCGCGATGTCCGAGCCTGGAAGAGCGTGCTGATCGGCCTCTTGCTGCTTCTGCCGGTCCTGTTGTTCGTCGGCTTCTGGATCGGCACCGGCGGCATGTGGTTCGGCCGGCCGCAGACCGGCACGCTCGAGTTCGTACGGGTCACGACTCTTTGTCTGACCGCCGTCTTCTGCGGCGGGCTCTTCTGCTTCGGTTCGGATGCCATCATCCGCGCGTTCACGTTTGGCGTGCCCCAGGGGCAGCCGGGGGCGATCCCGCGTTCACCCGCGAAACGCCCCGCCTCCGGATCCGAATGAACGGGCATCATGCTCGAAGTCTGGCTCTTCACCGTCATTCTGGCCATGGCCCTTGTCACGATCGTCCTGCTCGCGGTGCGGTCGCACTTCAAGCGATGGCGAAAGGGCGGTGATCTGGCGACAACGCATATCCGGTTGATCACGGAGCGTGTGCGTCCGGTGGGGCGACTCGTCGGGCTTGAGGTGTGCGCCAAGGAAATCGCGACGGCGACCGCCGGGGTGAGCTGGCTGCCCCCGCTCGTGATGAGCCAGGCGAAGATTGCCATGATCTTTCACTTCGAAAAGCAGTACGGCGTCGATCTCTCTGGGATCGGCCCTGACGACGTCAAGGAACGCCGGGACGGAACGGTGGAGCTCTGCCTGCCTCCGATCGAGGGCACGTTGCGTCTGCTCGATGTCACCCCCTACGACATCCAGGACGGGCGCGTCTTCGGGCTCGTTGATATCGTGCCGATGAATGCGGCTCGCCAGTCCGCACTGATGCAGCAGGCGCAGGAGCAGGCGGGCCAACTCTTCCGACAGGCCGACACGAAGTATGCCGAGCAGGCGCGCCGCAGCATCGAGCGCCAGCTGGAGGCGATCCTCGCGCTCGGAGGCCGGCGACTGGTCATCAACTGGGCTCCTCGTGAGAAGAGCGTTGTGACCGAGGGCGTGGCGATCCGGCCCGGGTTGCTCTCCGAGCCGCTCGCGATTCCTGCCTGACGATCGCCGCGTTCCTCTCGCTTCACCGCTTCGGACGGAGCATATAGGTGCGTCCGCGGAATCCATCCGGAGTCGGGCGGATCTCGCCGACGGAGTCGCCGATGTGCTCGGTGATCAACTCGGCGGGCGGCAGCAGCCGGACCCAGTTGCGCTGCTCCGCGGCGCGCGCGTCGCGGATCTGCTGCTTGAACTCTTCGTCGATCTCGAGCGCCTCGAGCTGCGCATCGGCGATCTTGTCCGCGTTCTGCATCGTCCAGAGCATGAATCGGATCGTGCGCTCTGTGTCCTGATACTGGCTGAGGATGGCGTCGCCCTTCAGGAACGACGCGGCGGCCTTGAAGCCGTCCTGCTCGCTCAGAAGATCGTCACCCGGCGCGCCGACGCGACGGATGGCATCCTCGACCTGCGCCGTCTGGCCGATGAAGAGCCACTCGGCAGAGATTCCGGCGGCGAGACCCGCCATGTCCTGCTCGAAGATCTGGGAGCCCTGGAACTCTCTGGCCTGCATGCCGATCTGGCCGCCGAATGTTGAGGCGAGATTGGTGATCACAAGCGGGTCGCTCAGCCGCAGCGCGATCAGGGACGTCTGGCTATCGACCGCCAGCGGCTGGGAGATCGTCTGGGCGACGTACATGTCCGGCCCGATCGATTCGATGACGGATCGGACAATCGGCTCGGCCTGGGCGTACGCCATGTTGGCCTGATCCTTGATCTCGTCGGGGAGCGTCTCGATGACGCCACGGGCAACCTCCGGGATCTTGGAGAAGTCGATGATGATCTGTGAGACGTTGGATGCATCGGCGGGGACGAACGCGGGCGTCAGGAACGAGGGCGCGCCGCGCATGAACATCGACAAGAGGCCTGCTTTTTCGGGTGCGAGCACGCCGATCGTGGACTCAGCCATCGCCTCGGCGGTATCGAGACGAACGCCGAGACTCGCCGCCTGGACGCCCAGGATGCCGAGCGAGTCAAAGACCACCGCCATGTCCGGCGCGGTCTCGTCCCATTCCCTCTGCGACGCGGTCATCTGCGCTGCGAAAAGCCGGATCGCCTCACCAGCTCGGAAGAAGACGGTCGCGCCGACATCGTCCGGATGCTGAGCCAGACTCTGGATGTAGACCGGGTTCTCGGCCACCGAGTCGCGTCCGGTGTCGCCCGCGCGGTCGATCGCGCCCTGGAGCGTCTCGATCGCATCGCCCATCATGAACGTCGAGCCGAGGCGAACGAGGTGGATGGTCGGCATCTCGCCGGGCTTGCTCTCGAACGGGAAGAGAATCCCCATGCCGGGCATTTCGAACTCCTCGAACCCGTCGTCCTCCATCTCTTCGTCGGCGCCCGCGGCCTCGTCGTGGTGAATGACCGATGTGATTGTGGCGTCCCCGTATGCCGTCTGGCGGATCTCGGCGCCGTGCTTCTCGGAGGCAACGTCGTAGAGCCGCTCCAGAAGTGCCTCAAACTTGTCAGCGTTGTCGCCGAAGTCTGCCAGCACGATGGCATCCGCGTCGAGGTCGCCCTCGAGGGTGCCGATCTGTTCGGAGACGCCCGCGAGCGACTTGGTGAAGAAGACGGCGGCACCGATCGCGCCGCTCGGGTAGACCATGTCGTCCTTGTCGAGCCCCACCTCGGTGAGCATCTCCTCGAAGCCCTCGACCGATTCCTTCGCCAATTCCTTGACGAGTGCCTGGACCTCGTTGGTCGCCCAGAGCGTCTTCATCCCCGTGCGATCGAACTTCGCCTTGAGCGAGGCCCAGTCCGCCACAGAGACCACAAGCATCGACTCCGACGGTGCGACATCGGCGATGGTCGGGCCCTTCGCGAGCGCGAGCCCGGCGATGAGCGTGAGCGTGGTGGCAGCGGCGAGGGGGCGGACGAGCGAACGAAGCATGCAAAACTCCTGGTTGCGCCCCGTGTGCGGTCCGGCGTGGCGCTGGATGTGATCAAGAAGAAAGGGGCGAACAGGGCCGACGGGCGCGCTCAGCGGTCGCCCGGTGTGCTGTCATTCAGGCCCGGCGTGGGGCCGAAGTTGGTGCGGGCCGGGGGCGGGGCGTACGAGTATCCGGAGTTCGGATTCTCTTTGTCGTACGCGAACGCGTCTCGATTGCGAATAAAGTCGATGACGTATCGAGCGGGGATTGCGAAGTTCAGGCCCTCTCCGAGCGGGATCCCCATGTTGGTCACACCGATCACCTCGCCCCGATCATTGAAAAGGGGGCCGCCCGAGTTGCCGGGGTTGATCTGCGTGTCGGTCTGGATGAACGTCAGCCCCTCGAAGTCGCGTTGGGTGGTCGAGATCACGCCACGCGAGAGGGAGCGTTCCAGACCGAGCGGATTGCCGATGGCAAAGACGGACTGGCCCGCCGCGAGTTCCTCTCGGGACTGGACGTAGACATGTCGAAAGGGCTTGCCCTCCGGGTGTTTCAGCTTGATGAGGGCCAGGTCGGTGTGGTTGTTGACGGCGATGATCTCGACGTCTTCGACGAGCACGCGCCGGAGCTCCTTCTCGCCCCTTTCCCACACCGTGCACTTGATCTTGGATTCTCTTTGGATGACGTGCGCGTTGGTGATCGCGTATCCGTCCGGGCTGATGATGAATCCGGATCCAAGCCCCGAGGGAGTCGAGACCTTGATGACCGCGTCCCCGAATCGCTCGGCCTGCTCGCGGGGCGCCCGCTCGGGCAGGTCACGGGCTGTCTGGAAGAGGTCCTTGCCTGTTGCGTCGGTTGCCTCATCGTCCTGCCTGGCGCGAACGATCGATTCGACGCGCGAACGCGGGATCTCCACCACGGAGTGCCCGAGATCGAGCCAGAGCGTCTCGGCGGTTTCCTTCAGAATCGGCGCTGTAATCGATCGCCCATCGGTCAGCACCAGCGTGTCGCCGGTGAGCGTGCCCGATGAGCCAGAAGCGGAGACGCCCTGGCCGATGGCGGGCAGGGCGAGGATCGCGCTAAGGACGAGGGCGGTTCGGAGCGGGGCGTTGGTCAGGGCCATGCATCAGTCTCCCAACCGGTCGCGGGTCGGCGACCGATCTTCTACAGTGTACGGCCCGCCGGTGGGGTTCGGTTCGCCCACGCGGTTCGCGAAGCAAGGGAGGTTCGAATGGTTCGCACTGGCATCGGCCCTGTCATCGGCTTGGTCGCAATGGGGTCGGCCATCGGGATCACGATCGGCGTCGGGCAGGCGGCATCCGCCCAGCCCAGCGAGTCGATCGCATCGTACTTCGGATTCGAAGCGCAGCGGATCATCGTGGTGAACAACGGGTGCGGCCCGGCGACTGTTGCGGACTTCAACAAGGACGGACGCCCGGATATCGCCGTGGTCAATAACGCCAAGAGCAGGATCGAGATCCATTATCTCCGTGCGATCGAGCGCACCGCCGAAGAGACCTCCAAGACCTACAAGGTCAACGAGCTGCCCCCGAACCCGTGGTACGACTCGGTCAATGTCAGCGTCTCCAATCGTGTCGGCGGGGTGCGCCCATTCGACGCCGACGGGGACGGTCGCATCGACCTCGTCTGCTCGGGCTCGTCTCCGGCCGAGATCTTCGTGATGCGTCAGAACGACAGGGGCGAATTCGAGATCGGCAATCGGCGGCGTGTGAAGGACCTGTTCGCGAGCCAGTCCGGTCTGGTGATCGCTGATGTGATCGGCAACGCCGATCCCGAGATCGTGGCCATCGCCGCGGGGCGTGTGCAGATTTTCCCGCTGTCGTCCGGGGGCGTGATCGGCAATCCGGTCGAGATGGGCTCCTCGGGGCAGATGGTCGCGGTCTTCGCCGAGGACTTCGACGGCGACGGGCGAGCCGATCTGCTCGCTGCTGCGCCGGACGACGCCTCGCCGCTCCGGCTCTGGCTGCAGACTGAGGATCCGCGTCCCGCGCCGGGCGCGCGGGGATCCAAGCAGGGGATGCTCCCCGCCGAGCTCCGATTCGAGATGCCGCCCCTCTCCGAGGTCCAGCCGGTCAGGGTTCCCAAACGTGGCGCGGCGTCGATCGCCGTGATCGAGCGAGCCTCGCGCCGGATCGTTCTGTACGACGTGTCGAAGTCGGACATTGTGGAGGCTTCGAGCGACCCCACCTCCGAGCGGATGCTCCAGGCCGAGGTCGGCGGATTCGTCGACGGCGCCTCCAAGAATCGCTCCGTCGCCATCGCTGACCTGAACGGCGACGGGCGTCTCGACATGGTTGCCACTGATTTCAAGGGCAACTCCATCGCGCTGCACCTGCAGGAACCAGGCGTGGGGTTGACGCCGGGACGCAAGCAGCCGACCCTCAAGAATCCGAAGTCCGTGGCCGTCGGCTCGTGGGATGGCAAGGGTTCTGCGGAGGTCTTCGTGCTCTCCGAGGATGAGAAGACGATCGGCGTCTCCTCGTTCGACGCTGCCACGGCGACGCTCTCGTTCCCGGCTCCAATCGCGCTCGCAACCCCAGGTTCGACGCCCCTGGCGATCGGCTTCGCCGATCTGGCATCCACGGGCGGCGCGCCGATCCCGACGCTCGGCGTGATCGTGAAGGACAAGCGGGACCACGTGCTGGAGCTCCACCGTCCTTCGAAAGAGCCGATATCGCTGCCGCTCAAGGGCGTCACGCGCCCGCCGCAGACGATCACGGCGGTCGACGCGGACCGCGACGGCCAGATGGATCTGTTGCTTCTCACACCCGGCGAGCCGCTGATGATGGTGCGCAACGCGGGGGCGAACGCGGCGGACGAGATGCAGCTCCTGACCAAGGACGAGATGAAACAGTTCGGGCTGATCCAGGCGGCGGGTCCGGACAACACCTCGCTGCTCGACATGGATGGTGACGGCAGCATCGAGTTGGTGATCGCGGACCAGAACTTCGTGCGCGGGTGCGCGTACGACGCCAACAATGGGTGGCGCGTTGTGCGTCAGGTGAACGTGCCGGATTCGGGCGCTGCTGCGACGTCGCTCGCCGGCGCGTCGATTCTCGGGGCCGGCAAGGACGCCTCGATCGTGGTTTCGGATCGAGCGGGTGGCCGCCTCATCCGCCTGTCGCGAACCGGGGATACATGGAGCGTCGCGGACAACATCCGGGTGCTCGGCTTCCCCGTCGGTCCGGTCTGGGCCGGGTCGTTTGGTGGCGATGGCAAGCCCGGCATGCTGGCCGTTGCGGAGGATGGCTACGCCCTCGTCGCGCTGCAGGGCGTTCGCCCTTCGCTCGATGAGGTCTCGGTCTATCGAAGCGACAGCGAGTCGCGGGTCGAGCACGACATCGAGGTCGGGGACATCAACGGCGATGGCTTCGTCGATCTCGTTGTGCTCGACGCACGCGAGCAGATGTGCCAGATCCTCTCGCTCACGGCTTCACGCCGGATTCTGCCCGCGACCGAGTTCAAGGTCTTCGAGTCGCGGCTCTTCATGCGGGGAGACGGGCGCGAGTACGAGCCCTCCGCGTCGTGGGTCGGCGATCTTACGGGCGACGGCGCCGACGACATCATGCTCACGGCACACGATCGCTTGCTGATCTACCCGCAGATGAAGCGGAAGTAGCCCGCGCGTCTCACGCGCCGCTCGGGTGCCAGATCGTCTTCATCTCCACGAACGGCTCGATCCACCACGGCGACTCGCACGTGCCGTCATCGAGCCATCCCGCGCCCGAGATCTCGCGCAGGTGGACCCGTTTGAGGTTCTCCGAGACGCCCGTCCGGAGCGCAGCTTGCTGCACCGGCGTCAGCCCTGCCCCGTGGATCGCATCGATCTCCCGGTGCGACGCGATGTGGGGGATGAGTTCCTCGCGCGATCCAGTCAGGATATTGACGACCCCGCCCGGGACATCGCTGGTGGCGCAGATCTCGCCAAGCACGGCAGCGACGGGCATGTTCGACTCTGCGCCCAGGGCAATGATCGCGTTTCCCGCGCACAACGGCGGGGCGAGCAGCGAGACGAGCGAGAGCAGCGGTGCGTCATCGCTCGCGATCACGACGACCACGCCAGTGGGCTCCGGTGAGGTGAAGTTGTAATAGGGGCCGGAGACCGGGTTGTTGCACCCCAGAACCTGGGCGTGCTTGTCCGCCCACCCCGCGAATGCGACCAGCCGATCGATTCCCCGCGCGACCTCGACACCCGGCTCGATCGCCGGATCCGGGACCGCGCCGAGCAACTGGACGAACTCGTCCCGACGCCCCTCGAGCATCTCGGCGATCCGATAAATCACCTGACCCCGGTTGTACGCCGTCGCGCCCGACCACCCCGCGAACGCGCTCCGCGCCGCCTCGACAGACTCACGAAGGTCCTTTCGCGAGGCGCGGCAGACGTGCGCCACCGCCCGCCCCGCGCCGTCGTTCACGGCGAGCGTCCGCCCGCTCTCGGTGCGTGGAAACTTGCCGCCGATGAACAGCTTGTAGGTCTTGAGCACGCCAAGTCGGTCGGTCATGTTGCGGCCCCCACGAGAGGTGTTCCCGCAAGGGTACGGCCTTGGGCGCGCCGGTTCTTCAGTGCGTCCCGACAAGCGGATCGTGCTCGGGTGTGGGGTTCCCGTGCGACTCGACCAGCCGTTCCGCCCGGGCGGTCAGCTCGTGTGTCCAGGACTCGACGTTGGCTGCATCCACCATCTCGTGTGCGAGCGATTCGACAATCCGGCGCAGGAAGGCCGGAGGCATCGGGTGGCCGCTCCCCATCGGCTCGATCAGCAGCGACGCGATCATCCGGGCGATCCCGTCCACGCGATCCTTCAGTTTGACTGGCAGAATCGCGACCGCGTCCACCGTGGAGATACTCGCGATCGGCGGCGCGGCGTGCGTCACCACCAGATTCGAGGGCTTGTGGTCGCGGTTGTACCGTCCCGACTTGATGATCTGCGCCATGTCACGCCCGACGGCGTACGCGATCGCACGCGAGCCCGGCGATTCCGGGTCATCGTGGACGACGCCGCGGGCGATCTGCCACAGGAGCGTGTGACCGGGGACATACTCCGTGACGAGCGTCTCGACCGAGACACCGTCGCGGTTGCCGCGCACGATCGCAACACAATTCGGTGAAGCGACACCGATCGAGCGCAGCCACTCCGAACCCTGCCACTGCCGGTGGCTCCGACCCGAACGGCTCAGACCCTGCAAAAGCCCCTTCACGCCCTTGGATCGACAGGTCTTGAGCACCAGGTCACGCGATCGAAGCATGCACCGCAGAACCGAGCTCTCTTCGGTCCGTTTGAATACCTCGGCACCCACGGTCCAGTCACGTCCCATGAATGTCGAGGCCCAATTCGACTGCTCCTCCGAGGGATCGCCCTGCCCGGGCTCGAGCCGGACGATTCGGATCGATCTGTTGGGGGGGAGGAGCATGGGCACCACTCTACAGGTCTACGTGAGATTCGGCCCGCTTCGGCGGAACGGTTCCGCGTCGGCACGGGCTGTCGGTCATCCCGATCAGGGGCGCCGCGCAACCACGACCCAGACGCGGTGGGCCACCATCATCGGCTCGATTGGGAATTGGCTCGCAAGCATCGACGCAAGGTCCGCGTCAAAGGCCGCCACGGTCGCCGCTCCCAGACTCGCCCCCACACCGTTGCAGGTTCGCATCCGCCCCCGCCACGCCTCGTGCGTAAACGTCTGCGCGTGCTCGTAGGAGAACTGCTGGATGTCGACGAACCCCGCTTGCGGCAGGTCGTTCATCGGGTTCACGTGGACCCCGTGCCCTCCGGCCATCGGCCACGTCGGATTGTGCTTCAGGATCAGCACCTCGGTTTCGCGGGCGACCTCGGAGCGGTGGGGGAGGTAGTCAAACGACGCACAGACCGCGATCCCGCCCGGTCCGACGATCCGCATCGCCTCCGCCGCAGCTTTGGAGCGATCGAACCAGTGCCAACACTGAAGCGCGAGGTAGAGATCGATCGACCCGTCTGCCAGGCCTGTGCGTTCCGCCGTGCCGAGCCGCACCTGGATCGCGAGCGAGTTCGCCCGCGCCCGGCGCTCCGCCGCGTCGAGCTGGTTCTGCGCGGGGTCGAGCGCAACCACCTGCGCCCCGCGTTCAGCGAGCGAGATCGCGCCGACGCCGGTGCCCGTGCCGACATCGATCGCGCGTGCGCCCTTGAAGGGAAGGATCGAGTCGATCCGGTCGTACATGCTCGCTGGCGGCCCGGGTCGGAAGCGCTCGTAGTCCTCGCTGACACGCCCGAAGTCGACCCTCGAGCCGTAAGCCGAGACGGCGGCGGTCTTGGATTCAAGTGACATGCCCGATTGTTGCCCCCAGCGGAGCCGATGCGCCGATGATTCCGCACCCCGCTCCAACCCGTACATGATCCCCCGGGGTCGCTGCCGACGCGATCGGTGCCACCATCCATACACTCGCCGACCCGTGTACCAACTCCTCCTCACCCGCAAGTACCTCACGTCAAAGATCATGCCGCTTCTGGCGTCGATCGCCGTCGTGCTCTGCACCGCGATGGTGCTGATCACGTGGTCGGTCATGGGCGGATTCCTGAAGAATCTGGTCAAGAGCGGGCGCACGATGATCGGTGACGTCGCGATTGTCTGGCCGAATGTCGGATTCCCGCACTACGACGAGTTGATCTCGATGCTCGAGGCCGACCCCATGATCGAGGCCGCGTGCCCGATGATCGAGTCGTATGGGCTGGTCCACCTGCCCGGCGACCGGAACGAGCTCGTGGTTGTGAAGGGTGTCGACGGCCCCTCGTTCGACCGAGTCACCGGCTTCGCCGACACGCTCTACTGGAAGCCCCTTGCCAAACCGCTGAAGAAGGACAAGCAGCAGCAGGATTGGCGGAATCGCCAGCATCCCCTGTGGGAGCAGAAGCAGAAGGACGGCCTCGCACTCGAGGAGTACGACCCAGCGACCGACCGCATGGTGGGCGCCGCGGTGATGGGCATCGAGGTCTCGGGGTACAACATCCGCGAGGTATGGGGCGGGTATACGCCCGGCATCGTGATTGTCCCCCAGCCCGACGGCACCACCCGCGATGTGCAGGTGCTGATGTTCGACGACACGGTCACGCTGAACCTGCTGGCCATGGACGGCAGCGGCCATTCCGTCGAGACCAAGACTCGCAAGCTCCCGGTCGCCAACGAGTTTCAGTCGGGGCTCTACGACATCGACAAGCAGACGATGATCGTGAACCTCGCCGTGATCCAGGACATGCTGAACATGGACGAGGCCCGGCGCCTCGATCCGACGATTCCCTACGACCCGTTCGCGATCGCCACAGATCCCGTGACCGGGCGTGAGATCCCCGCGCCGCCGCCGCCCATGCTGATCGAACCCGCCCGAGCGACCACTGTTCTGGTCAGGGGAGTGGATGCCGAGGCGGATCCTCGCATCCTGGCCGAGCGTTGCCGAACGATCTACAAGGCGTTCGCCGCCGCGCACGACAAGCAGGTGCCGCCGATAGGCAGCATCCGCGTCTCGACGTGGGAAGACCAGAACCGGACGCTGATCTCCGCAGTGAAGAAGGAGACCGGGCTGGTTCTCTTTATCTTCTCGTTCATCTCGCTCACCGCGGTGATCCTGGTGCTCGCCATCTTCTGGTCGATGGTGAGCGAGAAGACCAAGGATGTCGGTGTGCTCCGCTCGATCGGGGCGGGGCGTCTGAGCGTCGCGATGGTCTGGATCAACTACGGGCTCGCGATCGGGCTGATCGGATCGCTGCTCGGGGGCGCGCTGGCCTACGCGATCGTCCTCAACATCAATCCCATCCACGATTGGATGGGTGAAGCGCTCAACATCACGATCTGGGACCCGCGCGTCTACTACTTTGTCGAGATTCCCAACGAGGTCGAGCCCGACAAGGCCGTCATCGTCATGCTCGGCGGTATCCTCTCTTCCACGATCGGCGCGATCATCCCCGCGCTCCGCGCGGCGTATCTCTCCCCGGTCAAGGCCCTCCGGTTCGAATGAATCGCGTCCAACCGCAGCCCAACAGGCGAAGGCAGCGTCCCACGATGGCTCTTCTCGAAGTGCAGCACCTGCGAAAGACCTACCGGCTGGGACGGGTGGAAGTCCCGGTGCTGCACGGCGCATCGCTCGCCGTCGAAGAGGGCGAATTCGTCGCGATTCTCGGGGCGTCGGGCTCGGGCAAGAGCACGATGCTGCATCTCATCGGGGGGCTCGACCGTCCGGACAGAGCTCCCAAGGGTGAACCCGACGCCTCCGTCATGTTTGATGGCCATGCCATCGGCTCGATGGCCGCTCGCGAGCTTGATCGCTATCGCGCCGGCACGGTCGGCTTCGTGTTCCAGTTCTACCACCTCCTCCCGGAGCTGAATGTCCTGCAGAACGTCATGATCGCCGGGATGGTTCGGCACGGTCTCGCCTTCGCGTCCCATCGGGGAGAGAGTCGCGCGCGCGCCGAGTCGCTGCTCGGTGCGTTCGGCCTCGGAAGTCGCCTCCGTCACCGACCCGCGGAACTCTCCGGCGGCGAGCGTCAGCGCGTGGCGATCGCCCGTGCCCTGATCAACGAGCCCCGTCTCTTGCTCGCAGACGAGCCGACCGGGAACCTTGATCGGAAGACCGGAGACGCGATTCTCGATACGCTGGCGCAGATCCGCGAGCGCACCCGTCAGACGGTTGTGATGGTCACGCACGACGCCCATGTGGCCGCGCGGGCCGACCGAATCGTCAAGCTGGAGGACGGTCGGGTCGTCGCGGAGCACTCCAAGCCCCTCGCATAAGCCCGAGGGCCGCAGAAACCCGATTGGTTCGCGGATGTTTGGCGGTTACTATCTTGGTTACGACGGAGCCCTCCACGCCCTTGCCACCCACGAGCGACCAACTCGGTCTCGCCGCCCCCGACCTGAAAGTCGGTAGCCACATCCTGCACGGACCCGAGGGGACACCCATCGAGGCCAAGGTGGAGTCTGCCGGCACCGGGCGGAGGGTGGTTTTCCTCCATGGACTCGTCGGCCTCAACGACCACTGGGAGGACGTTGTCCGCAACATCCGCCACCGGGCCGCCTGCGAGCTGCTGGAGATTCCACTGCTCGGGCTGCGGGGCGATGACTGCACGATCAACGCGGTGACGGACATGACGGCCCGGTACCTCGAGTCCCGTGCCGAGCCCGCGATACTCGTCGGGAATTCCTTTGGCGGACACGTTGCCCTCCGGGTCGCGCTCGAGCGCCCCGACCTGGTCAGCGGCCTCGTCCTTGCCGGGGCGTCGGGCCTGCTTGAGCGGACAATGGTCCGCGAGATCCAGATCCGTCCCTCGCGCGATTGGCTGGCCGAAAAAATCGGCGAGCTCTTCCACGATCGATCGAAGATGCGCGAGGCCGACCTCGACCGCGCCCATCAGGAACTCTCGGTCCGCGGCGGCGCTCGTGCCATGGTGCGTCTCTCTCGCACCGCCCGCAGGAACCACCTGGGGCTCAAGATCTCGCAGATCTCCTGTCCCACGCTGCTGATCTGGGGAAAGCAGGACGTCGTCACGCCGCCGGAAGCCGCCGAGCAATTCCATGCCAAGATCCCCGACACACGCCTCATTTGGCTCGAGCAGTGCGGCCACGCGCCGATGATCGAGTGCCCCGCCGAGTTCGCCGCAGCGATGAACGCGTTCCTCGACGAACTCGATCGGCGCGACAGCCGGTCCTGATCACAAGCACGCGCCGGCTTCCAAACCGTCCATGCCAACCATCTCGCCACCATCGTCAGGACCAACGGCCGGCAGCCGGAATCCAACGTCGAGGCCGCCACTACGCCCCACCTCGCTCATCGGCGTCGGCTTCCAGACGTACCTCCGCAAGCGCAGGCGACTGCTCGATGATCGCGAGTTCTGGCGAGCGAACACCGCCCGCCTCCAGCGACTCCAGCTCCGGCGCCTGCTGAACACGGCCTCGCGCACCGAGTTCGGAAGGGCCCACGACTTCGAGAAGATCGGACGCACGCCCGGCGAAGAGATGCTCCGCGCCTACCGAGCTGCCACACCCATCGCAGACTGGTACGCGTTCAAGGAGACCATCACGCGCATGCGCGAGGGCGCCGAGCCGGATGTCCTCTGGCCGGGCAGGGTCATGGACTTCGCCCAGACCAGTGGCACGACCGCCGGCGACAAGTACATCCCCGTCTCCAGGGCGATGCTCCGCTCGAACATGCACGCCTCGTTCGACATCTTCGCCCATCTCCATCGATTCGGCGTCCCCGCCTCGCGACTCTTCGGCGGCAAGTGCCTCTTCCTCGGCGGCTCCAGCGATCTCTCCACCAACCAGCACGGGGTGCGCACCGGCGATCTCTCGGGGATCGTCACGCCGCTCATCCGCTGGCCGCTCTCGGAGATCTACGCGCCGGGCAAAGAGATCGCGCTCATGAGCCACTGGCCCAGCAAGATCGACGCGATGGCACGCGCGTGCATCGACATGGACATGCGCATGGTCAGCGGCATGCCCTCGTGGGGGATCGTGCTCTTCGAGCGCGTGATCCAACTCGATGCCGAGCGCAGGGGCGGCGAGCGCAGGACCATCCGCGACATCTGGCCACACCTTGAGGTCCTGGTTCACGGCGGCGTGAAGTACGCCCCATTCGACGGGCGCGTCCGCCAGGCCTTCAGCGGCTCTCCCGACGGCGACGATATTCCGACCCGGTTCGAGCTCTACCCAGCCTCGGAAGGGTTCATCGCGATGCAGGACACGCCAGGCGATCCGGCGTTGCGACTCATGAGCGATGCCGAGATTTTCTACGAGTTTGTGCCGCTTGAGGAGATCGATCGCGCCGATGCCCGTGCGTTCACGTGCGACCAGGTCGAGAAGGGCCAGCGCTATGTGGTGGTCATGTCCACCTGCGCGGGACTCTGGCGATACATCATCGGTGATGTCGTCGAGTTTGACACCGTCCCGGGCGGGCCGGACGGCGCGGGAGGGGACGGGCCGTGCCGCCTCCGAATCGTCGGCCGGCATCGCCACTTCATCAACGCCTTCGGCGAGAATCTGATCGTTGAGCACATCGAGAACGCGGTCGCGGCCGCCGCGCGATCACTCGCTATGGTCGTCGGTGAGTTCACGGCGGCTCCGGTCTATCCCGTGGGCGGACGCCGTGGCGGCCTGGAACTCGTCGTGGAAGTTGATGAGCATGCTTTCGCACCGATGGCGGAGCGATTCTCGCACGCGTTCGACGCGGAGCTGAAGCGACAGTGCGTCGACTACGACACCAAGCGAACCGACGATCTCGGCATGGTTGGGCCCACCATCACCCCCGTTCCTATCGGCACCTTCCATCGATGGCTCGATGCCAAGGGGAAGCTCGGCGGGCAGCACAAGTGTCCGCGATGCGCCAACCATCGCGACATCGTCACCAGCGTGCTCGAATCGCGCGCCGAGGGGTAGACGCTCCGAGTGCGCATCGCGGCAATCAGCCGCGAGCCCTGCTATCCTCTATGCATATGGAACACGTTCCGAACGCTCGGTCCGTCGGCAAGGCCGCGATCGTGCTCCTCGAGCAGTGCGCAGGGTTCATCGAATCGATCCCCGAGCCCGTCTACACGGCGGACGCGACCACGATCCGAGGCGGCACGATCGGGAAGCACGTGCGCCACGCGCTCGACCACTTCGCCGCCGCGCTCGGCGGCACCGCGAACCCCGCCCCAATCGACTATGACCATCGGGCGAGGAACGTCCCGATGGAAACCGAGCGTGCCTCGGCTCTCGCGACGATCCGCGCCATCCAGGCGCAGATCGGCGCACTCGACGAGGCCGCGATGGCGAGCCCGGTACGGATCCGCGTGATGCTCGCGAGCGACGGCTCGGAAGCAGTGCTGCCCTCGACGCTCGTGCGTGAGCTTGCCTTCGCCACCCATCACGCGATCCACCACAACGCGATGATGAAGACCATCGCCGCCGAGTTCGGGCTCGAAGTCGGCGACCAGTTTGGAAAGGCGCCCTCCACGCTGAACTTCGAGGCCTCGAATCGCTGAGCCAACTTCCCGGTGTGTACCGTCTCCATCATCGCGTTGCGATCGGCCCCGGGCGCATATCGGCTCGTGACCAATCGAGACGAGCAGCGCACTCGCGCAACCGGCGAGGCGCCGTCGTGGCGGATCCTTGGGGGTGTCAGGGTCGTCGCCCCGCGCGATCCCAACGCGGGAGGCACCTGGGTCGCCACCTCCGAACGCGGCCAGACGCTCTGCATCCTCAACGGAAATCTGGAACCGCCTCCGGCCCCGCCCCCTCGACCCCAGTCTCGTGGGTCGCTCATCGGTTTGCTGATGCCGCTCGGCTCGAACGAGGCAGCTCTCGACAGACTCAGACAGATGGACCTCTCGCCGTTTCCACCGTTCCGCCTGGTCGGCGTCGAACCGACGCCCGCTGGGCCGCACCTCTTCGATGCCTTCTGGAATCGGCGGGCACTCGTCGCGACGGTCGATCACTCGCTCCCGGTCTGCTTTGTAAGCTCTGGCCTCGGTGATTCGGCAGTCTCGCCCAGATTGCCGCTGTTCAAAGAGATCGTTGTTCCCCATCCAACCGTGGCATCCCAGGACGCCTATCACGCCCACACATGGCCGGAACGTCCGGAAATAAGTGTCCTCATGAAGCGCAGGGACGCGATGACCGTGAGCGTCACGAGTATCTGTGTCGAGCCCGTGCCGAACTCAGCGGCACGCGTCAATGTGGACCATTGGTCGATCGAAGACAACACCCATTCACCTCTGGCGTCGGCCGGGCACATCGGCTAACGTCCATGCTGGTTGACTGCTTGACCACCACATGAGAGTTGTCCTGCTCCATTCCGAGATTCCCGGCGACGCCGCCGACGCTGGCACACTCGTCGGGCTGCTCGCGAGCGCAAACCACGAGGTGCTGAACATCGGCGTCCCAAGGTCGCTGGACGCCCTGTTGGGCGTTGCCTCCGAGTCCCGCTGCCACCAATTGCGTGACAGGCCGGGCGATGCCGAAGCGTCGATTCGCGCTTTCGCGCCGGACGCGATCGCCTGCCTCTCCTCGGGCGAGGCGATGGCGCAGATGGTCCGGTCGGAAGCGAAGGACAAGACCCGAATCCTGCTCGATGCCACCGACGTGGCGCAAGACCATCGTGCCCGGTGCGAGGCTGTCGCCGACGCGGTTCTCGGCGCGGGCGCCGCGGCTCGCCTGCGGAACCAGTGGAACGCCGCGAGACTTCAGCGCGAGGCCGCCGCGAGTCGAGCGACGGTGGGCGATGCCGCGGGCCTCATCGACGACGCCTGCACGGGCGCAATCGGCCGCATCGCCGAGGGACTCGAGCGTTCAGCCGAGCTCAAGGGGATCGCCCAGCTCATCTCGACTTTGCAGCACGCGCTCGAACGCCAGGCCGCGGACAACGCCGACCTCCAGACGCAGCTCGAGGCCCGCGGCGCGACGATCAAGGAACGCGACGAGCAGATCACGACGCTGCGTGCCCAGGTCTCCTCAATCGGAGTCCAGCTCGACCGCATGCACCGGCTTGGCGCGGACCTGCAGGACGCCCACCGTGTCGCGGGACAGCTCAAGGAGCGTCTGGAAAAGCTCCAGTCCGGAGATGCCCTCGCGATCCCCAAGGACGAACTCGAGGAACTGCGTGCAAAGGCGATCCAGGCCCAGACGCTCGCCGCCCGAGTGAATGAGGTCGGCGCAGACCTTCAGCGCGTCCATGTCGTCGCTGGCGAGCTCCGTACATCTCTCTCGGCACGCGAAGCGGAAGTCGCCGCCGCCCGTGTGCAGATCGAGGATCTGCGCGAGCAGGTCCGCAACTTGCACGGGCTCGGCTCCGAACTCCACCGGATCCACGGTGTCGCCGGAGACCTCAAGGCCCAGCTTGAGATCCGCACCGCGCGTGTCGCCGAGCTCTCGCGTGAAGTAGATGCCCAGCGAGACCAGATCGAGACATCAAGGCGAGAACTCCGCGAGGCAGATCTTCGGGCCGCCACCGCCAACGCGACGGCTCTGGTTGAGACCGGTCGCGCCGCGCGCATCGCCGAGGAACTCGGGCGCGTGCAGCAGTCCGTGATCCAGGCCCAGGCCCGCGCAGAGACGCTTCGCAACGATCTCTCGCGAGCCCGCACCGACCGGGACGCGCTGGACGCCCTCGTCAGCGCGCGAGATGGAGAACTCGTCCAGATTCGTGCCGCCCTGGCCGCTGAAGGCAAGTCGCACCGCGAGAGTCTGGCGGCGCGCGACCGTGCGATGGCCAACGCCGCCACGCTCCGGCGTGAGAACGCCACGCTTCGCCAGCGCGTCTCCGACCTCCTCGCCTCTCGCTGGCGCAAGCTCGGGCAGCGAATGGGCATCGCGATGTCGCTTCCGTGGGAGAAGGAGCTGCGAGAGGTGAAGCCCGCCGCGCTGAACCCGCGCCAGCCAGCACACACCGAGCGGACCGGGAAGGCATGACAGTTCCAGCGAATCAATCATCGGATGGTGCCCCGCCCGAGCGCGGCCCCGCAAAGCCCGTCGCCCGCACCGGCTGGCCGCATGTCGCCGTCGCGCAGGCCCCGCTCCCCCCGACACTTCCCGATGGCTCGCCATGGCCCCGCATCTCGATCGTGACCCCGACGTTCAATCAGGGGCCGTACATCGAGGAGACGCTCCTCTCCGTCCAGAACCAGGGCTATCCCAACGTTGAGCACATCGTGATCGATGGCGCTTCGACCGACCAGACAGCCGAGATCCTCGAGCGACACCGCGGCCGGCTCGCGCACATCGTCTCGGAGAAGGATCGCGGGCAATCCGATGCCATCAACAAGGGCATGCGCCTCGCGACCGGCGAGATCGTGACGTGGCTCAACTCCGACGACATGCTCGCGCCCGGCGCGCTCCGCGCGATCGCGCTGGCCTTCTGGCGCGACAAGCCCGACATGATCGCAGGAGTCTGCGAGCTCTATCGCGAGGGCGAGCTCGTTCAGCGTCACCTCACATCATGCTCCAACGGCCCGCTCCCCATCGCCGATCTCCTCGATCTGGAAGGGTGCTGGCTCCGGGGCCAGTTTTTCTACCAGCCCGAGGTGATGTTCACCCGCGATCTCTGGGAGCGTGCGGGCGCGCACGTCCGTGAGGACGCCTTCTACAGCATGGACTACGAGATGTGGCTGCGATTCGCGCACGCGGGCGCGAAGCTCAAGGTCATCTCCAGCCCCGTTGCGCACTACCGCGTGCACGAGGCACAGAAAACCGCCGTCGCCAGCGACTACCAGTCCGAACTCCCCGGAGTCCGCGACGCGTTCGCCTCCGAGCGATCCCTGACGCCTCCCCCGGCGCGATCGCCCGGCCGCGACCGGATCAGAGTCGTTCTCTTCAACGATATCGGCTACACCTACGGTGCAGGCATCGCCCATCGTCGCGTCGGCGCGACCTTCGCCGCCATGGGCCACGACGTCGTCTCGCTCGCCGCGACGACCGTCCACCCCACACGCGAACAGACCCGAATCGGCGCCGAGTCCGTCCTCGAACAGATCGAGCGTCACAATCCCGACCTGGTCGTTGTCGGCAACCTCCACGGCGCGGGCGTCGGTGCCGAGACCCTCGGCCTCATCGCCTCGCGATTCCACACGCTCTTCGTCATGCACGATCTCTGGCTCGTGACCGGGCGATGCGCCTACACCGGCGGCTGCTCCGCCTATCTCAGCGGCTGCTCCGAGGCCTGCACCTGCCCCGGCGGATACCCAGCACTCGCGCCCGACCAGATTGCGCCCATGTGGAACGCCAAGCGTCGCGTGCTCTCCTCATCCGGCAAGCTCGTTGTCGCCGGCGACAGCCGCCACGTGGCGCAGGTCGCCGCGCACGCGATCGCCTCCGATCCCCTCTGCGAGCTGACCGGCACGCGTCCGCCCGTTTCGTGGCTGAAGTACGGCTTCGAGACCGACGTGCTCAAGCCGCGCGATAAACACCTTTGCCGTGAGCTGCTCGGTCTACCCCAGGATCGATTCATCGTGCTCTCCAGCGCATCATCGCTGGATGACACGCGCAAGGGGCTCTCGCACCTCGCCGAAGCGATGCAATCGCTCGCGCTCCCCGACGCCCTTGTGGTCTGTGTCGGCCACCTCGCGGCCGATCAGGCCCCGCCTATACCCGGCATGCGGGCCATGGGGTACATGGACGACCCGCAGCGCCTGGCGATGCTCTACAGCGCGTGCGACGTCTTTGTCGGTCCATCGCTCGAAGAGGCGTTCGGTCAGGTCTTCGTCGAGGCGGCCGCCTGTGGCACGCCGGCCATCGGCTATCCGATCGACGGCGTCCCCGAGGCGATCACCCATGGCGTCACCGGGCTCGTCGCCGAGCGAGTGGACCCCGCATCTCTCGCCGATGCGATCGGCACCCTCTACCACGATGCCGAACTCCGGGCTCGGCTCTCCGCGCTCGGACCGATCCACGTCCGCAACGAGTGGTCGATGGTCGCCGCCGCACACCGGCTCGTCGAACTCCTGCGAGACTCGGGCCTTGAGAGGCGACTGAATCTCGGAAGAAAGCTCGGCATCGCGCTCAACACGCCTCCTCTCGCCGAGCCCACTCGCGTCGCGTCAGTCGAGCCCGGGTGGCGCGCGGTCAGCGGCTTTGACCACTGGGAGGGGCCGTACCCGGAGCAGGGATTGCCCCGGTGCCGGTGGATCCTTGGCCCCATCGCTCGCTTCGAGGTCGATGTCGGCGAGGCCGGCCCACACCGGATCGTGATCCGTTATCGCAACTTCGAGACCGGCCAGCGCGTCCGCCTCGTGAGCGAACGGGGCACGATCGCCGAGCACGAGGTGCCCTCGACCGCGCCGGGTCAGAAGCCGGCCATCGCGTTCAACACCACGCTCAAGAAGGGCGTGAACGCGCTCGAACTTCACGTCTGGCACTGGCGTCCCGGCTCCAGGCCGATGTCGCTGCTGGTGACGAATGTTCGCGCGATCCCAACCCACGCGCTGCCCAAGGCACCGGCCGCAGCGAAGCGCCCCGCGGTCGCTGCCGAGGCCAAGCCCAGGCCAACATCGGCTCGCGCCGACTGAATCCAACCCGAGTTTCGATCAACGCGGGTGTGCCCGCGCGCACCGGCTCAGAGCACCGGCAGCGAGCCCTCGTAAGGGCGATCTTCGAGCGCGACCGGATCCGTCGGCGACGTCTTCACGTCGTGTCCCTCAGGAGCGAAGAACCGAGAGCCGGCCAGACGCAGCTTGCGGTTTGGCTCGTTGCGGGGGAGACGGGGAAGCACGAACATCATGAGAGCGACGACCGCTCCGTTGGCAAGGGTCATCGAGAACACGTCCGTCATCCGCAGGTAGACCATGACGCTCGTCGCGACGACGATCACCAGCGACAGCGGGATCACGCCCTGCCACGCGACCTGCATGATCTGGTCGAAGCGGAAACGCGGAAGCGTCCAGCGGATCACCATCATGAAGGCGATCAGCGACAGGATCTTCCCGTAGAAGACGCCGAACTTGGCCAGCACGATCAGGATGCTCGACGTCTGATTGGGGAGTAGGTTGTGGAACGGCGCGATGTCCCAGCCGCCCAGGAACAGGAGCGCGAACAGCCCGCAGCTCGTGAACATGTGGGCGTACTCCGCGAGGAAGTACATCGCGAATCGCATCGCCGAGTATTCGGTGTGGTACCCGCCGACCAGCTCGCTCTCGGCCTCCGCGATGTCAAAGGGAGCCCGATTGGCCTCCGCGAGAATCGCGATGAAGAAGATCACACACGCCAGCGGCTGGCTGAACACCAGCCACCCGTGCTCAAGCTGATATCCGATGATCCGGTCCGGCGTGAGCGAGCCGACCATCAGCAGCACCGCCAGCAGCGAGAGCCCCAGCGGGATCTCGTAGGAGATCATCTGCGCCGTCGCTCGCATCCCGCCCAGAAACGAGTACTTGCTGTTGCTCGCCCAGCCGCCCAGCGACACCCCGTACACGCCCACGGACGCGACCGCGAGCATGTAGATGATCCCGACGTTGATGTTCGCGCCGGCCACATGCACCGGCCCCCCGGCGATGGTTCCGATGAACGGGAGTGTGAACTCCGGCATCACCCACACCCCGCCGAGCGGAAGGATCACAAAGCCCATCAGCGCGGGAATGATCGAGAACATCGGCCCCAGCGTGAAGAGGAGCCTGTCCACACCAGACGGCGTGTAGTCCTCCTTCAGAAGGAACTTGAGCCCGTCCGCGAGCGGCTGGCCCAGCCCCCAGAATCCGAACCCGAACGTCAGCTTCTTCAGGATCGGAAGCCCGAAGTCAAAGCCCACCCGGTTCGGACCTACCCGGTCCTGGATATACGCCGAGATCTTCCGCTCAAGATAGATGAGATACGCCACCGTCAGCAGGATCACGTGGACAGCCACGAGAATCACGACCAAGTTGACGATCAGCTGCCCGGTGACGATCTTGCTCAGGTCCATAAGGGCCTGATGCTAGTGCGGCTCCTGATCGGTGGAAAGCCCCCTCCCAGGATCTCGAACGGGTTTGCCGGATCCCAGCCGAACTCGGGTGTGCCGCTCCCGGAGCCGGTGATTGCCACGCCACCGCCCAAATCGGGCCCAAGTCTGATTCCCGCACAGTCGCTCAGGCCTGGGCCGCCTTCTGAGCTCGAATCTGCTCGGCGATTC
This sequence comes from Planctomycetota bacterium, assembly GCA_963204725.1. Classification (GTDB taxonomy): domain Bacteria; phylum Planctomycetota; class Phycisphaerae; order Phycisphaerales; family UBA1924; genus JAHBWV01. Next base: position 90,591 of record CAUJHH010000006.1, read on the forward strand.
GCGCGTTCTCATCCCGCGCACCCCGGACGCGGCTCTGGAAGGTCTCCCCGAGCGACCGAACGTGTTCGTCGAAGCGCCGCGACACCCACTCGTACAACTCGACATCCATCGAATTGACCTCGCGGATCTTGTCCGCCACCGACTGCGGGATCGGCTCGCGCGGCTTGCTCTGCGAGACTCTGGCCGGAAGGTACGCCGGGATCCGCTCCCACCCCAGCGAGTCCGTCAGCAGCACCATCGTCTCGTCGAATCGTTCCGTGAGCCCGACGCAGCAGAACGAACGCTCCAGATTCTCCATCGCGCTCGGGATCAGCGTCCGCTGCGACTGACCGATCGGCTGGGATCGATTCAGGGCAAAGCTCGCCAGCATGCGGGTCTGGCCGTTGTCCAGCTCGTGCGACTTGAATGGGTTCTCGGCGTACTGCTCGAGCGTCAGCCTGCGTTCGACCACACGCTTGTGCAGATAGTGTGTCTCCTCGTTCAGCACGTGGTGATAGTGCGACACGATCCTCGCGACCGGATCCCTGACAACCGTCACGTACTCGCACGGCCGCGGGATGTGCTCGTGCAGGCCAAAGGCCTGGTGCCCGATGTACAGGCGGGGCGAGGTTCGCGCCGCCTCGGGCTCTCTCGGAAACGCCTCTCGCCCCGCGTAGCCCCCGGTAACGGCACGCGTGGCGTCCTGGCCGTACTTCCCGATCAGAATGATCGCGAGCGTCGTTCCCGCGGTCTTCGGGATGTGAAGCAGGATCAGGGTGGCATCGGGATTTGCTGTTCTGAACATCGCGTCTCCGCACGTCCTTACCCAGACTCGGGGGCCGACGCGTCCGCCCATACTATGTGCTCGCGCCGCGATCCGACAACCTCGCGCGCCCCGAGCCGCCATGACCGAGCCGAAGCCGAGCACGCACGAATCTCCGACCAACGCGCCCGATTGGGTGCACATCCGAGCCGACGGCTCCCTCGGATCGCTCCGTCGCATCCTCGATCGAGTCCGTGCCGCACCGCAATCGAGCAGCGCCCTCCTCCTCATCTCACCCGGCCCCCGATGGGTGCCCGAGCCCCACATGGAATCAGCCCTGGCATCGGTGCTGCACGCCGATCCCGGTCTGGCCGCCGCCGTCGCCTGGTGGCGCTGGCAGGACGCGCCCGCGCGCGGCACGTCGTCCAACGATCGTCGCGCTCCCGCCACCGTTCGGGTCGGCGGCCGATCCGGCGACGATCTGACACTCGTCGATCTGCTCGCACGTCCCATGTCCGTCGGCCCTCTTGCGCTGCGCCCCGCTTCAATCTCCGCACTCGAATCGCTCCGCGACCTGCCGGCCGACGCGGTGCTCGACGCCGCTTCGACGTGGGCAATCGCGATCCATCTCGCCGCGTCGCGCTCCCGCGTCGCCTCTCTGCCACGCACCTGCTCGACGCGCACGCGAACCATCGTCGAGGATCCGGAGTCGCTCCGTCCCATTGGACTCGCGTGGCTCGTGCGGCTCATGCTCGAGCAGATCGGACCAGGGGCACTGCATCCGCACGAACGCCGCGAGCTCCTCGCGCGTTGGCAGGCCGTGCCCGAGATCACCCCCCGCGCCCTCGCCGTTCCTTCCGCAAAGGGGGGCGAATGAACATCGCCCTGGTCTCACGCGAGTTCCCGCCCTTCTACGGCGGCGGCATCGGCACCTACACCGAGCAGGCCGCGCACGCGCTCGCATCCGCAGGCCATCGCGTCGTGGTACTCACCGTCTCCGACGACGGATCGGAATCGCGAGTGCCGCACACCCGAGACCCTGGCGTCACCGTCTTTCGCGTGCCACTCGTGCTGGGCACGGACTGGTCCCGGCCGGCGCCCGCGATCGACACACCGCAGAATCGAGCGGCCCTCGAGCAACTCGGCCCGTGGTGTCTCTTCTCACGCCAGGTTGCGGACGCGCTCCCGGCCATCGTCCGCGAGTTCTCGATCGACGTTGTCGAAGCGCCCGAGTGCGGCGGGATCCTCTGGTGGACGCTGAATCGGCGTCGTCTCGGCTCCCGCTCACTCTCCACTCCCGATGGTCGTTCACCCTTGCTCGTCGTCCAGCTCCACTCTCCCAATGAATGGATCGACGAATACAACCGAGAAGCGCCGCCCCGCCGGTCCTCGCTCGAGCTCCGACGCGCCGAGCGGGAGTCGGCACAGTGGGCCGACCTTGTGATCTCTCCGTCGCGTGATCTCGGTGCGTGGGCAATGAAGCGATGGGGGATCTCACCCGTCAAGACCGTTCCCTACCCGCTCGGTCATCTCATCGCGTCGACCGAATCGCCGACCAGACGAGTGCTCGCGACGGGCGCTGCAGCCGGGCGCGGACCTCTCCGGTGCCTGCTCGTCGGGCGCATGGAACCGCGCAAAGGCATCGATATCGCGCTCCGCGCGCTCGTCATCGCCTCCCGTCGCGGAGCAGACCTCCACATGGAGTTCGCTGGGCAGGACACCCGCGACTGGCGCACCGGCGCATGGTTCGCGCGCCGATCCCTTCACGCGATTGTGCCGCCCGCGTTCGCGTCCCGCGTCACCCTGCTCGGCAAACTCGACGCGCCTGCGCTTGCGCAAGCCCGCGCTCGCGCCGATCTCTGTCTCGCGCCCGGCGTGGTCGACAACTTCCCGTACGCCGCAGTCGAGTCCATGGCCGCCGGTCTGCCGGTCGTCGCCCCAAGCGTCGGTGGCATGTCGGAACTGGTGCGCGACGGCGTAGAGGGTCACATCTTCATCCCTAGCGATCCCACCTTACTTGCCGAGGCGTTGATGGCGCACGACGCACTCTCCGCGGAAGCTCGTGCCACCATGTCGCGGGCCGCCCGCGCCCGCGTCGCGGAGTTCTGCGCCAACCAGCGGGCCGTCGGCATACGCGTGGAACTCTTCCAACGAACAATCACGGAGCGATCCGCTCGAGCAAGGGCTCCGATGCCGCGCGTCGTGGCGGCCATCGTTGGCGACGACACCCCGGCACTCCGGCACGCCATTGAAGCATGCGGAGCCGACTTTGCCATCGGCTGGGAGCACACATCCAACACCGATCACCGCGTGTTCGGCACGCCCGGCGTGGTCTCGACCGCCATCGCTGCGCCCGTCCGCGGCCCGGTGGCGGTTCGAGCAGACCTTCTTGAGTCTTTCAAGAGGGAACAAGGCTCCGGCCCGGTCGATGCGCAGCTGTTCGTCGAATGGCTGATCGCGCATCACGCACAGGCCTCTGTCGATCCCGATACGAAGACGCGGGTCGAGCCCGACGAGCGACCCGCCACACCCGTGTCGCCACTATGGCTGCACCCGCAGACCTTCGCGCACGCTTCGCCTCTGCAAATCGCTCGTCGCGTGCATCCATTCCCGTGGGATGTCGTTCTCTGCGATCCTTCGGTCACGCACCATTCGCGTCCGGGCCCCGAATCTCCAGATGCTGGGTCGGAATGACCGCGTGGTGCGCGCTCAGCGGCAGTCGCGCCATGCCGAAGAACGTCCGCTTCCCATCCGCCGGTGATGAAACCTCGAGCGGCCCCAGGAGGTCGAAGCAATCGTGATAGAGCGGCTGGCCATCCCCTCCATCGCCCGGCTCGGTCAGCGACAATCCAAACGTGTACGTCCCCTCTTTCACGCTCAGGGCAAGCGTGAGAAAGACCACCACGCGCTCGCCGGGCTCCAGCGCGGGCAGCTTGTGCCGCAGCTGCGCTGTTGCCGAGGCAAACACGAGATTGTTCAGTCGGTCGTACAACTGCACGCCGACGCTCGGACGCTCGATCCGGCGATCCGCCTCGATCAGCACGTGAAATGTCAGTTTGCCGTCGAGCGGCGTCGCGACCGAATCCACATTCCGGCTGTTCGTCACCCTGCACGCCACGATCCGCGCCTCGCCCGTTCCGTGCCGATGCTCGCGCCTCGGGCCGAGCACGTCCGAACGCAGAATCGCCTTCTCCTCTTTGCTCAGAATCCGCGCCTTCTCGGCCGCTGCAGCCGCCTCGCCCGGCTTCCGCTTCGCCCACTTGAGCGGCTGCGAAAGCGATGAGTGGTGCCGCCGGATCGCCTCCTCCGGCGAGCCGCGAAAGACCAGCTTCCCCTTCTGAAGCAGGATCGCCTCGTCGCACAGGTTCAGGACGGCCTGCGCGTCGTGGCTGACGAACATCATCGTCATCCCTTCATCAAGCAACTGGCGCATCCGTGTCGCACACTTCTGCCGAAAGAAGACGTCCCCGACCGACAGCACCTCATCGACGATGAAAACATCCGGTCGGAAGCACGCATACATCGAGAAGCCGAGGCGCGCCCGCATGCCGCTCGAATAGAGGCGGACCGGTCGGTCGAAGAACTCACCAAGCTCGGCGAACGACTCGATCTCCGACATCCGCGACGCCGCGAACTCCTTGGGAAAGTTCAGCAGCATCGCCATACTGCGGACGTTCTCCCGCCCCGACATCTCCGCATCGAGTCCCGCGCTGAGCTCCAGAAGTGAGAGCACCCGCCCGGTGATCCGGTACGACCCCTCCGTGGGGCGGAGCACGCCGGTCAGCATCTTCAAAAGCGTGCTCTTCCCCGCTCCATTCGCGCCGACAACCCCGAGGCACCGCCCCTTCCTCAATTGGAACGTCACGCCATCCACTGCCGCAAACGACCTGTGCCGCACCCGCCGCCCCAGCGTGACCCACTCCGCCAAGCGGTCCGACGGATTCTTGTAAATCTTGAAGCACTTGCAGAGCCCGCTCGCCTCGACCACAATCGGCTCTTCGAGTGCGGCTCCGCCCTCGCCTCCGGCCGACGGACGCGCCGATCCCGCCTCCCCGTGCGAAGGAGATGCCGGAGCCGCCGTGCTGGGAGTGGGCATGTCGATCACGGATGGTATCGACCGATCCGGCCGCACGCCGACGTAGACTCTCGCGTGACGCTCCTCGCCCCAGCCAGCGCGATCCTTGCAGGCGCCATCGGCATGGCGGTGCTCATCGCGATGTACCTCCTCCGCCTCCGTCGCCGCCCCCTGTGGATCTCTTCAACGCTCTTCTGGCACGCCGCGGCACGCGACATGGAGGTCAATGTCCCGCTCCGGATGATCCGGCCCTCATGGCTCCTGCTGCTGCACGCAGTGGTCATCGCGATGGCCGCACTCGCGATCGGCCGGCCGGCGATCGAGAGCGCGACCCGCTCCGCCTCACGCCTCGTGTACCTGATCGATCGCTCCGCATCCATGAGCGCGACCGATACCGTCGACGGCTCGGGGCGTCGCATCACCCGCCTGCAGGCCGCTCTCGACCACGCGCGCCGCTCGCTCCGCGACCTCCGCAACGCCGACGCGGCCTCCGCCGCCATCGTGACTTTCGCCTCTCGCCCCGACATCGTCTCATCATTCACCAACGACTGGGCCTCGCTCGACCGCGCACTCGGCTCGATCGCTCCCACCGACGATCCCGACACCGGCATCGCCGAGAGCTTCGAACTCCTGCGCGCCCTGCTCCTCGACAACGCCGAAGAATCCGGCCCTCCGGCCCGTGTTGTGGTGATCAGCGACGGCGCTCCCGCGCCCGCCCCGGACGCAGCCCTCCCCGGGGCAATCGTTGAGTTTGTGCGTGTCGGCCCCGATCCCGCGCTGCCCACCGACAACCTTGGCATCGTCGCCATGGCCGCCCGCCGCGCGCCCGAAACGCCCACCACCGTCCGCGTCTTCGCGCGCGTCATCAACGCATCCGCATCCAGACGCGACGCCATCATCACCTTCTCGATCGACGGCATCGTGGCCGTGAGTCGCCCGATCTCCGTCGATCCCGCAGCGTCTGGAACCGCCGGCGCATCGGTCATCGCGGACATCGACATCCCCGGAGAGTCGATCATCACCGCCCGCATCGAGCGTCCCGATGTACTCCTCTCGGACAACGAAGCCTCGATCGCCATCGACGCGCCTCGCGTCCTGCGTGTGCTCCTCGTCTCTACTTCCGGCGACCCCGATGCCGATGGGTCGTGGCCGATCCTCGACGTGATCCGCGAGATTCCACGCACGAGTATCCGCACCATTTCTGCTGTCGCGTGGAACGATCTGGCATCCTCCGACTCCGGCAGCGACCTCTTCGCAGACCTCATCATCCTCGCCGGCGTCGAGCCCGGGTGGGCGAGATCACGTCCGCTTGCCGTTCCGTTCCTCACGTTCGGCGTCGCGCCCGCCACGCCCGACGTCACGCTCAACCCCGCGTCTCCCGGCAAGCTCATCGCTTGGGACCGCGACCACCCGCTCACGCGCCACTTGGCGCTCGACACCGTGCTCTTCGCCAAGGGCGGCTCATTCGAGAGCCCGCTCGGTGCATCCGTCGTCCCCATCGCGTGGAGCGACGGCGGCATCGCCCTTGCCTGCGCCGACTCCGGTGTCGAGCGATGGCTCGCTGTTGCCTTCGACATCGCCGAGACCAACTGGCCGCTCCAACCCTCCTGGCCCCTCTTCATCGAGAACGCGACCGACTGGCTGACCCGACGGAGCGAGCGCGAGTCCGGCCGCGTCTGGCACACCGGCGAGGCGATCACGCTCCGAGGCGTCACACCCTCGACCGCATTCGCCTTTGGGCGAGTCGGCCTCCCTGCGGTGCGCACCCTCGCATCCGCTGCTCAAGGCCAGCTCGTCATCCCCGCCCAGCCCCTCGGGGGCGTCTACGCCGCGGAATCCCTCGCCCCGCCATCGCGGCTCCTGATTCCGATCGCCATGCTGAGCGATGCCGAGTCCTCGTGCCGCACCAGCGATCGGATCTCGATCGGCGCCCTCCCCGTCGAAGCCGCCGACCACGCCGACGCTCGCCGTGAGCTCTGGCCCTGGTTCGTCGCGGCACTGGCCGTGGTCCTCTCGGTCGAATGGATGATCTTCGCGAGCCGCTCCCGCGTCCGATAATCCGATCGCCCCGGCTCCATATACCCAGAAACAGGGAATAAATGGACAGGGCAAAGACCCCAGTCTCCGCGAAGAGGTCCGAAATAGTCAGAGTCCCGTGGGTTTCCCGGAAACCTGTGGCACCTTTACCACACATTTCGAATCGCGGAGGGTGGCCTCGCCATGGGCGAAGCCATGCGCGTCCCCGAATCGTTCTTCGGGACTCGCGTCGTCCACACACCGCGCTCTCGCGCACAGGAGTTCAAGAATGGCATTGTCTCGCGTCCTCGTCGTCTCCGCTCTCGCCGCGGCTCCCGCTCTTGCCTCGTCCGCCCAGTTCGCGAATTTCGACGCAGAAACAGAGGGCTTCAAGGGTGAGTCGTTCCTCTCCTCCGGCATCACCTTCTTCGATGCCAACAACGTCTCCGGCTTCTACCCCGATGGCCAGCCCTTCAACCCGGAGGACAACGGCACCGACCTCATCGTTGAGAACGCGCTCTTCGCCGCCAACGACTTCCCCGACTTCCTGAGCGCGAAGAACGCACTGACCTTCGGTCGCGCCTTCATCCCCGGCGACAACGTCTCGCTCGGCGCCCTCGCCACCGCCTCCATGACCACCGGCGCCGCCGTCTCCGGCGTTGATTTCGACATGGTCTACTACGAGAACGGCCCATGGGGTGGGATTGAGGTCATCCTCGAGGCCCTCTCCGGTGGCTCCGTCGTCGGCTCGACCTCCTTCATTGTCGCCGGCTCCGACCCCGATGGCCGCGACAACCCAGCCGGCATCCACATGTCGCTCTCCGGATTTGAATTCGATACCGCCCGCATCTCGGCCCGTCTCAACGGTGAGTACACGACCATCCGGGCGTTGATCGACAACGTCTCGTTCGTTCCGGCCCCCGGCGCGCTCGCCATGCTCGGCCTCGCCGGCATCGGCCTCCGTCGCCGCCGCTGAACCAGCCCGCAGACCGATCTTCACGGGGCGTGGCCGATGGGCCGCGCCCCGCTTTCACTTGGAAGCAGCCGGACTTTCCAATTCTTCACGCCATTCCGACCCCGACCGACCGCTCGCGTGGTACGCTCAGGCCCGAGTTCGACCCCGCACCCCGCGCTCCAAAGGCATACCCGATGAAACGGCGAGATTTCCTCAGATCGATGCCCGCCGCAGCCGGCGTGGCGAGCCTCGCCTCCTCCGCCACGGAGTCTCGCGCCGGTCGGCGCGGCCAGGCCACACGCGCTCGCAACGTGATCTTCATGGTGTCGGACGGCATGTCGATGGGCACGCTCACGCTCGCCGACATGGCCGCGCGATCGCAGTCGGGAGTCAATTCCCAGTGGGTCTCCCTGTGGGAGCAGGCGGGCGTGGTTCGCTCATCGGCACGAACGCACGCCGCGGATTCGCTCGTGACAGACTCATCCGCCGCGGCGTCCACCTGGGGCTGCGGCCGAAAGGTCAACAACGGCGCGGTCAACACCACCCCCGACGGCGCGGAGCAGGAGGCCATCCTTGTCACCGCCCGGAAGGCGGGGTTCGCAACCGGGCTCGTCACGACGACACGAGTCACCCATGCCACGCCCGCTGGCTTCATCGCGAGCGTTCCCTCTCGCGACATGGAGCGAGAGATCGCGAAGCAGATCCTCGAGCGTCACGTCGATGTCGTCCTCGGTGGTGGAGAGCGCTACTTCGATCAGCCCACACTCGCGCAGCACAGCGACCTGAGCGTTGTCCGCAGCGCAGAAGAACTCGCCCTCGCGTCTACCGACGTCGGCACCGGCCTCGAGGGCGCGGGGCGGCTGCTCGGCCTCTTCGGGCGTGACCACGTCCCCTGGGTGCTCGATCGCACGCCGAGCGTCCCCTCGCTGGCAGATATGACGCGTGCCGCGCTCACCCGCCTGTCACGCTCCGAACGCGGCTTCGTCGTGCAGATCGAGGGTGGACGTGTCGACCACGCCGCCCACGACAACGACGCGGGATCGCTCATCGCCGAGCAACTCGATTTCGATCGCGCGATCGGGGTGGTGCGCGAGTTCGTCGCCAACGACCCATCAACCCTCCTGATCATCACCTCAGACCACGGCAACGGCAACCCGGGCCTCACGCTCTACCAGAAGCGGGGCGACAGCGGGTTTGCCAGTCTGCTCAATGCAGAGCACAGCTTCGCGTGGATCGCGGCCCAGTTCGCGAAGTCGCCCGAGAGCGAGCGACGCGCCGCGCTCGCCCAGATCGTGCGCGACGGCGTGGGAGTCACACTGGACGCCGACGAGATCGAGATGGTGATCCGCGGAGCCAACAAGGAACGTGTCGATCCCTTCGAGCCCGCCAACTCCGGCATGCTCGTGCTCGGCTCGGTGCTCGCGAACCACTTCGGCGTCGCGTTCCTCTCGCCCAATCACACCGCGGACATGGTGGAGGTCACGGCCCTGGGCCCCGGCTCGGACCGCATCGGGTCGATTATCGACAACACCGCGTTGCACAGCGTGATGCGGGACTCGCTCGGCATCTGATCCCGTTCACACATCGACGACGACGGCGCACGTCCGCCAGCAATCGTGCCCGCCCCCATCCGGCCCGTGGGGAGTCAGTTTCGGCAGCGACGGGAACGGTGCCAGCGGAAGCCAGTCGAACCCGCCGAACCGATGGTCAGCCGCGATCCGCGCGCGCACCCCAGCGTGAGACAGGACCCGCTCGACCTCGATCCCCAGCGGATGCGGATGCAACTCCGGCATCGAGGACTCCACCCCGTCGAGCATCGGACGAATCGTGGCGTCGGCACGCGGCCCGATCACAAACTCGTCCGGCTGGGTGATCTTGTTCACAGCCCGCGTCCTGAGTCGCTTGAGATACTGCTCATGCGTCCCGGACGCCTCGGGCTCGGCCGAGACAACCAGCGTCCCGCCGGGCGCGAGCACGCCGAGCGCGTCGCGAACCACCCGGCCCGGGTCGCACGCGGCGCCGAGTGCCCGGTGCAACACGAGGCCCCGCACGCTCCCCGCCCCACACACGCCAATCTCGTCGGCACCAACGACGCGGCACGCGCCGAGGCCCCGCACGCCAGCAACCGCAGCACGCTCCGATCCCTCCGCGACGACAACCCACGCGTCGACATCCCTGCCCGCCTCGCCGATCACCCTCTCGATCGCGTGCTCCCACCCCTCTGGCGCAGGCCCCAGCAAGACACTCGCTCCGCCGGCCCTCCGCGACGCATCTCGCGCCCCGCAAAGTGCTCGATCGATCGCGCCGACGTACCGCCCCGCCCGCGCGAGTTTCCGTTCGAGCGCCTCGATCTCCTCAGAGACCTCATCGGCGCGCAGCGGCCAGTGCGACCGCCGCCGATCGAGCCACACACGGGCACTCCGAACGATCGAAGCCGTTGCCGCAAGCCGGTCCGCCGTCTTCTGCCCGGCGTGAACGCCCTGGCACGCAACCACCGTTTCCAATTGGCGAACCCGGGCGCCGCGCTCGATGAACTTCAGCCAGAGGTGATGATCCATCGAATGGTGGTTGTCCTCATCGAGCCCGCCCACGGCCCGGAACAACTCCAGACGAAAGAAGACCTCCGGCTGCGCGATCGAGTGCCCCGCGAACCACCCCGAACGCAACCTCAGCAACGCCGGCTCGTCGATCCGCTCCGGAGGGCTCGGCGCGTGCACCATCCGTCCGTCCTCCCCGACGAACCGTGCGCGGCACACCAGCACGTCTGTCTCCGGGTTCGAACCAAAGAACGCCGCCACCTCGCCCAGCGCGCCCGGGAGAAACCAGTCGTCCGCGTTGAGCCACCCCCCGAACACCCCTCTCGCCGCCCTGAATCCCTCGTTGATCGCGTGCGATTGCCCCCGATCCCGCTCCGATCGCCAACTGGCGAGCCCCTCGGACGCCCGCAGCACCTCCACGCCACCGTCGGTGCTTCCGCCATCCATCACAATGTGCTCGGCAACCCGCTCGGGCTGGTCCCTCATCGACGCCAGGCACCGCGCCAGAAATCGAGACTGATCCCGCAGCGGCGTCACGATCGACAGCACGGGCTCGGGCCGCTGCGTTGGAACCGGCGTCATTGGCATCCGGCACAAGTAAAGGTCGCGCACACGCTCCGGGCACGGTCGGAGCGTCCGAACGCGCCGACACCTCCCGCGCTCTACCATCGTCGCTCGATGTTCGCCACGCTCTACAACCACCGGTTCTACATCCTGCGCACCGCGTGGCGCGATGTCCGCCACCGCCACGTCGGTTCCGCGGCCGGAGCTGCGTGGAACATCCTGCGCCCCATCGCGCTGATCGCGGTCTTCACGGTCATCTTCGGGCAGATCATGACCGGGCGAGCCGTGGGGGAGTTCTCCGGCATCCGCTTCACGCTCTATCTGTGCGCCGCGCTCCTCCCGTGGACCGCCTTCGCCGAGGTGCTCAGCCGCGGCACCCACGCGCTCGTCGGCAGCGCGGCGTATCTCCGCAAACTCGCCATCGACGAGGAGGTTTTCGTCGCCCAGTCCACCCTGAGCGCTGGCTTCTCGCTCATCGTGAGCATGGTCCTGCTCGTCATCCTCTCGCTCATCCTCGGGCACGGCCCGCTCGCAACATGGCTCCTCGTCCCGGTTCCTCTCGCGCTCCTGCTCGTCATGGGGATGGGGTTCGGCATGGCGCTCGGCACCCTTTTCGTTTTCCTCCGCGACATCCGCCAACTCGTCGAGATCGGGCTCCACGTCGGATTCTGGACTGTCCCCATCGTCTACGACCCCGCGATCGTCCCCGCGTGGTTCCGAGCCACGTTCCCCTTCAACCCCGTCTACCCCTTCATCCAGGCGATCCGAGATCTCTTCCTCCAGGGCCACGTTCCAACGTGGGATGCGTGGGCGATCATGCTCGCATGGGCGTTCGGCGCGTGCCTGCTCGGCCGGTTCGTGCTCGCACGCCTCCGCCCGGAGATCCGCGACAACCTCTGATCTCAGCGTCCATCTCTCAGCCCCCGCCGAAACCCGCACCCCATTCGCCTGTAGACTTCCCCGCCCATGCCAACCGCACCAATTGCCATCAGCTCAAAGAATGTTGCGGAGCTCCGCGGAGTGCGCAAGGTCTATCGCAAGCCCGACGGAACCGTCATGGTCGAGGCCCTCCGGGGCATCGATCTCGACATCCCGCGCGGCCAGTACATCGCCATCATGGGCGCGTCCGGCTCCGGAAAGTCCACGCTCATGAATATCCTCGGATGCCTCGATCGGCCCACCGAGGGCTCCTACACCGTCGACGGCGAAGACACGCGCAACATGGCCGATGAGCCGCTCTCGATCTTCCGAGGCCGCAAGATCGGCTTCGTCTTCCAGGCCTTCAACCTCATCCCCCAGCTCACCGTCGAAGAGAACGTCGCAACGCCCCTCTTCTATCAAGCCGTCCCGAAGCCCGATCGCATCCGCCGCGCCATTGAGTCCCTCGCCCTCGTCAACCTCGATGATCGCGTCGGACACCGGCCGAGCGAGCTCTCCGGTGGCCAGCAGCAGCGAGCCGCGATCGCCCGCGCCCTCGTCACCAACCCGGTCATCCTCATGGCCGATGAGCCCACCGGAAACCTCGATTCCACCACGGGCCGCTCGATCCTCAAGCTCTTCGAAAATCTCCACTCCCAGGGCATGACGCTCATCATGGTCACCCACGACGATTCCATCGCCAAGCGCTGCGAGCGCGTCGTCCGCCTCAAGGACGGGCTGATCGAGTTCGATCGCATGGTCGAGAACCGCGTCAGAGACTGACGCCGCGATCGTCCCACGAACCACCCGGAAAAACGCTGTCTGTGGCCTGCGATCACGCCGCGCGACGCTTCGGCGCAACCCCGCGCGCCGCGATCGCGAGCGCGGTCACATCATCCGCCTGGTGCAGCGAGCCCGCCTGCTCGAGCAGCATCCCCCGAAGCTCCGTCATCGCCTCTTCCAGCGACGCCGCGCTCTCCGGATCGCAAAGCCGCGCGAAGTGCTCCACGTACGTGTTCGTCGGCAGGCGGATCTCACGCGCGTCCGCGCCCTCTCGAGGGAAGCACGTCTCAAATCCGTCCGTGTAGACAAGCAGCGTCTGCCCCGGCGAGAGCGTTAGCTCCGTGACGCCAAAGGTCGCGTCATCGAAGACGCCAAGCAGGGGGCCGTCCGTCTCCACACGAAGCACGCCGGCCCGCGAGATGAGCAGGGGGGGCGGATGCCCCGCGCCCGCGACCCGCACCCGTCTTGTGCTCACCTCAACCGTCGCGTAGATCGCCGTCACAAACCGGGTCGCCCCGGACTGCGCCGCCATCAGGTCCGTGTTCAACCGGTCCAGCATCGCGCTCGGATCCGCCAGCACGTGGGGCGGCGCCGACTGCACCGAACGCGCGATGATCATGGTCAGCAGAGCCGCCGGCACCCCGTGGCCGACCGCGTCCGCGACCAGCACGCCCACCGTCTCGTCATCGATCTTCCGCACGCAGTGCATGTCACCCGAGACATACCCCGTCGGCTGGTGCAGCACCGCAAACTCAAACCCCTCGGCCTCGATCGCGCCCCGCGGCATGAAGTCCTTCTGGATCTTCGCCGCCAGCGACATCTCCTCGTGCATCCGCGAGATCTCGCCGTGCATCCCTCCTTGGCAGTGCTGCGCGATCGCAAGCTCGTGCGCCAGCCGCTGCACCGTGTGCTGCCTCAGGCCGAGCGCGTACAGCACAGAGGCGATCCGTGCGTGATCCGCGTCCGATCCCCACACCACGATCCCGGGCGCATCGGTCGCCGCGTCCGCGGCCCCAGAGTCCAGCAGCACCAGCGCAGGAACGCATCGCCCATCGAGCAGATCAAGCAACTGGATCAGTCTCGCCCCGCGCATGCTCGCATCGCCGACGACCAGCGTCGCGTGCTGCGCCAGCGATCGCTCAAGAGCCAGCGACGCGTGACCGACCATGCGCACCGCCGGGGGCTCGATCCCAAGTGGCCATTGCTCCAGAATCGACGAGACAAGGGCCTCGCAGCGGGTCGAGTCTCCCTCTCCGTGCGCAACGATCAGCGTCAGGTGCGGCATCCATGCTCCCCTTGGGCGGAACAGAGACCGCCAATCAAAGGGATCGGCCTACCGCGCCAGCCGCTTCAGCCGCTCCGTATCAAGCGCGACAACCGATCCCGGCTTCAGGCCGAGCGTGCGGATTGTGCCGCCACGGAGCTCGATCGCGAACTGCATGGCCCCGTTGCTCGCGTACTGCTTCAGCCTCGACTCATACGCATCCGCGGTCTCCCCGGGGCCTCTCGGGGCCTCTGGCTGCATCTCGTGCGTCGAGAGCACCTTCCCTCCCGCATCAAGGAAAATGATGTCGATCGGAATCGGGCAGTCACGCATCACGAAGTGCAGTTCCTGCGCGTCCGGAAACACAAACAGCATCCCGCTGTCCTCCGCAATCTCCTCCCGTCCGGAGAGCCCCATCGAACGCACCGGATCGCTCGCCGCCAACTCCAGGAAGAAATCACGCGAACCGATCTTCACACGCTCAAGGTCCGACGCTTTCGACAACCGCTCCGTGTCGAGCGCGATCTTCTCCCCTTCCTTCAGTCCGAGCTTCGCCGCCATCCCCCCCTCAAGCTCGATCGCGTACTGCGCCGGGAAGCGGCTCGAGTACTTCTTCAGCCGCGCGTCATACGCCGAGTTGTTCTCCCCCGCCCGCCGCGCCTCCTCGGGAGGCATGGTGTGGATCGCCGTCACACGCCCCGAGCCATCCAGAAAGATCACATCGATCGCGATCGGGCAATCCCGCATCAGGAAGCTCAGACGCTGCGCTCGCGGGAACACAAAGAGCATCCCCGTCCCCGGCGGGATCTCGGTCCGACCGCCCATCCCCTTGATCCGCGCCTCGTTCGTCGCCGCGACGTCGAGCTTGAACACCTTGTCCTTGATTTTCAGCGACATCGTCGGCGCGAGCACAACCCGTCCGTTATCGCCGTCCCCCGGCCCGCCGAGCCCTCCCGAAACCGAGAGCCCGATCGCACCCGCGACCACCAGGAACGCGATCAGCGCCAAGAACTTCCCCATCACCGATCGCCCCTGCGTAGCCATGCGTCATCCTCCGGTCCAAACGTGATCCCGTTCCGCGTCATGGTATCGAGCGAGAACCCCGCACAGAACTCCGCCGCCGACATCGAGACGCGGCCCGGACTCAAGCCACACCAGAACGCGATCAGCCCAACAACCCGCTCCGCGCCCACGCCCGCCGCTCTGTACGAATCCAGACGCGTGTCCCCATGCCGCTTCGCCAGCCGCCGCCCATCTTCCCCTCTCACCAGCGGCAGGTGCGTGTACCGCGGCTCGTTCCCCAGCCCGAGCGCCCGATAGAGCAGTATCTGCCGCGCCGCCGAGTCGAGCAGGTCATCCCCCCGCACGACCTCCGTCACGCCCTGCGCCGCATCATCCACCACAACCGCGAGCTGGTACGCCGGCATCCGCTGCTTTGTCCAGATGATGAAATCTCCCGCGATCTCCGCCACGTCATACGACCTCATCCCCGCGAATCGATCCTCGAAGCTCACCTCCCACGGCTCGACCGCAAATCGCCACGTGCGAGCGTCATCGTCGAATCCCTGCGCTCGCGTCGTTTCGTCAATCGCCGGTCGCAGCGTCCGCGGAAACCGCACCTCGTGCGATCCCTCCTGCGGCGCGGAAAGCCCTTCCAGATCAGCACTCAGCCGCTCCACGTCCGTTCGCGAAAGATCCGATCCGTATGCATGCCCCGCACGCGCGAGCCGATCCATCGCCGCGCGATACGGCGAGAGATCAGCAGACTGCCACACTGGCCCCTCATCCCAGTCCACTCCCAACCACTCAAGCAGATCAATCGCCAGCAAGTCGGCCCCCGGCTTCACGCGAGGCCCATCCAGGTCCTCCATCCTCAGCACGATCCGCCACCCGCTTCGCCTCGCCATCGCCCAGTTCACGAGAAAGGTCCGCGCATTCCCCAGGTGCAGCGCACCGGTCGGAGACGGGGCCAGACGGGTCGTGGGGGGTGTAGGGGGTTTCAAGGGTGCAACCGTCGATCTGACGCTCATCGGTGCCGTCGGCCGCTCCACCGGCCGCGTTCGCGTAGCATACCCCCGCCCGATCGTCGATCGGGCCCGACCGACCAGACGCCGGAGGCGACATGCAGAAGCTCACCGACGACCAGATCCAAGCCGAGCTCGAGAAGCTCCCAGACTGGTCCGAGACCGGCGAGGCCATCCAACGCACCTTCGGCTTCAAAGACTTCGTCCAATCCATGGGCTTTGTCACGCGCGTCGCCGAAGAGGCAGAGAAGTCCCAGCACCACCCCGACATCCTCATCCGCTACAACAAGGTCACCCTGACGCTCTCCACCCACGACGCGGGCGGCATCACGACCAAGGACTTCGCCCTCGCCGCCAAGGCCGACGGCTTCGCCATGGCAAACGCCTGACAGCGGGCCGCACCTCGCTCACCGAAGCTCGACGCTCCAGTACGCGTGGTCCAGGAACGCCTTCCACGACTGGTACTTCTCGCTCCCCAGCCGCAGCGTCACCAACGGGTTCCGCTTCGGGCGGATCGGCCGCCTCACAAGCTTCATGCTCGCCTGATCCGGCGTCCTCCCGCCCTTTCTCGCGTTGCACCTGATGCACGCGCACACGAGATTCTCCCATGTGTCCTGCCCGCCCTGTGTCCGGGGCACAACATGGTCGATCGACAACTCGCTGGTGGGGAAGTGGCGTCCGCAATACTGGCACGTATTCCGGTCTCGCGCAAACAGGTTCCGCCGATTCAACTTCACCAGCTGCGCCGGCAGACGGTCGTATCCCAACAGGCGGATGATCCGAGGCACCGCGATCTCCGAGCGCATCGTCCGCACCCAGTCGTGCCGCTCGCGCTCGAAGTGGCGCTGCAACTCCGCGATCTCGCACCAGGACTCAAAGTCGTAGTTGAGGTACTTGCCATCCTCGACGTGGACGACCTCGGCGATGTTCCGGATCAACAGACAGAACGCGCGCCTGGCCGAAACCACCCGCACCGCCGCGAACGCCTTGTTGAGCACGAGCACCTTGGCGTTGAGCCCATCCGCGCCGAGCATGCCGGGCACGATCGCCAGCCCGCCGGTCGACGAGACAACCACATCCGTATCCTCGAGGATATGGCCGGGTAGGCCTATGCCATGCTCGGCCGAATCGCCTTGCATACATCCCTCTCGTGACGCAGCTCCGCCGCGCCGTAGTAACCTTACAGATCGGCACGCCCCCTATCAAGTCGGACACGATTGCCAAATCTCTTGCTGACAGAGACTTCGCACACCCGTCCATGCCGATACCGGGTCCGAAAAGGCCCCAGACGCCCCGCCCGAACGACTCCTGATCGATTCTCGGGCCCCTCGCCCTTTCGAACTCAATGCCGGAAATGCCGCACACCCGTCACCAGACAGGTCACGCCGCGCTTCTCGCAGAGGTCGAAGGTCTCCTGGTCGCGCTTGGATCCCCCCGTGTGCACGATCGTCCGAACACCCGCATCGATCAGCGCCGCAGGCCCATCCGCGAACGGGAAGAACGCGTCGGAGACCGCCACGCCCCCCTTCGCCATCGCGCCCGCCTTCTCCACCGCTAGGCGGCACGAAGCCACCCGGTCCATCTGGCCGGCGCCCGCGCCAAACAGCCGCATCGTCCCGCCATCCACACCGCCGATCACGATCGCATTGCTCGAGAGCGAGCGGCAGACGATCTCTAGCATCGTCGCGAGTGCCAGCGTCTGCGCATCCGCCCTCGGGCCCGCAGCGTGGGTCCAGGACGACACGCTGCCCAGTTGGGTGTCACGGTCCTGCGCCAGCATCCCTCCCGCGATCGAACGCAGCTCGATCCGCTTCGATCCCCCCGCGCGGATCGCGCCCGTCTCCAGCATCCGCACGTTTGCCCATCGCTTCGCGATCAGCGCCGCGCCATCTTCCGCGTAGGAGGGCGCAATCACAACCTCGAAGAACGTCCCGTCGCGCGTGATCCGCTCCGCCGCCGCACCGTCGATCGCGCGGTTGCACGCGAGGATGCCGCCGTAAGCCGCCAGAGGATCGCCCGCGATCGCCGCATCGATCGCATCCACGGCCGACGCGCCGACCGCCGCGCCGCACGGGTTGGTGTGCTTCACCACGCACGCGCCCGCAAGCGATCCCCCGCCGGGGCCCTCGATGCCGCGCAGCGACACGACCAGATCCAGCGCCGCCGCCGCATCCAGGATGTTGTTGTACCCGAGTTGCTTCCCGTGCAACTGCTTCGCCGTGGCGATGCTCGTCTCGCGCAGCGTCGGATCGACATAGAGCGCGGCCCGCTGGTGCGGGTTCTCCCCGTACCGGAGCTCCTCCTGTTTCACCAGCCGCATCGTCAGCACCGGCGGGAACGCGACGGCGTCGCGCTCGCCCAGGTGCGTCGCGATCGCCGCGTCATACTGGCTCGTGCGGCTGAACGCCGCCGCCGCCAGATTCTCGCGAAGCCGACCGGTCGTGCACCCATCGTGAGCCCCAAGCTCCGACACCACCCGGTCGTACTGGTCCGGGCTCGTCACGACCACGACCGAGGCGTGGTTCTTCGCGCCCGACCGGATCATCGACGGGCCGCCGATGTCGATCTGCTCGATCGCCTCCGCGTCCGTCACGCCCTCTCTCGCGATCGTCCGCTCGAAGGGGTAGAGATTCACGCACACGAGGTCGATCGGCACGATCCCGTGCTCACGCATCGTCTCCACGTGCTCGGGGTTCGACCGCAGGCCCAGCAGCCCACCGTGGATCGCGGGGTGCAGCGTCTTCACACGCCCATCCAGCATCTCGGGGAAGCCCGTCACGGCGTCGATCGGTGTCACAGGCAGCCCCGCATCCGCGAGGGCCTTCGCCGTGCCGCCCGTCGAGATCAGCACCACACCGCGCTCGACGAGCGCGCGAGCAAACGGCACCAGATCAGACTTGTCGCTGACGCTCAGGAGCGCACGCGTCACCCGCACCAGTTCGGACATCGCCCCATGCCTCCGTCGATCCCGTCCCGGCTCAGCGCGGCAGATACTTGCCGATCTTGCCCTTGGCGTCGGTCACATAGATCACCGGATCCGTCGCCCCCTCGGCCGACAGCATCGCCACGCCGGGCAGCGTGACGCTCGCGCGAACATCGCCCGTCGCCGGCTCGATCAGCGACGCCGAGCTCCCGTTCCATGCGATCACGTTCACTCCCCGCGAACAGATCACCGTACCCGAGAGCGACTTGTGCTCCCACTTGACGCTCCCGGAGGCAGGATCGATCGCGCACAGGCCGCGGTCGGGCAGCTCGCAATAGAGCGTGCCGTTCACGACCGAGGGCTGCACCGTGAGCGGCGCGGACGTCCGGATCCTCCACTTGATCCGCGCGCCGTCGGGATCGATCCCGTAGAGCGACTGATCGCTGCACGCGACGAACATCATCGTGCCGTCGGTCACGGGATCCGTCGTAGCGCCCCCGAAGAGGCGGACCCGACCGAGCAGCGAGCCGGTCGAGGCCTCGAGAATCACCGTGTCGCCGGTCTGCGCGACCACGCCGACAACCGAACCGATCTTGACCGCCGGACGCTCGATCGCGCCGGTCATGCGGAATCCCCAGAGCTTCACGCCCATCCCGCGCACGTGCGCCATCACCTCACCCACCGAGGTGCCGTAGATCAACAGATCCCCGTCCTGCACCGGCCTTGTCGTGATCACCCGCTCGAAGCTCTCGCGACCGATCAGCGTCCCCGTGTCGAGTGCCAGCGTGAAGAGCTCCGTCTCGGCCGACGCGTGGACCGTTCGACCCTCGCGCACCGGTGCGGTGAACAGCGTCAGAGGCCCCGCCAGTTTGTTCGACCACCGCACCCCGCCGTTGCTCGATTCCACAATCGTCAGCGTGCTCCCCGTCTCCTGGAACGCCAGCACGTCCCCCATCGGCTCCATGAACTTGGGCTTCTGGCCCTTATCCACAAAGCCGAAACCCCGCCAATCCAGCTTGTACCCAAGCTGGGTGAACGCGTCCGCCTGCGGATCCAGCGGCACCGCGGCCTTCGTTCGAGGCGAGCTCATCGCGCAACCCGTCCCCAGGCCGCATGTTGCGATCGTCGCGCAGGTCAGAAGGACGAATGAGCGGCTCAGAGAGCCCCGGATGTGCTGGTCGCGCATGGATCCAAACCTTCTTCTGCCCACGTCAACACCCCAGAACACCGAACACGGGCGTTCCGAGGGGCCTGCCAGTATGGACCCGACCGCCCGGACAGTCAAGCCGAGGAACTCCCCTCACCCCCCGCGCCGCCGACAACGCGATCTACCCTCACACCATGTTCACCGGCATCATCGAGCGCACCGGCTCCATCCACGCCCTGACCCCGACCCCAACGCAGGCCCCGGCCGGGTCCGAACTCATCATCGACGCCCAGGGCTGGGGTTCCGACTTCGCCCGAGGCGAGTCAATCTCCGTCAGCGGCTGCTGCCTCACCCTCGCCCCCCGCCCCGGCGCGCCCTCCGGCCTCCTCCGCTTCGATGTCGTCCCCGAAACCCTCGCCAAGACGTCTCTGGGCTCCCTCCGCCCCGGAACCCGCGTCAATCTCGAACGCTCCGCGACCGCGGCCACGCTCCTCGGCGGCCACGTCGTGCAGGGTCATGTGGAAGGGCTCGGGAAGGTGCACGCGATCCAGACAGTGGGGGAGTGGCGGGTCACCATCGAAGCGGGCAAAGACCTGATGCCGTGCATCACCCCGAAGGGCTCGATCGCCGTTGAGGGAGTCTCGCTCACGGTCGCGTCGGTCGATGTCGACGCATCGACCTTCGACATCGCGCTGATCCCGACCACACTCGACCTGACGACCCTGCGCGACCTGCGCGTCGGCTCATCAGTCAATCTCGAAACCGACATCCTCGCACGCACCGTCATCCACTACATGCGTCACTTCGCGCAGCACTGACCTTCCGCTGCGATCTCGGTGCCTTCGTGACTTCGTGACTTCGTGACTTTGTCACTCCGTCACTCCGTCACCGCTTCCTTAAGGACACCCGTCGCTGAAGAACTGCAGGAAGTCCAGGAAGTCCAGGATGTCGATCAGGTTGTCGCCGTTCATGTCCGGCTGACCGAACGCGCCGCACGGCGTCGGTGACTGCTCGCAATCCGAGAAGTCCTGCAGAAAGTCCAGGAAGTCCAGGATGTCATCGAGCCCGTCGTCGTTGTAATCCGCGAGGCACCGAAGCGCGACAAAGTTGCCCGCATTATCGAGGTTGATCCAGCCGATGTTCTCGCCCCACGCGTACCCGCGGAATCGCCGCGCCGCGAGGTCCAGTCGCGCCTGCTGGTTGAACGCGCTCAGCGTCGCCCGAGTGTCGAAGTTGATCCACCCGACGTTCTCCGCCCACGCGAAGCCGAAAAGATCGCCGTTCGCCGCGATGTTCACGCCCGTGTCCGTGCCGCTCGTGTTCGCGTAGTTCGTGCCACCGGAGCCGCCCGGCGTGCCGTCCCCCAGCGTGACCCATCCGATGTTCTCACCCCACACATACCCAGACATAAACGTCGACGCGACCCGGACCTCCTGAGCCCCGCCGTTCGCGCCGCGCCAGTTCGTCCACCCGGTATTCTCGCCCCACGCAAACTTCCGCGCCTGATCGATGTCCTGCGCCGTCGCCCCGAGAGCAACCGCCGCGACGCCGACCGCAACAACAACGGATTGGATCTTCATCTGCTCGACCTCCAGATCGCATGGTACCGACTGACCATCGGTATTGATAGCCCTTCGTCGCTCCCAGAAAGACCCCGAGCCGCCCGCCCTGCGCGCCACATTCCCCCGACCTTTCGTCGCCCAGCCAGCCCTAGCATCCCCCGTGCGGCCGTAGCTCAGCTGGATAGAGCGGCGGTTTCCTAAACCGCAGGTCGTGGGTTCGAATCCCGCCGGCCGTGTTCCTCACGTCGTCCCGCATCACGCCTCGTTTACCCAGATTCACAACGAGCCGGAGTTCCCTTGATCCCAAGCCGATCCATGACGCTCTTCCGGGCCCTCCGCCGCCTCGCCCTCGCATCCGCCCTCCTCTCGTTTGCCGCTCCGGCTTGCATCGCCCAGAGCGCGGACGCCCTCTGGAACAACAACTGCATCTCCTGCCACGGCGAGAACGCCCAGGGTGGCAACGCCCAATCCCTCTTGGACGATGAGTGGCTCCTCGGCCCCACCGACCGCAACCTCTACGACGCGGTGAGAGACGGCATCGTCGATTCCGGCATGCCCGCCTATGGCGAGACCCTGAAGGACGAACAGATCTGGGCCCTCGTCGTCCACCTTCGCGAGATCCGCGCCAAGGACAAGCGTGCCCGCCTCGGCTCCCCCAAGCCCGACGATGCCGGCGTCTTCACAACCCAGCACGCCAACTTCAAGATCGAGCGTGTCATCACCGACGGGCTCGACGTCCCGTGGTCCGTCGACTTCCTCCCCCCGGCCGCCCCCCGCGGCCTCGCCCACTCCGCGATGCTCGTCACCAATCGACCCGGCAAACTCCAACTGTGGGTCGATGGCAAGCTCAGTTCGCCGGTCGCCGGCACACCCGAAGTCCGCAGCAAGGGACAGGGCGGCCTCATGGATGTCGCCCCGCACCCGGAATACGCCGCCAACGGCTGGGTCTATCTCTCCTTCTCCGACCCCGACGGCAAGAGCGGCTTCACCAAGATCGTGCGCGGCAGGATCCGCGCCGACAGCAAGGACGAACTCCGTTGGATCGACGAAGAGACCATCTTCGAGGCCGATCACGATCACTACACCAATGGCGATATCCACTTCGGCAGCCGCATCCTCTTCCAACGCCAGGATAACACGCCCGATGGCCCGTGGATGATCTTCTTCTGCAGCGGCGAACGCGGCGTCGGCGATCTCGCCCAGCGCCTCGACCGACCCAATGGCAAGATCTATCGCCTCCACGACGACGGGCGCGTACCCGCAGACAATCCCTTCGTCGGCCAGCGCAACGCCTACGAAGCCGTCTGGTCCTTCGGCCACCGCAACCCGCAAGGGCTGACCTTCGGCCTCGACGGCCGACTCTGGGACACCGAGCACGGCCCGCGAGGCGGCGACGAACTCAATCTCATCCAGAGAGGCCACAACTACGGCTGGCCTCTTATCTCCTTCGGCATCAACTACAGCGACGCGCCGTACAAAACACCCTGGCCGACTGCCGACCAGGACTTCACCATGCCCGCGTTCGTCTGGCTCCCCTCCATCGCCGTCTGCGGGCTCGACACCGTCCGCCCCGGCCCCGATGGAGAGGCCTTCCCCGCGTGGAAGGGCGACCTCGTCGCCGGCGGCCTCGCGGGCCAGACCGTCGAACGCCTCCGCATCGACGGGGAATCCGCCGCCGAGCGCGAGGAACTCATCCACGGCATGGGCCGCGTCCGCGATGTCGTCACCGGCCCCGACGGATCCATCTACGTCGTGCTCAACCAGCCCGATCATGTCATCCGGCTCCTTCCCGCGGAGTAAGCACGCGGGCGATCCCCCCGCTCGTGACGCGACGGTGACCCTCCTCCACAACGTCCCGTGACCCTTCTGGTACAACTCTCCGAACCTCAACCGTTCCGGAGACCAACCATGACGCTCACGCTCGGACCGCGCACGCTCACAACGCTGGCCCTCTTCGGCGCCCTCGCGACCGGCGCGATCCTCCTCGGCTCCGGCGCGCAGCCCGGCCAGGTTCGCACCACATCCAAGGTCGAACACGGCGTGCTCACCCTCGTCGGACTCGACGCCACATTCCTCACGTCCGACGCCAAGGCCCGGCGCTGGCAGGAGATCGTTAAGGCCGCGGGCCAGCCCGTCGTCGAGGAGTACAACCGCATGTCGATCGTCGACACCCTCATCAACGGGGGCTGGGAGATCGTCTCCTACGAGTTCACCCTCGACCCCACCGCCGGCGATGTCGAACGCTACCTCCTCAGACGCCAGCGCTGACTACATCAGCGCATTCTCTATCTGCGCCAACCCCGCACGGAGAACCTTCCGCGCGACGGCATCCAGTGCCTCCCGATCGCCCGCAATATGGATCGTCCGATGGAAGTGCGTCGCGCTCTGCCCCGGCGCGAGCGCGAGCGCAGGCGAAGAGGTCTCCAGCTCATAGAACGTCGGCCCGCGCTCGCCCGGCGCGTCGTTGTAGCTGTTGATCACGTCGCCCGCGAACGGCTTCTCCTGAACCTCCCACATGCTGTTGATGTACTCGCTTGCCTGGTTCACACCTGGCGGCAGCGTGTACGACACGATCGTGAGCACGCCCCGATCCGGGTTCCAGCTGCCGCACACCGGCAATGCCCGACCCGGCCCGACGCCGATCTTCGTTCTCATGCGGCTGTCGCCCCGGAAGAAAATCGCCTCATCCGATTGCCCGATCCGAGCCGGAGGCACCTTCCCGAAATAGTCGTCCTTCACCACCGGCCCGAGTTTCTCCACCGGCCCCTGCCGGAACGGAATCACCACCGTGCAATCGTCCGACGGCCTGAACATCCCGAGCACCCAGATCGAAAGCAGCCCCGTCTCGCGCCTCCACGCGCTCGGCCCCGTGTTCGTGATCGTGTTCTCCGACTCGAACGCGACGACCCTGCACGCGGAAAGGTCAACGCCCAGGTCCGCCCCCGCCCGCGCCGCGTCCACCAGCCGGATCGTGCGATCGATGTGCAGGTCGAACCGCGTGCCGGAGTAGTTGGTCAGCGTGCAGTCGTGCGCGAGCGCGACGGAATCCGCCGTCTCCTCGATCACGTCGTACGCGACCGAGTCGATCGGCGCGGGGGTCTGCCAGTCCTCAAGGGTGAACTCGTCCCCCTGCTTGAAGAAGATCGCGAACTGCCCGCCCTCCGGCCCGAGCCAGAAACGGTCCTCGCCGCCCCACACGCTGATCTTCGGCACCGGCTTGCCGGACTCGATGAGCTTGTCGTTGAGGTACCCATACGACACGCCCCCCTCTCCCCCCAGCGTCGAGGTCATCACGCGTCCCTGATACTTCGGCGCGACCGCGATGCGCGACATGCCATCTGGTGAAGAAAGGACGACGGTGTAGCCGTGCTTCTTGAGGAACGCGGCATCCTCGCCGAAGGTCCGCTCTTTCGTGTTGGCGTGGGTCGAGGCGCAGCCGCCGGAGAGCATGGTGGCTCCTGCGATGATCGCGAGTGAGAGGGAGCGTCGGGTGACATGGTTCACATGGGACATGAGGGGCTCCGTTCGGGCTCGTGGCGCACACCTCGGGGGGCGTGCCATCGAACTCGACCGCCAGCGTACCGCGCGACGCCGCGATCCGCATGACACCCGCCCGACTCCCCCAACTCCCCCGACTCCCCCAGCGCACCCGAATCCTCCGGTGGCTCCTTGAAACGCCTCTCCGTCGCCAAGCCCGGCGGTTCACCCGACTGGCGCTCTCCGCGCTCTACCACTCGCGATCGCCTCTCACGGCGATCGCGAAACCGCAGCGGACCGAGGCTCCCGACTCTCTCCCCTCTGCTCTCCTCTTCCCATTCCCCACTCCATCTCTTCCTCTCTGTGCCTCTGTGCCCTCTGTCCTCTGTGGTGAATCCTCTTCTTCGTCTTCTCCGCGTTCCTCCGCGCCCTCCGCGTTCTCTTCCCCTCCGCGCTTGCCCCTCACTGACAGACGTATGTCAGTGACTTCGCCGAGAGTGGGCCTGTTTGTGCGC
>CAUJHH010000007.1 GCA_963204725.1 Planctomycetota bacterium
AGACACGCGTGATGAACCCGAATCGCTCGGCCGCGTCCGGCTCCTTGCACACGTCCGGATGCAACTGCTTCGCCAGCGATCTGAACGCCGAGCGGATCTGCCCCTCCGTCGCGTCGAACGAGACGCCCAGCGTCTGATAGAAGCAAGGCAAGTCGGCCGTGACTGTCACTTTCGGTCGCGAACGCTCGGATGCCTCGGATTCAGCCGAAGTTGTGCCCGCGCCCCGGGCATTCCCCTCCGCGCCATTCGGCTCCCACTTCGGGGACGTGGCGGATTCTTCGCCCCTGCCGTCTCGAACAAAGCCGAACATCGCGATCTGCTCGAGCACGCGTGCAACGGCGCCGGTGACGCCGACAAACTGGATTCCGTACTCGTACGGCCCCCCGAGCAGCGATCCCCGCTTGATCCACGCCACCCTCCCCTGCACGGAGAGTCTCTTCGCTCCCACGCAGACCGTGAACGTCCCCGTCCCCCCCGCCTTTGCCGGAGGACGCTCGGCGGACTTCACGCGCATGCCCCCAGAGGAGAGGTCGAGCACCTCGCCCGACACGCACGTCAGACCCTCGGTCAGGTGGCGTTCGTGACGCCTCGGACTTGACGCACCCTTCTTTCCGCGCGCATTCATCCTCCCCAAAACGGCCCGATCCGCCCTCGGCTTCACCCGCTCCCGTCGGTCGCCGCTCACTCCCCCGCACAACCCGCACAATTCCACACGACCAAGCGGGGCCCGACACCATGATCGGCATGGCCCGCAGAGCGAACTCCATCCAACCCCTTATCTACTACAATGCACTGCTCCAAACCGAGAGGTCATCCATGCCCACCCGTGCCGCGACCGCGAAGAAGAAGCCGGCCAATAGCCAGCCCACCCGCAAGCCTCGCACCAAGTCTCCTTCAAAGGCCCGCGTGACCGCTGAGTCCGGCAATGGCCACCTCCCCACGACCAAGAACGGCGTGGCACAGACCAGGAAGTCCGCGTCAGGCGTCGGCCTTAAAAGCCGGAGCTGGGATTACGCGCCCGCGCCGGAGTCGGTCAAGGTCGAGATCAGGCCCGAGTACTCCCACTTCATCAACGGTCGCTTCGTCGAACCAAGCGACGACGCGCGCTTCCCCAGCATCAATCCCGCCAACGAGCGAATTCTCTCACAGATCGCCCATGGCTCCGCTCGCGATGTCGACACCGCCGTCGCCGCCGCGACCGACGCCCTCCCCGCATGGGCCGCGCTCCCTGCGAAAGAGCGCGCCAAGTACCTCTTCCGCATCGCGCGCCGCATCCAGGAACGCGCCCGCGAACTCGCCGTCCTCGAGACCATGGACGGCGGCAAGACCATCAAAGAATCTCGCGACATCGACATCCCCCTCGCCGCGGCCCACTTCTTCTACCACGCCGGCTGGGCCGACAAACTCTCCTATGCATTTGCGGGGCGCACCCCGCGCCCCGTCGGCGTCTGCGCCCAGATCATCCCGTGGAACTTCCCGCTGCTGATGGCGGCGTGGAAGCTCGCCCCCGCCCTCGCGTGCGGCAACACGGTCGTCCTCAAACCCGCCGAGACCACATCGCTGACCGCTCTGCGCCTCGCGGAGATCTTCGAGGAGATCGGCCTGCCGCGCGGCGTCGTCAACATCGTCACCGGCGACGGGCGCACCGGCGCGGCCCTCGTCGATCACCCCGGCATCCACAAAATCGCCTTCACCGGCTCCACCGAAGTCGGCAAGCGCATCGCCAAGGCCGTTGCAGGCACGGGCAAGCGCCTCACGCTTGAGCTCGGGGGCAAGAGCCCCAACATCATCTTCGAGGACGCCAGCATCGATCAGGCGATCGAGGGGATCATCGAGGGGATCTACTTCAACCAGGGCCACGTCTGCTGCGCCGGCTCGCGCCTCTTCGTGCAGGAGTCGATCCTCGAGATCGTCCGGAAGAAACTCGCCCACCGGCTCAAGTCGCTGCGCGTCGGCGATCCGCTTGACAAGAACACCGACATCGGCGCGATCAATAGCGAGCAGCAACTCTCCATCATCAATCGGTACATCGAAACGGGCACGCGAGAAGGTGCGACGCTGCACGAAGTGAACGGCTCGCCGCTTCCCTCCAAGGGTTACTACTGCCGCCCATCCTTCTTCACAGACGTACAGCCCAGCCACACGATCGCGCGCGAGGAGATCTTCGGCCCGGTGCTCGCGGTGATGTCGTTCCGCACGCCCGAGGAAGCTCTGACCCGCGCCAACAACACGCCCTACGGATTGGCCGCGGGCATCTGGACCGACAAGGGCTCCAAGGTTTTCCAGATCGCGGGCAAGCTCCGTGCCGGCGTTGTGTGGTGCAACACCTACAACCGCTTTGATCCCGCCAGCCCCTTCGGGGGATATAAAGAATCCGGCTTCGGGCGCGAGGGCGGGATGCAGGGGCTGCGTGCGTACGTGAATCTCTGAGCGTGCCACAGTTCGGCCCCCTCTCCTACCATCGCCCCCATGAGCATCGGCATCACCGCAATTGGCGCACTCCCCCGCAACCATGTTGCGCTCAAGAACCCCGCAAAGTTCTTCGAATCCGTCGCGGATCTCGCGGCGGAGATCTTTGCACCCTTTTTCTCTAGCGCACGCATCGCCGACGACCACGCCCTCCTCCAGCTCTTTCCAAACGCCTCCGAGGTCTCGATCTCGCTGGCGGATGATGGAGCGGTCGAGTTGGAAGCGACCACGTCGCCCGTCGGCGCGGGCTATCACATGCTCGTCGCCGTGCTCATCGAGGGGATCCAGAAGCAGCTCGGCGTGCAGTGGTCCGAGGTCTCCGACGAAACCGATTTCTACCAGTCCAAGAATGACCAGGCCGTCCGCGAGGCCTTCATCGGATGGTCGCGGGCACTGGCCAACTCGCTGCTGAGCCATGAGGTCGACGGCGTTCCCGGCATGGCCATTTGCATGAGCGTCGGTGAACGCTTTGAGCATCCCGCGGCGTATATCACACCCTTCGGCCCCGCCACGAGCGTCGACATGCGCTTTCGTGCCGACTCCGACGTGGCCGCCGGCGCATGGATGCCGTGGATGGATCCCGCCCCCGATGCGCGGACGATCCTGACCGCCGCGAAGTCCCTCATGTGGTGCGGCGTCGTTTGGCGGCCCGTCGATCCGGATGACGCGCCGGATGCCGAGCTTGCGCCGCATCGCGCCATGATGCAGGC
Organism: Planctomycetota bacterium; assembly: GCA_963204725.1. GTDB lineage: Bacteria > Planctomycetota > Phycisphaerae > Phycisphaerales > UBA1924 > JAHBWV01. Next base: position 3,180 of record CAUJHH010000007.1, read on the forward strand.
GCTCGACCTGCTCGAGGCGGCGTACGAACTCGATCCGGAGCTTGACTACCCGTGGCACGAATGGCTCGAACTGCTGGAGTGCGCCGACGAGGAACGCGACATTATCCCCACCGTCGACGCCCGCGCCGCGGCGACGCCCGAGCCCGACGAGCCCATCGGCTACCGCCGCCACGACATGACGATCTTGCTTCCGTTCAACGCGTCGATCACGGTCCCCGGCGAGCTGACCCACATGCTCACCGAGGAGGCGTGGCTGGCCGCGGGCGGCTCGTGCTCCATCCACATCACGCCCTTCTCTTCGAGCGACGACTCGGAGCGCCCCGAGACGGCGGCGGCGATGCTCGACGAGGCATGGGAAGCTTTCATGTCCGACTTCGAGGGCGAGGAGATCGGCGAGCCATTCAACTTCATTGGCAACGAGTGCGCGGGGCGGGCGCGCCATCGAGTCGCGCCGCCCGACGAGCCCGAGGATGCGGGTGCCGCCGATGACGACGGTGGTCCCACATACCTCACGCAGGGCATCGTTGCGGTCCCCGGTTCATTCCTCTACTGCACGCTGATGTACACTGACGAGTCCGAGCGAGAATGGGCCGAGCGTTGCTTCAAGTCCATCCAGCTTCGCCGCAGCGGTGGCGACGCGGTGACCGGCGACCAATGACGAAGGTACAGGTGTGAGGCACCGAGTTGCGTCGCGATGTGACGCTCGACACACGCCGACGCGGCACGCCCGCGTCCGCTTCTGCGCCGACGACATCGGCTGATGCAGGCTCACTCATTGGTCCATATCGAAACAGCCTTCTGACGCTTCCCGAACATCGCGCCGTTTCGTGACGGCTTCGCCTGATTTGGTCTTTGAATGGCGAGCTCGGGTCTGTAGTATCGAAGGTGGCGACCCACAGGTGGGTCGGTGATCGGGCGCGAATCGGTTGTCGATTTGCAAACGGTTGCTGGTATGCGAGCCGCATTCGGCGTGCCCTCGCTTCGTTTGGGGTCTCAACACAAGGGAGAAATGCAATGCGAATGTCCACGATGGCCGCGTGCCTGGCTATGGCAGCAATCTCAGGATTCACCGCACACGGCCAGCTGATCGTCGGCAATGACCAGTCCGGCTCGGCGAGCATCTACCACATCGACATCGGCACCGGCGTTGCCACCGCGATCTATACGTCGACATCAGCCGAAGCCAAGCCCTGGGGCATGGCGTATGACGGTGCGACCAATACGCTCTTCTGGAACAACGGTGGCAATCTTTATAGTTCTCCGATGAGCATGTCGCTCACGCCCACGCTTGTCGGCGCGATGACATACAACGGAGGATCCGTGAACTACGTCGGCCTGGCGTTCCGCGACGGCATGCTGCTCGGAACCCGAAATATCGCGACCGAGGCAGTCTATGAGATCGATCCGGTCACCGGCGTATCCACGCAGGAGTATGTCTACAACAGCGGCTTCGACTTCGGTGGGCTTGATGTCGACATCACCACCGGCCGGCTCTATGGCCTCAGCGACTCGGCCCCGGCCGGAAGCGTGCGAGGCCTCTATGAGATCGATGTCGCGGGCCAGTCGACCTCGTTTATCGCGGGCTATCCCGGAACCGAGACAGATCTCGATGCACTCGGTGTCCACAACGGACTCGCCTATTTCGTCTCTGACGGCCCGAACACCTCTCAGGCCGAGTTCTACGTGTACGACATCGCCTCCGGGACGCTGGTCGACACACTTCCCTCGCCCTTCACCGGCAGCGGCACCTTTGCCGCCGCGACATTTGTGCCGGCTCCGGGCGTGATCGGCCTCTTCGGGCTGACGATCCTGGGCGCGGGTCGCCGTCGCCGCTGAGTCCATGCGGTCTGGATCTTGACACTCACGCGGGCCGGGGACCACACGTCTCCGGCTCGCTTTCTTTGGTCCTCCTCGCGGCCGCCGCTTGGGCATCCAGTACCGACGCACGCTCGCGCGGGCTCGTACCCTGATTGCCAGACTTGCCAGGAGGATCGCCGAAATGCCCATTCCCCGTCGCCACTGGACCGAGGAACTCGAGATCATCGACCAGCTCATGAAGAGCGTCTCGGATCTTCAAGACCCGGAGGAGATGGTCGGCATCTACTGGGAGGGCGTTCACAAACTCTTTCCGATGGAGCACTACCTCGCCGTTTCGAGGCGCGGCATCGACCCTCCCGACTTTCTGATCACGCGCTCTTCCCGGTTTCCCGAGCACTTCAACCCGTGGAAGGAGCGCCATCGCCTTCCACGGATGTCCGGCGGCCTGCTCGGAGAGATCGCCTATGCGGACAAGCCGCTCGTGATCGACGACCTTCCGTCGCGGCTCCGGCCCGATGATCCTGCCCATTTCTATCTCGAGGGTTACCAGTCGCTGATCGCGATGCCGAACTACGAGGGAGGCAAGGGAATCAACGTCGGCATGTCGCTCTTTGCACCCGGCGTGGAATTTGATCACGCGATGGTTCCGATGATGCACTGGCAGTCCTCGCTCTTCGGGCGCGGGACCCAGAACCTGGTGCTGCGCAACCAGCTTTCCGAGGCACTCGGCGCGCTCGATCGCGAACTCCAGACGGTTGGCCAGATCCAGCGTTCGCTCCTCCCCACAGAATTGCCCGCGATCCCTGGCTTTGAGATTGCAACCGACTACCAGACCAGTGCCCGGGCAGGAGGCGACTACTACGACTTCTTTCCTCTGGGTGATCGCGGGTGGGGCGTCTTCATCGCGGATGTCTCCGGGCACGGCACTCCTGCCGCCGTTCTGATGGCCGTCACCCACGCCATAGCGCATACACGTCCCGGCGCGCCGCAGCCCCCGTGCGAGGTGCTCTCCCACATCAACCACCATCTGTCCCGCTCCTACACCACATCGGGCACGTTCGTCACGGCGTTCTATGCCGCGATCGCGCCGGGCACCCGACGCCTGACATACTCGAGCGCGGGGCACAATCCGCCGCGACTGGTCCGAGGGGACCGCGTGATCGCGCTCGACGAGAACGCGTCCCTGCCTCTGGGCATCATGCCCGATGCCGGGTTTGCCGACGGAGCGGTCGACCTCGAGCCGGGCGACCTCCTGGTGCTGTATACCGACGGCTACACCGAAGCCATGGCGCCCAAAGCCGCGAACGGCTCGCGCGAGCTCTTCGGAGAGCGTCGACTCGATCTGCTCCTCATCGATTCAGGCGCCGACCCCGCCCAGACCATTGTGGATCGCATCGTGCGCGAGACCAACGCCTTCTCAATGGGCGAACCCGCAACCGACGACCGGACGCTGATCGTGATGCGATACAACGGCTGAGAGCGGATCGCGCGTCCACCAGAATGAAAGTCGGGCACCCCTCGCGGGATGCCCGAACTTGAGATCATGAGCCCTGACGCACGGACAGGTGCTTATTCGACGTCTTTGCCCTCGGCGACATCGGTGATGCTCGGATAGGCGTGGCCGTGGAAGTCGCCGCGCTTGAGCTTGGCGGTGTACTCGCGGTAGGCCTTCATCGCGACCGGACCGAAGATCAGCATGATGGGGATATTCGCCCAGAGCATGACGCCGGTGCCGAGACTCGCGAACGCGTCCAGCTCCGCATCGGTCTTGATGAATCCCATGGTGGAAACGATGCACGCAAGGCAATAGATGATCTTGTAGGGCATGACGGCCCACTTGCCGAACATGAAGACCACCGCTTGCTCGCCGTAGTACGCCCACGAGATGATGGTGGAGAGAGCGAAGAGCCAGGCTGCGATTGTCACGATGAGCATGCCCATGCCCGGGATCGCCCGGTCGAAGGCGTGGCCCGTCAGCGCGGGGCCCGCGAGGTTCATGTACAGCCCGTTGTCATAGGCCCGCGGCTCGGTGCTGGACACAAACGGGGTCCATCGCACTTCGAGCGACCCGCCCTCACCCGCCTGGAGGGAGCCCGCGATCTGGTGCACATCACGCCCGGTCCGGGAGTCCGACTCGCCGAATGCGAGCAAGAACACGCCGTCACCCGCTCGCCATTCCTTGCTGGTGCGGACCGCTTCGGCGTTCTTTGTCGGGACGTCGGTGCGAGAGGGGACCCACTGATTGGCGATCGGGGCGCCCGCCGAGTTGACGGCCTGCACGATGGAGACCGGCGCATCGTACTGGGCCGCGGAACCGCGATTCCACGCGCCGCTGACGAGCACCACGAGCGCGGTGATGGTGCAGACAACGATGGTGTCAATGAACGGTTCAAGGCCGGCAACGATGCCCTCGCGCACGGGCTCGTTCGTCTTTGCTGCAGAGTGGGCCATCGGGCTGGAGCCCTGACCGGCTTCGTTGGAGAACAGTGCACGCTTCATGCCCCAATAGAGCGCGTAACCCCATGTGCCCCCGAGGAACGCGCCGACCGGATTCGCGGACTCACCTCCGAGGGCCGGCGGGAGCGCGCTGAGCACGATGAGGCGAAGAGCGTCCGGGATCTTGCCGACGTTCATCGCGAGCACGACAAGTGCGCCGAGAATGTAGAAGCCGCACATGACCGGGACAAGCCGGCCCGTGACGGCACCGATGCGCTTGATGCCGCCGATGATGACCATGCCGGCGAGAATGGCGAGGATCACGCCCGCACCGACCTCCGGGAAGGCGGGGAAGTAGGTCTTGGTGACTTGGCCGACCGACCAGGACTGGAACATGTTGCCGCCGGTCAGCGTGGAGATCACGACGGTGATACAGAAGATGAAACCGATGACCACGCCGAGCGGCCCGAGCGACGGGTGGAGCTTGGCGAACCCCTTCTTGCACACCCACATCGCCCCGCCCTGAGGGTTCTCAGGATCGTCGGTGTTGCGGAAGAGCATGGCCTGGGTCACTTCGGTGAGCTTGAGCGCCATGCCGACAATGCCGACGATCCACATCCAAAAGATCGCGCCGGGGCCGCCGAGGGCAACGGCGACCGCGACACCCGCGATATTGCCGAGACCGACCGTGCCGGAGAGCGCGGTAGAAAGCGCCTGGAAGTGATTGATCGCGCCGGCATCCTTCTTGTCGTCGTACTTGCCCCGCACCACGGCGAATCCGTGCGTGAGCGAGCGATACTGACTGAACCCGGACCACAAGGTGAAGAGAAGCCCGACGCTGAGCACGGCGTACAGCACGTAGTCGTGCCAGAGAACACCGTTGATCGCGTTGATGATGCCGATGAGATCATGGAACATGTGGCTGAAATCTCCGGTTGAATCGGGGACCGCGCCGGCAGCCGACGAGGACCAATGAAGTCCCCAGATTAGCAGGGGTGCCGCGGAACTGCACGCCGGCGCAATTCGACACACAAACGCGAGCGCCGAGCCCGCATCATCGCGGGACCACCGGGAGCAGGATCCGGGATGGATGCGCCGCGTCGTGGTATACCGCCTGACGCGCACTCCGCATCTCGGTCGTCGTGCCTAACTCACTGCCAGTGTTTGGGTTACGATCCCATTGCGGGAAACTCGCGGACATGACCTCGACCCGGATCGAGTGACCGGGAAGGAAAGTCTGGCAGGTCGTCCAGACATCGATCTCGTATTCGTAGATCCGACCCGGCTCAATCAGCGACGGGCTCTCCATGCCATTTCGAAACCTCGCTCGCACCACACCATCGCACAGCCGCTGCGAGAACCCGCTCGGATGGACGTCGGTGAGGCGCACCATGAAGTCCGTATCGAGAGCGTCCGATGAGGCCCAGATCCTGGCCTCGATCGGGCCGCAGATCTGGATCGACTCCCGGAGCGCGGGGGTCGTGAAGACCAGCATGTCGCTCCGTTCTTCGATCGCCGAGTAGTCGTCGGGTCCGCCGACCTGGCTGAACATCGGATCGGTGAGGAACGGAGTGGCGTCTGTCGGGTCGTAGACATACTCGTCGAACGGCTCGGTGGTGCCTGGCGGAACCGGGCTGAGCACGCCGTCTCCGGAACGGGAGTTCGCGCTCCCGTTGCTGCGGAAGTAGTACGGTGTCTGAATCGTGCCCGGGATCGGCCACGAACTCGCATCTCGCCACTGGTTGTCGCCCATGACAAAGTGGCGTACGGCGGGCTCGTCCTCGACCTTGTTGTCAATTCCCTTGAGCCAGCGATCGAACCATCGGAGGACGTACGCGTCCATATCGATCTTCGCGGTCGGCCCGAACTCGATCTCCCCCACCTTGGTGCCGCTGTTGGCGTTGTGGGGCCAAGGCCCCATCAACATCGCATGATGCGCACCGTTGGGACTCGGATTGCCCCGGCCGGTGACGCCAGCAAAGTTGGTGATGGTGCTGATCTGCTCATCGTCGTACCAGCCGGAAACACTGAGCGATGGAACGGTAACTCGATCCAGCATGTGCTGGTACCGAGCCGGCTCCCAATAGGGACCGAGCCGGCTGTTGGTGACGAACTCGTCCCAGATCGGCATGGGCCGACCGGCACGATCGTCGAGGTCGATGATGGGCAGGTGCGCGAACACGCTGGCCCACTCCACGGCGTGCGACTGCTGATTCAGTTTGCCCGAGGTATAGAAGTACCAACTCACGCAAATGGGCGAAGGAAGTCCAGTAGGGCCGTTGATGAGCCCATCGACGAACGGATCGGGGCATGCCACCGTCGGAACGATCGCGGCAAGATGTGGGGGCCTCCGCACAGCCGCCGCCCACTGCACATAGCCGCCGTACGAACCGCCGATCATGCCGACCTTGCCGGACGACCACGATTGGGTGCCGCACCATTCGACGGAGTCGAATCCGTCGTCGCCCTCCTGCAGGAACGGACGGAACTCGCCTTCCGAATCGCCCCGACCACGCACGTCCTGGAGGACGACGATGTAGCCACGTTCGACGTAGGAGCGGTAACGATCGATGGAAGACCCGCTCGCACCGGCCTTGTTGTACGGCGTGCGTGAGAGAATAACGGGGAACTCTCCGGGTGCGTCGGGCCTATAGACGTCAGCGGAAAGGCGTGTGCCATCGCGCATCGGAATCCAGACGCCGTAGTCGACGTGCATCGCAAGTTTCTTGGTGACCGGAACCGGGTCCAGCGTCGGCCACATTCTGGGTGTGCCCGCGGATGATCGCGGTCCCGAGTGGCAAGCGGGTATGACAAGCGTGGCGATCACGAGGGTGGCGAGGGACGCGCCGCGTCGTGCGAGAGTTCGAGCCATGAAGCGTCTCCGAGTCGATGTGGTGCGCAAGGGCTGAGTGTACAGGCAATCCGCTCGGCGCCGAGGTGCCGGGAAGGCGTTTGGTGGCGGATCGAGATCGATGGCGCGGAACTAGATCCCCAGACGCCCGAGCACACCATCGAGAATGGCGCGTGATCGAGTCTGATCGCCGAAGGGCTTGCTCACGACCGAGACGCTGGACCCCGCACGATTCCACGAGGCGGTGATCACATGCTTCTTCAGCGGTCCCTTGCCCGGCTCGCGGGCCACGACCTTCGCGCTATCGGTGGTCGAACTCGATGTGACCACGGAGTAGCCCCGATCACGGAAGGTCTGCTCAGCAGCGGCCGCAACTGCTTGCGGCGTGACCCATTCGGGAAGCGCGGATGTGAGCGATCTGAGCGAGTACGAGGCCTCGGTCTCACGCGATCCCTGCGTCTGGACCTCGGCGGAGTTGCAGGAGACCAACGCCCCAGCGCCGATCGCGAACAAGAGAATGGCCGTCCTGGCCCGTGCGCGTGTGCTGAACATTGCGGAGTGATCCTCACTCGTCGTGCGTTCTGGTTCGGTCGTCGAGCCAGCGTCCTGTGTCCAGATCGTCCAGATCGATCGCGAGCCCCCACTCTTGCATCAGGTCGCGCAGGAGCGGGTCGTCGCGCAGACGACTCGGCGGGGGCGGCCCGGGCGACGCCGGCTCACGGGGAGCGGGTGCGCGCCGGATCGGGCGTGGCGCAGCGGACGCGGGTCCCGGAAAGGCTTCCTCGACGGGCCCCTTCTCGAGCACCGACGCCGAAAGGCCGGCGATGAGAGCCCGGTCAGATTCGGGCGGGAGCCCGAATTCCCGTCGCCAGAGATCGATGGCGTGGGCACCGAGCGGGATCTCCTGCACAAAGGCGGGAAGGGAGGGGATCGGCGCGCGGGTCCGATCGGAGAGGATCTGGGCGAGGAACACCTCGCTGGCCATCGTGCGGGCACGCCTGCGCCCCGCGGCTCTTTTCACTCGGCGGTCTGAACTGACCACGAGCAACTCCCGGGGCACAGAATGGGTGTCGATGATCCGCTCGATGACATCGTCCGCCGAGCCGGCATGCCCCGAATAGACGATCTCGCCGGGCCCGAGGCGGAGGAGCGTGGCACCAATTCCAAACACCGGAGAAGGAACCCCCTCGCCTGCCGCCGGGTGCCCATCGCAGATCAGCCGCGAGGCCCGCCGGCGGTATCGACTGTGGGCGATCAGGCGAAGCAGCCCGGACACCGAGAGGTCCGGACCATGCGGCTCGGAGGCATTGCCGAGCCAGAGCACGTTGTACGCGTCGATCAGCAGCATGGGGCCTCGGTCAGCGTCTGGGCATCTAAAGTAAAGGTAGGGAATCCGACGATTGGTTCGTGTTTGGATCGATCGGGACTTGATACCCCACGGCGAACGGGCTTCAATCCCTTCTCTTTGCCGGGTGTCCGGCACGGGGCGGCGATTACACCGCTCTGAGGTCCTTGTTCACGCATTCACGCTTGGCACGAGCGATTGGGGCTTTCATGGCGATTCGGATCAAGTCACGCGGCGGTGAGTCTGTCGAGCAGATGATGCGGCGCTTCAAGAAGCTCTGCGAGAAGGAAGGCCTCACCAAGGACATCAAGCGGAAGGAATTCTACGAGAAGCCCTCCGAGCGTCGCCGTCGCCGCATGCGAAAGACCACGAACCGCGCGTTGGCCGGAATCGCCGCCGCGCCGCGCACGCCTCGATCCTGAGATTCAATCGTACCGACGCGCCGCTCCGTGCGGCGCGTTGTTCTTTTCGGGGTTAGCCGTCCCGTCGGCGCACTCGGACCGACGGGGCCGATTCTCGCAACTCGGCTGTCGCGCGAGATCGGGATGAATTGTTTGACAAGTCACGCTTCGCGGCGGGCCCAAGGGGTCCGATCCGGCGGATGATCGTCCCGGCGTCGATGGCGGCGGCCGGCGCGAAGCACAGGAGCGAAACCGATGCAGCTGATTCAGTCCCTCACACTCGCGGATCTGAGCGCGGTGCCTCAGGCGTTCTGGCTCGCACCGATCGGCGCCATCGCGGCGCTCATCATGGCGCGGGTATTCACGGCAAGCGTGATGAAGCGATCTCCGGGCGATGCCGAGCAGGTGCGGATCGCACAGGCGGTTCGAGACGGCGCGATGGCCTATCTGAAGCGCCAGTACCGTGTCGTCGCGATCGTGTTTGTTGCGCTGCTCGTGCTGCTCGGCCTCATGGTGTCGCAGGGGCTGCAGCCGACGCTCTCGCTGGTCGGCGTGCCGATCGCGGGTCTCCTCTCCGGACTCTGCGGATGGTTCGGCATGAGCATGGCGACAAACGCCTCGAGCCGCACCGCTGCCGCGGCGAAGGAGTCGCTGAACGACGGCCTGACCGTCGCGTTCCGCTCGGGCGCCGTCATGGGCCTAAACGTGGTGGGATTCGCGCTGCTTGATGTGTCGGTCTGGTTCATCATCCTCAACGGCTTCGGCGAGAAGCTCGGAATCGACACGGACATCCGCAACACCACGATGATCGCGCTCTCCTTCGCCATGGGCGCCTCGCTTCAGGCCTTGTTCGCTCGCGTCGGTGGCGGCATCTACACGAAGGCCGCTGACGTCGGCGCCGACCTCGTCGGCAAGGTTGAAGCCGGCATCCCCGAAGACGACGCAAGGAATCCCGCGACCGTCGCGGACAACGTCGGCGACAACGTCGGCGACGTGGCTGGAATGGGCGCAGATCTCTACGAGTCGTACTACGGCTCGGTGCTCTCGACCGCGATGCTGGGCGCGGCGGCGGCGTGGTCGATCTCGACGCTCGGGGCTGGCGAGTCGGCCAACCTCGGCATGCGCCTGGCGGTGATCCCGATGGCGCTCGCGGGCCTGGGCATCCTGTGCTCGATCCTGGGCATCTTCGCGGTCCGGGCCAAGGAGGGCGCGACCTTCAACGACCTGCTCGCGTCGCTCAATCGAGGCATCTATCTCGCGTCCGGCCTTATCGTCGTCGGCGCGTTCGCCATCCCCTACTTTCTGCTGAAAGGCTCGACGGGGGCCGAAGCGGCCGGCTTCACGTTCTACGGCGTGGGCGGTTCGATCGTCGCGGGCCTCATCGCGGGCCTCGTGATTGCACGGGCTACGGAGTACTACACGAGCTACGAGTATCGTCCCACCAAGTCGATCGCCGAGCAGGCCGTCACCGGCCCGGCAACGGTCATCATCGCTGGCATCGCGGTCGGCATGAAGTCCACCTGGGCCTCGCTGCTGACGATCGTCGTGGCGATTCTCGCGGCGTTCGCGCTCTCCAACGGCACCGAGCACTTCATGCTTGGCCTCTACGGCGTCGCGATTGCAGCGGTTGGCATGCTCGCGACGCTCGGCATCACGCTGGCAACGGACGCATACGGCCCCATCGCCGACAACGCGGGTGGCAACGCCGAGATGTCGGGCCAGCCCCCGATGGTTCGCCAGCGCACCGACACGCTCGATTCGCTCGGCAACACCACCGCAGCGATCGGCAAGGGATTCGCCATCGGATCCGCGGCCCTCACTGCGCTCGCGCTGTTCGCAGCGTATGTGCAGGTCGTGCAGAGCCAGATCACTTCGCAGTCGATCCGCTACGCAGAAAGGAGCGCATACACCGCTCCCGCGACGCCGCACGCGGTGTACACCGGACACGGCAAGTTCGCGATCATCGTGCCCGGGGCCGACGGATACAGCGACGGCGCAATGCTGGCCGACCGCACCCAGGTCGAGGGAGATCACTTCTCATCGATCACGCCCGGCACCGTGCTCGTCGCGACGCCTTGGAATCCACACGGACACGCAACTCCTGCAGATGGAACGGCGAGCGCATTCCGCGAGTCTCGCAAGTACCTGCTGACCGGCACCGCGAACCATGGCGACCACTCAGATGCGTTCGAGTTCGAGGTCGTCTCCAGCCGCGAGGGCTCGCTCGCGGACGTCATGATGTTCTACGACGTGACGCTGACCAACCCGCGCGTGCTCGGCGGCTTGTTCATGGGAGTGATGCTCACGTTCCTCTTCTGCGCCATGACGATGTCCGCGGTCGGACGTGCGGCGTACGCGATGATGGCCGAGTGCCGTCGCCAGTTCGGCAAAATGCGCCAGGCCTTCCGCCAGCAGGGAATGTCCGAGGCCCAGATCGCCGACCCCGAGCAGTGGCCCAAGCAGGTCGAGTTCGAGGGCGTGACATACCCGGACTACGCGACCTGCGTCTCCATCTCGACAGCCGGTGCGCAGCGCGAGATGATCGTCCCGTCAGTTCTGGCGATTCTGGTGCCGCTGACCGTCGGCCTGATCCTGAACGTGCCGGGCGTGATGGGCATGCTGGCCGGCGGCCTTTCCGCTGGCTTTGCCGTCGCGATCTTCATGGCCAACGCCGGCGGAGCATGGGACAACGCCAAGAAGTTCATCGAGGCGTGCGGCAAGGTGAAGGCAAGCGAATATGTTGCCGATGCCGCCGTGCAGCAGAAGGTCCCCGCCGAGATCCGCGATGCGATCATGGCGAAGGCCAAGGAGCTCGTCGCCACCGGCCAGGGCGACAAGTACGTCTATGGCAAGGGCTCGGAAGACCACAAGGCGACCGTGGTCGGTGATACCGTCGGCGACCCGTTCAAGGACACGTCGGGGCCATCGCTGAACATCATGATCAAGCTCATCTCGATCGTGTCGGTGGTCTTCGCCGGCCTGATCGTGAAGTTTGGCCCGTTCGTCGGTGAGTTGATCGGATTCAACTAAATTCGTTCGTATCTTGTTTGGGAAATCTGCGTTCAGGCCTATCCTAGTGCAAACCCCGGGGCGTTCCCCGGGGTTTGTTCATGTGACCACGTTCCAATCATCCCGGTTTTTGAGTGCAAATCCTCAGTTTTGCTGGAATCCACCCACATCTTGTGGCATACTGCGGATCGCGGATATTTGCTCCGCGACCGCCGACGCCTCCTCGTGTTTGTCGAGCGTCGGCTGTGCAGGGTCTGGAAGAGTCTCGATGGGGAAGAGCACAAATCGCTCACCAGCCCAACGAAACTTTGCCAGATTTGTACGACTCGTCGCGCCGGAGGGCGGAATTCTCGCCTCTCTCCGGCACTGGTCTGGGAGTTTCGCTCTTTCAATCTGCATTCACGTGGTGCAGAGAGACAGTGTTGGGTAGACACAAATTGGAGGTCTTAGAGATGAAGAAGATTCTTGGTTCCGCGGCAGTTCTCGTCGCATTCGCCGGCATGGCCACCGCCGATGGCATCATCGTCGATCCGGGCAACGCCTACGCGGTCGGCATCAACGCCGGCGGCTCCCTGTTCACGAGCGGCACCTACGACACCCGCGTCGGCTCCCTGAGCTACGTTGGTTTCCAGCGTCTGGGCGATGGCTATGACCCCATCAACCCCGGCACCCCGACCGAGGGTTGGGCGATGGCGCTCGACAACGGCGCCGGCTGGGTCAACGGCCGTGGCGACGACTACTTCCTCGGCAGCAGCAACATCGCTCTGATCTCCGAGTCGTACAACCCCAGCTCCGCGACGACGGTCCACAACTTCGGTGGCGGCATGGCCCGCGTCCGCAGCGAGTTCAGCTTCTTCACCAGCCAGGTCATCGGAATCAAGATGACCGTCACCAACACCTCCGGTGCCGCGATCAACGCCGCTCGCTACAACCGCGAGGTTGACTGGGACATCCTCCCCTCGTTCTTCTCTGAGTACGCCCGCACCGACGCCCTCGGCGGCGACGTGGTGGACTCCTCCTACTTCGGCTTCGAGGACCGCGACGCCTCCACGCCCTTCACCAGCTTCGGCGGCGTCGGCGGCGGCTTCTACGGCCTCGGCGACCTCGGTGGCGGCATGACGATCGACCTGATCGCCCTCAACGGCGGCGCGATCGCCGCTGGCGCCTCGGTCGAGTTCTACGTGTTCCACGCCATCAGCACGCTCGCTCAGTCTGAGAACGCCCTTCGCAATCAGCTCTACGGGCTGGGCGCGGAGTGGGTTGTCACGGGCGTTTCCTCCTCCGGCACGGGCCCCGACGCGTTCCACGCGGCCATGGGCTACAGCCGCGACCTGGTCCCCGCTCCGGGCGCGCTCGCGCTCCTCGGCGTCGCGGGCCTCGTCTCTCGTCGTCGCCGCTGAGCGATGGCCGTGCGGTGCTTTGAGCCCCGCATGACAATTTGAAATCGACACTGGCTCGTCTCCGGACGGGCCAGTGTTCTTTTTGAGCCAGCCGAGATCGACGCTCCAACCAAGACGGTTAACACGACCATCACCAAAAACAATCGCGGCCGGGGGTCTCTCGACCCACGGCCGCTTGTTCAGTCGGGGCGCGCTCAAGCGCGGCTCCGTCGAGCACGCTCGTTACGAGCGGAGCCCCTTTGTACAGTCACCATTAATCACTGGATCACCTCCTTTGCCGAAGGACCTGCCCGGCCGTCGCACGCCCTGTACAGGCACGCCGCCGAGCCCCTTCCCGCGAACCGTCGCTCGCGGCACATCGCCCGATTCGGGAAGGACGCCCGCTTCGGTCGTCGCGTTCGCTCCCGGGCCTTGGCGAGGTTGATACGCCGCCGCTCCGCTCGCATCACGCGATAGGCACAGTATCGGCAAGTCGGGGCTCCGATGCAAGTCTGATTCAAACGGCAAATCGAGGGCGGAGCGCCGCAGGTCCGATACCGCGCGTGCCCGGAATCCGATGGCGATCAAGGCTCGAAGTCGTCGAACGCGCCCTTCGACGCCTGCTCGTCGATGTACTTCTGGAGCTCGGCCACCTTGTACGAAACAAAGCAGAACACGTGGTGCAACGTGAGCCACTCGATGTCGGATGTGTCCTTCGTCAGGTCGCTGCGGAGCCGGTTGAGTTCGGCAAGGATTGTCTCGGCCTTCATCGGTGATCTCTCTCGGTTGGATAGTGCAATCGCGTGAGCAGTGCTCGGACACGCGGACGAACGCGAAGCAACTGTATGTGAGAGACTCAGGACGCGCGTGCAGCCGATCTCGCCGGACGCGAGGAGAGCGCGCGATACGCACGCCCGGCGGCGTAGAACCCGATGAGCGAGAGCACAACCGCCGCGCCCGGCGGCCAGTCGGCTTCGAAGCTCAGCACCACACCGGCGATCGCACCGCCGCTTCCCGCGAGCACGGACAGGATCAACGTCGTGCGCCAGCGATCGGTGAGCGTCAGAGCGGTCGCGCCAGGGAGCACGAGCATCGCCGTGGCGAGCACGACCCCCACCACCTTCATCGCCAGCACGATCGCGAGCGTCACGAGCGAGAGCACAATGGCTCTCACGAACCCCACGCGCACGCCCATGGCCTCGGCGCCACACTCATCGAACGCCCACGCCATGATCGGCCTGCGGAACCACGCCGCAAGCATCGCGATGCTCCCAGCGACAACCACGCTCCAACTCGCTTCTGCCCACCCGGAGAAGAGGATCGAACCAAAGAGCACGCCCTCCCAGCCCGGCACGCGATCGGCGGGATGCACCTGATGCGCGACATGGAGCAGCACAGATCCGAGCGCCATCGCGCCCACGAGCACAATCCCGATCGCCGTGTCCGGCTCGGTGTCGTGCCGGCGTGAGAGCACGGCAATGACGAACGCTGCACACAGACAGAACGCCAGCACGATCGCGAGAGTTGCGGGCGTCGATCCCGCGAGTCCGAGCGCAGCGGCGAGGCCCACGCCGCCGAACCCGGCGTGGCTGACGCCCTGTCCGACAAATGCCATTCGCTTGAGCACGACGATCACCGAGAGCACCGAACAGACGAGCGTCACAACGAGCAGCGTCAGCACACCGGGCCAGAACAGGTCGGCCGATGACTCTGTGAGATATCGAAGTGTGTTCACGCGCCCCCCTCCGCCCCCGGGTGGTCGTGCGAGCAGCCAGGCCCGTGGACATGGCCCGGTCCGTGCGTGTGTCCCGGTGCCGAGCACTGATCCGCCATGTGCGCATCGAGATGGACATCGCCGAAGACCGCCGCGAGATCGTGCTTGAAGACCTCGCCGAGCACCGCGGGCGTCAGGCCCGCGGGCGAATCGTGGTAGTGCAGCGTCCGGCTCAGGCAAGCAACCCGATCACAGCCCGCAGCGATCGCCCGGACATCGTGGCTCACAATAACGATCGTGAGGCCCAGATCCGCGTGAAGGCGCGAGACAAGCTCGCCGAACCGCTGCTGCCCGGAAAGATCGATCCCGACGGTCGGCTCATCCATCAGGAGCACACGAGGCCTCCTTCCGAGCGCCCGGGCGATCATCACTCTCTGGATCTGTCCCCCTGAAAGTGTGCCGACCGGCCGATCCGCGAACGCGAGCGCGCCGACACGCTCAAGGCAATCACTCGCAAACGCCCGATCATCCTGCGTGCGACGACGCCACGGGCTCGCGCCGATCTCGATTGCCATGAGCACGGCCTCCCGCGCGCTGATCGGGAAAGCGAGCTCGGCCTCGATTCGCTGCGCGACGTAACCGACCAGTTGTTGCCGCCGAGCATCCTGCGGCGGCCTGCCGCAAATGGAAATCGAGCCGGCCCCCGGGCGTATCAGCCCGAGCATCAGTTTCAGCAGTGTGGACTTTCCGCCGCCGTTGGGGCCAAGGATGCCCAGCCGCTCGCCCGTGCGAACCTGGATCGAGACACGATCAATCGCGGGCAGCGGCGACCCGCCCGAGCGGCTGTATGCGAACGAGACGTCTCGGATCTCGATCGCGATGTCGTTGCTTGGGTCGTTCGGCATGCGTGGTGCTGCGGCGGGCGTTCGACAGACGAGTGTACCGGCGGCTCCATACCCCCGCGCGAGGCGTCAGGGCCCCAGGTTGCTCAGGAGTTCCTGCAGATTCGATTCCATCATCGCGAACCAGTCCCCGGTCCCGAGCGGATCGAGTCTGCCAAGCGCGACGCCGGCTCGCTCCGCGATGAGTTGGGCGCCACGCGTATCAAACTGGGGCTCGACGAAGATCGCTCGAACGCCCTCGCGTTTGATCGCGTCCATCGTGGCGGCGATGTTGGCGGGTGTCGGTTCTGCTCCCTCGATCGGGCGGATGACCTCAACCACGCGGAGCCCGTAGCGCTCGGCGAGCCGACCGAACGCCGCGTGATGCGTCACGATCGCTCGTCCGGCGAAGGGCGCGAGCGCCGCCCGATACTCGGCATCCAGAGCGTCTATCCGACCGACGACATCGGCGAGCCCCGCATCAACGGCTGCGGGATCGCCAAGCCCGGACGCTCCCATGCTTGCTTTGATCAACGACGCGATCCGAGGCATTGCCTGCCTCACAAGAATCGGATCCAGCCAGATGTGCGGGTCGATGGCGTGGTCGTGGGCATCGTGCTCTGAGTGCCCCGCGTGTGCATCATGGCCGTGGCCCGCATGCGGATCTTCCAGGCCAAGAATCTCGCCAAGGCGAGCCTCGTGCCGACTCGGGCGCGGGCGTCGGCGCAGCACCCGATCGACGGAAGTCTCAAGACCCAACCCGACCAGCACGACGACATCAGCCCGCTCGAGTGCCAGCACATCCTCGACAGTCGGCTCGAAGCCGTGCTCGGATCGGCCGGGCGCGATCAGCGTCTTCACCTCCGCATCCGCAGGCAGCAACGGCTGAACAAGCCCCTTCAGAGGTGCCAGCGTCACCACCACGCGCATCGGACCGACGGATCGCGCCCCGGTGTCGTCGCCCGACTTCCCGCAGGAACAAGCGCACGCAACCAGCGCCACAGCGAACACCGCGATCAACGCGCTCGACACTCGGACTGCGCCGGGAAAGCTCGAACGGCTCGGTGATCGACGAGACATGAGACTTTGATAACGCATTCTCAATAAGGATACGGGGCGCGGGCCCGACCGGTCCACGCGACGGCGGGCAACCGAGAGTCGGGCCGAGGACGGATGCCGCCGCCGTATCGAGCCCGCCCCCACGACCTCCGCCTCCAACCGGTCCTCTACCGTCAACAACACCCTCGAGCGACATGCGAACCCGCCTGGTGCTCAGTCGCCCGGCACCGCGGGACACCCGAAATGGACCGGGCTATACTCTCGCCGCGTTTGGGGCGGTAGCTCAGTTGGTAGAGCGCATCGTTCGCAATGATGAGGTCGCGTGTTCGACTCACGTCCGCTCCACTTCTTGTAACCCACGCTGAATGCGCGAGTTGCGCATACCCGACAGGCATGTCGGTGCAGCCAGAACCGGGATTTCAGCGCG
>CAUJHH010000008.1 GCA_963204725.1 Planctomycetota bacterium
GACAGGGGCGCCATCCGTCGCGGTTGCCCCTGAGTCGGCGACGATCGACTCCGGCACCACCTTGGTCCTGTCGAGCACACCCGCAACCGAGTATTCGAGTGTCAGGGTCGAGTGGAGGCGCAACGGAGTTCCAGTCGTAGATGGACCCGGAGGCGCCTCCTCCGGGGGCGGAACGGTCAGCGGGGCCTTTCAAGACTTGCCCACGCCGACCGATGGCACTCCCGGCGTGCTGATGATTACCGAGACACAGCCATCGGACTCCGGCGAGTACACAGCCGTGTTTATGAACTCGTGCGGCGAGGCCGAAAGCGAGGCCGCGACCGTCGAGGTGATCGTGCCATGTCTTGCCGAGTACAACGGTGAGCCGGACGCGGGCGACATCCTGGACTTCCTCGACTTCTTCGAAGACTTTGGAGCCTGCTTGAACCAGCCCGTCCCGTGCGGCACGCTTGGTAATCCCGATGTGAACGGCGACACCATCATCGACATCCTCGACTTCTTGGACTTCCTCGACGCGTTCGGGCAAGGATGCTGACGCGCCATCCCTCGGTACCGCCTTGAGGGAGCGAACGTAGCCGACGGATGCGGTGGCCCTGCGCGTCGCGTGAGCGCCTTCCCCCGCGACGGGCCGCATGGGCCGCACGGGTCCACCCCGTCACTTCCGTTCCTGCTCCGCGCGCCACGCCTGCCACATCGCGAACGGGTCCTGAGCGGCCGGGTCCAGCACGATCCGAAGCACGGTGCTGACCCGCCCGCACCGGTCGCACCCGATTCTGTCGCCGGGCTTGGTCGTGAGATCAAACTCGGGCGGCCCCTGCACGAACGCCATCGGCCAGCCGACCCCGTTACAGCGCGGGCACTCGCCCATCTCGCGCTTGGTCGCTTCCAGTTTCCTGAGCCGCGTGGTCAGGCGCATGCTTTCTCTCCCCACATGGAGGTCGGCGGCTTCTGCTCGGCTTCCTGCTTGATGGACTTCTCGAGGTCGTCCACTCGCGTCGCCAGGTCATCCAACTCGATCGACTCGCGGCTGAACTTCAGGAGCGACGTTGCGGCGGAGACGCGAGCGCTCGCTGACAGAGTTGGGTCGGCCATGATCTTGGCCAACGTTGTCACGGCGAGGGGCGCGTACCGCTGGGAGTTGGCGATCGCCTGCGCGAACGACTCACGCCGCGCTTTGCGGTACGCCTTCGAGAAGGCGCTCTCATCCAGCCAGCGGTAGATCGTGCGGTCGTTGAGGCCGCACGCCACGGCCGCCTTCGACACCGTCGGCTCGTTCAACAGCGCGACGATCGCGGCTTCCTGCTTGTGGGTCAGGCCATCGGCGCGCTGGATGTGCGTCGGCAGGCCGTCGCCGGGCTTCTCCTCCGCTGGCTGCTCGTCTGGACGTTCGTCCGACATTCCTACGCCCCCTGTGCGCTCATTCCCCGCACCCGCCCGCACCCCGTTGCGTCCCCCTGCAGGCATTCAAGTAGGCGGCTGCCCACTTGCGCATCCACATGTCCGCCCTGCCGCCCCAGTTGCCCACAAACCTCTCGGATTCCGCTGGAAATGAGCATATTCCTCTCGCTGACGCCTTGCATGTGTACGCGTGTCATGGCTTCATGTGTTCCACGCGAGGCGTATCGCCCGCGAAGGAGAACGCCATGACGAACGCACCCGAACCGACCGCCGCAGAGACCTACGCCGCGCACCAGAGCGACATCGCACGCCTGCTGGATGTCCTCGACATGGAACTGGAGCGGAACGACGCCCGCGCCAAGGACCAGCGCGACAACTGGGCGCTTGTCGGGAACGTCAGCAAGGTCCGGAGCGACCTCATCAACACCGTCGCCTTCATCAGCAACATGGACCGCGCGGACATCGAGCGGTTCCTCAGCGACGCCACCTGAACGCACCACGCAACCCCGGAGACCACCATGACGAACCCCGACGACGCACACACCAACGACCGCGACACCACCCTTGCAGGCATCGCCCGCGACGTCCTTCGGATCCGGACCCTTGAGACCCGCAACAGCGACGCGCTCGACTTCCACGACCTCGCAGTTGGGTCGATCAAGACGGCCCTCGAACGGGCGTACGAGGCGGGACGGAAGGCCGCGCCGCCGACGCGAACCAAGTGCCCGGCCTGCAACCGGGACATCGAGATCCGCCCCCTCTGAAGCCCGCGAAATGCGGGCTTCGCTGCTTTTGGACCCGACGCCACCACGCCACCCACCACAGACAGGAGCAACGCCATGCACGACACCGACCTTCAGGACATCCTGCTCAACGCAGTTCAGAACATTCTTGACGCCCGCGACGAGGTCGAGGGCGAGGACGACGACATCGCGCTGGCGGAGATCGCCCGCGACATGGTCAGCGACCTCGACGACCTCGCGAACGTCACCACCTTCGAGCGGGCGGGACTGCTGACGACCAACGCAGGGATCGTGCTTCGCTTCGGCGACGGCTCGGTCTTCCAGATCAGCATCGTGCAGAGCAGGTGACGCCCACGCGTCCGCGCGGGACACCGCTCGCGACGCGCTTCCCCGGAGCGATGTGCGCCGGGTTCCATCCCCTAGACGGAGATCCCCATGTCGAAGAAGACCCCCACGACGAAGTCCAAGCCCGCCAGCAAGCCCGCGCCGGACGCGGCCGCGAACGACAAGGCCCGCGCCGGTGCGCTGGCCAAGTTGAACGCCAAGCCGGACGCGACGGCCAAGGACGCCCCCGCAACGCCCACGGCGGCCACCACGGTCGCCCAAGGCGCAAAGCCCGCCAAGGGTGGCGGCAAGAACGCCAAGGCCGCCAAGGGATCGCCCACGGCGGAACGTGGGGCCAAGGGTGGCAAGACGGCCAAGGGGGCGAAGGACGCGAAGGCCCCCAAGACCAAGCCCGCGAAGGTGGCCAAGCCCAAGCGCATCTCCGCGCTCGATGCCGCCGCCAAGGTCCTCGCCGAGTCCGATCGTCCCCTCCGCGCCATCGACATGATCGAGGTGATGCACGCCAAGGGCCTGTGGAGCAGCCCCGCAGGTCGAACGCCTGCAGCATCGGTTTACGCCGCGATCACCAGAGAGATCAGCGCTCGCGGGAAGGACTCGCGGTTCCGCAAGGTCGATCGCGGCATGTTCGCCAGCACCCCAGCGGCCAAGGCCGAGAAGGGGGCCTGAGCCATGACAACCATGACGCCCGACCTGAGTTCCCCAGAGTTCGATCCCCGCGACGCCGTCCTCGATGCCGCGCTCTCGCTCCTCGAAGCACGCGCCGCGCACATGGCGACCATCGACGAATGGGTCGGCCTCGCTCGCGCGGTTGCGCAATGCCAAGGCATGCAGACGGTCGGCTACCTCACCGACCGCGACCTCGATCAGGTCGTCGAGGACGAGATGGACTGGGATGCCGAGCGCGACGGCCCGCTGCCGGAGGTCGAGCCCGACTGACGGACGGCCACCACCACGCCAGATCCACCCCGGCACCACGCTGGGGTGTTTCTTCGGCGAGAGCGGCAGGTACCTCGAGAGAGCATCTGATAAGCTCACCAGCATGAACAACACTGCATTACGGAGCCTGCAGGCGACGAGGACTCGTGTCAACACAAACTTGATGGCGAATGCTGAGAAGTATCGCGCCGAGATGGGGGACTTCGCTCCCAGCTTTACCCCGCGAGCAATGAGAACGCTGAGCGAGGCACACTTCCAAGAGTTTCTCGCGAGTGGGCGATGGAGTAACCTGCCTCGTCTACAGGGATGGCTCACGGGTAGGAGATGGAAGTCAGTGCGAAGTCGCCTCTCAATTCTCGTGGATGATCGCGTCCCGATTGAGCATCGGCTGGAACAAGCTTGCCCGGCGCGGCCGGCGGATCGCATTCCGTATTTGCGGCAGGCGGTCATTTCCGGCGTGCTGCACACCGTGTGGCCCGATCGCTTCGGAGTTTGGAATGGCATGTCCACGAAGGGCCTTCGTGCTTTGGGCGTACGGCCAGAGGTTCCCAGAGGAGCAACTTTCACAACGCGATACCTCGCGGTCAACGGAGAACTACAGCGTGTCGCGACCCTACTCAAAGTCGATCTTGTCGTGCTCGATCTCTTGTGGTATGAGTGGGCCACACACAGAAAGGCGAAAGGACCATTCTGGAAGACGAATGGCACCGAATTGAGTGACAAGCAGCTCTTTGAGGAGGGAGATCGGGTTACCGTTGAACACAAGGTCCTTGAGCGCAATAGCTCGCTGGTGCGACTAGCGAAAGGCCAGTGGACCGCTCTGGGTACGAAGCACCCCGCCTGCGAAGTCTGTGGTTGGACGATGAAAGACATATATGGCGACGCGGCTGGGTTCTTCATCGAAGCCCACCACCGTGACATGTTGAGCAAATCGAAACACCGAGTTCGGCACGGTGTAGAGGCACTGTGTCCCGTCTGCCCGAACTGCCATCGGATGCTGCATCTCTCGGAGTGTTCCATTGAGGAACTACGGTCCATCGTGAAGCGGCAGGGAATGACGCGTTTATAGCGCACGCTCCGCTTTCTTCCCCGTGAAGTTTTCCCAGCGCTGCACGATCACGTCGCAGTAGGGCATGTCCAGTTCCATCAGGAAAGCCCTCCGCCCCGCCTGCTCGGCGGCGATCAAACTGCTCCCGGATCCCCCAAACAGATCCAACACGTTCTCACCGGGCTGCGACGAGTACTCCATCGCTCGCTTGGCGAGTTCAGTCGGTTTCTCCGTCAAATGGGACATCTGCTGCGGCGGCACCTTCTTGATCGGCCAAACATCAGGCACGTTGTTCGGTCCGAAGAAGCGGTGCGCCGCGCCTTCACGCCAACCATAAAAACACCACTCATGGTCGCCCATGAAATCTTTTCGGCTCAGAACCGCGTGCATTTTGTGCCAGATAATCGCTTGGCTGAAGTAAAGGCCATGTCGCTTAAGCACGGGCGGGTAGTTGCCGCAGTTTGCGTAACCACCCCAAACGTAGAAGCCGCCGCCGGGCATCAGGACGCGAGCGATGTTGCCGAACCACGCATCAAGCAGACGATCGAACTCCTCGTCTGAGACGAAGTCGTTGGCCAGCGGCCTGTCCTTCGCTCGCATCTGCTTCGTCGTGCCCTTGGCCTTGCCGGGATCGCGCTCGACATCGAACTTCTGATGGTGTGTCTGCTCGCCTTTGCGTCCCTTCGGCTGCGTCGCGCTGAACGAGCTCACTCCAGCCGCGATCGCGTTGTTCGAGCGAGGCTCGACCTTGACGTTGTACGGAGGGTCACAGCACGCCAAGTGGATCACCGCGCCGTCGAGCAGTCGATCGAGATCCGCGACGCTCCCGGAATCGCCACAGAGGAGGCGATGGTTGCCGAGGATCCAGAGGTCGCCGGGCTTCGTGATCGCCTCATCGGGCGGCGCTGGCACATCATCTGGATCCGTCGCGCCGACCTCGAGGCCGGGCTCCAGCAGCTTCGAGATCTCTACGTCGGTGAATCCCAGCGATCCGAGATCGATGTCCAGCGCCTTCAACTCGCCGAGTTCGACGGCGAGCAGGTCGTCCGACCACTCTGCGATCAGGGCTGTGCGGTTATCCGCAAGCCTGTACGCCTTGGCCTGCTCGGGCGTCAGGTCGGCGACATGCACAGGGACCTTCTCCAGCCCGAGGTGCTTCGCCGCCTTCAGGCGCGTGTGGCCGACGATCACGACGCCGTCGCGATCGACCACGATCGGCTGCCTGAAGCCGTACTCCTTGATGCTCCGCGCCACCGCTTCGACCGCGCCGTCGTTCACGCGCGGGTTGTTCGGATAGGGCGTGATCTCATCCACCGACCGCATCTCAATCGCCATCCCTGTCGTCGCGCTCGTCATGTCGTTCCCCTTGTTCCCACAGCGACCCGTTGAGTCAGTCAGCGCGCACTCGCGTGACAAAGTTCGTCGTCGCCGTCGTCGATGCTGCCGTCGCTCCAAGACTCAATCCACAAAGACCAGAAGGACGTTCATGCCCTCGGGCATCTCGATGGTGAGCGGGAGCGCACCTTGACCCGGTGTTTCCGGGTCAGGGAGAACGGAGTTGATCCCGACGGAGCCGCGGTTGGCTTCCCATGGCTGGTCTTCTCACCATTTCGCTCGCGTGCGACGAGCCGCTCTCAGGCCAGCAGAAGCGCGGGACCGATCCCGGCGGCGGCTAGGTCAGGTCCGCCGACTTCAAGCACGTCGAGCCATTGATGGCGGCCCGTCGCCAGTGTGATGCGCCCGCAGGGCTCCAGCCGGTCACACGCCAGAACCACAATGTTCCAAAGATGATGAGGCGTGCGGGAACCGCCCGTCAATCCGGAGCCCAGTTGGCCCGTCGTCCGTTCCCGATGAAAGACTGCATACGACTGCACACCACTCACGAGCCGATGCACCGAGGCCCTACATTAATTTCTGCGATTGTCTCATTGGTGGTGATCACACCCGCTTCGACAGAGCAGACTCACCGCGATAAGCGTCATGGCTCGCGGTGCAAATGCCCCGCGGTGGTAATCACACCCGCAACGGGCACGACGACGGAATCGATCTCAACTCCACTAACTGTCCGAACGAATGCAAAGCATGTGATTCGCGTGTTCGGAAACGCCTCCTGAAGGCGAGCAAAGCACGCGAGTTGTGTCGCTCCCCGGGTGATGACATCGTCCACTATGACAAAAGGGGCGCTCTGTTCGATCGGATGCCGAGCCTGGGCAGTGGTGAGCGACGCATAGTGTGCTTCTGGGGTTGGTCGTCCGCCGCGACCGGCAGTGGCAGACTTGTTCACCGCAGTTGTTCGGACCAATAGGGGATGGATGTCCTTTACGACGCCCGCATCGCGCAGTGCCTCGCAGAGTTTCAGGGTGGGCCACAAACCGCCTTGGACGAGCGGTGCACTGCGAGGAGCGGGAACCGCGATCACATCTCCGGAGAAACAACTGCGCAGACAGTCGTGGTTTGCGATCTCCTCCCTCAACCGTCTCGCGATGTACGGAATCATCCGCTGATTGCCCGCTCGGGTGTTCGCGAACGAGTCGTTCTTCAGCGCGTGTATCAGGGCTCTGGATTGGACAGAGGTCGGCGACGAACCGCTGGGTGAATACTGGAGAAACGATGTGAAGGGCAGCTCAGAAGGCAAGGGCACCGGAAGACTCCACGAGGCTCCGGTCGGGGAGAAGCTCAAACAGCTGATCGAGCGTGTCGTCTGAGAGCACGAGGGCACCGTACTCGATCATCTTTTCAGGCCAGATAAGGGACTTGTTGTCCACGATTGACTGGGCAATGAAGAGCGACCGCCCAAGACGAAGGGCTTCCCATCCCTGAGACAGCGACCCACTCGTTTCGCCTGCCTCCATAATCACGGTGGCATGCGAGATGAGGGCCATGGTGCGGTTACGTGTTGGGAAGTTGCTCCTCTGGATTGGACATCCGAACGGGAACTGCGAGAGCACGAGTTGCTCTTCCATCAGGCGCTGCTGAAGCTCGATGTTGCTCTTGGGGTAGAACTGATCGAGCGGAGTTCCCAAGACAGCGACGGTTCGGCCCCGGCCCTCTATCGCGGCAAGGTGAGCGGCCGTGTCAATGCCCTCCGCAAGCCCACTTACCACGACCACGTCGCGCTGCGCGAGGATGTAGCTCAAACGCCGAGCTCGCCGTAACCCTTCGGGGCTCGCCTTCCTGGAGCCGACGATCGCGACCCTTGCCGCGAATCGGAGCATATCCACATCGCCTGAGGCGAAGAGTGTCTCAGGCGCGTGCTTCGCCTCTACTTCGTTTAGTTGTCCGAGTAGGACTTCAGGGGTTAGCTCGATGTGCTCCATGCCGAGAAGAGTATAAACGATCGTGGCGCCTCGGTCACCATCGCTTGGAAGAATGGTTGCGTGCCGGGACCGGGCAATGCGCCCAATCCGTCGGGGAAAGGCCGGACAGTCGGTTATGCCCGTCCGAAATGGGCGAATTGCTCTAGACTCGCGGGATGAAGCAGATCAAGTTCTTGGTCTTTGGGCTCAGGAACCTCCTGATCAAGGCGGACGCTGACTCCTCGACTGGCAAGGGCGATTTTGACTCAACCTTGGTCCACGAGTTCGGAAGGCTCATCGCCTACGCCCGGGCGCAGGGCATCGAGCCCGTCGTGTTCGCGAACCATGGCTGGACAATGCACGGAGGGGAACAGGTCGAGGACCTGTTGGCCCGCAAGTGGGGAGCGATGAGATGGATTACGGCTGACGGGAGGAGGTTCCCGTTCAAGCCCCAGGCCGGAGCGATGGACGCCGTGCTGAATCCGCCCGCCCTTCAATGGCCAGCGCATGAAAAACCCCGCCGAAGCGGGGTTGGGTTCTTGCCATCACTTCAACTGCTTCGGCGAGTCGTCATCGCTGTACGCGGCTAGTGCGAGTTGCACAAAGGAGGCTGGCAACAGATTCTCCTTTACCTTGGCAGTCAGGTATTTTTCGAACTTGCCTTCGCCAATGTACGTCTCCCGCAACCAACGACGGAACTCGCCGAGCGCCATTTCGGGATAGCACCACGGTTCCTGAGGGTTCGAGTCCGCCTGTGGGAAGTAACTGGGGAAGTTGTGCTCGAACCTGATTCGCGCTCCATACAGGTCTTCCAGTCCCTCGGCAACCCAGTGCTTTGACCATGCCAGACCCACCGAGATGTCGGGAACGAATGTGCTGTCAATCGGGAGTCCATTCTGGCCGAGATGAACGATGATGTCGGCAATCTCCTTGAAGATGCCAAAGTAGCCGTCCGGAACCGCGTCAAAGACAAGCGATACGCGATCGTGAAACTGCCGCCACACCTCTGGCACTTTGTCTGCCGGGTCGTATCCAACTTGCGCGTAGATGAAGTCGTGGAGGGCTCGCCCAGCCAGCAGCCGGAAGTTCTTCTTTCCCTGCTCGGTTGGCTGCTCGAATGCGTAGTACTCAAGAACCGCTAGGCACAGCGCATCTGGGTAGGCGTAGAAGTCGCCACCCTTCTGCTTGATGGCGACGTAGGGGTTATCGATGTTGATGCCACGCTCTTTCAGGATGTTTCGGACGCTCTTTGTGAGTGCCCCGGGCGTCGGACTGCTCCACTGCTGGCCGAGTTCGACGATTCGGGCATTGCCGATACCGCAGAGTCGCGCCAAACCACGGCCCGTGAGGAAGGCGGTGCCATCGGAAAGCACGCCCATTCCCACACCATCGATTTCCTTCTGCTTGTCGATGAACAATGGAAGTTGTAGCCCGATCGGGACCGCGGGCTTTGCCAACGCTAACTCCTGATTGACACTGGCTTTAGACCCGATCGGATTTGACCCTTTGGAAGAACCAGAACCGGCAGCAGACTTGGCCATAATGAAGCCCCTTTCACGATGCGCCATAATAGGCCGGAGTCATCGCTTCGCCCCGTCCGTCAGATCCGAGTACGTGAGCCGCTTCCCGACGATCCGATGGCACGCCGCCTCGAAGCGTTCCCAATCGTTCATCTTCCGATTGTTGAAGCGGTACACCGCCTCATCGACGTAGGACGGAAGTTACACGACAGTCGTCACGGCGACATGCGAAACACCGAAGAGGTCTGTGAATACTTACTCGCCGCGCTATACGGCCGCCGTTACGGCCACTTGCGCACAGCCTGAGAAGGTTGTGCGACCCGCTCGCCGCCACCACGATCGCCCGCTTCACCGACTCCTGCCCGCGCACCTCCGCAAAGTCGATCGGCGCCGATGCCGTCCGAAGCAATGTCCCGATATCGACCCGCGCCGTCGGGTCCAGCTCGATCGCACCCGTGATCAGCCCCACGACTTCCGCCAGCGTCCTCACCCCATACACATCCACATCCGGCACCAGCGCGGCCTCGCCCGCGTTCTCCGCAGGCACCACCACCGCGCGCATTCCCTTCGCTTTGGCCAGTGTCGCGAGCGCGATCCCGCCGCGGATCGGCCTCACCCGCCCATCGAGCGCGAGCTCGCCCGCGATCAGCGTCGTTCGCAGATCCAATCCATCCTGCGCCTCTTCAACGCCCGCGCCCGTCTTCAACGCCGAACGCGACGGCGCGCGGATCACTCCCTGCGCCGCCAGCAACCCCACCGCCATCGGCAGGTCGTACACCGGCCCCTCTTTCCGAACATCCGCCGGCGCGAGATTGATCAGCACCTTCTGCGCCTGCGCGAAGTACCCCGAGTTCGCCATCGCGGCGCGAACACGCTCCGTCGCCTCCT
The DNA here is from genome assembly GCA_963204725.1 of Planctomycetota bacterium. GTDB lineage: Bacteria > Planctomycetota > Phycisphaerae > Phycisphaerales > UBA1924 > JAHBWV01. The sequence continues at coordinate 10,175 of CAUJHH010000008.1, forward strand.
TCACCGCCATATCCGGCAGCCCCACCACCGTCACGCGCGCTTCATCCGATTCCTCGACATGCACCTCCACTTCGCACGCGACAGCGTCGATTCCTTGCAGCAGATACGATTGCACTCGGGCCAGCATGGCCAACAGCGTACCGAACGGGATGCGAGCAGGCGCGGTCGCTGCCGCCCAATCCGCCGCGGCAACCACGGAGGCCTCATCATGGCATCAACAACCCACGCCGCAACGGCCGGTGCAACCTTGCAAGATCAGCAACTCCAACTGGTTACAGGCCACTCCATCGTCAACGGCCAGATTTCGACCCAGGGTGAAGATCCCCTGCCCTTCCAGGCCTTCGCCTCACCCTCCGGTGTCCCGATCGCCCTCTCGTTCCACGCCGCCTCCGCCAGCGAGATCGAGCACGCCGCGCACGCTGCGTGGCGCGCGTTCCATCTCCTCGCACAGCGCACCCGCGACGATCGCGCCCTCCTCCTCGATCGAATCGCCGCCAACATCGACGCGCTCGGCGACGACCTCGTCGCCTGGGCCTGCGCAGAGACCGGCCTCACCGCCGCGAGAATCCGCGCCGAACGCGACCGCACCACCTTCACGCTGAAGATGTTCGCGCAACTCGTCCGCGAGGGCACATGGGTCCGCGCCGCGATCGACATCGGCGAGCCCACGCGAAAGCCGATTCCCCGCCCCGATATCCGGCGCATGCTCCGCCCGCTCGGACCCGTCGCCGTCTTCGGCGCGGGCAACTTCCCGCTCGCATACTCCGCCGCCGGAGGCGACACGGCCTCTGCACTCGCCTCGGGCTGCCCCGTCATCGTCAAAGGTCACCCCGGCCACCCCGGCACCGGCGAGCTCGTCGCCCACGCCATCACCAAGAGCGTCGCCGAGTCGGGACTCGATCCGGGCACCTTCTCCTATCTCCACGCCGGTGGACCGCGCGAGATGGAGATCGGCGCCGCCCTCATCCGCCACCCATGCATCCGCGCCGTCGGATTCACCGGCTCTCTCGAAGGCGGCACGGCCCTCGCGAAGATCGCCTCCGAACGCCCCGACCCCATCCCCGTCTTCGCGGAAATGGGCTCGACCAATCCCGTCTTTCTTCTCAAGAACGCGCTGCAGTCACAGGGCGACTCCATCGCCGAGAAGCTCGCCGCGTCCATCACCAGCTCCAACGGGCAAATGTGCACATGCCCCGGGCTCATCTTCGCGCTCCGCGACGATGCCACCGAGCAGACCATCCGGCACCTCGCCACGCTCCTCGAGAACGCGCCGCCCCAGCCGATGCTCAACCGACGCACCATGGAAGTTCTCGCCCGACGCGTCGGCGAGGTCACAACCACCGAAGGCGTGGAACTCCGCGCCGGACGCGCCGTGGTTGTGAACGCACGCAACCCCACCATCGCATCCGGCCCCGCGCTCTTCCGCACCACGCTCGCATCCTTTCGCGCCAAGCGCACCCTGCACAAGGAGTGCTTCGGTCCCGTCGCCATCTTCGTCCTCTGCGAGACCGAGCAGGAACTCCTCGACGCCGTCGCCCTCACCCAGGGCTCGCTCACCGGCTCCATCTTCGCCGGAGCGATGGACGCAACGCTCAGCGCAAAGGTGCAGGCGATCCTCGAGCACCGCGTCGGACGACTCATTTTCAACGGCGTCCCCACGGGCGTCGAAGTCTGCACCGCCATGACCCACGGCGGCCCCTTCCCCTCCACCAACCAGCCCCACACCACCGCCGTCGGCGCACTGGCGATCGAACGCTGGTGCCGCCCGGTGACCTACCAGAACGCACCCGACCAGAACCTCCCCGACGAACTGAAGAGCGAGAACCCGCTCGCCATCGAGCGCGTGGTCAATGGAGTGGAGACGCGGGCGGCGGTGTAGGAGTGGCGGATGTCTCGAGCGACGTGGCAGAGGCATCTCAGTCATCGTCGCGGTCTTCATCGTGCCGGGAGTCCGGCGTGTCGCCCGTTGACTCCGTTTCGGCCTCGCCGAGCGTGATCCGGGTGCCCAGGATCGGCAACGTGGTCTGCTGCGTCACGGGGTCATACCGAGCCAGGAGCGAGAGCGTCCACGCGCCAGTGATGACGAGGAACACGACTGCGACGACGGGGCGCGCGGAGCGAATGCCGACCGAGTGGTCGCCGCTCTTGCGCCCGTGGACCATGCTGGCGGTGATGTTCTCTTTGAAGCGGATGGTGTGGACGAGCACGCCGAATATGTGGGTTCCGACAACTGCGAGCATGGCATAGGCGAGGAACTCGTGGATCTCCTTCACGCTCTCGTTGCCGGTGCCCATCATGATGCCGGTGACCGCGAGCGCGAGGATCAGGCCGAGCAGCGCGTAGATGGCGTACGCGGAGGCCGGGTTGTGCCCGATGTGGCGTGAGCCCGTGCCGCGGGCGACGCCTGCCAGATACCCGAGCACGGCTCTGGGTCCGAATGCGAACGACGAGAAGCGTGCGAACCTTGTGCCGAGGACGCCCCAGATGAGGCGGAGGCCGACCATGAACGCGAGCGTGAGGCCGATGATGGAGTGATACGGAAACAGCGGGCTGTCATCGCCCAGGAGCAGGGCGATGACAGCCGCGACAGAGAAGCCGGATGCGAGGAGCCAGTGGAAAAGGCGGGTGGGGAGATCCCAGATCAGCACGCGGGACATGGGCTGCTCCGTGGGTATAGGTGAGGCGAGGGATCGACGGTTCAGCGGCGGCGTCGGAGCGCGATGCCGGGGAGCGCCATCAGGACAACAGCCGCGGAGGGTGCGGGCACGGGTCGGAGCACGAACATGTCGATGGTGTTCACGGTGTTGGTGAGGGCGTGATTCGTGCCGAGGAAGAGGCCACCGGTGAACGTCTGGAGGATCTCGGCGGGCAGGGCGGAGCCGGTCAACGTCGGATCAATGTTGGCCGGGAGCGCGGCAGGGTTGGCCTGCAGGATCGCCTCGGCGTTGCCTCCGAAGTAGCTGTCCAGCGGGCCCCAGGAGAAGTTGGGGTCGACCGGCAGGAAGGCGAGGTACATGTTGTGGATGAAGTTGCCGTTGATCGTGCCCGCGGAACCGGAGGTCCAACACTGCAGCGAGAGATCCTTGGGGACCTGGGACCCTGGTTCGGCCTGCTGGATGTTGTTGACCTGCATGGTTCCAGGCCCCGCAGTGACGTGCTCGCCGTTGTCGAGCGTGATGCTCAGAAGGCGAGAGGCGCCGTTGTACCTGGACGTGAAGCCCTGCTGGACGGGCGCGCCGTTCCCCGGTGTGTAGACCGTCGTTCCGGGCGTGGTGTTCTCATACTGGAAGACGCCCGTGAATCGGTGGTAGCTGCCACCGACATTCGTGTGGCCGGTGAAGTCATAGGTGACGATCGCGGCGTTCGAAGCGGAAACGCAGAGGGCGACTGTGGCGAGCGATACGAGCTTGTGCATGGGTCTCTCCCTGATGGTGTGTGTCCGCACGACGGGTCATGAGCCACGTGCGACGGGTGGTGACGTGATGAGGGCTTACGCGCAGTTGCCGAACATCTCGAAGAATCCGAGGAAGTCGAGAACATCGATGATGCCATCGGGGTTGTACTGATCGGTGTCAAAGCTGCCGCACGGAGCGGGCTGGCCGTCGCAGTTGCCGTAGTCATCCATGAAGTCGAGGAAGTCGAGGATGTCGGCGAGCCCGTCGCCGTTGTAGTCGGCCGTGCTGCAAGGGTCGCTCACGGTGCCGCTGAGGACGAATGCCCGTCCGTCACCGAGACTGAAGTACATGTGGGCGCCTCGCATCCAGTAGAACGTCATGCCGGGGCCGTCGCCCTGAGCCCATCCCCAGCTTCCTGAGAACACGGGCGTGCGTCCCACGATCGATACGAAGTAGCGGGTGTCGGCCTCAAAGCTGAGGGGCGTCACGAGATCGACGGTGAACTTGTAAAGACCGCTTCCGGCGTATGCGACCGTCGGCGAGAGATAGATCTCTTCGCTGATCGGCTCGCTGTCGGCGTAGAAGATGTCCGGCTGAGAGGCGACGGTGTGCGGATCCTGGTTGTAGAAGTTGACCTCGAAACCAAGGGGCGGCATTGCCTGTCCCCACCACTCGACGCGTGTCACGTTCGCGGGCGCGGCAAGACTGAAGCTCGCCCAGGCGATGGAGTCATTGTCCGAATCGTCGTGGTCCGCCGGATCGATCCAGAGCTGGGAGTTTCGGAGAACACCGCCGCCGGGCTTCATGGGTTGGGTGTAGACGGGTGCCTGCGCGAAGGCCGAGGATGCCAACGCACAGACCGCGACGAGTGCGCTGATTCGTGCCATGTGCCGTGCTGCCGCCATGAGTCGCTCCTTAGTGGATGCGGCTCGGCTTTGACCGGCGTTCGGATGTGAACGGCGGTGAAGTCGAGTTGATCCAGAAGAAGCATCGCACGCGTGGCAAGCGTCTGACAGCGGGGAGTTCCGGACTTTGGAGATTGGCGTGCCGGGCTTTCCCCGGCATGATGCGAGCAAGACGCGGAAGAAGCGGATGCTGGGGCCCCAGATCAGTCTCTTCTCGATCGCGAGGCGGACGAGGTCGGCACGCTCCTTGAGTCCGAGCCACTTCATGAGGCGGGCGCGGTAGGACTCGACGGTCTTGACGCTGAGGCCAATCTTGTCGGCGATCTGCTGGTTGCTGTAGCCGCGGGCGACCTGGCGGAGCACCTCGCGTTCGCGCTCGCTGAGGGTGTCGACCGGCACCTTGGCGTCGGCCTTGGAGCGCAGGGAGAGAATGGACTCCAGCGTCGTGGCGTCACCAACTCTCTCCCCTCCGCGCCTCCTCTTCTCCATCGCCCGCTTCTCCCCCCTCTGTCCTCTGTGGTGAATCCTCTTCTTCGTCTTCTCCGCGTTCCTCCGCGCCCTCCGCGTTCTCTT
>CAUJHH010000009.1 GCA_963204725.1 Planctomycetota bacterium
TCAGCTTCATCCGACCCGGCATTCTTGAGCCTTGGACGCAGCGAACTCCCTGGGGCTCAAGTTGCCCAAGGCGCTGTGGGGACGCTCCTCATTGTAGTGACGACGCCAAGCTTCGATCTTCTGCCGCGCGTCTTCCATCGACATGAACCAGTTCTCGTTCAAGCACTCAGCTCGCAGCCGACCATTGAACGCTTCGATCAGCCCATTATCCGTGGGCTTTCCTCGCCGGCTGAAGTCCAGTCGGACCTTGTTCAAGTACGCCCAATGATCCAGCACCCTCCCCGTGAACTCGCTCCCGTTGTCCACGCGGATCTTCTCCGGAAGGCCTCTTTGCCTTCCAATCCGATCCAAGATCTCCACAACACGCTCGCCACTCAGCCGACCGTCCACCTCGATCACCGGGCTCTCTCGGCTGAAGTCATCCACCAACGTCAAGAGTCGGAACTTCCGATCATCGAACAGCTGGTCGGCCATGAAGTCCATGCTCCAGCTCTCGTTCACCCGCATCGCCGTCGTCCGCGCCGGCCTGGTCACCGCGCTGCGATGCCGCCGCGGCTTGTGCCGGCCCACGCAAAGCCCCTCCTGCCGGTACAGCCGGTAGACACGCTTGCGGTTCACCCGCCAGCCTTCCCGCCGGAGCTTCACCCAGATCCGCGGGTAGCCCCACGTCACATGCACGCCCGCGATCTCCCTGATCCGACTTCGAAGCACCGCCTGATCGTCCTTCACCGATTTGTACCGCTGCGTCGCACGGGCCTGATGCAACACCCGGCACGCGCGACGCTCGCTCACCCGGTACGCCATGCGTGCCTTCCGCACCATGGTTCGCCGACGATCAGGCGTCAGAGTTTTCCCCGCAGGGCATCCTGCAGCATTGCCTTATCGAGCGCAAGATCCGCCACCAGCGCCTTGAGCTTGCGGTTCTCCTCCTCCAACTGCTTGAGCCGCCGGACCTCGGCGATCCCCATCCCGGCAAACTTCTTCTTCCACCGAAAGAACGTCTGCTCCGAGATCCCCATCTTCCGGCACACCTCCACGATCGGCGTGCCGCTCTCCGCCTGCCTCAACGCGAACGCGATCTGCTCTTCCGTATACCTCGACTTCTTCATCGTCCTGACCTCCTTACAGAGGCCGGAGTAAAGCTCCAAACTCTCACTCAGACTGGATCAGGATTCGGGTTTGAGCGCAGATGCTCCTGCATCCGGCCGAAGTCTTGTGCTCTGCCGGACTGTTTGAGGGGGAGAGCCCGCTACCGCTGGACTGCGTTGGTCGTGAGGTTCTCGATGTTCCATCCCTTTCCGACTGGCCTGGGCCAAGAGATGCGCAGCAACTCTCCGTCGGCGTTGTTGCCGTAGACGTTCAGGGTGCCGGCAGCGGATGCCGAGCTGGTGAGAGCGCCGGTCGGAATGTTTGACTCGGGCGTTGTGGAGGGAACGAGGAGCGAGACAACCCACTTGAGCGCCGGTGTCCACCAGTAGACGGTGACATCGCCGCTGTCGCTGATGCCGACGTAGTTGACCGAACCCCAGGGGGTGACGAAGCCGGTGATGTTGCCGCCAGCAAGAGTGGAGCCGCTGTACTCCTGGGTGAGGTTGTTGTTGGCCCACTTGCCCTTGAAGCGCGGGATCCACCACGTGGTAACGACCTGTCCGGAGGAGTTGAGACCCGTGAGATTGATGGCGCTCCATGGAGTGAGCGTGACGGTGAGTTGTCCGGCGAGCGCGGCGGCACCGGTGATGACGCTGAGGTTGTCCGTCCGCCAGCGCGTGAACTTACGGGGATTGATCCATACCGACTGGATGTTGCCGAGGCTATCGATTCCCGCGAGGTTCCATGTGTCCCACTTGGGGACGTAGCTGATCATGCCGGTCGTGAACTGCGGGGTTGTCTGACTCTGTGCGGCGAGGTCCGCGGAGATATCGACGAACTTGAATGCCGGGCCGCCTCCCGGCGCTGCGGAGAGTGTCTGCTGGAAGGCGACGATGTTCCCGTCTGCGGTAATCCCGGCGATGATGACGATGCGATCGACGACGGTTGTGAACTGGGTGAGGTTGCCGGCTGGAGAGCCGGTCGCGCCGGTCTCGGTGGTGAGATTGCGGAAGGACCACGTGCCGGCGAGCGAGCGGGCAAAGAGGATGAGGCCCTCGCCGGTGGGTGCGGCAACGTAGGTGAGCCCATCCTTGGGATCGACCCAGATGACGGCGTCGCCGGTGGCGTTGGGGGCACCGGTCCGCTCCTGGAGATCTTCGACGGTCCAGCTATGGATGAAGAAAATGATGTGGCCGTTGGGATTGAGCGAGACCACTCGGTGATCGTTTGAGCTGTCGGCAACGCCCGAGGGAATGCCAACCGAGATCTTGGAGAACACCCTGGTTTCAAAGGCGCCGATGTCGATCGCGAAGCCGCCGAACCGCTCGAAGCCGCGCTGGTCGGTTGTGAGATTGAGCGGGTTGATTCCTTGGTCGATGGCTGGGCTGCCGGCGAGCGGGCTGTGTGTCTTCGTCGGGCCGCCGTTGTATGCGAGCGGCGCGAGTTGCGGGTCGAATCCGACGAGGTTGCCGTCGACGCCGTCGGTCAGGCCACCGGATCTGGCCGCGTCCTGAATCAGGTTGTTGGTCGAGCCCGAGGAAAGCGTTCCGATGACGTCGCCCTGGGCGTTGCCAGCCACGATGGTGCTGACCAGTTTTGTAGTGCCGCCCACCTCGGCGTAGACGCCTCCGCCGCCGAAGACTCCGCCCTCATTCTGATAAACGGTGGAGTTGTGAATCGTGAGCGTGCCGCTGTTGAATCCGCCACCCGCGACGTTCACGGCCGAGTTGCCGCTGATCGTTGTGTTCGTGAGCGTCATGGAGCCGGCATTATGAAAGCCGCCACCCGCGTTCTGTGTCGAATTCCCGCTGATCGTCGATCCGGTGATGCTCACAGTGCCCCTGTTGAATAGTCCGCCGCCACCATCCGAGCCTCCGGTCAGGGACTGCGTCGCGTTGTCGGAGATGGTCGAGTTGGTCACAAGAGCGGAGTTATCCGTGTCGACAAAGATGCCACCGCCACAGCCATCCGTCGCGATGTTGTCCGACACCGTCGAGCCGGACAGCGTGAGCACGGCTCCAAAGCCGCCGTTGAAGATGCCGCCGCCGTAGTGCCCGGAGGTGTTGTTCGACACGACGGTATTCGTGAGCGAGAGCGGCTTGTTGATGCTGAAGATGCCGCCGCCATCATCGCTCGCGCTGTTCCCGGAAATGTCTGAATCGCTCACGGCAATCATCAGATCGAAGGAGCCTTCGTTGAGGCTGCTGATGCCACCGCCCCGCCCGGCCGACGCTGTGTTGCCTGAAATGGTTGATCCCGCGACCGTGAGCTGGCACGCGACAATGCCAATCCCACCCCCGGCCCCGGCGCTGTTCTCGGAAATGGTTGAGGCTGTGATGGTCACGGTGCCGCTGGCAAAGATGCCGCCGCCGTGGGAAGAGGTGTTGCTCGTGATGACGGAATTGGTGACGACGAGAGTCCCATAATAATTGAGAACGCCGCCACCGGAGCGCGTCGCTGCGTTGCCCGAGATCATCATGTCGATCAGCGTCAGCGTTCCCTCGTTGAGAATCCCGCCACCCGATCCGTTCGACGGGTTGCCGTCGTCCGGGCTCGGCGCCGTGACGGAGCCATACGAGACGGTGATCGCGGCGACCGTTGACTCGCCCGAGGCAAAGTTGAAGACGCGCGACAGCATGCTGCCGCTGATGGTGAGAAGGTCGGCGCCGGGACCTTCAATGGAGAGGTCGTCGCTGACACGCAGCTCCGTTCCATCCAACCCGATGGTGCCGCCGTTGAGGGCGGGAGCGAATGAGATCGAGTCCGCGCCCGGATTGGCGTTGGAGGCTTCGATCGCCTCTCGAAGTGAAAGGTTCTCGGTGCTGTAGTCGCCATCGACCACGTCGGCGAGCGTGTCAACAACCAGGGCGAGCGACTGGCGCTGGTAGGAGCCGATGTCGACGGTTGTGCCACGGACGAAGGGGCCGCCGCGCTGGTCTGCGGTCAGACCGAGCGTGTTGATTCCCATCCCGATGGCCGGGCTGCCGACGAGGAGTGCGTGGGTCTGTGTCGGGCCGCCATTGGAGGCGAGTGGCCCAAGGAGCGCATCGACGCCGACGACGTTGCCGTCGATGGCGTCGAGGAGTCCGCCGGCGGTCGCGCTGTCCTGGATCAGGTTGTTCGTGGAGCCGGGATAGATTGAGCCGAAGATCTCATCGAGCGACGCGCCCCCGGTGTTGTCGGCCACAATCGTGCTCGTCAGCATGACGGTGCATGAAGGTATCGGGAAGTTGTAGATGCCGCCGCCGAAAGAAGTCGCGGAGTTTGCTGCGACCGTCGAGTTGCTCAGCGTCATCATCGCCGGCCCCAGGTGGACGTCGGGGTCGAGATCGTCTGGTCCGCCGTTCCACAGGCCGCCGCCCGAGGTTCCCGCGATGTTCCCGGAGACGGTCGAGTTGAGGAGAGCAACTGTCCCGTCCCTTGGGTTGTAGATGCCGCCGCCGTCGCCGGTCGTGGCGACATTCCCCGAGACGGTGGAGTCGGACAGGGCGACCGTGGCACCCTGTTCGCTGTAGATGCCGCCACCGGAGACCCCGGCGGTGTTCCCGATGACTCCAGCGTTGGCAAGGTCGCTCGTGTTGCCGCTGTTCGGGCTGTAGATGGCGCCACCGTAGGTGCCGGCAGTGTTGTTTGAGAGCGTGGAGTTGGAGAGCGTCAGGAATCCGTCGTTGACGATGCCACCGCCGACACCTGTCGCCTCGTTGGAGTCAATCATCGATTGTTCGAGCGTCACGAGACCATTCGCGGAGTTGTAGATGCCACCGCCATCCGTGGCGGTGTTGGAGGAGATCGCCGAGTTTGAGAGCTCGACATCGCCTTGGTCATTGAAGATGCCGCCGCCGGCGGAGACCGCGGTGTTGGATCTGATCGTTGAGTTCTCGATGGTCAGGATTACGCTGGCGTCGTAGTTGTAGATTCCACCTCCGGAACCGGGCGCGGTGTTGCCCTCCACGATGGAGTTCACAAGCGTCAGATCGGCTCCCGAATCGTTGTAGATCGCGCCGCCGCACCCGTTGAAGCCGCTGCCGGACCCATTGCCACTATGGAGACTGAGGCTGTTCAGGACAGCGGCTGCGGAGATGAAGAAGATGCGAGACTGGTCGCTGCCGCTGATCTGAACTCTTTGCCCGTTTGCGAGCCCGTTGATCGTGAGCGAGTCGGTGATGGGTATCTCGCCGGTGGTCAGATCGATGGACTGACCACCGAGTGAGTCGTCGAACTCGATGACGTCGGCTCCGCTTTCCCCGTTGGCAAACAGGATGGCGTCTCGGAGCGAGCCCGCACCGCTGTCGTCGGCGTTGGTCACCATAAAGGTGGCCAAGAGCTGGCGAGACTCCAGAGACTCGAACTGGGCGTGGTGGTCAAGCATCGAGATCTCCCTGGGGACCGCGGCTCGGCGGCGTTGAGTGCGACGATGCCGCGTCGATTCGGTTGTGTACATCGCGTCGTACAACTTGAAGGCACATGTGGTGCCCATGCGACACGCGCCGACCAATGGCTCAGGCGCGCCAGTCACCCCAAGAGTGTGGGGGGCCGAACCCTATATAGCAGTTTGACGGCCACTACGCAACGGTCTTGATCTTTGGGCTTTGTGAGGCACATCACGAGTTGACCGGTCCGCTCACTCGGGCGGCTATTGCTCGACTGCGATGTTGGTGAGGTTCTCGATGTTCCAGCCTTTGCCGACGGGCTTTGGCCAGGAGATGCGGAGAACTTCGCCTGCGGTGTTCGTTCCATAGACATTGAGGGTGCCGGCGGTGGATGCCGAGCTGGTGAGAGTGCCGGTGGGCACACTGGCGGCGGGCGTTGTTGCGGGGACGAGGAGCGAAACGACCCACTTCTGAGCGGGCGTCCACCAGTAGACCGTGACCTGGCCGCTGCCGTTGATGCCGATGTAGTTGATGGAACCCCAGGGGGTGACGAAGCCGGTGATGTTGCCGCCCGTGAGAGTGGAGCCGCTGTACTCCTGGGTGAGGTTGTTGTTGGCCCACCTGCCCTTGAAGCGCGGGATCCACCACGTGGTGACAACATTGCCGGAGGCGTTGAGCCCCGTGAGATTGATGGCGCTCCATGGAGTGAGCGTGACGGTGAGTTGTCCGGCGAGCGCGGCTGCGCCGGTGATGACGCTGAGGTTGTCGGTGCGCCAGCGCGTGAACTTGCGGGGGTTGATCCATACCGACTGGATGTTGCCGAGGTTGTCGATTCCCGCGAGGTTCCATGTGTCCCACTTGGGGACGTAGCTGATCAAGCTCGCGAACTGTGGGGTTGTCTGGCCCTGCGCGGCGAGGTCGGCGGAGATATCGACGAACTTGAAGGCCGGGCCGCCTCCGGGCACTGCGGAGAGTGTCTGCTGGAAGGCGACGATCTTCCCAGCGGCGGTGATGCCAGCGACAATGACGATTCGATTGACGACAGTTGTGAACTGGGTGAGGTTGCCGGCTGGAGAGCCGGTCGCGCCGGTCTCCGCGGTGAGGTTGCGGAAGGACCAGGTTCCGGTCGAAGAACGTGTGAAGAGGATGAGGCCCGAGGCAGAGGTCGCGGCGACGTAGACGAGTCCGTCCTTCGGATCGACCCAGAGCACGGCGGGTGAGGTGGCGGCTGGCGCGCCGGTCTTCGTCTGGAGATTCTCGGAGGTCCACCCCTGTTGGTAGACCAGGACCTGACCCAGCGTGTTGACCGAGACGATCCGGTGGGTGTTGCCGGCGTCCGCGGCACCGACGGGAGAGCCGATGGAGAAGGCCGTCCCGGTGATGGTGACACTGGTGGTGGATGTCGCGCTGGAAAGCCCGTCGTTGTCGATCGCGACAGCGAGCAGAGGCGTCGAACCAAGCGTCGCACCAGCGGGCACCGCATAGGAAATGGCGAAGCCGCCCGTTGCATCGGTGTCGCTCCCGATGAGTTCACCCGAATCCGGGATGCCGTCGGCGTTTGCGTCGAGATAGAAGTCGACACGGACGATCGTCCCGTCGGCATCCGCCACGCCGCTCGCTGTCAGCGTGATGCTCTGGCCCCGAACCACCGAGGCTGCGGACGCACCGAGTGTCCCAATCGTCGGCAGCGCTGAGAACTCGAACGCGCCGATATCGATGGTTGTGCCACGCACTCGTGCGAGGCCGCGCTGGTCAGTCGAGAGGGAACCGGGATTCACGCCGGTGTTGATGGCGGGGCTGCCGACGAGGAGGGCGTGTGTCAGTGTCGGGCCACCATTGTCGGCCAGCGGCCCAAGGAGCGGATCGACGCCGATGATGTTGTTGGCCAGTCCGTTGGACAGGCCGCCGCTGCTCGACGCATCCTGAATCAGGTTCCATGCCGAAGCCACCGCCAGGGTACCGAAGATGTCGCTGGGCGATCCCGATGTGGTGTTTCCCGATACGATCGAGCTTGTCAGCGTCGTCGAAGCCACACTGAAGATGCCGCCACCGCTTTCGCCCGCGGTGTTTCCCGTGATTGTTGAGTTCGACAGCGACTGCGGTCCTCCCCCGCGATGGATCCCGCCCCCTTTGGATCCCGCTGAGTTCCCCGAGACGGTTGAGTTGCTCAGCGTGAGCGCAGCCCCGCTGGAGATGCCACCACCGTTCAACTCCGCGGAGTTGCCGATCAACGCTGAGTTTGTCAGCGTGCATTCCACGTAAGTGTAGATGCCCCCTCCGGAATAGCTCGCATTGTTTCCTGACACTGTCGAGTTCATCAGCGAGAGCCAACCACCGCAGAGGCCGCCTCCCCACGTGGCTAGGTTGCCGGAGATCGTTGAGTTTGTGATGTTGACCGGGATGACGCCATCGACATAGATTCCGCCACCGTAGATCGATGCATTCTCCGATACGATCGAATCGATGATCACAGCCCCGCTGGAGGAAGTGACACCGACAGCGAGCCCACCGCCGCGGGAAGTCGACTCGTTCCCTGAGATGACCGTGCCGGTGAGCGAGAGGTATTCGCCGCTATGCCAGATTCCGCCACCGATATACCCTGCATTCTGCGCGATCACCAGATTCGTGAGCGTGAGCGTGCCCGAGTTGTAGATGCCGCCACCGACACCGGATTCCATCCCAGCACCATTGCCGCCTGTGATCGTCAGCCCGCTGATCGTGGCGGTCGCGGTCACAAAGAAGATGCGAGAGATGGCATTGCCGCTGATGGTCAGAAGCGAGGCACCCGGACCGGTGATTGTGGTGTCACCGGCGACGACGAGTTCGCCTCCCCTGAGCACGATCGTCTTGTTGTTGAGCGTGTTGCGGAATGTGATGGTGTCGGTGCCGGGATTCGCGTTGGTTGCTGTGAGCGCTTCGCGAAGCGAGAGATTGCCCGGACCGAAGTTGCCATCCTCGGCGTCCCAGTTGGTCGACACTTCGAGGGCGAGCGTCTGACGCTGGTACGCACCGATGTCGACGGCCGTGCCGCGCCCGAACACTCCTCCACGCTGGTCGGTGGTGAGCGAGAGCGGGTTGATTCCGGCGCCGATGGCGGGGCTGCCCTCCTGCAACGCGTGGGTCGGAGTGGAGCCGCCGTTGCTGGTGAGCGAGGCGAGCATGGGATCGACGCCGACGATGTTGCCGTTGACGCCGTTTGCCAGGGTGCCGGCGTTCGTGGCGTCGCCGACGAGGTTGTTCGTGGAATCCGTGCCGAGCGTGCCGAAGATGTCGAAGGGCAAGCCACCGACAGTGTTGTTTGCAACGATGGTGCTCCGCACACTGAGCGTGCTTCCGAGGTTCTGGATCCCTCCTCCGCTGTTCGTCGCGGCGTTCATCACGATCGTGGAGTTGTTGACTGCGACGGATGCGCCGGTGGCCGTGAACATCCCGCCGCCAACATCCGTGGCGGTGTTCTGTGAGATGGTCGAGTTCGAGATGCTGAGTGCGCTATCGCCGCTGCCGGCGATGTGGAGCCCTCCTCCCGAAGCGGCGGTGTTCCCCGAGATTGTTGAGCCGGTGATCAGGAGCTCGCTGGTGCTGGTACCGCTGATCCCTCCGCCCCGGCTTGCGGTGCTCATCGAGATGTGCGAGTCGCTGATCACGAGCCTTGACACCGTCAGTATTGCACCGCCGTCGCCGCCTCCCGCGTTGCCGCCCGTGATGCTGAGGCCGGAGAGAGACGAGGATCCCGCGACGAAGCTGAAGACTCGCGATGCCTCATTGGCGTTGATGGAGAGCAGGCCTGCTCCCGGACCCGAGATGCTGATCGCGTCGCTGACCGTGAGCTGCGTGCCGCCAAGAACGATTGATTGGCCACTCAGTGACGCCGCAAAGGTGATCGAGTCAGGGCCTGGATTTGCGTTTGCGGCGGCGATGGCCTCGCGGAGCGAGAGGTCGCCGACGCCGTATTCGTTGTTATGCACGTCGGAGGTTGTATCGACAATCAGAGAGAGGGACTGCCTCTGGAACGCGCCGACATCGACGATGGTTCCCCTGGTGAAGGGGCCGCCTCGCTGATCCGTCGTGAGCCCGGTCGTGTTAACGCCCGCGCCGATTGCGGAGCTGCCGGATTGCAACGCGTGCGTTGCGGTCGGTCCTCCATTGAGGGCGAGCGAGCCGAGCAGAGGGTCTACACCAAGCTGATTGCCGTTGACGCCATTGGTCAGACCGCCTGCGGACGCGTCCTGGATGAGGTTGTTGACCGAGCCCGATGCGAGCGAGCCGGAGATATCTCCGCGCGTGCTCCCTGAGACGATGGTGCTGACAAGCGTCGCGGATCCGCCCCCGTTGTAAAAGATGCCGCCACCTTCACCTGTGCTCGCGTTCGCAGCGACGTTCAGATGAATCGTCGAGTTGAGGACCGAGAGCGTACCATAGGCGTAGATGCCGCCGCCAACTCCAAACTGGGTGGCGTTCCCGGAGATGGTGGAGTTGGTGATGGTGGCGATCGCACTTGCATAGATGCCGCCGCCGTGCGAAGAAGCCGAGTTCGCGGAAATCGTCGAGTTGAGGACCGAGAGCGTACCAAAGGCGTAGATGCCGCCGCCACTTCCAAACTGGGTGGCGTTCCCGGAGATGGTGGAGTTGATGATCGTGGCGGTCGCACTTGTAGAGATGCCGCCGCCGTGCGAAGAAGCCGAGTTCGCGGAAATCGTCGAGTTGGTCACGAACAACGAGCCCGTCGACACGTAGATGCCGCCGCCACTGCCGCCTGTCGCAAGGTTATCTGAAATGGTGGAGCCATTGAGCGTCACCGATGACGCGCCGGCGTGATAGATGCCGCCGCCGTGGTTCAGCGTGGTGTTGTAGGAAACGGTCGAGTTTGTGAGTGTCAGCTCGCCACCGTTGTAGATACCGCCTCCGTAGGAGACAATGGGTCCAGTGGCGTTGTTCAATATAACGGTCGTTCCGCTGAGGGAGAGCGTGCCACCATTCTCGTTGAAGATCCCGGCCCCATACGCCGACGTGTTCGCCGTAACCACACAATCCGTCAGCGCGAGCACACCCGCGTTCAGGATCCCGCCGCCACGGCCATCGCCTGCGTTGCCGCCGCTGATCCGGAGGCCGCTGATCGTGACTTGGGAGGCCGGCGTCGACGGGCTGAGTGTGGGGATATTGAACACGCGAGAGGCGTTGTCGGCGTTGATGGTGAGACGCGACGCGCCCGGTCCGGCGATCGCCAGGTCGCCCGCAATGAGCAGTTCCGAGCCGCTCAGCGTGATGGTGCCACCAATCAGGGCGGCAGCGAACGAAATGGTGTCGACCCCGGGATTGGGCCCGGCGGCAGCAATCGCCTCTCGCAAGGACAGGTCGCCCGCGCCGTAGTCGGAATCCTGTTCATCGGTGATCAGGTCGACAACCAGAGCGAGTGCCTGACGCTGGTACGCGCCGATGTCAACGGCCGTGCCTCGCGAGAACAGGCCGGAACGCTGGTCGGTGGAGAGCGAGAGAGGGTTTGAGCCGGCACCGAGCGCGGGGCTGTCGTCCAGCAGATGGTGCGTTCGAGTGACGCCGCCGTTGAACGCGAGGGGCGCGAGCAGCGGATCGACGCCGACGAGATTCGAGTCTGCGTCGGTGGTGAGTCCGCCCGCGTTGACGCCGTCCTGGATGAGATTGCTGGTCGAGCCGGCGGCGAATGCAGATCCCGAGACATCGCTTGGAGCGCCGCCGATCGTGTTGCCCGCAACGATGGAGCTTCGGATCACCGTTGCGGACGAGGCGTTGTAGATACCTGCGCCGACATTGAAGGCGACATTGGAGGCGAAGGTTGAGTTGGAGATCGTGACTGTTCCGTTGAAAAAGGCTCCCCCGCCAGCTTGGTTGGCGGTGTTGGTGGAGATCGTCGAGTTCGACACCTCCGCGGTGCCCCCTGTGATGAAGAGCCCGGCGCCGCTTGTGGTGGTTGAGTTTCCGGAGACCGTTGTGCGCAGCAGCGTAAGCGTGCCGTGGCTGTGGATGCCGCCGCCGTTTGCGGCCGCGCTGTCGGCTACGCTCGAATCGATCAGGGTGAGCGAAGCGAGGCTCGATATTGCGCCTCCGACACCGGAGGGCGCGGCGCTGTCTGAGATGACCGAGCTTTGGATGGTCAGTGCCGCCAAGGCAGAGATTCCGCCGCCGTTTCCTCCTCCGGCATGCCCCTGCGTGATCGTCAGGCCACTGATCGAGACGGGCATGCCCGGCGCCGTGATGCTGAAGACGCGCGACGCGAAGTTGGCACTGATCGTGAGCAGATCGGCGCCGGGGCCATTGATGGACAGCGGACTTGTGATGGACAACGCTGTCCCGCCAAGGGTGATGGCCTGGCCGTTCAATGCGCTGTCGAACTCGATCGTGTCGGCATCCGGGACCGCATTCGCGGATGAGATCGCCTGGCGGAGCGAACCCGCGCCGCTGTCGTTGGCGTTGGTGACCATGTAGGTCGCGAGGAGCTGGCGGGGCTCAAGTGACTCGAAGAATGCGTGGTGATCGGGCATCGAAGTCTCCCTGGAATCCGCGTCTGGGCAGCGTTGAACGCGAGAATGCGGCGTCGATTCGGCTGGGTGCGGCGCGACGTACGTCTCAAAGTTGAATAAGGGGCTCACGCGACACGCACCGGGTACTCCACCCGGCACGCCAGCCACCCCAAGAGCGAGGGGGCTGGCCCGTTTATATCAGTTTGGAGGCCACTACGCAATGATCTAGATCTCTGGACTCTGTGAGGCACGAGGTGACTCGGTCGGTCCGCTCACTCGGCCGGCGAGGTTCCGTCTGACGAATCGCTTGTTCATCGCGCGTACGGCGGACAACCCGCGTTCCTGTTCTTGTAGGGCCCTTTGACCTGCCCCCCAGAGTTGATGCAAAGGCGGACTGGTAGTCTGCTGTCTGGATCACGGAGGGTCAGGCATGTTCAGGAAGCGATATTCGGCCGAGGAGATCGTGAACAAGCTCCGCCAGGCGGAGGTGGAGTTGTCTCGGGGCTCGTCGGTCGCGCAGGTGTGCAAGCAGATCGATGTCACGGACCAGACGTACTACAAGTGGCGTCGCGAGTACGGCGGCCTGAAGACGGATCAGGCCAGGCGTCTGAAAGACCTCGAACGCGAGAACGCGCGTCTGAAGCGGCTGGTGGCGGACCTGTCGCTGGAAAAGGCCATGCTGCAGGATGTCGCCTCGGGACGGCTCGGCGCTGCGTAGCACAACTTCTGAGCCCGCAGCAGACACGGCGAGCGGTGGACGCGTTGCGTGGCCGCTACCGAGTCTCGGAGAGGCGGGCGTGCCGAGTGCTGAGGCAGCCGCGTGCGACGCAGCGGTACGCGCCGATGAACCGCTCGTCGTCGAGCTTCACTCGCTGCCGCCCGACCTTGAGATCCAGCGAGACCGCGCTGTCACCGATCGCCTTGGCCATGAAGCGGCCCCACGCCTGGTTGAGCTCGGTCCCGACCGGATCGGCGACGACGGTGCGCGAAGATGTGCCCTGCATCGTCTGCGGCACAAAGTAGTTCCCCTTGTCCGGCGTGACCACGCTCTCCATCTCGATCATCCCGCTCAACCCGTGGAACGCCTTCGTCTCATACCCCAGGCGCAAGCGATTCGTGATCGCTGTCGACGAGTCCTTGGCCGTGGTATCCGCCAGTTCTAGGCGAAGGCGATTGTCCAGATGAATCTTCCCGGTGAAAATGGCCTCGAAGATGTTCTCCGGAGCCTTCCCGGGGTCCGACAGCCATCCCAGCGGACGCTTCGCCGGAAGCGGCTCAGCCGGAAGCGGCTCAGCCGGAGCCGAGGCAACCGCCGCCGTCGAATCCGGATTCGGCGCCGCAGCCGGTTCTCCGACCCGATCCGCCGACGACGAAATCGTCGCCGACGAGTCCTTCGTCACGTCACCCGCGGCTTGCCACGCCTCGACCCGCGCAGAGGGAACAAGCGCAAGGAGCAGAACCAACGCGACTGAAGAACGCTGAGTCATATCCATATCAAGAAGTCCCCAAGAAGACTGCCATCTCTGCCGCTGCGCCGATTCGCTCCCGCCCGCATCTCGCACGCCGGGCCCAATCCCAATCTACTCCGCAGTGCTTCCCATCCGAACGCCTGCGTCTTCACGCTCCGTCCCGATCACGCTCCAGCGTCTGGGGCCTCGCCTCGATCCGGCAGGATCGCATCGATCACGCCGCGGGCGTGGTATGACAATCGGCCGGGCGTCACGAATCGTGAGAGACATTCCAGGTCGTTCCCCGCCGTCAACAGGGGCAGTTCCTCGTACCCGTCCGCCCGCTTCTGCCCCAGCCCGATGTTCGCCACCAGCGCGTTGCACAGGCACTTGCGCCCGATCGTGTCCTCGACCCGCCCCCCCTTGCGCACATAGTCGTCCACCGGCTCACCCGGGCAGCGATACCCCACAGACCCGTCGGCCTTCCGATACGCTCGACGCAGATACCCGAGGTCGCAGAGCCGCGTCCGCTGCTCATAAGCCGCCCGATCCGACAACGTCCCATCGAGGGCCGCCACCTTGAACGGGAAGCTCGTCGGAGACGCCAATGGATCGGTGAACACGTCGCCCTCGCCCCGTGCCACGCCAGCCAGAAACCGACGACGCAACTCCGGATCAAGGCCGGATTCCTCGCAGAACGCGAAGGCCGTACCGATCTGAACGCCGCTCGCCCCCGCTGCCAGTGCCTCCAGGAACTTCTCCCGCGTCGCGTATCCGCCGGCCAGCCAGAACGGCACCCCCAGCCCCTTCATCTGCGCCATGTCCACGACATCGCGCTCACCGTAGATCGGCTCTCCACGATGCGAGAGTTGCAGGAGCCCCCGCGGCGGCGCGTTGTGGCCGCCGGCAATGGGTGCCTCGATCACAAACCCATCGATACCGCCCGGCGCCGCTTTCAGCAGAGCCTTGGCCAACACCACCGACGCGATAATCGCGAGAAAGCAAGGTCGCCGAACCGTGGGGATCGGAGCGATCGCCTCATCGCTCCAAAGCGCACGAGGATCGAACGTCTGCCGATACCTCACATCTCCCGCGTCCTGCACATCCAGCCCGATGCCGACCTCTTCATTCCGGCTGAGTTGATCCAGCACACCGGGAATCTCGCCGGGAATTCCGGCCCCCATGAGCACCACGTCTACACCAGCCAGCATCGCTCCGTACAAGCTGGGCAGCGTCGGAAACTGGATCTTGTGAAGGTAGTTGATGCCGACAACGCCGCCGTGGCCCTCCTTCGCGAGGTACACCTCGACGAAGTTGGCCAGAACGATCAACCACTCGCGATCTCGTGTGAGCCTCGCGCCCGGAAGCGTCGCCAGCTTGAATCGAGACGCACCGGTCGCTGCCCCCGATCCCCGCCCAACCCGTTGATCGTCATTCGCGCCGCCGGCAGATGCGTCGCCCGAAGCGTCACACGCTCGAAAGTACCTCGCCAGCACCCGCTGCGCGACTTCCGGCGCGGGAAACGCGCTCATGGCTCTTCGCATGTGTCCACCAGGGTCGCCCAGCGCCAGTCGCCGGATCAGAATCGTCTCGAGTGCCGTACCCGACACCACACCCAACTGCCCAAGCACGGAGACTTCCCGAGCGAGCCTCCACCCCGAGACTCCCACACCCATTCCGCCCTGAATCAGCCGCGGCAGCATCATCCTCAACTCCGTCCATGCACGATGACGATCCCGAATTGGTTGCAGCAAGAAGCATAGGCATTGATTCGGGACACTCCTGTCCTCTTTCTTCGCCTCGACGCGTCTCGCATCGCTGACTGAACCTCTTTGCCGACGTGCCGCACGGAACTCGGTGGAAAGAGCAGATCGCGCTCGCGTTGCGCCAGTGCGTGCACACCATGCCGATCGTGCTCACGGTCGGCTGCCACTTACACGCTCACCTCGCAGATGGCACGGGATCAGCTGCAGGGGCACACACCGTGTCTCCATGAGTCACGGCGCTATCCGACTGAGTCTCCACTCACGTTTCCCGGATCCCGACTCCGCGCACTCCCACGAGACCCGATCGTGCATCCTTCCCTCACGCGCCGACCAGAGCTCGACCCGTCGCACCCGCACCCGAAAGCCTCCCCAGTGCTCCGGACGCGTCAGCTCCTGCCCGAACGCCAGCCCTCCCGCGACTCTGAGCGCGGACGCCACAAGCACGTCGCGTCCCGAAATCGGTTGGCTCTGCGGGCTCGCAAGCGCGCCGATGCGGGAGATCAGCGGCCTCGTTCGAAAGTACGCGTCGCTCTCTTCCGCTGTCGTCCGCTCGACAACTCCCTCCACGCGCGCCTGGCGCTTGGCGTGAGGCCAGTGGAACACCGCCGCCGCACGCGGGTTCTCCCCGAGCTCCCGACCCTTGCGGCTCTTGTAATTGGTATAGAACACGATCGCGGGAGGTTCCTCTTCGATCGCCTTGCAGAGCACGACCCGTGCCGAGGGCGCGCCGTCCGCGCCGCACGTTGCCAGCGTCATCGCGTTGAAGTCGTCGTACCGCCCGCTTGACCGGGCCTCCTCAAACCACTTGACAAGCGTCGGCATCGGATCGATCGGCGGCTCGGATCCCAGATCGCCGCCGAGCCCCACCGCCGAGAGAGCCGACATCAACACGGATCGCTCTCGGCCGGCTTGCCCCGCCGACACCGCTCCCGATCCCGCCGCGGCCTCTTCGTGCTCCGACTTCTGCATCATCACGCACAGCCCTCCGGTCCCAACGGCGCCGGTCTATTCCCGTCGCCAGCGGCGCCCCCGAGTCCCGCACGAAGAATCTCCGCGAGCGTTGTGCGTCGAAACTCGACCTCCACTGCGCACAGCGCCCGATCGATCCGATCATGGAGCGGACAGAGCGTGACATGGCTCGGGTCACCCAGCGGGCACCGCTCGATCCGCAGCAGCGGCTCCACCGCGTTCACCACGTTCAGCATGGAGATGTCATCCGGTGCTCGCGCCAGAACGAATCCGCCGTTCGGGCCCCGACGCGAAACGACCAGACGCGCGACAACAAGGTCGCGCATCACCTTGGACAGATAGCCCTGCGGCACCTGCGTCTTGGAGGCGATCACCTCGCTGCTCGCGCACGTCGCATCGCCATACTCCGCGAGGCACACCATCGCGCGCAGCGCATATTCAACGGTTTGAGAGAACAACGGGCACACTCCTTCCGGGCGACGCGGCGATCTCGCGGCCCAGGACGAACGACGATCACGCCGTGTGCGTTCCCAACTCGCAAGCCCCCGAACCCGACGGAACGGCCGACCCGCACCGCTCTCGCGCCGCCATCTCGGCCCCGGCCTCGGCACGGATCCCCGCAGGGAACAGGACGTTGTTCTCTTTGTGGATGTGAAGGTGCGTGTCCAGCGTCAAGTCGCGCACCATATCCACCATCGAGACGTAGGAGCCGCACGCATCCGGCGGCGCGACAAACCCCGAGAGCAGCCTCTTCAGCGACGAGAGCCCCGCGGAGACCGAATCGTGGTCATGCACCATGCAATCGATCGGGCGACGCACGCTCCACGGCGGACCCTTGTGCAGCGAGCCATGGGAGAACAGCCGCCGGAGCCACGGGAACAGCACGCGTTCCTCGCGCACCATGTGGTCGTGCATCTCATCCGAGAGCCCCGAGAGCACCTGGGCCACCTCAACGAGCTCCGGGTGCTCGGCCGAGTGCGCCGCAACGACACGGGGCACCACCTGCGAGAGCCGCTGAAACAACTCACGCGCCCTCGCGTGATGCGTCTGTTCGATGTGGTCCGCAAGCTCCGACATCCCGAGCGTCGTCCACGCATTCCCGCCCTGCGCCCCGCCATCCGTCAACGCTCCGTCGATCATCGCCCGCACCGATCCGGGCTCCAGCCCTCGTTCGGCACAGGCCTCGGCAATCGTCCGACCGCCGCGGCAGCAATAGTCCAGCCCCAGCTGCTCTAGCACCGGCATCGCCCCCGGCTCCTCGATGACCAGCTGCGCAAGTGTCTTCGTGTTGTCCCAGTCAGTCGCCATCCGAGTTCTCCTGCTGTTCGTTCGGTTCATCGCCAGCCGGCCGCCGCACGGACTCGCGCCACGCGGCTCGCGCCGCCGCGATCCCTTCCGCATCGGTCACCCGACCCCCGAATCGCTCTTGTGCCCTCGCCGCGGTGCTGTGGTCGCGAAACGACACGTACCCGGACCCCATCGGCGTCATCAGTTTCGAGATATCCGCAAGGAGAAACACCGCGTCCTGTGTGCGAAGCCACCCGCCATCATTGTGGTCAACCGTGAACGCCTCGAGCACGCTCATCTCCGAAGCGTGCTCGACCTCGTGATCGAGCATGCACCCGAGGTCGTCGAAGAGTCGGTGCTCCCGCACACCCTCCGCCTCGACCAGAATTGCCCCGCACGCGAGCGCGTCGCTCACGATCATCCCGCACTCGGCGCACATGTCCCTGCCGAATCGGACCTCCGGCGGCCCGGAGAGCGGCTCGCGCCGGCACCCGGCCAGCACGGGCACGATGAGCACCCCGAGCATGATCCCCGCCTGGTACCTCACGTAATCCTCCTGCGAGAGAAGATCACCGCCGCGCATCCGAGCGGCACGACAATCCATGCCGTCATGCACGCCGCAAAGATCAGGTGCAGCGACCCGCCGTGCTCCTCCACCGCATACAACGCCGCGGGTCCGAGCACATCCAGCGATGAGTCCACCGCGTGCAACGACCACATCTTGAAGACCTGGAGTGGGCTGGCAAGACTCAGTGCGAAAAGTTCCTCGATCCTCAGGTGGAACGCCATCGTCCCCGCCATCAGCCCAAGGTCGGTCACAAACACCAGGCAAAGCCACAGGAACACCGCTGTCCCAGTCGCGACGGATGCCTTCCTTGCCATCACAGAGAGCAACATGCCCGTCCCCAGCATCCCGAGTGCCAGCAGGAACGACATCGCCGCCAACCACACCAGACTCGCCGGATGCGTCGCGTCGCCCTTCCATGCGAGCACCGAAGCACACGCACCGAGCCCGAGGCAGATGCAGGCCAGAAGCGCGCCCGCAAGTCCCACATACTTCCCGAGCAGGACCTCGGTCCGCGACACCGGCTGCGCCAGCAGATACGCCAGCATCCCCCGCTCGCGATCCGACGCGATCGAGCCCGCGCCCGCCGTCAGCGCCATGAGCGGCACGACAAGCAGCACCAGGTTGATCAGCCCCGCCGCCGTACGGCCGAACCCCGACAATCCCACGCCCCCCGCGCCGACCGCCGACACGTACGAGATGCCGAGCCCCAGCACCGCAAACGCCAGCGTGTAGAGCACGAACCAGCGAGCCCGCACCGCATCACGCAGCTCGCGCACGGCGACCGTCATGATGTTCCGCACCATCCCCGGCGGCGCGAACGCAGGGGTTCGCACCGCCCCGTCCAATCGCGTGGTCGATCCAGTGAGTGCGCTCATGCGGTGCTCCCTTCCGTCCCCCTCACATGCCCGACGTCGTGGCGTGTGAGCACATGGAAATCATCAATAGCGATCTGCGCCTTGTTCAGCAGCGCGAAGGGCCCCCCCTTCTGGCGCGCCGTGACCGGCACAAGGACGCCGACGCCGTTCATCGTCGGGGAATACCCGCCCCGGTTGAGCACGGCGATTGCCTCGCCGCGTGCCGATGCCGCGATGAGCAGATGCAACGTCACGTGCGAATCCAACCCCTCGGCGAATGCGTCCGCACTCTGGACACTCTTGATACGGCCTCGCTCCATCACAACCACGCGACCAGCAAGGTTGGCGATCTCATCCGATCTGTGCGAAGCGAAGAGCATGGTCCTTCCCCTCCCGGAGAGCTCCGAGAGAAACGAGATGAACTCCTGGCGCCCCGCGACATCCAAACTCGCGGTCACCTCGTCCATGATCAGCACCGGGGGATCGCCCAGCAGAGCGATCGCGAGCGCGAGCCGCTGCTTCATACCCCCCGAGAGCTCACGGATCCGCTTGGACTCGTGCCCAAGCAGGCCCACCCGCTCGAGCACACCCTCCGTGCTCCGCATCCGGATGCCCTTCAGCTTCCCGAAGTACCGCACCGCCTCCGCGACACCAAGATCGTCGTAGAACCCGATCTCCTGCGGCACATACCCGACGCACATCCTCGCACGCTTGCCCCGCTTGCGGACATCGTGTCCATCGATGCGGATCGTCCCGCGAAACGAGAGCAGCCCGAGCATGCAGCGGATGAGCGTGGACTTGCCTGCCCCGTTGACGCCCCAGAGCGCAACGCTGTCGCCCGCCTGGATCTCCAGCGTCGCATCGTCGACCGCCAGAGACCGGCCGAATCGCTTGGAAACGTTCGTGATCTCGATCATGATCCTTGCTCCGCCATATTCCGGCCGCTCCGTCGGCGCGGCCCCCGATCTCCACCCGACCCACGCGCAAGAGCCAGCACCGACATGCCGAGCCCGAGCAGACCAACGCCCGCGCCGCCCAGGGCGCGAGACGACGCAGCCCCCATGCGCCGCATCGCATCGATCTCGACCGGCGCCATCAGCGGCACCTCGTCCGTGAACTTCGGCTCGGGCCGAACCGCCGGGAGCACACGCCCCACAAACTCAATCGCCTGCTGCGCCGGGCTGAAAAGGAACAGCCGCAGCTTCGGCTCCTTGTCCATCATGTTCTCGAAGAGCGTCTGCGACTCGTGCACGAAGTCGCCGATCCCGTCCTCGTTCTGGTCGTACCCCGTGTAGTCGCTCCAGTAGTTCCCGATGTCCCCGGACCAGAACCGATTGGCGCTGAGATCACCGCGACCCGAGACGGACACCTGGTCAATGTTGTCGATGAAGTTGTTCTCGGTCAGCTCGTTGCCGCGTGCCGACGGCAGGAACGCGAACCCGATGTCGTTATACGCGACCGTGTTCCGCGTGAACAGCCCCGGCTGCGCCGTCGTGAACGGTGACCCATCGATGTACACGCCGACCCGATTGGCCGCGATCACGTTGTCGCGCACCGTGAACCGATCCGTCTCCTTCAGCCCGATGCCGTACCCGCTCGGGCCGCGATTCTGCAGGAATCTGTTGCCGATGATCTCCACGCCCGTGCTGTACATGAGGTAGAGGCCGACCGAGTTCCGCGCAAGCTCGTTCCCCTCGATCCGCACGTCATCGCTGAACATCAGGTGCAGCCCATAGCGGCAGTCGATCGCGCTGTTCCCCCGCACCACCACACCCTTCGAGTACCACAGGATCGCGTCGCGCCCGTCGTGGAAGTGATTCCCCTCGACCAGCACGTTGTCCGACCGCCACAGACGGAGCCCGTCGCCCCGTCGCGCGATATCCAGCTCCTTCCCGCCGATCCGGTTGTTCCTCACAACGCTGTCGGGCGCCTCCCGCAGGTCGATCCCGAAGAGCACGTCGTCCAGCACGTTGTTCTCGATCGTGGCCCGCGCCGCGAGCACCCGGATCGCCACGTTCTCCTTGTCCAGGCTGATCCCGGTGTTCCGGATCGTGAACCCCCGGATCGTCACACCCGGTGCCGTAATCTCGATGATGTCCCCGCTCCCCTCGCCATCGATCACCGGACTCCCGGTCCCGACCAGCGTCAGAGCCCTGTCGATCCGGATCCGCTCGCGATAGACGCCCGGACCGATCTCAACCGTCGATCCCTTCGGAGCGGACGCAATCCGCCGCCCGATCTCCCCCATCGCAGCGTCCCCGAGCGACGACACGCCCAGCACCGGGGCCTCGTGCGACTCCGCGGGCTGCGCCGAGGCGCGAACCCCGGCGACGCAGATCGCGACGCTCGCACCAGCCAGGAGTATGGCAGTGATCCGGTTCAACCGATGGCCTCCATGCTCGCGACGGCATGCTCTCGCGTGATCATGCGCCGATACAGCCCGCGATACGCCCGCCAGTGGAAGAAGAACCCGATCACCGTGATCACGCCGCACGCGACGGCGAACCAGTAACCGGTCCCCATCTCCGCGTACGTCTTGAACTGCCCGATCCCACCCTCGCCGATCACAGTCGGCACGAACGGCTTGACCGATGCCGACAGCGGCGCCTCAGGGTCCAGATTCAGCCCAAACGATCGCATCCAGTAGTAGAGATCCGCCAAGAACGCCACCGGGAACGTAATCGCGGGGATCGCCAGCAGCACCGCCCACTTGCTATGGATGAACGCCGCGCCCTCCACCAGGAGGAACATCGCGATGATGGCCCAGATCGCCACCGACCGCTCAAAGGCCGCCGCCTCGCCGAGCGGACGCATCCCGATGTAGTGATTCAGCCCGTCGATCTCGCGGACGTCACCCGACAGGTTGTTCACGTGGGCCGTCAGGAACAGCCCGTTCGGATACTGCGGAGCCTCAAGCTCCATGTGCCAGTACGGCAGGAACAGCGACACCAGCAGCAGCACCCGCGCCAGCATGAACATGAGCGTCGGCGCCGTATACCGGATCCGATGCGCCCGGAACTCCTCCGGTGAGACACGCGGCCCGATCAGATGCTGGAAGAACTTTGCCATCGTCATTCGCCCTCTGTCCGGCTCGCCGCCGGAGGTATGTGCCATCACGCTCCCAAAGCCCCGCGCCGGGCGTCGACCCGGCGCGGGAGATCGATCACTTGCCTGCCTGGACCGAGTCCAGCGCGGGCGCAGCCGTCAGGCCCTTGGGCTTGACGTGCAGATAGCCCGCCATCTCAAGGTGCAGCGCCGAGCAGAACTCGGTGCAATAGAACGGATACGTTCCGGCCCGATCGGCCACAAACGTGAACTCGACGAACTCGCTCGGCTCAAGCGACAGGTTGATGTTGTACCCGCCGATGCAGAAGCCGTGCGTCGCGTCGATCGCGGTCTCCGTGGACGTGATGCGCCACGTGATCGTGTCGCCCTCGTTCACCTCGACGTGCTCGGGCTTGAAGTGGCTCCGAATCGCCGTCATGTTCACCAGCACGTTCGTGCCGTCGCGCGTCACGCCCTCGGAGCCGGACTTCGGCGCCTTCGGATCCATCCGCTGCTCATGCGCATTCCAGCCGATCTCCGGGTACACCGTCCACGTCTTCAACTTGTCCGCCTTGATCATCTGGCAGTAGTGCGGCTCGCCCACGCCGACCGGCATGTCGTAGATGACCGGCATATCGGTGCCCGTGGACCCGATGTCCAGCAACTGAAAGTTCTGGGGAAGCAAGGGGCCCGTCGGGAGGAATCGGTCCACCGACCACTTGGCCATCGAGATCAGGTACTTCCCGTCCGGGCTCGCGCTGTCGCCCTCGGCCGCCGCGAGGTGGCCGATGTTGTATTGCACCGGCGTCTTTGTGACGAGCTTCCACGGCTGCTCCGGGTTCTTCGCTTCGTACTCGCCGCCCAGTGTCCAACGGGCGACGGCCGAGTCGAGGAACAGCGAGGTATAGGCGTACCCCTTGTCGTCAAACTGCGTGTGGAGCGGCCCGAGCCCGACCTCCACCTGAGCTTCCATGACCGAATCAAAGTCCAGGATTGGCACACCGTACACGTCCGAACCCGAGTACTTCTTGTCGGCAATCGCTT
The DNA here is from genome assembly GCA_963204725.1 of Planctomycetota bacterium. Taxonomy (GTDB): domain Bacteria; phylum Planctomycetota; class Phycisphaerae; order Phycisphaerales; family UBA1924; genus JAHBWV01. The sequence goes on from CAUJHH010000009.1 coordinate 22,935, forward strand.
TCTTTACTTTCGCGACCGAGTACACGGTCACGTGCGGATCGAGCTTGCCCGCGACCACCATGAACTGGCCGTTGGGCGTCACGTCAACGCCGTGCGGGCTCTTCGGCTCGGGCGTGAAGTGCAGAAAGCCGTCCGCGATGCTCGTCTCCAGCATGATCACCGGGAATCCGTTGATCATCTTGACCTTCCCGGCGCCGAACGCGGCCTCGGCCTTGCGCCAGTCGATGATGTGCATGTAGTCCATGTCGCGCTTGCTCGCGCCCGCCTCGAACGGCGGGTTGCCGTCCTCGATCCCACCCGTTGCCATCTCGACGTTGAACGAGTTCATGAAAATGAACCCGTCGCTCGCGCCCTTGCCCGCGTCCGACAGATCCTGCCAGTACGGAGGCAACTCCATCGCGAACGACTTGGAGACGTCGATCCGCCCCTTGGCGCGATCAAACTTCCAGAACGTCACCATCCCGCGATACGACTTCTGGTAGTCCTCGATCGGCGCATACCCATACCCGAGCACGGTGGCGTACTGCCCGCCCTCGATGATGTACTCGGTGTTCGGCGTCACAAACGAACCGCCGTGGTCGCTGATCGTCAGCGGGTTCTTCACGATCTGCTTCGTCTCCCAGTCGCGAAGGTCGATCACGCCCACGCGTGCGTTGGCCTTGTCGCTGATGAACAGGAACTGCCCGTCGTACTCGCCCCCCGTCTCGGAGAGCCCCGGGTGGTGCGTGTCGCCCCACAGCACGGGCTTCCCGTTGATCATCAACTCCTCATGCACCCGGTCGTTGTCGCCCCCGAACCCGTACCCCTGCCAGGACTCGGGCGTGAAGACCGCGATCGAACGCAGCAGACGCATGCTCGGCACGCCGAAGGCAAAGACCTGGCCGCTCTGGCCGCCCGAGGAGAAGAGCACATACTCATCGTGCCTCCCGCTCGGCGTAAACGTCTTCGCCGCAGACAGCAGGTCGTCCATGTTCAGACTGCGGCTGTTCGCGACCTCCGTCAGCTTCGCAACTTGCGCGGGCGTCAGCTCCAGAGGCGCGGCCTCCTGAGCGTCGCTTCTGCGCCGGCGCCGTCCCTCCTGCTGCGCCTCGGCCGTAAGTGTTGTGGCCTCGATCGCCACGCCCGCGAGCAGCATGGCAGCCAAGGCCGAACCGATGCGGAATCGAAATCTCGCATTCATCGAAAGGTCTCCAGTCACTGGGGCGAGCGAGGCGTCCACGTGATGCCCCGCACACCGCGGTTTACTTCGGTGCCGCCGCCGCGCCCGCTCCCGGGCTTTGCAGCGTTCTCAGATACTCAATCACATCCAACAGGTCGTTCTCCGACAGTGCAGGGTTCCCGCCCTTCGCGGGCATGCCCACGCCAGTCGTATTGGCCGGATCGCCCGGATCGCGCCCGCGCTGGATGAAGTCAAACAGGTCGTCCTCGCTCTGGCTCGCGACGAAAGCGTTGTTCTTGAGCGCCTTGCCGTTGCCCGCGATCCCCACGCCCCCCTGTCCGTGACAGGCGGCACACGTGGTCGCGAAGATCTTCGCCCCGCTCGCGATGTACCCGGCGAGTTCCTCGTCGCCTCCCGCAGCATCGAGAGCCGCCTGCAGGTCGGCCTCCGTCGGAGCCGCGACGATCGATTGAACCGCGGGAAGTTCCGGAAGCCGACGCGGATCCTGCAACCCCCGGAGGTAGACGACGACGTCAGCCAGATCCTCGTCGTTCAGATCGTCGCGCCCCGCACGAGGCGGCATCGGAGTCGGCCTCGCATCGGGTCTCCCGGCGATGATGTAGTCAACCATCGTCTGGTCGTCCCGTGCCGCGACGAAGTCGCTCTCAACCAGATTGAAACCGAGTCCCGCGATGCCCGTGCCGGCAGGCCCGTGACAGGCGACACAGGCAGACATGAAGACATCTCGCCCGTGGGTGGCCGACTCGAGTGGGAGCATCGGAAGTGAAGGTGCCGCAACGAGCCGCTCGTAGGCGTGCGCGGCCTGATATGCGATCCGCTCTCCGTTGGCCTTTGATCGCCTCGCCTCAAGCACCGACAGACCGCCAAGCCCAAGCAGCGGCACCGAGATCAGCAAAGCCATCGAGGCCGCGATCACGAATTCGCGCCAGCCATCTCCCTCCAAGGGCCGCCACTCGTCCCCCACCGCGGATGCCCCTGCTCGTTCCACATCCCGTTGTGCACGCGTCTCCATCGTCAATCCTCTGATTTCGTGGCTCTGCATCACGTCCCAGACCATTGATATCGGATTCCCGGATAACTATATCCATATATCGTTTGCAGTCAACCGAACATACCGCTGCTTGCACGCCGCCGTGGCCCGCAATCGAGAACAGCCGCCCAAATGCCGCCCATACTTGGAGTTCGATGGCGACCGAGCCGGATCTTGCCCCGCGAGGGAAACCCCCACCTGATCCTCCGCCCCACGAACGCTCCCAGAGCAACGCTCCCAACGGCGTGCTCACCCTCACGACCCGAGAACCCCGCACCCTCCACTGACAGACGTCTGTCAGCGAACTCCCCGCTCCGCGTCAACCTGGGCAACCCCACTGACACACTGTTGTCAGTGGCAACCGCTCATCCCCGCACAACCCGCTTGCATCGCGACGCGCGCCGCGTATCTTCGAGGCATGGTCGCCACGTCCGCGACAACTCCGGCTCTCCGCACACCTGCCTGTGCCACGGGCTCCTCGTCAGCCGGTGCTCCGTCCTCTCCATTGCCTATTGCCCAATCCCCATTGCCCGCCTCCGCTCTCCTCGACGACCTCTCCTCCCCTCACCACTCCATCGCCTCCGTCGCCGAGAAACACAACATCTCGCTCGCTGA
>CAUJHH010000010.1 GCA_963204725.1 Planctomycetota bacterium
CAAGGCCGCGTGGCTCCTCTCTCGCTTCGCGCGCATCCTCCCCGTCAACGAGGACCAGCTCCAGAGCGCACGCGCCGTGATCCGTTCGACCCGCGCCACTCGGGTGCCACCGGCTCCCGTTTCTGACGCGTTGCGTCACGAGCTCCAACCGGTGCGTTCAACCCCAGCCCCAACCCCAATCCCAACCTCAGTCGCGGCCCCCGTCCGACCCCTCACCCGCGCCGCGCAACTCAACGCGCGTGCCGGCATCACGCCCGACATGATCAAGGTCGATCCATCTCCCAAGGTGATCACCGACCTCGATGCCCTCTTCGCCCAGCTCACCTCGATCGCCGGATCAATGGGTATCGACATGAGCGCGCTCGAAGCCCCCGCCCTCGCCGCCACCGGCCCGCCCGAAGTCGGTTGGCCCACTTCTGGATAGCCCACTTCTGGATAGCCCACTTCTGGAGAGCAAACCTCCGGAGAGCCGCGCCATGGTGTCGGCCACCGAAGCAGCTGCATCGCTGCCTCAGTGACCGACAGGGGGCTTACACCGGCTGCGCCACCGGCACACCCCCCTCGTCGTCGTTGTCCTCCGGCGCGCACCGTGGCGGCGCATCGCCATAGTCCATCTCGCCGAGGAAGTACGCCTGCAGCACGCGCAGCGCAGACTCGCGCACGCTCGACTCGCTCGGCGTCAACTGCCGTGCCGGGATGCTCACGTCGCACTGGCTCACGACGCCGTCGCAATAGCGCAGATACTCCAGCGCGGCCTGAACGCGCGCCGGCTTGTCGGGGCTCTGTTGATTCCTGCTCGTGTAGTACATGACTCAACGTTCCATGCGCTCACCCCGAGGCCCGCTCCACGCGCGCATCAGCACGACAGACAAGCGTCCACGAGGAGAGCCCTCGAGATCAAAGTCGTTGGTTGGATCGGTATGAAACAGTGGGGGGCGGCATGCGAGCCGCGAATGGTGCGTCAGCGCCCGAAAGAGCGTGCATCGCCTCGACGAATTGAATGGAGCTTCGTCATCTCTCAAACCCCTGAAACCCAGCCCTTGCAGGCGGGATCTGCCGATGGGTCGGCCATGCCGCCCGAGCACTTGCCCGAACGGAAATACCCCCCGAAGGACTCGAACCTTCGACCCGCTGATTAAGAGTCAGCTGCTCTACCAACTGAGCTAGGAGGGCCCTTGCCGCGGCCGTGTGGCCGAAGCGTGATCGTGACAAGTCTATACCCGGCCTCGCTCTCGTCCAGCCCGCCCCCGAACCCTCCTATTCGTCCGCCATCTCCTGCCCACGCCATCCCGTCCGAATCGCTCCGGAAGGCGGTCTGGCTCACCAATCTGTGCATTGACACCGACCGGGCGAACCCCTACCGTTCCGACTCGCCGGACCGCCCCTTGGGCGCCCACACCGGTCGTTCTGAGGTATATGCAATGAATCCAGCGATGCGCCAGAGCTATGGTCGGACCCGCCGCAGGCGCTCCCACCACGCGATCAAGGCCACTTCCCAGACGACTTGCCCGCTTTCCGGTATGCCCAAGCAGCACCACCGGGCGTGCGCCGAGTCCGGCTACGTCCGCCCAGGACTCCGCATCACCGTTCCGAAGCTCGGAATCGGCGTCCAGAAGAACTGATACCCGAAGGGTCCGCCCATGCGCTTGGCGGTTGATGTCATGGGGGGCGACAACGCTCCCGACGCCATACTGCGCGGCTGCGTGGATGCGCTCCCAGATCTCGGGGGCGACGACCAGCTCATCTTGGTCGGTCCGCGCGATCTGATCACCGATTATCTCACCGAACGCCGCGTTCGCGACGATCGCGTCTCCATCGAGCACGCCTCCGAAGTCATCTCCATGGACGACTCGCCGGCGATGGCGGTCAGGGCCAAGAAGGACTCGTCGATCGTGAAGATGGCGATCCTCGGATCGCACAAGGTCGACAACCCCTGCGACGCGGTCCTCTCCGCAGGCAACACCGGCGCATGCGTCGCCGCCGCAATCATGCACATGAAGCGGCTGCCCCACGTGCACCGCCCCGGCATCGCCGTCACGATCCCCGCATTCCACGGCCCGATCGTCCTCTGCGACGCGGGCGCGAATCCGGAGCCCAAGGGTGTCCACCTCTGGCAGTACGGCGTCATGTGCAACGCCTACGCGAAGCAGGTCCTGAAGATCGACGTGCCCCGCATCGCCCTGATGAACATCGGGTCCGAAGAGGCAAAGGGCTCCGACCTCGTGAAGGAGGCCCGCAACCTCCTCAAGCGGACGCCGGGTCTCAACTACATCGGATACGTCGAGGGCCGCGACTTCTTCGACGGGATCGCCGATGTGATTGTCACCGACGGCTTCGTCGGAAACACGATGCTCAAAATGGCCGAGGGCATGGCGACCGCGCTCTTCAAGGCCATCGCGTCCGAGATCTTCACCATCGATCCCGAGCTCGGCCTCAAGTTCGAGCCCGTCGTCAAGCAGATCTACAAGAAAAACGACTACCACGAGCACGGCGGCGCGCCCCTCCTCGGAGTCAACGGCGTCTGCGTCATCGCCCACGGCTCCAGCCAGCCGAGGACCATCCGCGCCGCCATCCGCAACACCCGCCTCTACGTCGAGGCGCGCATCAACGACGCCATCGTGGCCAGTCTGGCCGAGGTCGCCGATCTCGAGCACCCCGCACCCCGAGCAGCCGGCGAGCGGGAGCACGCATGAGCGGCCACGCCCGGACGTCCGTTCGAGTCGGTGTCGAGATCGCCGGGAGCGGCGCGTGCCTGCCCTCCCGCAGATTGACGAACAACGACCTCGTCTCCATGATGGACACCTCCGACGAGTGGATCGTCCAGCGCACCGGCATCCGCGAGCGAAGGGTCTACGACCCGAAGGTCGAGGGCACCGCCGATCTTGCGATCGGCGCCGCCAGGGCCGCCATCGCAGACGCAGGCATGAAGCCCACCGACATCGATCTGGTCATTGTCGGCACCATGACGCCCGACGCGCCCACGCCCGGCGTGGCCAGCGTCGTTGCCGCCCGGATCGGTGCCGGCCACGTCGGAGCGATGGATGTCAACGGGGCGTGCTGCGGCTTCGTCTTCTCCCTCAACGTCGCCCACGACATGATTAATTCCGGCGGATACAAGTCGATCGTCGTCATCGGCGCCGACACCATCACCCGCTTCTGCGACTTCACCACCGCAGGCCGGAACGTCGCGGTCCTCTTCGGCGACGCCGCCGCCGCCATCGTGCTCCGCGTCAATCAGGACCCGAGCATCGGGCTGCTCGCCCAGGCGATGCACTCCGACGGCGAGGGCGCACGAAACCTCTTCGTGCCCGGCCGTGAGCTCGACTTCCCGCCGAACGTCGAGTACGCCCCCGAGAAGATCCATCGCATCTACATGGACGGCCAGGCCGTCTTCAAGTTCGCCGTCGGCACCTTCCCGAAGCTCATCGAGCAGACGCTCGAAAAGGCCGGACTCGCCGCCGATGACGTCGACCACTACGTCTGCCACCAGTCCAACTACCGCATCCTCAACTCCGCGCGCGAGCGTTTCGGCCTCTCGCCCGAGAAGCTCTCGGTCAACATCGATAGGTATGGGAACACCGTCGGCGCATCGGTCCCGCTCGTCTTCGATGAGCTCCGCAAGTCCGGCCGCATCCACCCCGGCCAGAAGGTCATGTTCCTGGCCTTCGGCGCGGGCCTGACCTGGGGCTCCTCGCTCTGGCAGCTCTGACCGCCCGGGTCCGATCAGTCGGAGCGGTCCGTGCCGGATCTCTGGCCTCCGCACGTCCGGAATCCCCAACGCGGCTCTTTCCACGCGGGTGCGAGCCGTCACTCGCCGATGGGTCCATCACGCTCGAACGATCCCGGAATCCGACGGCGCCCGAAGGAAAGCCCCAATGGACCTCTCGAATCCCGCGGCCTTGATCAGCGGCCTCCTCATCAGCTCCATCGGCACCGGGTACTTCCTCTACGGGAAGAAGCAATCCTCGCCCGTCCCGCTCTTCGGAGGCCTGGTGCTCTGCATCATGCCGATGGTCGTGGCCTCGGTGCTCGCGATGTGGCTGATCGGCGGGGCGTGCGTCGGCGGGATGTGGTGGATCAGCAAGAACGGGTGACGGCCGCGCCGCCTTACTCCAGCCAGTCCTTCGCCTTCAGACGCTGCGGCACGTACTCCTCGGTGACGTACGAGATGCCCTTGTTGATCATGGCCTCGACCTCCATCTTGAAGCCGTTCTTCAGGAGGAGCTCGATCTCCTTCCGCCAGTGCCGGTTCTCGGCGAACCACGGGTACGCCGCGATCTCCTTGGCCCGCTTGATGTCGTTGTCCGTGAGGTCGATCTTGATCGCATCACCGAGATCGCAGGCCTCGTAGTCCTTGGAACGGATGCCGAGGAACTTGGCGTCCGGGATCGCAAGGCGCGAAGACTCGAAGGCGAGCGAGATCGAGCCCTGCTTGATGACGCTGTAGATGTAGTGGCCCCAGGGGTCGCAATCGAGCACGCAGATGATCGGGAGTTTGAGCTCCTGGTTCAGGCGTTGGAGCAGCCGGCGGCAGCCGCGCGGCGGCTGGCCGCCACCGTGCGTGAGGATGCAGTTGTGCTCCTCCCAGAAGCGGTCCTCGTTGAAACGCTGCCACACGGTGTCCTTCTCAACGTGGAGGACAAACTTGGCGTCGCACTTGCCGAACTGGAGCGTGCTCGGCTCAACGATGGAAGGGATGCCCCAGCCGCCGGAGCCCATGCGCCGGGCGTTGATCTCATCGCCCTTGTCGATGATCGTGATGTTGCCGACCAGATTGCCACGGGTCGACGCGAAGATGTGCAGCTCTTCGCGGAGGGCACCGAGCGAGACCTCGAGATCCTCGAGGATCGGGTCGGATTCGTCCTGGGTGTCGAAGGTATTCTCTTTCGTGCCGGCGACGGTGTGCTTGGCCTTGTAGAAGACTCCACGGAGCGAGCTCGTCTTTCCCTGCTCGATGAGGTCCTTGATCGTGCTCGCATGCAGCATCGTCTGCATGAACTGCTTTGCGGTCTTGAGATCAAAGAGCGGTCGATCGGCCTTGGCATCGCCCATCTCGAGGATGCCCTTCTTCTTGTTCCAATTCGTGTTCGTTCTGGTGCGGAGCGGGATCTGGATCACCGGTTCTTTGCCGCCCATGCTGCGCTTGCTCACCATGTCGGCGAGCCCCACCAGCTTGCCCACGGTCTTGGCGTCCCGTTCGGGGAGTTTGCCGACGGGCTTTCGGGTCGTTGGCGCGGTGGTCTTTGACGAGGACTTCGGGGCGGGCTTGCGGGCCATGGAGCGATCCTGTCGTGGGTGCGTCGGGCGGTCGATCAAATCGGGCTGCGCTGTTCACTCTGCGCGGACGAACTTCATCAATTCGCCGGCGACTCCGCTCAATGAGAGGGAGTCGCCCTTCATCGAGAAATCGGTGACCTCTCCCAGTGCGCCGAGGTATTTGCTCTCAAAGTCCATTGCCTCGGGGGAGCCCGCCATCTTGGTGCTGACGGTGGGAGCGAGCTTGAACTGGCCCTTTGCAAGCGCGTCAATGTCGATCGACGAGGCAATGCGATTGATGCCGCTGGTGCCGGAAACCTTGCCATCCGGCGAGAAGGCGAGCGAGGGAAGCTTGACGCCCTCGGGCAGCAGCGATGCGACGTCGACTCCGTTGAGCGACGAGAGGCTCCAATCTCCGACAAGTTTCTGGACCATCGACGCGGAGTCCGCAACTCCCTGCGCGCTCTCGCAACCGCCGAGAGTGGCGACAGAGAACGTGAGCGGAAGGGTGAGGACTAGGGCGGCAGCGATCGACTTTGCGAGAGCCATGGGCATTCCTTTTTGTCATCCGGCGAAGCGAGTGGGCGGGGCAATCAGAAAAGACCGGGGTCTTCATCCTTGGGCACGAGCTTCCCGTCGCGCAGGGTCATCTTGGGCTTCTGTCGAGGAATTGGCTCGGGCGCGGCTTGGCGAGTTTGCGGCTTGGGCGCTGGGGAGGACGCCGCTGGCTTCGGAGCCAGAGCAGCCCTTGGCGGCTCATCACCCTTCGTGTCTGCCCGTGGCTTCGCCGGACGTCCCTTCTGTTCGGGCCGCTTCGTCGGTTTCGCGTCGATCAGCGATGGTTCGTCGTCGCCTCGCATCGCGTGCACCTTCAATGCCGCGGCTTCGGCACGCGACATCCTTCCGACCGGTGGGAGATCTTCGAGATCCTTGCCAGCGTTGCCTCGTTCCGCCGGTGGAGTCGCGCGCTCGACGATGATCACCCCGTCTTCGTCGGAAACGTCGGTGCTCTTGTCGCGGATCGCCTTTCCGTCCTCGTCGAGTTCGAGATCGGCGACTGCGGTCTTCTTCTTGGCTTGCTCGAGCAGCGCTTCATAGAGCGCTTCGGCATCGACGCCGCTGATGGCGTTGCATGCCTGGGCGATCTCGCCGATGTACTTCTGGAAGACGTCTCGGCGCTCGCCCTCGCGTCGCATCTTCGCACGCTTCTTGAGGTATGTGCCGAGTTTGCGGCCGCACTCCTGGAGCGCGAGCTTCATTTCCTTCCTGATCTCGTCGTAGTCGGCGACGGCTTCCTTGCTCTCGCTGGTGAACGGCACCCACACGCTGGCCATGTGGATCATGATCACCATGGCGCCGATGGGCACGCCCCCTCGCGGGTGCTGCAGGTCGTAGTTCCGCCAGTTCGTCTCGGTCACCGCCTTGAACGATGAGCACGCCGACTGCTGATAGAGCAGCGGCACGCGATTGGCGAACCGGATCACGCGCGCGGGCTCGTCGGCGCGGAGATCGCCGCCGAAAGCGATGGCCGCTTCCACCTGGAATGGACGGCCGCGATAGACGTCTGGCTCGCGGCTGCTCGCGGCGTAGAACTCGGCGCGCACACCCTTGAGCATGCCCGCCAGCAGCTGGCGCACGCCGATCGGCGCGAGGCAGTCGGTTGGCGGAGGGGGCAGTTTGACGTCCTGGAGCACCTTGAAGAGCTTCTCGGCCTGCGCGTGGTCGATGTCGGAGATCTTTGTTCTCGCGGTCGCGCCGATCGCGCGGCAGCAGCCGCTCGCGGTCGAAGCGGAGACGCGTGAGAACTTGTCCTGCAGGAAGTTGTGCAGCGAGTACGTCTCGCGCTCGGCCTGGGCTTCCTTGAGCATCTGGAGCAGGATGCCGAGTTCGATGCCGCGCGGGTGGGGCTGGATCTCCTTGGTCTCGGGCGGGAGTTCGGTGACGGCACGCGGGTAGACGGTCACACCCCCGGTTTCGAGCGTGACGACGGGAGCGGCTTCGGCGGCCTCGGGGCTTTCGGGAGATGCATCGGAGTTGGAGGCCGCGTCGGTCCCAGCTTGAACGCCACCACGCCCCTTGCGGAGCAGAGGCGTGTCGTCTTCCTCCGGTGCGCTTTCCTTGGATGGAGGGACGAATGTGATTCGGGCGTGCGGGTTCGCGATCGCGGTCAGTTCCAGGAATTCGTCGACCGAGCCGCGCCCCTTCTGGTATCTCGCCTCGAGTTCGATTGAGACGCTGGTTCCCGTCGGATAGTCGCGGTCGCTCAGGAATTGCTCGCTGTCGGCGAGCTCGCGCGTGCCGCTGGTCAGCGTCTTGAATCGGCGGGGCGGAAAGTCGTCGGTCTCGTTGTCCACCGTGACCTCCGCGCGGTTGGTCTTGGTGTTCATCGCGAGTTCGATGTGGTGGGCCTGCTGGCTCGCCTTGGGCTTGGTGTGGATGACCATGGGCTTGCCGGTGGTGATAAGGCCGTACATGCCAGCGGCGGAGATGCCGATGCCCTGCTGGCCTCGCGACATCTTGAGCCGATGGAACTTCGATCCGAAGAGGAGACGCCCGAAGACGTTCTCGACCTGCTTGCGAACGATGCCTGGTCCGTTGTCGGCGACGGTCACTCGGTAGCGTGTGGCCTTTGCCGAGGCGGGTCGGTCGGGCTGCAGGTCTTCGATGATTACCGTGACGTCGGGGAGGATTCCGGCCTCTTCGCACGCATCGAGCGAGTTATCCACGGCTTCCTTGACGGTGGTCAGGAGGGCCTTTCTCGGATTGTCGAACCCGAGCAGGTGGCGGTTTTTCGCGAAGAACTCGGAGACGGAGATATCACGCTGCTTCGACGCCATGCTCTCGGCTGTCGCGCGCGGACCGGTCTTGGACTTGCTCATCGGCTTCCGTGTGATCTCCGACGCCACTGCTGCGCCGGAAAGGTGTGCTGTCGACATCGCGGCCCTCCATGGCTGCGAAAGCATACATCTGCACGCTTCCGGATGGCGGCGTGGCCACGCCCGGCCGCGCCTCGGAACGGACGATAGCCACCCGATCGCCTGTCGGTCCCGCCGGGGTGGAAACCGGGCGGATTTCCGCGAGATTCCGGGCGTTCCGATGCCCATTGTGCCTGCCCACAACCCCGGTGCACGGCGTGGCTCACGGCCCAGTGGAGGCGGGTGAGTAGTGCAACGGCGCGCCGGGGCCGAGCGGCAGGTCGAGCTGCATCCAGACGACGATGAAAACCGCCCATACAAGCCCGAATGCGATGGAGTAGGGCAGCATCGCGGAGACGAGGGTTCCGATGCCAGCGCGCGGGGCGTACTTCTGCATCACCGCGAGGATCACGATCATGTACGCGTTCATGGGCGTGATGATATTGGTGCAGCTGTCGGCGACGCGGTACGCCGCCTGCGTGAGCTCGGGGCTGATGCCGAGCATCATGAACATCGGCACGAAGATCGGCGCGACGAGGACGAACTTGGCGGACATGGAGCTGATGAGCAAGTTGAGGAACATCACGAGGAGGATGAACCCGAGAATCACGACGCTCGGGGGCAGATTCGCCTCGGCGAGGCGTGTGCCACCGATGATCGCCAGCATCTGGCCGAGGTTTGAGTGCGTGAAGAAGGCGATGAACTGCGACGCGAAGAAGGCCATGGTGATGACCGGGGCCATCGAGCGCATCGCGTAGATCATGCAGGCGATGACGTCTTTCTGTGAGCGGATCTGGCCGACCGCCACTCCGTAGGCCGTGCCGGGCACCATGAAGGCGAAGAAGACGAGCGGGACGATGGTGCTGACCCAGCGGGAGGAGACGCGTCCGTTGGAGGGGTCGGTGAACGAGCCGTGGAGCGGTGCGCCGGGCACGAAGATCAACGACGCGAGGCAGGCGAGGAACGCCGCCAGCGCGATGCCTGCCCACGCGAGACCCTTGAACTCTGTCGGCGAGAGTTGCATTGTTGTTCGGTCGATGCCGGCGCCCGAGGTCGGACCACCTTCTTCCGGTGAGCGGCTGTGGAGGCGCGGCTCGACGATGAGGTCGGCGACGGCCCAGCCGACGGCCACGAGGAGTCCGGTGGAAGCGGCGAGGAAGTACCAGTTGCATGTGGGATCGACGGTGTAGTCGGGGTCCATGATCTGCGCGTTGACCTCGGTGATCCCCGCGATCAGCGCGTCGGTGCCTCCGATGAGGAGGTTTGCGCTGAATCCCGCGGAGACGCCGGCGAAGGCCGCAGCGATGCCCGCAAGAGGAGAGCGTCCGGATGCGAGATAGAGGGCCGCAGCGAGTGGAGGAAGAACGATGTATCCGGCATCGCTGGCGATGTTCGCGAGGATGCCGATGAGGATGATGGCCGGCGTCATCAGCTTCTGCGGCACCAGCAGCGCCATCCCCTTGATCAGCGTGTCGAAGAGGCCGGTCTTTTCCGCGAGGCCTACGCCGAGCATTGCGACCAGCACGATTCCGAGTGGCGGGAATCGCACGAAGTTGTTCACCATGTTCGCCATGCACCAATAGAACCCGTCGGCGCTCAGGAGGCTCCGGGCGGTGATCGGGTCGCCCGATTCGATCAGTTCTGTCTTCGGGCGGCCCGTTGAGTCGTCGATGACGGGTGCGACGCGGGGCTGGCCCGTCGCGGCATCCAAAGCCGGTGCGCCGGAAGGGTCGTAGATCGGGGCCATGACCTCTTGCATACGGATCGGCTTGACCGACCATCCCGCGATCACGCCGATGTGGGAGACGGCCATGATGAACAGGCAGCCATAGAAAAAGAGCAGCGCGGGGTCTGGCAACGCGTTGCCTATCCGCTCGATCAAGCCGAGAAAGCCGCGGGGTGTTGTCGTCGGATTCGAACGCTGTTCGGCCATGCCGGGTCTCCAATCGAGTGGGACCGGCTAAGGTATCGAGAAGCGTTCGAGTCGTCACAGGGCCGCCCAAAAATGGGTGCGGCCCCGGCGGAAGCTCCGGGGCCGCAGTCTCTCCCTCAACTCCTCAACCGGAGGATCAGCGACGGCGTTTCGATGCGAGCAGGCCACCGAGCGCGGCGAGCACGAGCGGGCCGGGAGATGGCACATCGGTCGGGATTCGGAAGATCAGCATCTCGCCGTGGTTCGAGCCGCCCTGGAGCGGATCACTCTCGCCGGTGGCTCGCCACATCCAGCGGGCATCGTCAGAGACTTCGGCGATGGTGCTCCATGGGGCGATGCCGTTGGCGCCTCCGACGTGTGGCGTTTCCCACAGGCTGCCGGTATCGGCCGCGACGACGTATGCGCCCATCTCGCCGATTGTGGGATAGGGTGACCAATCGCCGCGATCCACGCCGGTCGAGTAGACCTGCCAGCGGGCGTCTCCGGAGAGGATTGTCTCACTCGCGGTGACGAGGTGGCCGATCAGGCCCTGCGCGACCGACTTGTCCGACCATGCGGCGATATAGAGATACCCAGCGGCGTCGAACGAATAGGTTTCTGCTTTCGACCAGTTGTACGCGCCGGGTGATCCGGACGGGCCGAGTTCGTTGCCGCCCTCGAAGGTGAAGACGCTGCCGGCGCGGGAGAAGATCGCGTAGTGATTGTCGGCGGTGAAAGTCGTCGTGACCGGCCCTGCGCTCGAGATGCCTGCGCACACGGCGATGCCGACAGAGGCAGTCATCATTCGGTTCAACATCTTCTGGCTCCTTCTGTGCCGCGCCACTCGTTCATGAAGGAACGGGCGTTCGCTGCTCAAAGGGTGCCATGCGAACGATGCTGCCGCCATGGCGATGGGTGTCTGCCGGGCTGGGGCGAACGGGATGTGCGGCGTGGGCAGTATGGGAAAGAGGCGATCGAGCGCGCCGGGTCCGAAAACCGCGACTCCGCGCCTCGCTGTTCGTTCTTCTAAGCGAGCGACCTTCGGCGGGCGGCCTCTGCGGATTGCTCGCGACACGGCCGAACCGGATCTCAGGGCCGAGCGAATCAGGTGAGACGGGTCGACATGGAAGACGCCATCCGCCGGGCGGCCTGCACAAATGCGTCTCGTGCCGGTCGATCGATGACGCGAGCGACCGTCGCCTCCCACAACGAGAGCCATCGCTCGAAGTGCGCGGGTGACAATCCGGCGATCGTTCGATGGACTTCGATCGGTCGCCCGGAGTATCGAGCGCTATGAAGCACCACGGTCGACCAGAAGTCGTACATCTTTGGGAGGTGGAGCGACCAGTTGGCGACCCGACGCTCGAAGATCGGCCCGATCAGGTCGTCGTCCCGGACGGTGTCGTAGAAGGCATCGACCAACCGACGGATGTCCGCCTCGGAGACCACCTCGGCGCGCGGTGAGGTGAGCGCACGTTCCGTCAGCGGCAACGGCCGGTCGTTGTATGTCGATTTTGCTCGACGGGTCATATCGGGCTCCAGCGTGCGAATGGACGAGTGGTTCGCTGGTTGACTCTATGGCTCTCCGAGTCCGAGGGGAGCAAACAAAAACCCCTGCCGGAACAGGGGTTATGGAAAGTGGAGCGGACGTGAGTCGAACACGCGACCACATCATTGCGAGCCCATACGCAGTGCAAGCCTGAACCACCAAGCCACGCCATGAACGACACTTCCGGATTGCAAGCGTTGTGTTCTTTGCGCGGCGTTTCGCGCCTTTGCGTAGCGGAGTGCGGTTCACGCCGCGGTGCATGACGGCGAGCATCGAAGTGGAGGTGGGGGATCTGGGTCGCACGCTTCAGTCCATGCCGCACCGTACCCGGGGTGCGACTGCTCGGCCTGCTGCCTTCAAACCCAGTCGTCAACGCTGTCGCTGGCCGTCGAACTGCTCCAGGTCAGCAAGCCAACCGCGATCAAGGCGATCGAGTCGCTCGAGACAACTTCAATGGCTTGTCAGGCGTCGCGTGCAGGGCTGCCTTCGACCGCGCTTCCCCAGGCGAGATTAGCTGCTGAAGACAGCACAGGCCTGCAGATGGTCTCGTGCTCAAGCGACGGGGCTCGGTTCGTGACCGGGTGTCGCCCCTCGGCGATCCATTGCTGGAGTACGCAACCCGGCCACGAACTTGGAAGCCCAACGAACCCGAACCCTTCGTGAGGAATCAGACGCTGCAGAAGCGGGGTCAGTGCTTTCTGCGGCGGTTTGTGGCTGCGGCGAGAGATGCCAGGCCGAGCGAAATGGCAGCGCCAGGCGTCGGTATGCACCCGGCCAGAATCTGGTTGGAATCCATCGTTACGGCACCATTGCGGGCCAGTGCTCGCCCCTCGATGAGCGTTGCGCGTGTGTTGAGCGTGATGCTGGTGAGCGCAAGGATGTTGCCCTGGAACGCGGTGTCGACGTCGAGCGTCGCGGAGCTGCCGACCTGCCAGTACACATCGCAGGCATCGGCGCTGTTGATGGTGAGGACCGTTGAGTTCGGGGCGGTGGTGAGCGTGCTGCCCATCTGGAAAACAAACAATGCGTCCGGATCCCCCTGGGCATCAAGCGTGAGTGTTCCCGTGAGGAACGCGGAGGATGCAAAGAAGTAGACGCCGGGGATAAGGGTGAGCCCTCCCAGATCGGTGCCCGTCATGTCCGCTGTCGGAGCCATCGAGGCGAGCGAGTTGTAGGCCGTTGTGACATCGCTCTGGGCCTGTTGCGCGACGGCGTCGCCGAGGTGGATCGAGCCATCGAGCACAATGCCGGGTGGGAAGCCCGTAAGCGCGGTGCCCGGCCACACGCCGAGACTGCCGGTGATGACGGTGGGGCCTGTGTTGGTGACGGTCGAGCCACCGAGCACGGCAAACTGCTCCGCAGAGCCGAGGATGCCAGCCCTTGCTTGAAACTGCGGGCTCATGGCACTCAGCATTGCCAGGACGCCCATCGGAACGATCTTCATTGTGTTCTCCCTCTACAGCATGTTGCTGCTCTTTCTTCGTCACTATGGAACTAGGCCCTGTCTGACGGATCGCTTGTTCGGCGCACGTACGGCGCGACGGCATCGGGCGTACGGCGCGGGTTCGGTTGCGCCAGGGGGAGCGATGTGCGAGAATGCGGCACACGGCAA
>CAUJHH010000011.1 GCA_963204725.1 Planctomycetota bacterium
GTACGTCGGCTCCGCAAATCCCCACGACGCGTCGACGAACTGACCCTCGATCTTCATGCCGCCTTCCGCGAGCAGGGCGGGCGTCTGCACGGGCAGCGGCGGCCAGTCGGGAAGAGCGTTTCCGGTGATGGTGCCGCGTACCTGTCCGAATGAGTAGCCAAAGGAGACCCGCAGCGTGTGCGGAGCGGGATACTGGCCGGAGACGCGCGGGTCAATCGTCATCTCTGTAGCGAAGAGGTGGATGTAGTAGTCGCCGCGAGAGATGATGGTGTCTCTGTCGGCTCCATCATTCAGCACGACGATCGGGCTGGCGGCGGCGTGTGCGCCGAGCAAGGCCCCGATCGCGAGTGCGGCGACTGTGCGCATGCAGCATCCTCCGTCCCCACGGCTTTCCTTGTGGAGTATGCCACACGGATGGCGAACGGCAAGGGAAAGGGCCACGGAAAGAACGAAGAAGAGGGCTCAACGCGGAGAGCCGCGATGGGCCGTCGGGGCGGTCTGCTTGATGGAAACATACAAGGCACAGGGCTGGACACGAAGGGGAAGATGGCTCGACGCGGAGGGGCTCTCGACATGCTTGCTCTTCGAGCAAGCATGTCACCCGCTCTTGCGCATCACTTCCGCTTGTATTCTGCCGCACCGGAGGTGAGTTGGATAAGCGCGTCGGATTCGAGGTAGGACCTGGCGGCGTCGGAGGTGGTGTTGGCGGCGGCGTGTGAAGCGGGGTCGGCAGCGTTGCGGGCCATGTCGCTGTTCGCGACTTTGAGGTAGCAGTCGAAGAACGCGGTTGTCGCGCTGGAGACGGCGGCGGTGATGACGGCGATGTCGGTGGTGGGGGACTCGCGGAGGAGCGTGGCGAGGCCTTTGCCCTGGTAGGAGCCGTGGGTTGCGCCCTCGATGTAGATGAGGTATTTGTCGCCGGGTGTGGCGTAGTCGTATGGCTCGCGGCGGGATTCGGGCGTCTCGTCGGAGATCGGCGAGGTGTCGAGTGAGCCGGCGATGACCATCATGGGTCCGGTGATGTCGGACCAGGAGTCTTTGGTGAAGGAGCGGTTGGTGGTGCCTTGGCCGCTGATGAGGATGGCGGCGGTGATGCGCGGGTCGGCGTGGGACGTCGGGCGCATCGAGCCCCAGCGCAGGCCTCGGACCTTGGCGCCGAAGGCGATCTGCGTGGTGTATGCGCCCGCGGAGTGGCCGGCCATGCCGATGTGATCGGCGTCGATGGTGAGGGGGGCTTCCGCTTTGCCAGGCGCTTGGGAGATCTCTTTGTTCAGTGCGTCGGCGATGGCGGGGATGGAGTCGATGATGAAGGAGCAATCGGCGAGGCGGTCGGGGCCATCGACATCCATGACGAGGCTGCGCGGGTTCTCGCGGAGGCGGGAGAGGTCTTCGCCGCTGCGGCGGCGGAGGGCGATGGAGTCGGAGTGGGTGGGGTGGACGACGACGTAGCCGCGCGAGGCCCAGTGGGCGGAGAGTTCGGGGAAGGCGTCCTTCGCGCCGCCTGCGCCGTGGGAGAAGATGATGAGCGGGAGGGGGGCGTGTGGCGTCGCGGCGGTGAGTTTCGGGGCGCGGATGCGGAGTTCGAGGTCTTTGTTGCGAGCGTCGTCGTGCAGGGTCGTGTCGAGTGTGAGGAACTCGAAGGCCGGCGCGTCGGGCGCGTCGGGCGCGTAGGCGTGTTCGGGGTGGAGGGTGTACGCGGTGCGGGCGGCGGTCGGCGCGACGGGTTGCGCGATCCAGGATGTGGGCTGGAGCATGAGGGCGAGTGTCAGCGCGAGGTGCATGTGGGTCTCCCCGAGTGGTTCCCACGCCAAACGCTCTGGCGCACGGTTTGATTGCGACGGGACGTCGGCGGATCAATCGTCGAGCACGGGCTTGCGGGGGCGCGGCGCGGGCCTGGCGGATGCGGATGGGCTGCCGAAGATGGCGGCGTCGAGACTCGCGGCTCCTGCACCCATGCACGCGAGCGCCATGGCGGCGGCGAAGAGCGAGAACTGCAGGAAGAGCGTCTGCCAGTCGGGGCTCATCAGCGCGTAGTTGGGGAGGAAGCCGAGCACCGTGTTGCCGGACTGAATGGCAGGGCCGATCTGTGTCAGCCACATGGCGACGGCCATGGTGGAGGCGAGCCCGAGGGCGGAGAAGCGGGTGAAGAGTCCGATCACGAGGAGCGCGGCGGCGATGATCTCGGTGAGTGTCGCGGCCCAGGCGAGGGCGAGGGGCCAGGGCTTCTGAGCCAGGCGGTCGGGCCAGAGCGGCATGGGCGTGGTGCCGTCGGCATTCGGGGCGGGGTGAGCCGCGCCGTCGATCATCATCGCGATCATGAGCCCGGGCTTGACCTTTGCGCCGTTGGGGAAGTCGGCGGCGGTGTAGACGCGCTCGGGCGCGGTGGGGGTTGAGGTGGCGGGTGAGAGGTCAGGAGTGGGGGTTGTGGCGCTGGTGGGTGCTGGCTCGGGCGTTGTGGACTCGGGCTGCATGGCGAGTGTGAGGACTCGCGCCATCGGGGGAAGGCCACCGGTGGGGGTGCTGGCGGGCGACTCGCCTGTCGGGGGCGTGGTGGCGGGCGTGGCGGGAGGCGTGACAGGGGAGGCATCTGGATCGGGGAGGGGGGCGAGCTTGGGATCGGGCTTGAGCTTGGGCGCCGGGGTGGCCGGCGCGTCGATCACGCCGAGGTTCGCGAGGTACGCGGCCTGGTCTGGCGGGAGGTCCATGGTCTGGGTGACCTTGGTGAGGCCGGCGAAGAGGAAGACCGCCGCGAGCATGATGCGGAGGAAGAGTGGGGCCATTGTGAGTCCGAATGCGTCGCGGGTTCGCATGAGTGTCTCCGTGGGCGTGGCTTTCGGGCGCGGCTGGTGCGGGGAAGGGGCGGTTGGATTGCGACCCTTCGGGTCTGGCCCGAACGCTCCGAATCATAGAGGATCGGCCGTTGTTCACCCCGTTGATCGGGATTGGCGGTGAATGGTTGCGGCGGCGAGTACGATTCGGGCGTGCGCGGGTGTGGCGGAACTGGCAGACGCGCGGGATTTAGGTTCCCGTGGCCGCAAGGTCGTGCAGGTTCGATTCCTGTCACCCGCATTGGAGTCGGATCAGCCCGAGAGGGGCTGGCCCGGGTGTAGATGAAGGAGGCGCCCGGCGAGTGAGTCGCCGGGCGGGGGAGACGAAGGCGTCCAATCTAAAAGGCAACATGCCTGCTCTCCGAGCAGGCATGCCACCCTGTGTTTCAGCTTTACTCAGCGCGTTCGAGATCAGACCGTGATCTTCTCGCGCGCGGGCATTGTCATGGAGATCGGGTCGGGGTAGCGGAAGATCTTGCCTTCGTAGTTGCGGAGGAGGAGTTCGTCGCCTTCGCGGCCGACGACGTACTCGGGAGAGAGCGGGATCTTGCCGCCGCCACCGGGGCCGTCGATGACGTACTGGGGGACGGCGTAGCCGGTGGTGTGGCCGCGGAGGGCCTCGATGATGCGGAGTCCGGTCTCGACGGGCGTGCGGAAGTGTGCGGAGCCGGGGATGGGATCGCACTGGTAGATGTAGTAGGGCCTGACGCGGATTTTGAGCAGGTTGTGCATCAGCGCCTTCATGGTCTCCGGGTTGTCGTTGGTCCCCTTGAGAAGGACGGTCTGGCTGCCGAGCGGGATGCCGGCGTTGACCAGGCGGCCGCAGGACTGGGCGACCTCGGGGGTGACTTCGCGCGGGTGCATGAAGTGGACGGACATCCAGAAGGGGTGGCACTTCTGGAGGATGGAGACGAGGTTGGGGGTGATGCGCTGGGGGAGGACGACGGGGATCTTGCTGCCGATGCGGATGAATTCGACGTGCGGGATGGCCCGGAGGCGGGTCAGGAGCCAGTCGATCTTGTCGTCGTTCATCGTGAGCGGGTCGCCGCCGGAGATGAGGACGTCGCGGATCTCGGGCGTGGCCTCGATGTATGCGAGGGCGCGTTCGAACTGCTTGGTGTTGAAGTGGTACTCGCCGGTCTTACCGACGAGGCGTGAGCGGGTGCAGTATCGGCAGTAGGTCGCGCAGAACGAGGTGACGAGGAAGAGGACGCGGTCGGGGTAGCGATGGACGAGGCCCTCGACGGGCATGTCTCCATCTTCGTTGAGCGGGTCCTCGGCTTCCTGTTCTGTGTGGATAAGTTCTCCACCGGTAGGGACCATGGTGCGCCGGATGGGATCGTCGGCGTCCTCGGGGTCGATGAGGGAGGCGTAGTAGGGCGTGATGCCGACGGGGAGCTGGCCGCCGAGCTCGGCGACGGTGGCCCGTTCATCGCGGGAGAGTGTGAAAGCCCGCTCGAGGGTTTCCATGTCGCGGATGCGCATGCGGAGTTGCCACTTCCAGTCGTTCCACTGCGCGTCGGTGGCGTCGGGGAAGACCCGGGCGCGGAAGCGGCGCGTTCGATCGGACTGGACGAAGCCGTCGGCGCGTGAGGCGGCTGCGGCTTGCGCGGCCGAGATCGGCTCGCTGAAGTGGGGCAGGGATGGAGAAACGGGCGGCGTCGCGAGCCGCGAGGTACTTGGGGGCTCGTCCTCTTCGGCGACGGCCTCGCGCGTGCTATCGCACGCGGCTGCGTCTGTCATCGGCGCATCGAGCACCATGAGCTTGACGCTTCTGTTGAGGGAGGAAGGAGAGGACGAAAGGCGAGCGCCCGGTAAAGGGTCCACTGTGTCCATATGTTCCACTCGAGAGTGGAGGTCGTTACGTGTGCGTCGGACGCCCCGTAGTTCCATGCGTCCGACAGTTCCGCGGCGCGACCAACCCAGCGCGGATCGATTAATGGCGTTGAGCGTATCGAGCCTGCGCACGGCGTCAACACCCTCCCGCCGAATGATGCCTTCAGATTCGAAACGCGCCGTCGGTGGTTTCGATCCGCATCGATTTGAAAAGAATCGGTTGGTTGGTCGGGCGGGATGAGCCGGGCGCCCGGGTCGAGGTCGGGCGATTCGGCCTTCGCGACGTTCAGCAGTCGCCCGAGCAGCCACATCCGCCGGCCTTGCCGCCCTCGCTCTTGTCAGGGCCGGGCTTCGGTGTCGAGCCGTGCATCGCGGCGATGATTGCCTTGATGAGGGCCTCGGGCGGCGGGTTCTTTGCGGCCTGCTCGGCCATCGCGGCCTGTCCGAGCGTGATGGTTGCCTGATATTGGTGCAGGTAGCGGTGGCAGGGCGGACAGAGCTCGAGGTGGAGCTCGAACTCGGCCCGCTTGGCGGCGGGGAGCGTGCCCTCAAGGTAGTCGATGAGGAACTCGATGCAGTCCTTGCACGACGCGACCGCGTTCGAGGCGCCTTGGCCGGGCTGGTCGGAAGGGGAGTTGTTGGAGCGGCTGCAGGTCATGGGTTCGTGCAAATGGGACGTGTCGGTCCTGTCAATTGTCGGCTGGACGGAAGTGTGGATCGAGGAGCGTTCGGAGGGCTTGTCGGGCTCGATGGAGCCGGGTCTTGACGGCGTTGGAAGAGATCCCGAGTGCGGCGGCCGTCGATTCGGTGTCGAGTCGCTCGATGTCTCGGAGCATGAGGACGGTCCGGTAGGCATCGGGCAGAGACTCGATGGCGTCTCGAACGACCTGACGAGTCTCATCGGCTTGGATGGGGTCGGGGCCCGGAAGGTTCCACGCCTGGGCCGGATTCTCTGCATGGCCGTCGTTGTTGAACCTCGGGAGCAGGTCCTCGATCGAGGCCTCGTGACGCCGGTTTCGGGACCGGAGCTTCATCAGAGCGGCGTTGATCAGGATGCGGTGGATCCAGGTGCCGACCTGGCTCCCCTGCTGGAACTTGTCCAGGTTTTTGAAGGCGGAGAGGAATGCCTCCTGCACCGCGTCCTCGGCGTCGCTCTCGTTGCTCAGGAGGCGCTTGGCCGTCGCGAGCATCCGCGGGGTGAGTTCGCGCACGATCTGTTCGTAAGCGGCTCCATCACCAGAACGCAAGCGTTCGACCAGTTCGGACTGGTCGGGGGGCTCGATCGGGTGATTGGAGAGGGACGTCATTGGCCCAATGGTACGGGGGACCCCCGCTCCGGTGGGCGTCTTGAGCGCCAGAATCATGCGGCGTGGTTGAAGACGTACCAGACGCTGCCGGGATAGCGGGCCTCGAGCGAATCAAGGACATTCCCGACCTCACGGTTCGCGTCCTGGCTCATGAGGCGGATCGTGCCGCGAGAGGCTCCGATCTCAACACGTCCGAACGCGATCGGGGATGGGTCCGGGGCGTGGTTCTCAAGATGTGACTCGAACAGGGCGGGGGAGAGCGGCCTGGCGTCGCGGTGCTCTTCGTGGATATCGCCCTTGCGGTCGATCCACCAGAGCGCGACGGGCCCGCCGCTGGTGGCGTGTCCGATGTCTGTGTATTGGAGTGTGTTCATTGGATCTCTCCCCGGCAGGTCCCGGCAACTGCTCACGGTTGCCTTCGGCAGCGTGGATCGGGTGCGCCGGGGGTGCGGGTCAGGCGGCATCTGGCGATTGCGACGCCAAGGGCGTGCCGGCGCCGTCACAACCGTCAAGGTTGAAGGTCCGAGTATGTCCGGGCGTCCGCGGTCTGGTTATCGCCGCTCGGGGCGAGGACGGAAGTCGTGGCGTAAAGTTCCAACGGTGGCGTGCCCCCATTGGGTTCGTCGGCCGTACACGCAGAGGACCATATGGCCTGGATCACAAAGCCCTCGGGCACCATGAAGATCGACCGTCGTGCGGAGCCGTACCTGACGGCGGGGATGCGGAAGGATCTGACGGAGCGTTATCTGCCGCGCTACGAGCGGAAGATGGCGGCGTTGCTTCCTGCGCTCCACATGGTGCAGCACGAGTACGGGTGGGTGCCGTTCCAGGCGATGGAGGAGATTGCGGGGCTTCTCGAGATCACGGCGGCCGAGGTGTATGACACGGCGTCGTTCTATGAGGAGTACTGGCTGAAGCCCAAGGGTCGGCACCTGGTGTCGGTCTGCCGCTCGATCGCGTGCGAGTTCTGCGGGCAGACGGCGATCACGGAGGCCGTGAAGTCGGCGCTCGGGATTGATGTCGGCGAGACTACGGATGACGGGGTGTTCACGCTGATCGAACTGGAGTGCCTGGGCTCCTGCGGCGGGGCGCCGGCGATCTTGATCGACGAGGTCCTGCACGAGGCCGTGACGCCGGGGCAGATCCCGGAACTGCTTGCCAAGGCGCGGACCCAGTCCAACGGGCACGGGCATGGGCATCACTGACCGGAGCGTGTGAGCAATGAGTGCGCCGAAGAAGAAGCCCCTGATGCGATTGCTCGGGGAGTTCGTCGGGCACGTTGCGCACGGGGTGAAGTCGGACCCGGCGGCGGTGCGCGAGGGCCACGGCACCGCCCATGAAGTCCGTCGTGAGACCACCGAAGAGGTCAAAGAGACGCCGGCGGGGCAGGTGGTGCTGAGGCGGACGACGATCGAGGAAGTCGTGCTGCCGCCGCCGACGGAAAGTAGCAAATAGCAAATGGCCAGATGGCACATGAAGTGATCGGCGAGGAGCGTGAGCCGAGGGGGTGGTTAGGGCGGGGCCCTCTCAGGCTTGGGGAGTGCGGTGGGTGGTGCTTCGGTGTATCGAACGCCCGGCATGGTGATGAGGTTGGAGCGGCCTTCGGCGAGCACGCCGAGCGTGCGGGTGCGCGGATCGAGAACGCATATCTGTCGATCGCCGAGTTCGAAGACGATCAGGTCATCCGGCAAGATGGTGACGCGGGTGATTTGCCACGCCGCGAGTGGGGTTTCATAGGCGACGGACCATGAGTCCCGTCTCGGGTCGCTGCCGTTGCGGTTCGGAACGATGCGCAGGCCTTCATATGCCGTGAATCCGAGCCGAACGTGAGAGATGCGCAGGTCCTCAGGGCGTGTATCGAAGATGTCCCAATGGGGAATCTGGAACGATCGCGGGCCGAGAGAGTCGCGCAGATCTTCGATGAGCGTCTGCGACTGTTGTTCGCGGCCGAGATCTCGCACTGCGACGAGGTTCTCGCCTCCGTTGGGGGTCGCCGCGACGGTGAGGATCTCGTGGTAATAGGGGTTGAACTTGCCGTACGAGGTGGAGTCGTCGGGAACGGGCGTAGAGAAGAGGTCGATGGGGCCGATGCGTTCCCGGCCGGTTCCGTTGAGACCGACGCGCCAGAGGTCACCATCGCTGTGGTGTATGTAGTAGACGGCCGCGGCATGATCGCGCGGCACGAAGGACATGGTGTGGTCGCGGACCAGGCGGGTGGCGGATGCGTTGGATGCGTCGTTGTAGATCCACAGCAGCGCGGCATAGGTCGTGACCTGGGCGAGAAGGAACGCGGCGATGAGGCGGCGGGGGCGGGCACGCTTGCGCGCGATCAGGAAGAAGATGGGGCCTTCGACGACGAGAGTTGCGAGGAATGCGAGGAGGATAACGCGGAGCATGTAGCTGTCGGCGGCATCGATGGGAATGCCCGAAACACGTTCGAGCGACTGGCTTGCATACGGAAGCAAGAGGAGGAGCCCAACGAGCGCGGAGGCGTAGTTGGCGATGAGTGAGGCGATGAGCGCGCGGCCGAACGCGACGCGTGCGATGACGGTGAGGATCAGTGCTTCGACGCCCGCGATGATGAGATTGATGACGGTGAGGTGGAGGAGGCCGAGCCACATGAGGGGCGTGCCCGCGTTGGCGTGCGCGAGAGCCGTCATGAGGCCGCATGCCGCGAGGGCGATTGCGACCTGGCGCGGTTTCGCAAGCGTGGAGCAAGGCGTTTGGAACTCGGCGTGTGGGGCTGGGGCGGTTTGTCGCACGCGTGGGTCTCCGGAAGAGGATTCGATGCTACCAGACGCCGGTTCCAGGCGTCCTGAAGCACACGTCGCGATGTTGATGTCGCACACTCGCCATTTTGGGCATTTGGGCGGCTGGCGTTGATGCGAGGGATGGAATGGCCGATAAGGGCCGATTCATCGCGCGCAAGGTAGTTTGGCAGCGCCATGAGTGCTTTCCCCCGGCCTCTCTCGGAGGTTGATCGATCCGGCCGCACGACTACGCGTAGGGCTTGGTGACTAGATGGATCAAGACCGGGCCAACTTGTGCACGCGGATCGCGCAGCAGGCGGCCGGGATTCCCCCGGAGCGGCGTGAGGCGTTTGTGCGCGAGTCGTGCGCTGGCGATTCGGAACTTCTGCGCGCTGTGCAGCGGGCGTTAACCATTGCCGAGTCGGCGACGATCGTGCCGGAGGGGCCGGGGCCGGTGGAGCGGGCGAGCGTGCTGGATTCGGTGCTGATGCACAGGACACTGCCGCCGGCCGGTGCAAGCGCGAGCCGCACGGGACGTCGGCGGATACCCGGGTTTGTGATTGAGAGGCCGCTTGGCGAGGGCGGGATGGGGACGGTGTACCTGGCGGAGCAGGAGAAGCCGCGCCGGACGGTTGCGCTGAAGGTCGTGAAGGCGGCGCGGATGTCGGCGGCGATGCTGCGACGCTTCGAGCACGAGGCGGAGATCCTGGGGCGCTTGCAGCATCCGGGAATCGCGCAGATCTATCAGGCGGGGACGTTTGAAGAGGGCGATTCGAGTGGGGGGGGTGCGAGTGGAGGGGGCCCGGTGCCGTTCTACGCGATGGAGCTGGTGGAGGGTGAGCCGCTGGATGTTGCCGGCAAGGCGATGACCCAGCGGGCGAAGCTGGAGCTGTTCGTGCTGGTGTGCGACGCGGTGCAGCACGCGCACCAGAAGGGCGTGATCCATCGCGACCTCAAGCCGTCGAACATCATGGTGACGCCCGGTGGTCAGCCCAAGGTGCTCGACTTCGGCGTGGCGCGGCTCGCGGACGCTGAGCAGAGCGAGATGACGTATCACACGGCGGCGGGGCAGCTTGTCGGCACGCTGCCCTATATGTCGCCGGAGCAGGTGGCGGGGGACCCGAACGATCTGGACACGCGGAGCGATGTCTATGCGCTGGGTGTGATTCTGTATGAGATGCTGAGCGGGAAGCTGCCCCACGTGTTCTCGACGCCGTCCTTGGCGGATGCGGTGAAGACGATCACGGAGTCGCGGATCACGCCGCTGTCAACGCTGAACGGCGAGGTGGACGCGGACATCGCGACGATTGTGGGGAAGGCTCTCGAGAAGGATCGGGAGCGGAGGTACGACTCTGCGGCGGAGCTCGGCGCGGATGTTGAGCGGTATCTGCGTCACGAGCCGATCACGGCGCGTCGTCCGACGCGGGCGTATCTGGCGCGGAAGTTTGTGGCGCGGAACAAGGCGATTGTGGCGATCGGAGCCGCGGGAGCGATCGCGCTCGGCGCGGGGGTTGCGGGAACGGTGTGGCAGGCGGTGCGCGCGACGGAGGGGCAGCGTCTTGCGGAGGAGCGTCGGCGGGAGGCGGAGCGGCTTGGGTACGAGGCGCGTGCGGCGCTCGCGGACTCGCAAGCCGTGACGGAGTTCCTGACGGGGATGCTCGGCGCGATCGATCCGGAGCTGGCGCGGGGCGAGGAGATCTCGGTCCGGCAGTTGCTGGATCAGACGGCGGCGACGATCCCCGAGCTTTCGGACAGGCCGCGCGTTGCGCTGGCCGTGCGGACGACGCTCGCGAACACGTATCGGGCACTTGGATTGTGGTCCGAGGCGATGCCGCACCTTGTGGCGGCGCGGGAACTCGCCGAGCGCGTGCACGGGGAGGAGAGCGTGCAGGCACTGACGC
The DNA here is from genome assembly GCA_963204725.1 of Planctomycetota bacterium. Taxonomy (GTDB): domain Bacteria; phylum Planctomycetota; class Phycisphaerae; order Phycisphaerales; family UBA1924; genus JAHBWV01. The sequence continues at coordinate 10,623 of CAUJHH010000011.1, forward strand.
TCGGGCGCGCGATCGCGATCACAACGAGCGATCTGAATGATCCGACCGGGGCCGAGGTGCAGATGCGTGCGATTGTCGAGGCGATGGGGCGCGTGGCGGGCGAGGCGTCGCCCGAGATGGCGCTGGCGGTGGGGGATCTCGGGCGGCTGCTGGTGGAGACGGGCCAGACCGAGGAAGCCGAGACGACGCTGCGCCGCGCGATCGAGTTGACGCGGGCCTCGCTTGGGCCGCAGAACCCGGAGCTGCTGACGCAGCGGGATCACCTGGGCGCGCTGCTCACGGACATGGGGCGGTTCGCCGACGCGGAGGCCGTGCTGCGTGAGTTGCTTGTTGATCGGCGCGAAGTCTTCGGACGGGAGAGCCCGACGGTCGCGTACACGATGACGACGCTGGCGAACGTCTTGCAGAAGCAGGGGAAGAACGACGAGGCGATCGCGCTCCTGACCGAGTCCTTGGAGATTCGGCGTGTCTGTCTCGCGCCGGACCATCCGTCGCTGCTGGTCAACCTTGCGAACCTCGCGACCGCGCTCGTTGCTTCGGGGAAGTCGGAGGAGGCCCTGCCGCTCTTACGCGAGACCGTGACGAGGCAGCTCGAGGTGCTGGGTGAGGAGAGCCCGAAGGTGCTCGTCTCGATGGGGACGCTTGCTTATGCGCTCGAGAACGTGAACGAGCTCGACGAGGCGGAGTCGATTCTGCGGCGGATCGTGGAGATTGGGAGGCGGCTGCCGCCGGCGCGTGAGGCGGAGACGCTGAGCAACTTCAACAACCTCGCGATGCTGCTTTGGAAGCGCGGCAACATGGCTGAGGCGGAATCGGTCTTCGCAGAGACGGTTGCGCGGGCGCTCGCGGCGCTGCCGCCGGATCATTACATCTGCGCGATCTTCCGCAACAACTACGGGGACTTCCTGGTCGAGATCGGCAAGCCGGCCGAGGCCGAGGCGCACCTGATCGAGAGCCACGAGGCGATCGAGAAGTTCTTTGGTCCTGAGCATCCGCGGACGATCAAGTCCGCCGGGCGTCTGGAGCGCTTGCACGCCGCGCTGGAGAAGCAGAGCGAAGACTCCGGTCGCGTATCGGGACGCTCGTCGGGCGGTTGACGCTCGGAACGGCGTTCAGTGGGCCAAGGCGGAGGCGAGGATGTCGCGCCACGAGCCGTCCGCATCTCGCAACTTGAGCGAGAGAGCTGCGCCGCCGGTGCGATTGAAGTACTCGATGGAGACACGGTGGTAGCCGGCTTCGAGGGGGGCCGAGCCGCGGACCTCGCGGGCCGAGTGCAGGCCGTCGTTGTCGATGACGAGGTTGTCGTCGATGAGGAGGCGCGATCCGTCGTCGGAGGTGAGGGCGAAGTGGTGCATCCCGGTCGTGGGGATTGAGATGACGCCGGAGTAGCGGCGCGCAACATGCTCGCGGGGTGGGCTTTCTGCGGGGAGGGAGATGGTCGCGACGACCTCGGTCGAGTCCGGCGTGAGCGAGGCGAAGCCGGGGAGTTTCTCGAAGTCGCCGGCAAAGGTGTCGAGCGAGAGGCCGGGGTCCGGGGCGCGAACGAAGTATGTCGCGGGCCAGGGCTCGACGCGCGTGAACGCGCGGGCGATGACGCTTGTAACGCGTCGATCGGCGACGAACGTGGCGGCGGCGAGCGTGGCTGAATCATGCAGCGTGACCGATCCCTCAGCGATCGGCGCGAGACGGGTCGGCTCGGAGCCGTCGAGCGTGTAGCGGATCGTCGCGCCGGGGACGAGAGCCAGCGTGGCTGAGGAGAGGGCGACGGTTGTGGAGCCGACGAACTGGTCGCTCGGCGCGTCGATGGCTACTGGGTGGTACACCACGGGCTCCCCGTCGAAGACGAGTTTGATGACAGTGGCGTCGGCATCCGGCGAGATCGCCGGGAGCGCGAGGCGCAGGCCTCCGTCGGTCAGCGTCATCGTGATGTCGGTGCGATCCGAGCCGAGGATGGAGACGCGGCGGGGCGTCGATCCGAGCCCATCAACGAAGAGCTCGCCGGATGCGGGCCAGTCGAGAGCATGCAGGTAGAGCGTGGTGCGGCGGCCGTCGCGTTTCACCGTGCAGCGGCCCCACGGCGTTGAGGGGAGGATGCTCGCGCCGGTGCCGCGGATCGCTTCGCTGTTGATATCCATCCACTGTCCGATGTGGGCGAGGCGGTCGGCCTCGTCGGGCTCGATCTGCCCTGTGGACATGGGGCCGATGTTCAAGAGGAAGTTGCCGCCTTTGCTGGCGACATCGATGAGCGTGCGGACGAGCATCTGGCCGGACTTGGGATTGGTGTCGGCCTTGTTGTGTCCCCAGTGGGTGTGGATCGTCATGCAGGTCTCCCAGTCGGTGCCGGGGAGGCCCTGGGCGGGAACTTCCTGCTCGGGCGTGCCGAAGTCGCCGACGGCGTCGGTGGCCTGGCTGAATCCCGCCATGCCGCCTCTGTGGACATCGACGCGGTTGTTGATGATGACGTCTGGCTGGAGGGAGCGGCAGAGGTTGTAGAGTGCGACGCCTCGTTCGTGGGTCCAGGTCGATTCCCACTCGCCGTCGAACCACATGACGCCGATGGGTCCGTAGTTGGTGAGGAGTTCGGTGACCTGGGCGTTGAGGTACGTGTTGAAGCGGTCGTAGTTGGCATCGCCGACGGGGCGATCGGTCTCCCATGTTCGGCGCGGGAGGTAGTCGGGGTGGTGCCAGTCCATGATGGAGTGGTAGAAGCAGAGCTTGATGTCGTGTCGGCGGCAGGCGCGGGCGAGCTCTTTCAGGATGTCGCGCTGGTAGGGCGTCGACATGATGTCGAAGTCGGAGACTTTGGAGTCGAAGAGCGCGAAGCCGTCGTGGTGCTTGGAGGTGATGACGATGTACTTCATGCCGGCGTTCTTGGCGGCGAGCACGACGGCGTCGGCGTCGAAGTCGACGGGGTTGAACTGATCGGCGAAGGTGTCGTAGGTGGAGAGGGGGATCTCGGCGGTGGTGCGGATCCACTCGCCGTAGCCGGTGTCGCCGTTCCACTCACCGGCGGGGATGGAGTAGAGCCCCCAGTGGATGAACATGCCGAAGCGGGCATCGCGCCACCACTCCATGCGCGGGTCGTCGCGGAGGGCGGGGTCGTTCAGGCGTGAGGGAGATTCGGCCACGCGTGATTGTTTCGCGGCGCAGGCGGGGAGGAGGGCGAGGGGGGCACAGGCGAGCAGGGGAAGGATGTGACGGGGCAAGGCGCGACGGGGCATGGGAGGCTCCGGGGGATGAGGGAGCCAGTGTAGTGAAATCACAGGCGGGGCCGCGGTGAGGTGGCGGGGGAGCGCGGCATCACTTCAGCGTCACCTCGACTCTGGCAACCGGTCGATGATCTTTTGGACGGCGGCGAGGTCGATGGCGCTGGAGGTCGTTTGTCCGGTGACGGGCTCGATGATCGGGACGCCTGCGGCATCGAGGAGAGCGAGTTTGCCAGAGCGGATGAGGCGCAGGACTTTGAGGGAGGAGTCGCTCGTCATCGACATGCCGGGCACGATGTAGTAGCGGCCGGGTCGAACCGTCGGAGGATCGGGATAGTGCCCTTCGGGAGAATGCGTAACGCCGCTGGCTTCGGTGAGCACCAATTGGTAGACGACACGCCCATCGTCACGAACGAGGGTGGCCATGTCGCGCTGCATTCCCATGTCTTCTCTTACCGCATCACGTCCGCTGACCGCGATCTCTATTGCGGCATTGTTTGCAGACTCCGATACAGTCACATTGCCGAGGTCGATGTCCGCCACGGTCTGCGAAGCCGTGAGACATATGACGTCTTCTTCCTTCTTGTTGGTGCCAAGAAACAGAAAGCTGTCTTGTTCCTTTGGCACACCGAACACCTCGAAGTACCCGCCGTCACTTTCGAGCGTGAAGCGCATGTTGAACATGCCGCCCCGGTGTGCGCTGACTGGCAGGTGCTTCCCGGTGGGATCCACAGTGCGTCCCTTTACGGTGATGGCTTCAGGGGCCAAGAACTCGATTCTGTAGACTTCCTGCCCCGGAACGAGAGTGACGAGCTTGGCGGGTGGCAAGCTGAACGCTTTGTCAGCACTCAACGCCGCGGCATTCTTGAGATCCAACAGTTCCGGTGGCCCCCAAGCAATGATCGTGGGAATATCAACCAACACGGTGGTTGTATCCGCTGGGTACTCCCCCACGATCACAGCTCGACCGTTCGCATCGGTCGGCACGTCGAGCGCGTCGCCACTCATGGAGACGTAAGTTCCTTCCGGAAATGGTGCTCCGTTGGTGGTGACCGTGACGTGGACTTCGACACGGCGTGTTGGTTCGGGCGATTGCGCATCGGCTGTGGATGCAACGCACGCCGCGGCCAGGGTGAGTGTGCGGAGAATCATGAGGGGAGTGTAGAGGAAAGATGAGGTGTGTATGGGGTGGGTGTGGTGCAGGCGGCCCATGTGGCGGGCGAAACGGAAGACGCGGCGCAGGGGGCGATGCCCCCTGCAACCCTCCGAAGAGGAAGAGCTTGAGATGTGTCGCCTTCGGCGACAGGGGCGCAAGGAGGGTGGTGTGCGGGTGCGTGCACCCAGGGCGCCGTTCGTGGCTTCGCCACTCACTTGCCCTGGGCTTGGGAGGATTATGCGCGATTAGCGCATACCAACTTGCGCTTTGCGCGGCTCGCGTCCATGCTCTTGTGTCCGCCAAGACACAGGAGTACATCATGGAACGCGAGCTCTTTCGTGCGTTGCAGGCGGCGCTTCGGCGGCTGGGCC
>CAUJHH010000012.1 GCA_963204725.1 Planctomycetota bacterium
ATGCTTGAACCTGCGCGGCTTGACAGGGATGACCGGCTCGATGATCTCCCACAACTCGTCTTCCAGGAGCGGCTTGGCCATGTCGTGCCTCCTTGCACGACGAACTCACCGCAATCCAGATGCCATTGTGTTAGGGGCTCTTATGGAATCGGCTTGAGGTAGTCGTTCGGAAGTTCCCAGACGCCCTCATTGGCTCGCTTGAGCGGGCGCCCCTCATCCGGGCCCGGGACGAGATCGTCGCGGAGCAACAAGATCAGGTCCGAGAGCGCAGCCGGATGCTGGAAGAGGTACCCGTGCGAGTCGCCCCCGCGGACCTTGCAATTGATCAGTTCGAGTTTGTCCAGTTGCGAGAGGATCGAGAGAGTCTTCGGATTGATGCTCGTGAGGCGCATGTCGCCAAGGCGACTGCGTCCGCGGAAGAGCCAGTTGGAAAGGCCGAGCGCCTTGTCGCTTTCCGACGTGTAGACCACCACGCGATCTGCGACCTGGATGAGACCCTCGTTCAGGAATCGCTGGCCGAAGACATCGATATCCATGTCGGGCGAGGCCAACACCAGCGTGCGGAGCTTGAGCGCCTCGTAGACCTCCTGTCCCGGCAGCACCGTCGGGCTAAAGGCCTGGCCGGTGAGCGGCGCGTAGATCGAGCGACGATAGAGCCCACGGATCTCGAACTGGATCTCGCGCAGCGCGGTGATCGCAACGTCGGTGCCCCGCGAGTGCGAGATGATGTGGATGGCCTTGATGCGCGGCGATGCCGCGAGCATCCAGATCAGCGACTTGAGGGGCACGACGGAAAACTCGCCCGACTCGCGGTCGTAGGCGTAGCCCTTCAGCCCACCCGAACCCGCAGGCCAGGTGAAGCAGATCGGTAGCCCGGGCCGCCCGCTGAAGTGCCACGTCTCGGCCACACGGAAGACGGCGGCGTCGAAGGTGTTGTTGTAGCCGTGAACGAAGAGATACGCGTCGCCGGAGCCACCCTCGCCGAACCAGCGGTCGAAGAGCGCGTCGAAGGTGTCCCGCTCGGCGAGGATCGGCGCCACGGCGTCGGGCGCGAGCGCGATCCGCCCGTTCTCGATCGACGTGTACTCCATCGTGGGGCGCACAACGCCGACGGGCTCGACCTTCGAGACGCTGATGTGGTAGTTCTTGCCGCGAGGCGCGTGGACGCTGTCGTCCACCAGTTCGGCCCATGTCGGCTCGGGTGTCATGTGTACGGTCGCGATCCCGTACGCCATGTCTGTCGATCGCTTGTAGCCGTACTTCGGACCGGTCACGGTCTCCTTGTCGACCTTCCGGTTGGTGACGTACAACACCGGGACATCCGGAGTCTGCAACGCCGGAGAGAGCGCGTCGTATCGCGCCTTGGCGGCATCGTTGCGCATGACGTAGGGCGCATCGATCAGTCGGCGGCCGGCGCACCCGGAGACGACCAAGGCAACCGTGGCGAGCAGCAGCGTGGCGAACCGTTTGGATTGCATGTTGCAGGTGCTCCGGCCCCGCCGCACGCTCCCGCCTGGACCGAACACCGTCGGCGATGGGCCGCATAGAATACCACGCTCTTTGATATCCTGGGGCCGAAGTGGTATCGACCGGTCATGCGAGGGTCGATGTGGCGCGTCGTGGAGCATGCTGGCCACGTAAAAAGCATGCACAATTTCAGCTGCCAACAACAGCTACGCTCTGGCCGCCTAATCGCGGCTACGTTCCGTGCTTGACGCCCGATGGGGTGCGGAATGAAGACATCGGGCTGGACGAATCCCGCCGCACGCGGGGGTGACGTCGAGATGTTTTCCGGGTGCTTTGGTTTCGGGGAGGTTGTCGCTTGCCGCCCCGCGATCGAGCTCAACAGAGTGACTACACGCGTAGAGGCATCGATCTGACTGATCCGGCACGGGGGTTCGATTCCCCCCGGCTCCATTCCTCGTTTTGAACGCACCCTCTTCGCGTCTCCGCGATCAGCGCCGACGGCGCGTCGCCGCGCCCACCAAGGCAGCCATCGCGAGTGCGGAAGGCGCGGGAACCGGCGCGAGCGAGAAGCTTAGCTCCGACGCCGTAAGTCCGTCCCCGCCGCCGGAGAACGCCCTGCCCTCAGCGACGAGGTAGTAGTTCGTGTTCGCAAGGAACGTGACGTCGAACGCGAGCGACTCGTTCGTGTACTGCCCGCCCGGAACCGCGAGCGGCATGATGTAGAGGCCGCCGAAGTCCGTGTTGATCCGGAAGTCGACGCGATCCGCCGCGCTCGTGAGGGTCACCGTCCCTGTAAACGTAAGCGTCACGCGAAGCGTCGTGTCTTCAGAGACCGTAAACGTCGACTCGTATCGATTGAAGACATCCACCGAGAAGACCGTTGAAGCGGGAAAGCCCGCGGAATTCAGCACCGTGTTGGCAGACTGAATCAGGCTGCCAGAGAGTCCGCTCGCGCCGAACTCAACATCCTGCGCGGCCTCGTACGTTGCGAAGAAGTCGCGCCCGAACCCGTCGGCATACGCTGCGGAACCGGAGAGAAAGAGATCCGCCGCCGAATCGACGAGTGTGGACGACGCCGGAGATGCGGGAGGCCCGACCGTGATCAGCCCGACGTCAATCGTCGAGTTGCGGGAGGTCGTGCTCACGTCGGCGTGAGCGATCGGCGCCAGTCCAGTCGCGAGGGTGGCCATCGCAAAGAAGCTCTTCGTCATCATCATTCCAGCTCCCGTTCTGCGCGTGGCACATCCGTGAGGTCGGCACCCGAGCGGATATCACGCCGTATGAGTAAGGAATGTAAACTCTCCTCACAGAACGACAAGGCAATTCGAAACTTCAACCACGAAAAGTTCGCTAACGAGGGCCGAGCAGAGTTATAGGTCAGCCCACAATCGCCGAACTCGTTCATGAGGAACGAACCAGGCCACGGCCGCCCTTGGCCAGCCCCTCCCCCATTCCCTCGAACGATCAGTAGCCTTTGCCGGGGATGACGCCGGCATGCACGTCGTTGGCGGGCCAGCCGGTCCACTCGAGGTAGCGGCGCCGGAGGTCCGCGCTGATCTCGTCGGGCGTGAGCGAGGTGGCGCGATAGTCGATCGGCTGCTTGAAGGCGAGCCTCGAGCGGCTCGGACGCCAGAGCGAGGCCCACGCGGGATCGACCTGCGGCGTCCCCTCGATCACGATCGGGAGGACGAGGGCGTTGGACTTCTTAATGATGAGGCCCACGCCGCGCAGGAACGGAAGGATCTCTCGCTCGGGCCTCTCGATCGAACCCTCGGGGAAGATGCCGAGGACGCCCCCACCATTGCCACCTGAGGCGCCGGTCGAAACATCAGTCTCCTTACTCCCGAGCTTGACGTACCGGATGGCCTCGCGAGTCGCGCCGAGTTCATTGCCTCTTGGGATGGAGATGATGCCGGCCCAGGTCCAGAACCACTCGAACGTCGGCAGTCGCATGTCGAGCGCCATGATCCAGCGGATCTCAAAGGGGCAGGTGACCTGAATCAGGATGGGGTCAATGCCGGCTGTGTGGTTGGCGACGACGATCAATGGGCCGGGCGTGCGGGTCGCAGGGATGTGCGGCGTGCCGACAACCTTTAAGCTGTGAAAGCACCGTGCATAGAGTCGCGCAAGGCCCAAAAAGAGACCGGTCTCCATGTCGCCGCGCGGATTGTCCATGAGGCGACGGGCCACCAGCCCAAGGCCAAGGAATATCCCTAGGAGCGCAGTTATCGCGATGAGTGCCGTCACGGAGATCGGATGTTAGCATCCGCAAATCACGCGTCCATCTACGGTTGTGTCTCGGGCACAAGGTTTGCACGATTTGGGGACAGAACCCCGTGTGGACGGGTCCTGAACGGTAGCATGTCGGCATGAGCGGTCTGTGGGAAGCGAACCGAGAGCGAGCGCGCCGGAGTGTTGAGCCGCTCGCGGTCCGCGTGCGGCCGCAGACACTGGATGAGGTCGCAGGGCAGATGCACATCCTGGGACCGGGTAAGTTGCTCCGGCGGATGCTCGAAGCCGACGTGATCACGTCGCTGATCCTGCACGGGCCACCGGGGACGGGAAAGACCACACTCGCCGAGCTGATCGCCCGCCACACCAAACGCCACTTCGAGCGCGAGAACGCCTCAAGCGTCGGCGTCAAGCGCATCCGAGAGATCGTGGACCAGGCCTTCGCAAGACTGGAGGATCGGGGGCAGCGGACCATCCTCTTCCTCGATGAGATCCACCGCTTCACCAAGGCCCAGCAGGATGTGCTGCTCGCGGATGTGGAGCGCGGGATCATCACGCTGATCGGAGCGACGACGGAGAACCCGCTGTTTGCCTGCAACTCCGCCCTCGTCAGCCGCTCGACACTCCTGCGCCTCGAACTCCTGACCGAAGACGATATCACCTCAGTCCTCCGCCGCGCCATCGCCGATCCCGAGCGCGGCTACGGCAAACTTGACCTGCAAGTCACCGACGAGGCCCTGCACGTCTGGGCCGTCAAGAGCGACGGCGATGCCCGCCGCGCCCTGACCGCGCTGGAAGTTGCGGTCCGCAGTTCCCAGCACTGGCAGGAGCCGGTCCAGGAGAAGTCCCACCATGTTCGAGACCCTTCTGGCGATTCTGCAGGTGCTCAACATCGTGGAGTGGGCCAAGCGGCGCAGAGCGAAGCGGGAGCGCCGTCGCCAGGCGCTGGCGGCTCGCCCGGCACAGTGTCTCGCGTCCTGATCGACCGAGCTGTCGCCGAGGAGTCGATCCAGCAGAAGGCCGCCGTCTACGACCAGACCGGCGACGGGCACTACGACGCCGCGAGCGCGATGATCAAGTCGCTCCGGGGGAGCGATCCGGATGCCGCTCTCTATTGGATCGCCCGCATGCTCGAAGGGGGTGAGGATCCGCGCTTCATTGCCCGGCGCATGGCCATTCTTGCCAGCGAGGACATCGGCAACGCCGACCCGCGCGCGATCATGGTCGCTTCCGCGTGCTGGGAACTTGTCGAGCGCATCGGCCTCCCCGAGGCCCGCATCACGCTCGGCCAGTGCGCCACCTATCTCGCGCTCGCTCCCAAGAGCAACGCCAGTTACCTCGCGATAAACGCGGCAATCGCGGACGTGCGTGAAGGACGGACGATCCCGGTTCCGCTCTACCTGCGAGACCCGAACTCGTCACCGGTCGGCGAGGGCGTGCGCACAAAGCACGCGTCACGCGAGAAGTATCAGTATTCTCATGACGAGGAAGGAGCCGTCACAGGACAGGATTATCTCGGCGTCGAGAAGCGGTATTACGAGCCGACGGAGAACGGCGCGGAGAAAGTGCTGAAAGAACGGCTCGACGAGGTGCGGAAGCGCCGGGAGACGCGGCGCGAAGGGAAGTAGGCCGAAGCGGTCAGGAGTGCGGCTGGGCATGGCGAGACAGACCGAGATCCAAAGCGAGAAGCGCGCGATGCGCGCCGCGATACGGGCGAGCATCGCCGCACTCGTGCCGGAAGACTCCCGCGTCTGGTCGGGGACCGCTGCGTCGAAGCTGTATTCACGGCTCGCGGGTGCAAAGCGGGTGATGCTCTATTGGCCACTCGGGACGGCGGTTCGGGGCGCGCCCGTGGCCGAGGTCGACCTGCGGGCGTTGGTCTCCTCGCTGATCGGGAACGGGGTCGAGGTGTCGCTGCCGCGCACGGACTGGGTGACGGGTGAGGTCGAGCCACGGATGGTCAGGCAGGTGCCGCTGGACCTCGCAGTGGGAAGGTTCGGCGTTTCCGAGCCGGTCGATCGGTGTCCGGCACCTCGCCTGCCACCCGAAATCGTGATCGCGCCCGGATTGGCGTTCGATCTTTCCGGGGGGCGGTTGGGCCGAGGGGCGGGTTTCTATGACCGATTCGTCGGCAACCTGAGGCGGAATCCGCTGGGGACTGTGCGGGTGATCGGAGTCTGCTTCGGGATGCAGCTCGTCGATCGCGTGCCCAGAGAGGCGACCGATGAGTTGATGGACGAGGTGTGGACAGAAGCCGGGAAAGTGTCGGAGCGAGGATCCGGGGATGGAAAGCCTATCGCCGCGGGTGCGTGAACGGCCGCAAAGTGGGCATGAGGGTGGGGTTCTGGTCGATAAGAGGGGTTCTGTTTCTCGCTGCGGCTCGTATGATTCGAGTCGCCGGAGGCGTTCGTCGCTGCATGCCGCACGGAGTGGTGTGCTGACGGATGCCGCCCATGGAAGGGGCCTTGATAATGACGTTGCCGTCTCAGACAGCGCGTGCGGGTGGGAGTGGTCGGGTCTACACGTCGAAGCGGCCGCTGAAGCTGCGGCTGACACCCCAACTGATCGCGCTCGTGGTCGTCATCGGCGTGGTGGTGATCGCGCTGGCGTCGTGGGGCCTGGGCGGCATCGGAAAGAAGAACGAGGGGCCAAAGAACGAGCCGATCGACACGAGTGTGAAGAGCGAGCCGGTGCCGGAGCAGCGCGGGCTCAAGCTGCCGGGTCCGTCGACAGCAAACGCGAACCCGACCAAGGGCGGGAGCTCGCTCGCGCGTCAACCGGAGCAGACGCCGGCTGAGAAGCCGATCGAGCGATCGACGCCGCCCACACCGGCAAACTCGACATCGCTGGCGATGCTGCCCCCGGCGATCCAGTCGGAGGCGGGCCAGGATGCTCCGATTGTGATCCAGCAGGGGAGCGGAGACTCCGGTCAGTTGGAGCGGGCGCTGACGGAAAAGGGAGGCACGGGCACGACCGGTCCGGCTGATCCGAACGTGGTGACGCCGCTGCCGGGGAGCACGCCCACCACGGCCACGCCGCCTTCAGCGACGACGGGGAGCGGCGCAGCAGACCCGACAACCGCTCCGGCGAGCACGCTGGAGCCACCACCCGCCGCGCTGACCGAGTTCGGAAAGCTGACGCAGGGTGCGGATGAGAAGATCAAGTCCGGAGATCTGGTCGCCGCTCGCAAGGTGCTGTCGCAGGCGCTGGCGACCGCAAAGACCGAGGCCGAGAAGAGCGCGCTCCGCCAGAAGCTCGGCGCGCTGAATGAGGATCTGGTCTTCTCGCCGAAGGTCTACGCGGGTGATACCTACGTTGAGACGTACGTCGTTCAATCGGGCGACGCGCTGGCGAAGATCGCCAGCAAGCGGGATCTTGCAACAGATTGGCGCCTGATCCAGCGGATCAATCGTCTGTCGAACCCGAATCGGATCAACGTCGGACAGAAACTGAAACTCGTGCGCGGCCCCTTCCACGCCGTGGTGACCAAGAGCGCATACCGGCTCGACCTCTACATGGGATCGCCGGACGAGCCGGCGTCGTGGGTGTATGTGAAGTCGGTGCCGGTGGGTCTCGGCGAGGACAATGGCACGCCCACGGGCAACTTTGTGGTGAAGAAGAACAGCAAGCTGGTCAATCCCTATTGGGTGAACCCGCGAACGGGCGAGAAGTTCGACGCGGATGATCCGAAGAACCCGATCGGCGAGCACTGGATCGGCCTCGAAGGCGTCGGAGAATCCGCGCCATACACCGGCTATGGCCTCCACGGCACGATTGATCCGGCGAGCATCGGCAAACAGAAGTCGATGGGGTGCGTGCGCATGGCGTCGGATGATGTCGCGCAGGTGTACGAACTGCTTGTGGACGGGGTGAGCGTGGTCAAGATTCAGCCTTAGACCTCGCCCTCAAACCGGCCTGATTTCGGCGGTTCCTCGTCGGCTTGCTGTCCTGGATCCATGCGAATTGGCGACCCCTGAACCACGCGCAAAAGTGCGGCTGTTCGCCTAGAATGATCGGCTCCAGAAGGACCGGGCGATGGCTCGTTTGTTCGGATTTTGCTTAGGACTGGACGTCGTCGCGTAAGTGCTTATTTGACAAGTGCTTTCAAGAGCTGTCGAGCACGTTGGCGGGCGAACTGGAGCGTGCTTCTTGGAGAGCTCTTCGGAGCGAGGACCACATGCCAGAGAACGTCGCATCGACCCAGTCATCCGCAAACACAAAGTCGTCGTCACGACCGATCTCGGTCGAGGTGCCGGAGTCGGGGTTGACGATCCCCAACGCGGAGCAACTCGCCCCGGGCAAAACCAACAGCGCATACGGCGCTGAACAGATCCAGGTGCTCGAGGGGCTGGAGGCCGTTCGGAAGCGCCCGGGCATGTACATCGGCGGCACGGGGCTCAACGCGCTGCACCACCTCGTCTACGAGGTTGTCGACAACTCTGTCGATGAGGCGATGGCCGGGCATGCGACGACGATCCGTGTCTCGATCCAGGCCGACGGCTCCTGCTGCGTTGTCGATGACGGGCGAGGGATCCCGGTCGGGCCGATGAAGCACGAGGACCCGACGCTCAACGGAAAGTCGGCGATCGAGGTCGTGCTGACAAAGCTGCACGCGGGCGGCAAGTTCGGCCAGGAGGGATCGGCGTACAAGGTATCGGGCGGCCTGCACGGCGTGGGCGTCTCCTGCGTGAACGCGCTCTCGGAGTGGCTCGAGGCAGAGGTCGTACGTGACGGCAAGATCCACTCGATGGAGTTCGAGCGCGGACACGTGAAGCAACCCTTGCACGTGGTGGGCCCGGTCCCGGCGGGGAGCTCGCGAAAGAGCGGGACGACGGTCACGTTCATGCCGGACGCGACGATTTTCCCGGAGACGACGTTCAGCTACGAGACACTCGCGAATCGGCTGCGTGAGCTGTCGTTCCTGAATCCGGGCGTGACGATCCAACTGACGGACGAGCGAGTCGGTCCGGATGGGCAGCCGCGGTCGGATACCTTCCGCGCCGAGAACGGACTGCTTGAGTATGTCGAGCACCTGATGGTCGGCAAGACCTCGATCTGCTCGGCTGTGCATCTGAAGCGAGAAGACGCGGCCGAGTCGCAGGTGTGTGAGGTGGCGCTCCAGTACCACGACGGGTACAGCGAGACTCTTCTGGCGTTCGCCAACAACATCAACAACGTCGACGGGGGCACACACGCCCAGGGATTCCGCGTGGCCCTGACGCGCACGCTGAACGCGTACGCGAGGAAGTCGGGCATCATCCGCGAGAAGGACCCTGTGCCGACCGGGGATGACCTGCGCGAGGGTCTCGTCGCAATCGTGAGCGTGAAGCTTCCCAATCCCGCCTTCAACAACCAGCCCAAGGAAAAACTGCTCAATCCGGAGATCGAGGGCTTCGTCGCGGCGGCGGTCTCCGAGGCGCTCGACACCTGGATGGAGGAGCACCCGGCAGAGGCCAAGAAGCTCTGCCTCAAGGGGATTGTCGCGGCCCAGGCACGCGAGGCGGCTCGGAAGGCACGCGAGCTGACGAGGCGCAAGAGCGCACTCGACTCCGGATCCATGCCACACAAGCTCCGCGACTGCAAGACGCGGAACGTGGATGAGAGCGAATTGTTCATCGTCGAGGGTGATTCTGCGGGCGGTTCGGCGACGCAGGGAAGGAACGTCGAAACGCAGGCGATCCTGCCCCTGAAGGGCAAGATCCTGAACGTCGAGAAGGCCCGGATCGACAAGATGCTCGCGTTCGAGGAGATCCGAACGCTGATCGCGGCGCTACGTGTCGGGATCGGCACAGAGATCGATCTCTCGAAGCTGCGTTACGGCAAGGTCGTGATCATGACGGACGCGGACGTCGACGGGAGCCACATTCGAACGCTCCTGCTCACGTTTTTCTTCCGGCAGATGCGACCGCTGATCGAGCGCGGGCACATCTACATCGCGCAGCCGCCCCTGTACCTTCTCTCACGCGGCAAGCAGCGTCGCTACGTCCTGAACGAGCGTGTGCTGCAGGACTCACTGACGGAGATGGGGCTTGAGACCTCGGCCCTCTCGGTGAGGGACGTCACGGACGCGATGGTGGGTGCGCAGCCGCGTGAGGTTGCACGGCTTGAGGGGAACGACCTGCGACGCGCGGTGCGCATGCTGCGACGCATGGAGGAACTTGTCGAGATCAGCGAGCGTCGGGGCGTGCGCTTCGTCGAAATGCTGTCGCACCGTCGCGACGGGCTGCTGCCGACGCACAAGGTCGATCTCGGGACAGAGTTCGCATTTGCGTGGAGCGAGCATGAGGCGCTGACGCTCGGAGCCCGCGAGGGATGGGAGAACGCCACGGCCCGTGAGCTGCACGAGAACCGTGAGTTGCAGCGAATCATCACGGACCTGGAGTTGTTCGGGCTGCTGATCGAGGACTATGGACTCGTCCAGGAAGAATCGGTCACGGGCGAGAAGCTCCCGTCACGCTTCGCGTGGGTCACGTCGGTCTCCGGCGCACCAACCGATGCGAAGGCGAGCGATGATCCCGCGGAAGAGGACGAGGAGAAGGACGATGAACGCGTCCGACCGGTGGGCGTACGCGCCGACGGCAAGGTCGTGGAGGCGTCGAATCTCAGAGATGTGCTCCACGCATTGCATGAGATTGGTCGGCGCGGGCTCGAACTCAAGCGGTTCAAGGGGCTGGGCGAGATGGACGCCGAACAGTTGTGGGAGACCACGATGGACCCCACAAAGCGTGTCATGCTGCGCGTCACGATGGAGATGGCGACGGAGGCGGACACGCTCTTCTCGATCCTGATGGGTGAAGAGGTCGAGCCGCGCCGGAAATTCATCGAGGACCACGCGCTGGAAGTGAAGAACCTGGACGTGTGACCGCGACCGGCTGTCCGTTCCGGATACGCGGTCTGTGCGGACCGGAGCGGCTGGGGCATGCGGGCGTTGGTATTGGGGAGCAATGCCGTGGCAATCGGAGAGGCGAATCGGCCGATATGGCGATGCCGGGCGGAGCCGCCCGCGAGGACAACGCACCATGCCGATCCGTCGCATCCCAAGCGGGACCACGCCGTCCAAGGCCGGGCGTCCGAACACTATCAACTTTGAGCAGCGCGCGCTCGAGGAGTTGCTGAACGAGCTCGACAACGGACCGGGCGAATCCGAGGCCGCGAAGCGACGCGATTTCGTGCGCTGGCCCTTCCGACAGACGAGCATCAAAATGCGCCTGACCCAGGCGCTCGGAATGACCTCCGAGATTGCTGTGGCGTGCCGAAACCTCTCTTGCGGGGGCGCGAGTCTGCTGCACTGCTCCTATCTGCACCCCGGTTCGAAGGTTCGAATCGCACTGCCCCAACTGCACGGGGGCGTGATCGAGGTCGGTGGCGAGATCTGCAGATGCAAGCACGTCAGGGGTGTCATCCACGAGATCGGAGTCAAGTTCACGAGAAAAATCGAGACGAAGGACTACCTCCCTTCCGACGAGAAGGCCAACATGTTCTCGCTGGAGCGGGTCGAGCCCGAGCGCCTTCACGGCACGATCGTTCACGTCGACGACTCGCCGATGGATCGCCGCCTGATCCAGCACTACCTGCGAGGAACCCAGATCCGCCTACGCCAGACCGAGGACCCGGAGGAGGCGTTCCGCTGGATCCAGGAGGGGTGCGACCTCGCGTTCATTGATGTGGACCTCGGGGCCGATCGCGAGAGCGGTTTCTCGATCGTGAAGCGGCTGCGGAGCGCGTCTTGCATCACGCCGCTCGTGCTGCTCACGGCCGACTTTGACTCCACGATGGGCGCGAGGCCCGAGCATCGGACAGAGGCCTCGCTGATCAAGCCGGTGACCCAGGAGTTGGTGCTGCGCGCCATCGCGGAGTTCCTGCTGATGGGGGCGGGGACGGGCCCGATCTACCCGACGCTTGCCACCGGCCATCCGAACCTCGCACTAATCGATGGCTTTCTGGCCGACCTTCGATCGAGCGCCGGAGCGCTGAGTGCAGCCATCGATGCGGGAGACTTCGGTCGATGCCGCTCGACGTGCTCAAGCATCATGGGAACTGCGCCGGCCATGGGCTTCCCGTCGCTTGGTCTCGCAGCGGAGCAGGCCGCGGCTCAGTTGGCGCAAACGAACAACGTGCGCGAGTCCACCGCGGCGTTGCGCGCGGTGCTTTCGACGTGCGACCGCGTGCGCCCCCCCACCTCGCACGCGGCCTAGGCGCATGATCCGCGCATCGTCCGAGAACACTGGGACCAGGCGCCGGAACGCGAGCATTCGAGCAGCGGATCACCCGGTCGTCGTCAACACGGCCAGACAGGCGGTCGATTCATATCCAGCGATCGCGAAACAAGGGACGACAGGGCACAAGACGGAGCCGGGAGCGCACGCGTTTGACAGACGGCCCACCCCAAACCAACCGCCACGGAGCGGGCCCGCCCGTGCGGCCGGTGCTCGAGGGGCTGTGCACCGCGGCATCCGTACTGGCGGCGTCGGTCATCGCGATCGCCGGGCTGTGGACCGCGTCGATGGCGGCGTACAAGCAGGGACTGAAGGAGAGTCTCGTCCGAGCGGCGGAGGGCGCGGCGGCTCTGGTGGACCCGGAGTTGCACGCGAGGATCCGCTCTCCAGACCAGATCGACTCGCCGGAGTATCTGAAGGCGGTGGCTCCGCTTCGCGCGATGCAGGAACGCATGGGCGACGTCCAGTACATCTACACGTTCGTTGAGGATGGGAACGGCATCCGGTTCATTCTGGATGGCGCGCCCGCGGGCGACAGGGATCAGGATGGAATCGAAGATCGGTCGGGCGTGTGGGAGCTCTACGAGGAGCCCGACCCAGCGATGCAGATCGTACTGGACTCTCCCAACGGCCATCCGCTCAGCGCCGCGACGGAGACCCCGTATTCGGACAAGTGGGGCACGTTTGTCTCGGGATTCGCGCCGATCCTCGATCGGTCGGGACGTTCGGTGGGGGGCGTGGGCGTCGACATGAACGCCCGCGAGTACATCAAGCAACTGGCCATCATGCGCCGGGCGGCGATCTATGGCCTGCTTCCGGCCATTGGCGCAAGCGTGTGCGTCGGCCTGATGGTGTGGGACCAGCGTCGGCGCGTGATGTACGCGCACGCGGCGCTGCAGCAACAGACATCGGAGCTGACGAACAAGACGGACGCACTCCAACGCCAGGCGATCGAGCTCGGTGCGGAGCGTGAACGTGCCGAGTCGGCAAGCCGGGCCAAGGGAGCGTTCGTCGCAAACATGACGCACGAGCTGCGAACGCCGCTGACGGCAATCCTCGGATACGCGGAGTTGCTGGAGCGAGACCGCTCGCTCGACACCGAAGCGCTGCAGTGGGTCGGCACGGTGCGCCGGAGCGGCGAGCACCTTCTGAGTCTTGTCAACGACGTGCTCGACTACTCAAAGGTCGAGGCCGGCAAGATGAAGCTCGAGTCGATCGACTTCGATCCATCCACGTTGTTCGAGGATGTCCGCCTGCTGATGTCCGAACCGGCATCGGCAAAGAACATCGGTCTGGAGTACGCATGGACCTCCGAGGCGCCGGCTGTGATCCGCACGGACCCGACGCGACTCCGGCAGATCCTGTTCAATCTGGTCGGCAACGCGATCAAGTTCACGGCATCGGGAACCGTCCGTCTGATCGCGTCGATGGAGCCGGGGGGCAAGAGCGGGCATCGGCTGATCGTTCGAGTGCAGGACTCGGGGATCGGCATGGCCGAGGACGTGGTGCAGCGTCTCTTCCGCCCGTTCACACAGGCGGACGCATCGATGTCGAGGCGGTTCGGCGGGACGGGGCTTGGACTGAGCATCTCGCGAGAACTGGCTCGCCTCTTGGGGGGAGACATCTCAGTCGAGAGCCGCGCGGGCTTCGGAAGCACCTTCACGCTCACGATCGAAGCGGGGCCGATCGAAAGAGTGGGCCGCACGTCGCCGCCGGACGCAACGCTCGCGAGGTTGGTCACACCGAGCACGAGCCAGAGCGTGATCGGCGCGTTGGCAGGGATCCGCCTGCTCCTGGTTGAGGACGGTGTCGACAATCAGCGCCTCGCCACCCATCATCTGAGCCGCGCGGGGGCGATTGTCACGGTCGTCGACAACGGAAAGCTCGCGATCGAGGCGGTCGAGCGGGAAGCGTTCGATCTCGTGCTCATGGACATGCAGATGCCCATCATGGACGGCTACGCGGCGACTCGGGAGCTCCGGGCTCGCGGATACACGATCCCGATTCTGGCGCTGACTGCGCACGCAACAACCGCGGACAGCAACCTCTGTCTCTCCTCCGGATGCGACGACTTTGTCGCCAAGCCGTTTACCCGTCAATCGTTGATTGATGCGTGCATCCACTGGACCGGCCGCGACGGACGCTCGGCAGAGGACGGGGCTGCAGCACCTCGCGCCGCCTGAAACGAACGAGAGAGCGACAAAGGGTGGCCAACGGGACTCGAACCCGCGACAACCGGGATCACAACCCGGTGCTCTGCCAACTGAGCTATGGCCACCATCGACGCGGGAGCCGGAGGGCTCGCGCGTGGGGATAAGGATAGGGCGCGGGGTGGGCGGCGGAAACTGCGGGACGAGCGACGGTCGGACCGATGGGACTCGGTCGGAACGCCGCCGCGTTGGGGAGATGGGGGAACTCAAAAGGGAGTGGCCCGAGGAGGGGACTGGGGGCTAACCTTCCCTTCCACCCCGATCTGTCCAGAATGGAGTATGCACATGACGACTGCCACGCTGCCGTCGCTGGATCTCTCGCCCCATCGCACGCTGAACAATCTCTCCGCCGCGGAGCTGGTCGAGCGTGCGCTTGTGGCCGGCGAGGGAAAGCTCGCCTCTAACGGCGCGCTGATGTGTCTGACCGGCGACCGGACAGGTCGCAGCCCGAAGGACAAGTACCTCGAGGACACGGCGGACATCCACAGCAAGATCTGGTGGGGAAACGTCAACCAACCCCTGAAGTCGGATCTGTTCGATTGGGCGTACGGAGAGGCTGTCAAGCACCTGAACTCTCGCCCGAAGGTGTACACCTTTGATGGATTCGCGGGCGCGGACCCGAAGTATCGCCTCGGCGTCCGGGTTGCGACCGAGCAGGCGTGGCACTCGCTGTTCGCGAGCACCCTCTTCATCCAACCCGGCAGCCGCGCCGCGGGCGGAAGCACGGACTGGAAGCAGGACTGGCTCATCGTCAACGCTGGACGTCGGCGCGTGACGGCGGAGGAACAGGCGCGCTGGGGTCTCAAGAGCCCGATCCTGATCGCCCAGTCGCTCTCACGGAAGATCGTGGTCATCCTCGGCACGGAGTACGCGGGCGAGATCAAGAAGAGCATCTTCTACGCGATGAACTTCGACATGCCCGAGGTAGGCGTCTTCCCGATGCACTGCTCGTCGAACGTCGCCAAGAAAGATCCCTCGAACGTCGCGCTCTTCTTCGGACTTTCGGGCACCGGCAAGACGACGCTCTCGGCCGATCCCGAGCGTGCGCTGATCGGCGACGACGAGCACGGCTGGTCGCCCACGGGTGTCTTCAACTTCGAGGGCGGGTGCTACGCCAAGTGCATCAAGCTCTCAAAGGTGGGCGAGCCGCAGATCTGGAACGCGATCCGCTTCGGCTCGGTGCTGGAGAACACGCCGATCGACGAGAAAACGCGTGTGCCGGACTACGACACGCCGGCGTACACCGAGAACACCCGCGTGACCTACCCGGTCGACTTCATCGACGACGCGGTGATCCCCTCCGTGGGATCGCACCCGAAGAACGTGATCTTCCTGACGGCCGACGCGTTCGGCGTGGTGCCGCCGGTGTCGAGACTCTCGCCCGAACAGGCGGCGTATTACTTCATCAACGGGTACACATCCAAGCTCGCCGGGACCGAAGCGGGCGTGACCGAGCCCCAGCCGAACTTCAGCCCGTGCTTCGGTGGGCCATTCATGCCCCGTCCCCCGGCGGAGTACGCCAAGATGCTCTCCGAGCGAATCAACAAGCACGGCGCAAACGTGTGGCTCCTGAACACGGGATGGACGGGCGGACCGTACGGGGTGGGCAGCCGCTTCAAGCTCGGTTACACGCGCGCGATGGTCACGGCAATCCTCAATGGCTCGCTTGCGAACGAGACGTTCACGCCGGACGCGATCTTCGGTCTCTCGATCCCGAAGGCCGTCCCGGGTGTGCCCAATGAGGTGCTCGACCCGCGGAACACATGGAAGGACGGGGCGGCATACGACGCACAAGCGAAGAAACTCTCCAAGCTCTTCCGCGAGAACGACGCCAAATTCGAGATGTCCGATGCGGTGCGCAAGGCCGGACCGATCGGCTGAGTTCGACACCGGCGACAGGCAAACGTGAACAGTGCCCGGCGCGATGCCGGGCCCTTTCTCTTCGATAACATCGCTGGAACTCGGCTCAGTGCCCGCGCCGCTCCTGCGCCGCCTTGAGGACGCGCTCGCCCTCTTCGGTCGAGCGGATGAGCCGCCCGCCGCTCGACTGCGAGATATTGAGCGTGGTCTTCTTCGGGTTGAGCTTGCCCGTCACCCACCCATCCAGCAGCATCGCCTCAAGCGCCTGGAAGTGCGTGAAGATCTCGCTCGCCTTGCCCCCCTCGGGCACCATGACGACGCGCTTCTGAACCTCGTGCAGGATGTCCTTGACGTCGGTGAACTTCTTGAGAATCTCGATCATCGCGAGGTAGTAGCCGGCGGTGGGAAGGACGTGAACGCCGCGTTGCCAGCACTTGATGCGGGTGATCCGACCGTCCTTGAGGTCGCCGAGAAAGCACTCCTTGGCACCGAGAATGTTGAGCTTGAACTGGTTGTACTTGCCGAACTCGTACTCGGGCGCCGCGCCGCTGAACCGCTCCATGACCTGCTTGCTGGAGCCGATGTCGAACGAGCCGAAGCTTGCGCGATCGATCGTTTCGGTCGCGAAACCGCCCTGCGCGAGCCATCGCCATGCTTCGCTGGGCTTGAGCTTGAAGCCCGCGTCCTTGGCGATCTGCGTGCAGTAGGACTGGAGGTCGGTGAAGCAGCTGTTCGCGGCGTACCAGTACTGCGCAAATCGGATGTGCTGCTGGATGTTCAGGCGGTTCTTCTCGTCGTAGCGCGTCCGGAGCCACTTGGGGTCGAGCTCGCCCCGCTCCATCTCAAGAATGGAGTAGGCGACGTCTCGTGCCGAAGTGTGCGCGAGCGTCATGCCCGCGGCGAGGATCGGGTCCGCGAAACCCGCGCTCTCGCCGCAGAGCCACCAGTTCTCTCCCGCCAGTCGATCTGAGAGGTTTGACCAGTTCTTGGTGGAGCGCACATCGTGGTCGGTTGTGCTGCGAGCGGTCGCGAGCAACGCAGAGATCTCCGGCTGCTCGGACAGCGCCTTGTGCAGGAGTTCCTTGGGCGTGAGGCCGCTCTCTTTGTAGTAGCTTGAGGGGCAGACGAGCCCGACCGAGGACTTGGTCGGCCCCATGGGGATGAACCAGATCCATCCGTAGGGGAGCGAACGGACCTGCACGCGCGTGCCGCCGACGCCAATCTTGATCTTCCACTCGGCGTTGTCGTAGTAGTCCCATACGGCGATGTTCATGAGGTCGGGGGGAACCTCGCTCTCGACACCCATGGCGCGACGGATGAGGCCGACGTGGCCGCTGGCGTCGATGTACCAGCGTGCGGTGATGATCTCGCCGGAGTCGAGCTTCAGCCCGGTGATTCGGTCGCCCTCGTGGAGGATCTCGCGGACCTGGGTCTCCTCGCGCACCACGGCGCCGAGCGACTCGGCGTGCCGGAGCAGGATGTCGTCGTACGTGGAACGTTCGACCTGGAATGCGGTAAACCGGCGCTGGCCCTCGAAGCGCGCCGGGCGCGGCTCGTCGATGAACTCCTCGGCGGGATAGAAGTCGAAGTCCCAGACGTCCCCGATCTTGCCCCATGTGTAGGAAGCGCCGATCTTGATCGGGAAGTCCGCAGCCTCGACCTTGGCCCAGACACCCATTTCGTTGAGGATGCCGCTGATGCCGGGGAGCTGGCTTTCGCCGATGTGCTCGCGCGGGAACTTCTCCTTCTCGAGCACGAGCACGCTGAGCGACGGGTTGTACTTCCGAATAAGGGTGGCGACGGTGGAGCCCGCGGGGCCCCCGCCGATGACAACAACGTCGAACGAGTCGGTGCTAGCCGCGACCATAGAGAAACCCCAGAACGAGTAACGAAAGCGAACGCCCCCGGGCGTTAGCGAAAGAATGTATATCGGATCGGTGCAGGGGCACTATCAAATCCATGAAAGTGCTGCTCGAGAATTCGACGCGTCCAGATAACCCAAGGGAGTCGCGCTCCCGATGCGACGCGGCGGCCGGTGCGCGAAACGGCCATGACAGCCGATTCGACGCGCGGAGAGCCAGTATCATCCGGGGACGATGGCAGAGCGACGTCCCATCCTCTTCTTCGATGGAGCGTGCGGATTCTGCAACGCGACGGTCCGATGGGTGATCCGGCGGGATCGACGCCGGCTCCTGCGATTCGCCCCGCTGCAAGGCGAGACGTACGCATCGCTCGACATCGCTGAACGGCCGTCCGACCTCTCATCCGTGGTTCTGGTTGAAAGAGGCCGGCTCTTCGTGCGGAGTGCGGCGACAGTTCGGATGCTCTGGTCGATGGGAGGCGTGTGGGCCATCGCAGGCTGCGCGCTCTGGCTCATCCCTCTCTCACTCCGTGACGCGGGGTACCGATTCGTCGCCCGCCGCAGGCACCGTCTCGTCGCGAGGGCGTCGCACGGGGCGTCATGCGCCACGCCGGACGACGCCATTCGAACACGAATGCTCCCCTGAGCGACCGCCACCACCCCGGGGACGCCATGCTTACATCCCTGTTTGTATCGTGATCACGCCACCC
The DNA here is from genome assembly GCA_963204725.1 of Planctomycetota bacterium. Classification (GTDB taxonomy): domain Bacteria; phylum Planctomycetota; class Phycisphaerae; order Phycisphaerales; family UBA1924; genus JAHBWV01. Next base: position 18,557 of record CAUJHH010000012.1, read on the forward strand.
ACCATCGAAAGGGAACCATGCCACACACGAGGAAAGCCGGATCGCTCTCGATTGCTCGTTTGATCGCCATCGGCGTTGCCGGGATCAGCACGGGTTTGTCGGCGTTCGCCGCGCCGCCGCCAACCATGCAGGCCGTGCGGATGCACGCCTTCGGCGGCCCCGAAGTGCTCACGCTCGAGAGCGTCCCGACGCCGATTCCGGGTCCAGGCGAGGTCCTCGTCAAAGTGCGTGCAGCGGCCGTGAACCCGGTCGATTGGAAGATCCGCGAGGGCAAGTTCAGGGACCCGTCCCTGAAACTCCCCATGACGCTCGGTTTCGATGTCGCGGGCGTTGTCGAGGCGGTGGGAGAGGGCGTCGAGCGCGTGCGCGCCGGTGATCGGGTCTACTCATATCTGAGCCTGAAGCGGGGCGGTGGATACGCGGAGTATGTCGCGATCGATGAGCGCGACGTTGCGCTGAAGCCCTTCACGCTCGACGATGTAGAAGCGGCGGGTGTGCCACTCGCAGCGCTCACGGCGTGGCAGGCGCTCTTCGACCACGCGGATCTCAAGGCAGGACAGACGGTGCTGATCCACGGTGCCGCGGGTGGGGTCGGCACCTTTGCCGTGCAGTTTGCCAAGGCCAAGGGAGCGACGGTGATCGGAACCGCGTCGGAGAAAAACCACGCGTACCTCAGGGAACTCGGTGCCGATCGCGTGATCGACTACAACAGCGAGCGGTTCGAGGAGGTTGTGTCCGATGTTGATGTGGTGCTCGATTCGATCGGCGGCGACACGCAGGCACGCTCGTTCGGGGTGCTCAAGGCCGGAGGCGTCATCGTCTCGATCGTCGGACCGGTATCGCCCCAGAAGGCGGCCGAATTCGGCGTGCGGGCCAAGTCGATGCTGGTTCAGCCGAGCGCGGCACAACTCGCGGAGATCGGATCGCTCATCGATCAGGGGAAGGTGAAATCGGTGGTTTCGCACGTCATGCCGCTGGCAGATGTGGCCCAAGCGCACGAGCAGAGCCAGTCCGGCCACACGCGCGGCAAAATCGTCCTCAGGGTGTCGGAGTAGACGTGGCTGATTCTGGCCACCCCGCCCGACACGAAACTCGATCCCTAAGGTCCAGATAACCGCTGCGGGAAGCGTCCCACATGTGGTCCTCATTCCACGTCCCAGAATCCGGTGTTCGGCGGCCCGGTTCGCCGATACGAGCAAACGGAGAACCCACATGGCGGCTTTCACTGCGCCCAATCCCAACTCGGCTGACGTCGGACTGGTCGGCCTCGCTGTCATGGGCACGAATCTCGCCCTGAACATGGCCGATCACGGCTTCAAGGTCGCGGTGTACAACCGCACCCTTGCCGTCACCGAGCAGGTCCTCAAAGAGAATCCCCCCACCGTCTTCGGCACGACGGGTGGCGGGCTTGTACCCGCGGCGGAACTCAAGGACTTCGTGGCTTCGATCAAGCGACCGCGCCGCATCGTGATCCTGGTGAAAGCGGGCGGACCGACCGACGCGGTGATCGATTCGCTGACACCGCTGCTCGAGAAGGGTGACCTCATCATCGACGGCGGCAACGCCGAATGGCAGGACACGATCCGGCGTGAGAAGGCGCTCGGCGAGAAGGGCCTGCTCTTCGTCGGTTCGGGTGTCTCAGGCGGGGAACTTGGCGCTCGATTCGGCCCCTCGCTCATGCCGGGTGGGAAGCCGGAGGCGTGGGCCCTGCTCAAGCCCGTGTGGGAGGCGATCGCGGCAAAGGTCGATTCCAGGACCGGCAAGCCGATCGAGAGCGCATCCCCCGGAAAGCCAGTCAACGCGCCCGGCGCGGTGCCGTGCACGACATACATCGGACCCGGCGGTTCGGGCCACTTCGTCAAGATGGTGCACAACGGCGTCGAGTACGGCGACATGCAGCTCATCTGCGAGGCGTACCACTTCATGCGTGATGTGCTCGCGCTCTCGACGCCCGAGATGGCCGGGATCTTCGCGGAATGGAACACCGGAGACCTCGACTCGTTCCTCATCGAGATCACCGCGGACATCCTCGGCCAGACCGATCGCGAGACCGGGAAGCCTTTCGTCGACATCGTCCTCGACGCTGCGGGCCAGAAGGGCACCGGCAAGTGGACGATCAACGCCGCACTCGACATGGGCGTGCCCGCGCCGACCATGGCCGAGGCCGTCTTCGCGCGGAACATCAGCGCACTAAAGGCAGAGCGCGTCGCGGCGTCCAAGGTCCTGAAGGGCCCGGAGGTCGGGGCACACGCGCACTCGGTCGGCTCGGGAGAATACAACTGGGTGGAAGCGGTCCGGGACGCGCTCTATTGCTCGAAGATCTGCTCATACGCCCAGGGCTTCGCCCTGATGAACGCCGCGGGACGTGCCAACGAGTGGGGCCTGAAGCTCGGCGAGATTGCATCAATCTTCCGAGGCGGCTGCATCATCCGAGCCCGATTCCTGCAGAAGATCACCGAGGCGTATGCGCGCCGGCCGGATCTGCCAAACCTGCTGCTCGATCAGTACTTCGCTTCGGTCATCGACGGCGCGCAGCGCCACTGGCGTGCGGTCGTCGCGCGGGCGGCGGTCCAGGGTGTGCCGGTGCCGGCGTTCGCGTCCGCGCTCTCCTATTTCGATTCGTATCGCACGGATCGGCTCCCCGCGAACCTGCTGCAGGCGCAGCGTGACTACTTCGGCGCTCACACCTACGAGCGCGTTGACCAGGCCCGTGGAACCTTCTTTCACCTTGACTGGCCGCACCCGGATCGGCCACAGGCTCGCGCATGACACCACAGCCCCAGAACCGGCCGCTCTCCGTCACTGGCCATGCGCATCCGACGCAAGCGACGCCGCGTCGCCTGCTCGCCCGGATCGTGCCGACGCGTGCGGTCGAGGTCGTGGGTCCGTCGGGGCTGATCACCGCACGCATGACGCTGCGGACGCTACGCGCTCAGGATCGAGATCCGTTCATCGAAGCGATTCGTGCGAGCCGCGAGAGACTCGAGCGATGGATCCCGCTGAACGCAGTGAGCGAACCGGACGAGGCGTTCTTTGAGCGACAGCTCTCGCTGTGCGAAGTCGGGGACAGCCAGGGCACGGCGTGGCGCAGGGTGGGCGTGCTGCCGAGCGGAGCGATCGTGGGCGGGTTCAATCTGAACGCGATCGCGAGGGGCCTGCAGTCCTCGGCGGACATGAACTGGTGGATTGCCGAGGACTTCATGCGTCAGGGGTTCGCCCGCGAGGGGATCCGCTCGACGCTGCGCCACGCATTCGAGGATCTTCCGGCGGGACTCGGGCTGCACACCGTGCACGCGGGAATCGCACCAGACAACCTGCCGAGCGTGAGTCTCGCGATCTCCATGGGCTTCAGGCACGATCCCGGTGTGCAGTCATACCTGCGCGTCGGGGAACGCTGGGAACTGCACGACATCTATGCGATGACGGTGCTGGATGCCCACGCGATCGCGAGCTGAACACGCGCCACGACAATCGAATCGATCACTCGTCGGGCACTTCGTCGATCCGGGGCTGCTCCGCGGGCTTGGGCCCCTCCGCGCCGGGCGTCGGCGGGATCTGGTCCGGCTGGGGTATCGGGACCGAACCCGTCGCGGTCTCGAGCATCATGCCGGGGAGCGGCTGGAACTCGCCGCCGGGGGCGACTCGCATCTGGCCTGTCGCCAGCAGATAGTCGAGGATTGAGTTGCGCAGATCGGTGCGGGCGCGGTCGCGATCGTTCTCCGCCCGGAGCAGCGCGTTCTCAGAGTCGACGATCGACTGCGCATCGACCAGATCGCTCTTCAGCTTCTGCTCGCGGAGCCGTTCGCGGTTGATCGCAACCTGCCGCTCGGCGAGCGTGAGCGCGAACCGCGCGCGATCGATCTGACGAACCGAACTGCGGGCGGTGACGACAACGTCGTCGCGGGCCCTCTCATACGTGCGGACCTGGCGCTCGAGACGCACGGTCGCGCTCTTGAGGCCCAGCCGCTCGATCTTGCGATCGAGCGGGAGCGAAAGATCCAACCCCGCTGAATAGCGGGTGTAGTCGAGATCGAAGGCGACCCCTCCCTCGTTGGCATCGGGATCGGTGGGAATGCCGACCTCTCCGCTGATGTCGAGGTCGGGAAGGATGTTGTTCTTGGCGTTGGCGACGGCGCGGCGCGCGTCCGTCACCCGGTCACGCTGGTTCTGAAGATCAAGGCGATACTCGAGCGCAAGCCGCGCCGCGACGAGTTCGTCGATCTCCGGTTCCGCCAGCTCGAATTCAAGCGGCGCGATGTCAATCGGTTCCTTGGGATCCAGCCCGAGTCGGACCTTGAAGCGGTCCAGTTGCAGGATGTACTGCTCACGCAGCGAGGCGAGCCCGGCAATGCCCGACAGAAGATCGTTCTCGACGATCGCCACCTGGAACCGGCTCTCGCGTCCGGCATCGACCTTGGCATTGGTCTCGTCGTTCACGCGACGCAGCGACTCGATCTGACGCTCCTGATTGACGATCTGCGACCGGGTCTGCAGCAGCGAGAAGTAGTCGTTCGCGATGTCCGCCAGGTAGGTGCGCCGGAAGTCCTCGAACGCCCGCGCGGCGTAGATCATGTCGCGTTCGGCCTGGATGATGCTCTCTCTCGCAACAGACCCCGCCCCGCGCAGCAGAGGGATCGACCCGCCCAGGATGATTTCGGAGGACTGGCGATACTGCCCGCTGACCTGGCTGCGGAGCTGCTCAGTGGCCCGCCAGACCCATCGCGCCTCGACCTCGCCGCCATAAGGCAGACGCTGGGTGGCGCGGAGCGAATTGACGACCGAGAGCGTGTTGTCGAACGAGCCGCTGTCGCCCTGGGCACCGACGGAGACGGAGGTGTCGTTGAACAGACGCGGACCCCAGCGATGCTGCTCGACGAGCAGGGCGATCGCGACCAAGAGGTAGTCCTCTTCCGCGTTCAGATACTCGCGCCCGGTTCGCTGCGCGATACGGAATACACCGGTGATGTTGACCTGGCGAACCTCTTGCCCAATGCCGAGGGCACGCTTGGAATATGCATCGAGGCGTGCCGCCACATCCCGGGACTCATTCGCCGGCGTGAAAGTGAGCTCGTCGACATTCGGATTGGTCGTCTCGGGTGACTCGGAGTTCTGATCGGGCACGCGCAGCGATTTGGCGTCCGGAGACTCGCGCACAGGCGCGATCGGTCCGGCACCGATCGAATCGGCCCGCGCGGCCATCAGACGATTTGTGACTCTATCGATGTCCGATAACCCGCGAGAACATCCACAAACATATAGCGAACACAAAGCAGTGGAGAGTGCAAACGAGAGAAAGAGAGCGCGGGATCTGGGCACCAGTCGGTCCTTTGTTCGGCTATAAATAGGTATTCGGACAGAAAATGTCCAGTATGTCGCGCGTGCGCAAGGCCCAATGTACCACTTTCCGCTGCTGTTCGTTGCGATAATGGGAAGGGCGTCCTACCATCCTGATTCCCCCCAGCCGCCGGGCGGGCCGTCCATGTGGGCGGTAGACGGTCGGTATTTCCAACCACGCCGGGCGGCCAGCCGACTACCTCTCCCATCACATTGAGGGAATGGAGCTACCCCACGCATGGCCTCGGTGACCTACGACGGCCGGAGCTTCATGCTCGACGGCCGCAGAATCTGGCTCGTCTCCGGTTCAATCCCCTACTTTCGGGTTCCGCGCGCCAGCTGGGCGGATCGCATCCATGCCGCGCGCCTCGCGGGCCTGAATGCCATCGACGTGCCGATCGCATGGCAACGCCACGAGAACCGCGCCGGGCAATTCGATTTCAAGGGCGAGAACGACATCCGCCACTTCGTCGAATTGATCGGAAAGGCCGGGATGATGGCCATCCTGCGCATCGGGCCGTTCATCGGCCAGGGCCTGGACATGGGCGGCCTGCCCGCCTGGCTCAGCGCCATGCCGAACATCTCGATGCGCACCAACTCTGGGCCGTTCCTTGAAGCATGCTCTCGCTTCATCTCAGCGGTCGCTGAGGAGATCCGCGATCTGCAGGTGACCGCGCCCGGCGCCGGCGGCCCGATCGTCCTCATCCAGAACGAATCCTCTTGGACGTGCGGCGACGACACGCTCGCCAACGCCTATCTCGGCGAACTGATCCGCTACCAGCGCGAGGGCGGCATCAACGTTCCGATCGTCAACGCCAACAACCTCTGGCAGGGCGTCGAAGGAGAGATCGACGGCTGGTGCGGCTCGGAGCAGATGATCTCCACCCTGCGCCAGCTCGCGACCGTTCGGCCCGACCAGCCCCGAATCGTCATCGACTTCAATCTGGGCGGCGCATCGACCTGGGGCACGGAGACGCGCCCCGCGACCGATCCGCTCGTCGTGCAACGCCGCCTCGCCGAGGTTCTCGCTGCGGGCGGACAGTTCAATCTCCAACCGTTCTTCGGCGGCACCACCTTCGGCTTCTCCGGCGGACGCGAGTTCGAGGGGCCCGAGGGTTACTTCTGTGCCTCCAATGATCGCGGCGCACCGCTGGATGAATCCGGGCGGCCGACCGCGCTCTTCAGATCTGTCCGCCGAGTCTGCCACTTCGCGAACCACTTCGGTCGCGTGCTCTCGAATCTCGATACTTCGTACCAGCCGGTGATGCTCGATGTCGCGCAGCACGTGGGCTCGAAGGCCACTGCGCGTCCGGCCAAGGGCGAGGCGCCGACCGCCGGGTTTGTCGTCGCGCACGCGCACGGCGGACAGGGTGGCGTGGCGTTCGTCTTCCGCGACCAGCACGCGAAGCCCCCGACGAACGCAACGCTGCTGCTCGCCGATGGATCAAACGTCACGGTGCCCATCGGCACCCAACATGTCGCATGGTGCCTGATCGACGTCCACCTGGGCGGTCGCGCCCGGATCGACTTCAGCGCGTTCTCCGCGTTCGCGATGGTCGGGAAGTCGTTCGTCTGCTACGGGCCCGCCGGCTCAAGGGGCGTGGTCTCTGTCAACGGCGCTCCCATCGAGCTGGAAGTCCCCACGGGCCGCAAGCCCACCGTCGTCTCGCACGAGGGGATCCACATCGTCCTCTGCAGCGAGGAGCAGATCGACCTCACGCACGTGACCGAACGCGCGGTCTACGTCGGCGCGACCGGAATGTCCGCCTCGGGCGACCCGATCGTCGACGACGCGGCCGACCAGCGTCATGTGCTGATGATCGACGCAGACGGCGCGGTGAAGTCGGCCGGCGCCAAGGTTCGCCCGACTCCGAAGGCCGCTCTCAAGGCCTCCATCGGCGCCATGACCCCGGTCGAGAATCGCGACTACGTCTCCGGCCAGAGCGCCCGCTTTGCGACGATCGCCGGCCCGGCCGACCTCGTCTCGCTCGGGTGCCCCTCGGGGTACGGGTGGTACCGCCTGGGCCTGAAGTCCGGCTCGACCAAGCGCGTGAAGCTCGCGACGCCTCACGCCGGCGACCGACTCCACGCGTTCCTCGACGGCGAATTCGCGGGCGTTCTCGGCTCCGGCCCCGGCGCGAGCGAGCACCTCTCGCTGTCGCTCAAGAAGGGCTCGCACAATCTCGTGATGCTCGCCGAGAACTTCGGCCGCTTCAGCGGCGGCGTCACCATCGGCGAGAAGAAGGGCCTCTTCGGACACCTCCACGTCGTCCAGCCGATCAAGGGTGTCAAGGTCAAGACCGTGATCGACGAACCGATGGAACTCCTGAAGTTCAAGTCTCCGCTCTGGGAGGTGCGCACGGGCGACACAACCGTCCCCGAGCGCCTGACGCACACCTTCATGCACCGCAAGTCGACCAGCGTGATCGTCCGCGTGCAGACGGGCCGGGCCCGCGCCGTGCTCATCGTGAACGGGACCCCGCTCAAGTTCCTCGAGCGCGGGGCGATCGCCACCGAGTTGCTCGAGCAGCCAACGCTGCACAAGGGCAATAACCACGTCCAGATCGCGCTCGTCGGCGAGGGCCTCACGATGACGCCGGAACTGGCGTTCAAGGACATGAAGATCTCGATCGAAGAGTGCTCCGACACGCTCACCGCCAAGGCCGACTGGGCCTTCGCCAAGTGGGAGCAGCCGAACGGGGCCGCCTTCCGCGCGTCCAAGTCCGGGTCGCACACCGGGCCCACCTGGTGGCGAGGATCCTTCACGGCGAGCTCCAACGAGTCGCCGCTGATGCTCGACCTGAGCGGCATGACCAAGGGCCAGATCTACATCGACGACAAGCACCTCGGGCGATACTTCGTGTCGATGCCCGGGGTGGGCGCCGTCGGCCCGCAGACGCAGCACCTGATCCCGAGCGCGTGGATCACGCCGGGCGGATCCCACGAGATCGTCATCTTCGATGAACACGGCGGCAACCCGTCCAAGTGCAAACTCGTGTACGCCACGGGCGAGCATGTGATCCGGGCCTGAACCGGCTCCCGAGCGGGCACCCCACCAGAGCCGCAAGTGAGGTATGCTCTCGATCGGAGGGCATCGCATGGCTCGACCGATCTGGATCGACGCGGTCTCATACGCGGCGCGGGCCCACAGGCACGGCGTGCGCAAGGATGGGAGGACGCCATACGTCGCCCACGTTTTCCGCGTTGCGATGACGCTACGAGACATCTTCGGGTGCGATGATCCGATCGCGATCACTGCGGCCGTGCTGCACGACACGATCGAGGACACCGGGACGGACTACGACGACATCGAAGAACGCTTCGGTCACGACGTGGCGGAAGCCGTCGCCGCGCTCACGAAGAACCCCGCGCTGCCCGAGCCCGAACGTGAGGCAGACTACGACCGTCGCCTGGCGCTGGGGCCGTGGCAGGCGCGTCTGGTCAAGCTCGCCGACACGCACGACAACTATCTGGACATGGCAACCAACGAACGGCCCAACATCGAGAAGGTGGTCGCGCGATGCGAGCGTGCGATCCTGCTCGCGCGCCCGGATGCGCAGGACCACCCCGAGGTGGCGTGGGCGATCGAGGTTGTGTCACAGCTTATTGCCGCCGACTGAGCTGGGCCCGAAGCTCGATCATGCGCCGCTCAAGGGGGAGCAAGTCGCGGCCGATCCGCTCGTTATCAGAGATGAGCCGGACGCGTTCGGATGGCGCGAGCGTGGTGCTCTGGAGCGAAGCGAGATTCGCCCGCTGCCCGGCGCGAAGGGCCTCGGTCTGGATCTGAAGGATCTGGAGTTCCTCGAACATCGCCAGGCGGCGCGGGTCGAGCCCCGGATCACGCGCATTGGGCATCCCGTTGAGATCCGCCGAAGTGAAGAGATCGCTCTCGGGCTCTGACCACTCCGAACGCGCCTCGCCGGCCACATCGGCGCGAGGCGCACGGGCGGTTCCCGGGCCTCCAGGGATGGTGGCCCAACGGGCCGCGGTCTGCGCGCTCGCGAGCCAGACCTCCCGATCGATCGTGTTGCCGATCGTGTCGCCCACGCTGGTGCCGGCGATGCCGGTGCGTGCCAGACGCACGCGCCACGCCTCGTCCAGAGTCTGGCTATCTAGGAATCCGCCGCCACGCAGGCGATTGAACGAGCCGAGCACGATGCTCACATCGAGCGTCTGGACGGCACCATCCGTGTCCGTTCGCTTGATCCGCAGATCCATCGATTCTCCGGGATCGTGCGACACGATCACGGATCGCAGCCGATTCTGCGAGAGCGCCTGGCCATTGGCGGTCTCGATGACATCGCCGGGACGGAGCTGGCGAGAGGCATCAAACCCATCGATCAGCATCGCGATCGCGACGCCGGTATCGACGGTTCCGCCGAACTGGATCCCCATCGCTGCGCGGGGCGAGTCCTGGAACATCTGACGTGCAAGATCGAGCAGGCGAGCCCGCTGCTCCGGCGTGAGCGCCGACACATCCTTCAGGAGGCCGAGCACCTCGCGGAGCGTGACGACGGGGTTCGCACCGAGCTGCTCGATCGCCGACTCTCGCTGCTCGAGTGAATCAGAATCCAGTGCGCGAAGAAGGGGTGTGAGATCACGGGCCGCGAGCAGCCGCTCCGGATCTGCGGGCTGGGCGGTAGCGCCGCCGCTCGTGACGAGCGCCGCAACCAGCGTGACCGCGCAGGCCGCGATGCAGACGGGCGTTTGCTGGTGATTTCTAGAGGCCGTCCGCACCGATCCCTCCCGTGTCCAGGATTCTACGCGGAGACGGGCCCGACGTTGCGGGAGACGTCGGGTGAGCGCGAACACGGAGTTTGCGGGCACAAACCGGCTAAAAATGGGCAGAAGGGCGGCACGGAGCCGGATCACTCCACGTTCTGGACCTGCTCCTTGATGCGATCGATCGCGCCCTTGACCTCCACGGTCAGGCGCGAGATCTCCGCATCGGGCGACTTGCTGGCGATGGTGTTCGCCTCGCGGAGCATCTCCTGCGACAGGAACTCGAGCGTGCGCCCGAGGGGGCTCCCGTCGCTCTGGTGCATGAGCTGCTCGAACTGCTCGATGTGCCCGGTGAGCCGGGAGATCTCCTCCGCGATGTCGGATTTCTCCGCATAGACGGCGATCTCGCGGATGAGATCCGCTGGGTTCACCACCACGTCCGTGCCCTTGATCATCATCTCGATGCGCGAACGCAGTCGGTTCTCGTACTCATTGACGACCGACGGAGCCCGCCCGGAGATGCGCGACAGGCGTTCGGCGATCTGGGCGCGATGAACCAGGAGCTCGTCGGCAAGGAGCTTGCCCTCGCGATCGCGCATCCCGATCAGGCCGTCGCACGCCTTGTGCATCAGCGGGACCATCGCACGCCTCGCGCGGCCGAGACGATCCTCTTCATCCGCAGGCGCCTGCAGCACGCCGGGGAGCGAGAGCAAACCCGACGCCTCAAGCCGGACCGTGCCGTCGGCGATCATCGGGGTGCGTCGAATCTGCTCGATGTAGCGCTCGAGGGCCTCGTGATTGACGGTGGCCACACCACTCGCGCCGCTCGAGGTGCAGGAGGCCGTCATCGTGATGCTGCCGCGCGAGATGCGCCGACGCAGATCGGCCTCAAGCTCCGCCTCCAGCGCCTGGAGAGCGTCCGGGAGACGGATCACGGCCTTGAAATACTTGTTGTTGAGCGATCGGACCTCAACGAGATAATGCACGCCATCGATGTGGGCGGAGGCCTCTCCAAAGCCGGTCATGCTGCGAATCACATCGACCTCCACAACGGGCCCGCCAAGGGGAGGCCTGGCCGCAGTCTATCGGGTCTGGATCGATCGGGTTGAGTGGACGAGCCGGGCCGAAGACTCAGCGTCCGCCACCCTCGGCTGTGGCCGCGTCGTCGGTCTTGGCCCCGTCGTCGCCGCTCACGGGATCTGTCAATGCCGGACCCGCCTCACCGGCAGGCGTCTGGGCTGGCTCTTCGACCGGCGCGGCCGGGGGCACGGCCTCGGGCATGCGGGGTGCATCGAGCGACCCGGCCGTCGGCGTGGGACCGTCTTCGGTCTCGGCACCCTCTTCAGCGGGCGCGGTCTGCTTGGTCGCCCCGAGTGCTCCCCCCGTCGGCTGCTTGGTCGCGTAGACCAGCCCCATCGAGACAAGCAGCCAGAAGATAAAGACCACGATGGTCATGATCGTGAGCGCATCGCCCGTCTTGGCACCGAACGCCGTCTGGCCCGAGCCCGCGCCCGCACCGCCAAAGGCCGCGGAGAGCCCGCCGCCCTGTGGACGCTGGATCAGGATCGTAAGGATCATCAGCACCGAGGCGACGATGCCGAGAACCACCAGGCCACCGACGAGCCACTGGCTGGCGGCGAGTGTGAGCATTGGAGACATTCGAGCGAACTCCGGGGGGCGAAGAGCGGGCCGTCAGCCCCCTGCGCCCGGCGATGACCGGTTCTGGGGCCTGACACAAAGACAGGCCTGAATGGTAGGCCGAGGGCGCGGGCTGCTCAGACGCTCGCGGCTCCGATGATCTGCCCGAAATCCGCCGGTTTGAGCGACGCGCCGCCGATCAGGCCCCCGTCGATGTCCGGCTGCCCAAAGAGTTCCTTGGCGTTGGCCGCGTTCACCGAGCCCCCATACTGGATCCGCATCTTGGCCGCGTGGTCCGAGCCGTACATGGAGCCCAGCACCTTGCGGATGTGGGCGTGGGCCCCTTGCGCATCGGCGGGGCTTGCCGTCTTGCCGGTGCCGATGGCCCAGACGGGCTCGTAGGCGATGACGACGTTCGCAAGCGAGGCGGGTTCGACCCCGGCGAGCCCGGCCCGGAGCTGGGTCTCGTTGACGAAATCGGTCTGACCCCCCTCGCGCTGATCGAGCTTCTCACCGATGCAGAGGATGACGCTGAGCCCGGCGCCGAGCGCGGCCCTGGTCTTGGCGTTGACGAGCGCATCGGTTTCGCCGATCACGTGACGGCGTTCGGAGTGGCCGGTGAGTGCCCATGAGACGCCGCAATCTTTGAGCATGGCGCAGGAGACCTCGCCGGTGAACGCGCCGTCGGCGCGATCGGAGACGTCCTGCGCGCCGAGCATGACCTTCGAGCCCTTGAGGGCGTCGGCGATGGTGAGGAGATATGGGAAGGGCGGGAAGACGACGACCTGGCACCCCGGCGAACCGGAAGCGAACTGGGCGACAGCCCGCGCGAGCTCCGCGCCCGAGGCGCGGGTGGTGTTCATCTTCCAGTTGCCGCCGACGATGGGTTGACGCGTCACCGAGATGCCTCCTGTCGCGCGGGCGCGCACCTGTCCGAAGGCATGACCTTAGGTTCGAAGGGATAGCAGCGGGTGGTGCACAGCACTCCGGGCTCAGCACCCGTTGCCGAACGCGTCCATGAAATCGAGGAAGTCGAGGATATCGACGAGCGTGTCGCCGTTCAGATCAGCATCGCGGCCCGAACCGCACGGCGCGGGCTGCCCGTCGCAGTTGCCAAAGTCGTCGAGGAAGTCGAGGAAGTCCAGCACGTCGTTCGTGCCGTCGGCGTTGTAGTCCGCGCCGCATCCGGCAAGCGTGAAGGGGCGTGACACCGCGAAGAAGATCTCGCCGACGCCGCTGACGCGGATACGCGCGTTCTGGGTGGAGACCGCGGGCATCTCGACGGTTGCGCTGCCGCTGTTGGCGAAGGTTCCGAGCGAGGTTGCGAAGGACATGCCGCCATCGGTGGAGAGATCGATCGCGACCTGCGAACACGAGATAGGGGAGAGGTTCGTGCCGCCGACGGTCCAGGTCACGCTCGCGGCTCCTGCGCCGAGTGGCTGGCCCTCGGTGGGAGAGACGACGCCGAACGGCGAGGCGTTTGAGGGGATGAAGAGGTCGGCGGTCGAGGAGATGACAGACGCGCCAACGCCCGGGCTGTTGTCGCGGACGATGACGCGGAAGCGGCGCGTGGTGTTGGTCACGGTCGGGAGTCGCTCGCCGGGCGTGGGGACGCCGGAGAGGATGTCGGACCACTGCGGGAACGTGCGCGAACCGGACTCCATCGGCGGAAAGATGCGGAACAGCGCGCCGTCGCCGTTGTCCTCCGAGCCCTCGCCCGAAAGCGGGCGGCGCTCGCCGCTGTCGCGCTGCTCCCACGAGTAGGTCAGCGTGTCGTTGTCGGCGTCGGTCGCTTCGGCGATGAGCGTGAACGGCGTACCGGGCGGGATCGAGATGTCCGGCGTACGGAAGGTGATCTCGGGGACGTTGTTTGAGGTCGTGATCGGGACCATGCACGAGGAGGCGGAGTCGCCAAGGAAGGCACGCATCTCGAGGATGCTGCCGTGGTGGAACCAGGGCTCGGCGAACTGCACGATGTTGTCGCTCGGCGGCTCGTCGCCGACGGGGCAGCCGCCCGCGTAGCCCATCGGCGAGGAGCCCGTGCCCGCCTCCCACGCCGTTGGCAGGTTCGCGTTGTTGCCGCAGCGTCCGCGCGTGCCGCTGAATGTGTGGTTCGCGCCGAACTGGTGCCCGATCTCGTGCATGACGACGAGCGCGGAGAATGGATCGGCGTCGCCGCCGCGCGGGATGCCGGAGATGCCCCCGGCCTTGTTGCCTCCACAGACGCTGCGGAGATAGGCGACGCCCCCCGCGATGCGCGTGACGCAATGACCGATGTCGAAGTTTGCGTCCCCGATCACATCGGGAACGTGGCTGCGATTCACGCTGAGCACCGGCCCGGAGCAGTCGCTCCCCCCCAGACCGTCGCACGTCTCCGGATATGGATCGCTCTCCGGATCGAAGTACACAATGAGATCGTTGTCGGCCACAAGATCGAAGTGGACGGCGAGGTCGGCCTCGTACACCACGTTTGTCCGCGAGATGATCGTCACGATCGCCGCGAGCGGATCCGCCCCGTTTGGCGCGTGGCCGGCGATCGTGCTGTGGTGCAGCCCGTACTCGCCGGTGCAGGCCATGGCGGCCCGCACGTTGCGGAGCGATTGCAGCGCGCGCTGCGATCCCCCGCCGGCGCCCGCCCCCTGCGCAGGAAGCGCATCCATCGGATCCGTCACCGTGTCGCACGCCCAGTCCGTCGCGTTCGGCAGGTCACGCAGCCAGTACGCCACGACGTTCGAGTCGTCTCCCGAACGCCAGAGGTCGATCATCCACGCCCCGCCGCTCGCGCCGGCCCCGCCCAGATCCGCCGGCTCGCGCAGCATGCCGGTGAGGCCGCGCTGCGTGAGCTCGATCCGCCCCGTGGCGAGCCCGTCAACCGATTGCGCGATATAGGTCCGCATCTGCGGAAACTTCGCCGCAAGCCCCGGCTCCATCACCGGCGACGAGGCCACGAAGCAGGGCACGAGCGCGCCCGAAGGATGGGGCAGGTGGACGACCAGTCCATACGCCGCGAGCCCAACGTCGAACCGCTGCGCCGGCGCGCCCGCGAGTGCCGCACGCATCGCGGCAGGATCGATGATCGCGTACGCGCCATGGGTCGGACGCGGACCGGGCACGCTCCAGGCAGGCCCCAGATCAATCGGCGGACCGGGAAGGAGCGTGATTTCTGAGGCGGCGGCGGCGAACGCGGGAGCCAGAGCCAACACGCACGCGCCGAACAATGCCGAGAGAGATCGCCTCACGGGAACCATCCTTTCCAGTTGCCCACGAACGCACCACACTAACGAGTGCGCCACGTCCGCCGCAAGGCCAATGTCAGGGAGAGGCCCCCCGCACCCGAACCGGGCCCTGAAAGCGGGCTATGGGACCCGATCCATCGGCACCAGATCCCAGCCGCAGACCTCCAGCGTGTCGCTGTGCCACGCAAGAGACGGAGCGGTCGCCACTCCGAAGACGCCGACGCCCGCCGAGCGAACAAGCGTGTCGTCAAGTCGCGTCAGCGTCGCCCCCCGGAGCGACCACGGCTCGTGCTCGATCCGCCCACCCATGATCCGCCCGCGCCGGCGCGTGAAGAGCCAGTATCGCTCCGTCAGAAACTGCTCGATGGATCCCGCCGACGCGCGAGGGATCGGCTCTCCGCGGATCCACGCGACCCGCGTGCACTCGGTGGCATCGCGCCGACGCGAGAGCGCGTAATCCGTCGTGCGCACCGCGCCCGAGCCGTCTCGCTCATGCGTCACTTCGAAGCGGCTGTGGATGTAGTTGAGCGACCAGAGCCAGTTGCCGCCGAGCACGGGAAGCAGGCGCTCGGCATCAAGCGAGAAGAACCAGACGCCGGCGTGCTCTCGCCCGCGCGAGTCGCGGGCGCGAACATAAGTTCGGACGTTGCACTCATAGAACGACGAGAGACCGGGGAAGGGAGGAATGCCACGGAAGCGCGTGGCCTCCATGCGGAAAGGAACGAGCGCGATCCAGGCGCGGCCGTCATACAGATCGAGTTCGAGCTCGGCGGGGATAAGCGCTCTGATCGCGGCGGGCTCAACAGGCCAATGAAGGAAGAGCAGGTTGTCCCAGCGCATGCGGACCGAGGGATGACGCCCGGACATCGAGTCACGACTGGACATGCCGCGATCGTACCACGTGGGCTCAGTAGGTCGGCGGAATGGGAGTCAGCGACCAGCCCGCGCTCCCATCGAAATACACCACGTTGCTGCCGAGCGTCCCCGGAGGAGCGGACCGATGGAACGACCACACGTCATCGAAGAGTGCCGGAAGCCTCGGCGCCGCGGCTCGCGATCCGATCCGCTTCCCGTCCAGGTAGAACGCCGTGACGCGCCGCGCCATCTCCGGCGTCACCCGCATCGAGATCGGCTCCTCCATGAAGAGACCGGCGCGGTAGTCGTAGCTGAACCCGTACTTCGGCCCAAACTCGCCATCCGCCGGGCACATCTGCGGCTGCTTCCGCGCAAACCCCCCATTCCCATCGGCGATCGAAGGCCCGCCAAGCGACTCCGCGAGAAGCCCCAGCAAGAGTTCTCCCCGCAGGGCCCTCGCCCGCTCTTCCGGCCGCGCCGTGTACACACTCGGGCTCGCCGGCAGCACTCCATCCCCCTCGCCATCCATGTAGTGATACGCCGACGCGCCGACCTGCCGAAGATTGGAGAGACACACCACCCGCTGCGACGCTCCTCGCACGCCCGACAATGCCGGCGCCGCGACCGCAACCAACGTGAACAGGATGGAGATGCTCACCAGCAGCTCGATGAGCGTGAAGGCGCGGGAGCCGTGTGCTCGGACGCCGCTCATCACTTCGCCTCCGCGCCGGACGGGGAATCACCCGGCAGGGGAACATATGAAGCGCGCGCCGCGACCTCGGGGCGTTCATCCTCTCGCAGTTCCCGAACCCGAGCCTCCACGTCCGTCCGTGCGATCAGGCCACACTCCTGCGCTGTCGTCAGTCCGACCCGACGCACGCGCCAGTTCTGGTGGTAGAGCGCATCGATGATCACATCCTCGAGCTTCTGCCTCGCATCCGCGTCGTAGCGGTCTGTCGCGAGCCGATCAGAGGCCATGGCGATGGCCCATCGCTGGACGAACACGTCGTCAACGCCGTGGGCGCACTCGTGCAGGTACGCAGCATCCTCGCTCGTCGCCTTCGGATGGCGAGCGATCTCGTTCTCCATTCTCGCCATGCGGACCGCGGCGTCGCCGGTCAACCCGGCCCCCACTGCCGTTCCCGTCTCGCCAGAGCCGCAGCCGTTACAGCCCGATGCGGACTCTGACTCTGTCTGAGCGGCGGGCGCGAGCGCGGGAGGCGAGACCACGCGGGCGATGCTGATCGCTGCGGCCACCCCCGAGACGCCAACAGCGAGCAGAGCGATGACGATTCCCCTCGTCGAGTTTCCTTGCACCCTGAGACCTCCCCAGAAGAAGAACGCGGCTCGACTTTCGTCGAGCCGCGGACCAGTGAACGTTCGGCACCGATCACGGGTTTGAGGGGTCTCCGATCGGAGTGACGGGGTACGAGCGGGTGTCGCACCAGTCCTGGCATCCCGTTGCATCTGTGCAGTGATTGATGCAGCAGGTGTAACAACTGCTGAGAGTCTTGGTGTTGTTGCAGTTGAGTTTGCCGCAGTCGGCTCCATCGCCGGTTGAGGCGATGACGACTGAGATGGTGGAGAGGCAGCAGACGAGAGCGAACGCAGCAGAGATGAATCGGTTGCTTCTCAAGGAAGCACCTCCTTTCGCATGTCGCGAGAATACCCGATCTTGGGGATCATCGGGTAGCCACTTGTGGCTTCTGCAAGCCGAATTGTGGATTTCTCGGGGCGCGGAGGCTTCAGAGTCGCCGTCATTTGGGTTATCGGACGTATGTCGAGATGTGCAAGTCTCGTAAGGAGAGGGTGTTAGAAAGGAGCGATCCGCACAACGGGAGAACAGAAGTTTTCCACATGCGATCGTTGAGTCGTGGTTTGCAAGTTTGGATTCGAATGAGGCGGGGAAGCGCGGATGACGAGCCGCGTGCGTCGGCAGGCAGGAATGCCGATCGAGGCGGGTGTTATTGGGTTGCGATCAACCAGTGCTCGTCGCGTTCCAGGCACGACCGTCGTTGAGGTCGAGTTCGGCTGGGATCAGCGAACGGATGGCGCCGGGATCGACAGGCCAGTGGAGGAAGAGGAGGTTGTCCCAGCGCATGTGGACGGAGGGGTTCATGGAGCAATCATTGTTGTGATCGATACTCGCATTCAGCAGAGATGGCAGCAAGTTCGTCGTGCTGAGGTCAAGCGGATGCCAAACAGGTTGCGAATCGACTGGGTGTTGTGAGTTTGTTGGTGCGTCCATGTTCAGGTATGCTGACGCGGTGCATCGCCATCAACGCATTCCGGCATTCACGATCATCGAAATACTCATCGTTATCGCTATCGTCGGACTGCTCATCGCGATCTCATTGCCCGGGCTGGGCGCAGCTCGTGCTCGCGCCAAAGAGGCCCACTGCGTTGCAAGCATCCGTAACGCGCACGGATTGGTCGGGATGTACGCCGCGGATGCATCGGATCTGCCTCCTCACGGTGGCTATCAACGCGGTTCACTGGCCACGGGCGAGCCAGCGGTGCGCGTGATGTACACGAGCACCGGCATCGAGGTCCCTTACTTCTATCAGACGTGGCTATGGGGGACTATCGCTGCATTCTGGCAGGGCGAAGCGATCGTGGGCGCCACTTGTCCATCGACTGATGAGTCGAGAAGAGTCATTCATCCTCCCCGAGACGATATCGGCGATACGGGGAGTTTCTCGTCTTACTGTGTTTCCGCGGCGTTCTTCGCGGATCCAGCATTCTGGCAGCCGACGCCAGCGTATCGAGAATCGGAGTTTGCAGCGCAGCGCATCGCAACAACTCGATTTCCGAGCGATAAAGCGCTGCTTTATGAACACTATGTGGCTCATGTCGAAGGAGATAGCATTACGCCATTGTCTGACGCGTGCAAACGAAGCCCGGTCGCATTCACTGACGGACACGCATCCGCGAGACCATTTCGGGATGTTGTAGCTATCCACACCATCCACGATCCACAGTCACCCATGCCACATTCGCACACGCCCAATGGCGTGCTTGGTCGTGACGTACAGAGTCCGTGAACTGGAACATCTCTCTAGGAGTTGAACATGCTTGGGAAGCGTATCACGCGGCTTGTCCCCTCTCTCGCTGGCTTCGCAATCTTGGCCACAAGTACGACCGCCGTATTCCGAGCAAGTGCGATGTCCGACCAATATAACTGCAAGGTCTATTGTGTCGCGGAGCAGGTTTGGTATGGACCGCAGGTCTGCCCGGGCAACCAGGTTTGCTGCATCAAAGCAGATTGCCCGGCCGCAACATTCGTGGTTGGATGCTGCGAGCAGGGTTTCACTTGCACCTATGGAATCGAGTGAAGGAAACTTGACAGTTTCCTGTGTTGCGAATCCCTGATATCGCGTCGATCCCCATTGGCTTTACCTCCTTCAACAATCGGAGCACTCCATGCGCTGCACGCCACTTTGCGGTTCCCTTGTCGTTGGCTGCTTGCTTCTCGCCACGGGGGTCACGTGGTCCGTCCGTCAAGAAGGATCGGTCGCGATTTCAGCGCATGACCGCCCCGGCCCGACAAGTACCACGAAGCCCTCTTCCGGACTCGCATTGGCTCAGTCGGCGGCCGAAGTGTGGGCGGCCGATCAGACCATTCGCAACAGCAAAGACCTCGTGGAAGTGTGCGCCTGCGTGCTCGATCTCTGGAGCGACCAGATAACGGCTGATCAGTACGTTGATGTGCTCTCCGAACGTGGCGGACAAGTCACTGCGAACGCGGTCGAGTTGGCGAACCGGCGTCGAGCATTGAACCAAGATCTCTTTCCACCGGACGAAGAGTGGTCCGACGCTTCGCCCGAAGACAAGCTGCGCTCTTACTTGCGTTACACATGGTCGGCACATCCGCCCGTAAAGGCATTTGACGCCGACACTGTCGAAGCGTGGACGGGACAAGTGCGAGCCATGCCGAGCGGGCATAAGACCGCGCAGGGAATGCTCGCTCGATTCACGCCGCCGGGAATATCGCTCGCCGACATCCAGAACGCGAATGATGCCGCGTGGATCCGGGTACATGCACAGTTGCACGAGCACGAATCGGAGCATGTGATCGACTTCAAGTTCATTCTTGATCCGGGAACCAAACGCTGGTTCCCCGCCGAGGTACGCGTGTACGGCGATCAAACAGACTTCAACTGGGCGATCTAGAGCGGCCCCGGTTTCATTCGATCGCGATGAGCCAGGGTTCGGCGCGTTCGAGGCGTTTGAGCGGCTCGGGGAGCGCGTCGAGGTAGGCGTGGATCTCGTTCGCGTCGTGCGAGCCCTTGAGGAGCATCGCCTTGCGGCCGGCGACGATGGCGACGCCGGAGGTGTCGGCAAGGCCGAGTTCGATCGGCTGGCCCCACTTGTCGCGGCGCGTGGATGTGCCCTGATCCCACTGGACGCGGCAGGAGACGATGGCGACGTCTTTCGTCGGGTACTCGGTGTATCGCGCGTGGAGGCCGCGGCGGCGGATCCACTTGACGGTGCCGGAGAGGGCGTCGAGTGTGACTCGGTCGCTCATCCACAGGACGTGGAGCGTGTGTGCGAGCATGACGACGGCGAAACCCGGGGCGACGAACTCAAGGTACGCCGGCGCTTTCGCTTGAGGGACGAAGATCACGAGGATGGATGCGGCGATGGCGGCGAGCGTGGTTTGCGCGGAACGAACGGCGTAGCGCCAGCCGCGGTCGGAGAGGACGATGGAGCCGTCGTCCTCGATGCGCGGCTTGATGGTGACGAAGACGCCGCGTGGCGCGCGGGCGCTGGTGGACTTGGTGGGCGTGTCAGCATGCGCGCGCATCGGGGGATAGTAGATGAAGCGAAGAGAACGCCAAGGTCACAGAGAGTGCAGAGGAACGCGGAGGGAGATTGGAGCGTGGAGAGCATCGAAGTCCGAGACGGACTTCGATGGCACGGGGAGGCGGTCAGCCCATTGCGAAGAGCACCAGTTCCGTCGCGCGGCGCGACGGGAACTGGTGGCACCCGATCAAACCAACTCCGAGCTCGCGCTCGGGGCTCCCTTCAACGCAGTGAAAGAGCACTGGCTGCCCCCCACGCGCAGCCAGTGGCATGTGAGAGCAACCGCCGAGCTCGCGCTCTGGGCTCCCTTCAAGACAGTCACTCCACCGTGACGGACTTGGCGAGGTTGCGGGGTTTGTCGACATCGTGGCCGCGGATGACGGCGGCGTGGTAGGCCATGAGTTGCAGCGGGATCACGGTGAGCATGGGGCTGAGGGGCTCGATGATCTCCGGCACGTAGAGGACCTCCTCGACGTGTCGTTTGATCTCTTCATCGCCCTCGGTGGCGACGGCGATGACGTGGCCGCCTCGGGCGCGGACCTCGGCGATGTTGGACATGACCTTGTCGTACTGGCGTCCCTTGTTGGCGATGAAGACGGCGGGCATCCCCTCGTTGATGAGGGCGATGGGCCCGTGTTTCATCTCGGCCGCGGGCATGCCCTCGGCGTGGATGTAGGAGATTTCTTTGAGCTTGAGCGCGCCTTCGAGGGCGGTCGGGTAGTTGTAGCCGCGGCCGAGGAAGAGCCAGTTCTCGCGGTCGCAGTAGCGTTCGGTGACCTTCTTGATGCGGTCGGATTGCTCCAGCACGCGCTCGACCTTGTCGGGAATGGATTGGAGTTGCTCCAGCCAGCGGGCGCACTGGTCGGCGGACATGACACGGCGGCGAGCCATGAAGAGCGTGATGAGTGAGAGCACCGCGACCTGGCCGACGAAGGCCTTGGTGGAGGCGACGCCGATCTCGGGACCGACGCGCAGGTAGACACCCGCATCGGTCTGGCGCGAGATCGTTGAGCCGACAACATTCACGACGCCGAGCGAGAGAGCCCCGCGATCCTTGGCCTCTTCGAGCGCAGCGAGCGTGTCCGCCGTCTCGCCGGACTGGCTCACCGCGATCACCACCGTGCCGTCCTCGATGATCGGGTTGCGATAGCGGAACTCGCTCGCGTACTCCGCATCCGACGGGATCTTCGCGAGGTCCTCGAGCATGTACTCGCCGATCATCGCGGCGTGGAGCGCGGTCCCCTGTCCCGTCAGAATCACGCGGCTCGCCCGCACCAGCTCCTTCGCATACGTCGTCAGCCCGCCCAGCACGACCTTGCCCTCTTCCATCGAGATGCGCCCGCGGAACGTGTTCCGCAGGGCCGCGGGCTGCTCGTAGATCTCCTTCTGCATGTAGTGCTCGAAGTGGCCGAGCTCCATCTGCTCCAGCTCCATCTCAAGCTGCATGACCTTCGGCGAGACATCGACGTTGTGGATGTCCGACGATCGGAAGCCCTGACGCGTGATGCGGACGACGTTGTAGTCGTCCAGAGGCATCGCCTGTGTGGTGTGCGCGACGATCGCGGAAGCGTCCGACGCGACGACGTACTCGCCGTTGCCGATGCCGACCAGCAGGGGCGAGCCCTTGCGGGCGCACACCATGACGTCCGGCTCCTTCTCGCAGATCACGACGATGGCGTATGCGCCAGTCACCTCGCGCAGCGCGGCCTGAACCGCCTTCTCAAGATCGCCCTCATAGAGCTCGCCGATCAGCATGGCGAGCACCTCGGTATCGGTCTCGCTGGTGAATACGTGACCCTTCTCTTGGAGATAGGTCTTGAGCACCGAGTAGTTCTCGATGATCCCGTTGTGAACGAGACAGATGCCGTTCTTGTCATCCCGGTGCGGGTGGGCGTTGGGCTCAGTGACGCCGCCGTGTGTCGCCCAGCGCGTGTGCGCAAGGCCCACGGTGCCGTGGAGGCCTCCCTCCCGTTCCAGCTTGTCCTCAAGGTTCACGACGCGCCCAACGGCGCGGCAGACACTCAGCCCGCCGTTCAGGATCGCCACGCCCGCCGAGTCATAGCCCCGATACTCAAGCCGCTTGAGACCCTCGACGAGAATCTGCTGGGCGGGCCTGCTCCCGATATAACCGACAATACCGCACATAGGCCGACCTCTCTCACTCGTTGGCCTGCCGCCCGCCGACGAGTCCGGCGACAGCACGCATCCTGTGATCGGCCAGACGTGCCGACTCGGTCAATCGTACTTCGCGCCGGGTCCGAAAGTTCGCCCCTTCACGGAGAGCGCCGAGGTCCCGATAAGCCGATCGAGCAACTGGCCGATCGTCGTAGGATCTCCCCCAACCTCCCGCCGCTCCCCTCGGGCCCGGCCCTGGAACCCCACGTGTTCGTCGCGCAGGCACACACCTTCGTTCAACAGGCTCGCCTCGCCATCACCCTCGCCTGGGTCGCCGGATACACCAACATCATCACCCTCCTGATGTGCGGCACGGTCACCTCGCATGTCAGCGGCACAACCTCGAACGTCGGGCGCGAAGTCGTCGAAGGCCTCCGAGGCGTCGAGGGCGCATGGCGCCTCGCGTTCTTCGCGCTGTACCTCCTCGCCACGTTCCTTGCCGGCGCGATCGTGTCGGGGCTGACCACCGAGCTCGGCCGACGCCGGGGATGGGACTCCATCTTCGTGCTCCCCATGGCGCTGCAGGCCATCCTGCTCTCCGCGTTCACATTGATCCTGCGCATGGCCCACGCGAACGCCCCGGCCGCGGACGACCGCCTCTACTGGATCACGGGCCTCGCCTCCCTCGCGATGGGACTGCAGAACGCAACCATCACTCGCATCTCCAGCGGCGTTGTCCGCACCACCCACGTCACGGGCGTGCTGACCGATCTCGGGATCGAGCTCGCGCAGTTCTTCTGGTGGACGCGCGACCGCGATCTCTCCAAGGTGGAACCCGGGGTGCGCTCACGCGTGAGGCACACGATGGCGCAGCCGGTGACGCGACGGCTCGTCCTGCTCACCTCGATCATGGGCTCGTTCGCGCTCGGCGCAGGACTTGGAACCCTCGCGTTCGACTACACCCGGACGTACGCGATGCTCCCTCCGGTCGGCTTCCTCCTCTGGATCGTCCTGATGGATGCGCTGCGCCCGATCGCAGCCATCGAGCCCTCCGACCTCGTCGCCAACGGTGTCGGCCACGAGCTCCCTCAAGGCATGGCGGTCTTCCACCTCCGACAGGATCAGCACCATCGCCCGGACAGGCAGGACCGAAGCCACAGCCTCCCCAATCTCAGCGCGTGGGCCGAACGCCTCGCGCCCGAAGTGCGCGTGGTCATCCTCGATCTCGGCGACGTGACCCAGCTCGACGGCGATGCCGCGTTCGAGCTGCGCTCGCTCCTGGCCACCTTCAAGGCCCAGGATCGCCACCTCGTTCTGGCTGGCGTCTCGCACGAGCAATACGACCAGCTCCGTCGCGCCGGCACCGGCGAACTGCTCGAGCCCATGAGCGCGTGCCCCGACTTTGAACTCGCCATCGCACGCGGCATGGCGATTCTCGACGAGATCGCCCCCGCTTGAGCCCTCTCGACCGATCGAGCCGCGATTCCGCCACACCAAGGGGCTTTCATTCCATCGTCCGAAATGCGACAATACCGGGAGCCAATCAGGTCTGGGAACAAGACCAGTCCCCGGGAGTGCCCACTCGATGAGACCCACCATTCCAGTCGCGTGCCTCACGATCTCCCTCGCCGGAATCGCCTCCGCTCAGCCCCCCGCGCAGAGCCAGGTCGAACCCGCAACCCCCGCGCTCGCTGGTCCGGCACTCACGATCAATGAGACGCCGTCGATCGTCGAGTGGCGATACGACGGCACCCTTCGCGAGTTGGAGACCACTCCCGAAGAGGTCGCGCTCTCCCTCCTCGATATCGACGCCGCGACCCGCGCCCACGCCGACACGATCCTCGCCACCCGCCAGGCCTACTTCGATCGGGTGCTCGCACGCAATCTCATGGTCGCCCTTCAGATCGATGCGGCCAAGAAGGCCGAAGAGAAACTCAAGACCATACGACTCACCTTCGATCTGCTCGCCGAGTTCGAGCCACTGCGCCACGAGCCGGTCCCCAGCAAGCAGATCGAAGCGATCCTGCCGCCGAAGCAGGCCACCCGCTTCCGCTCGATGCTCCGGGAATACGACCACGCCTACGCAAGGGACCTCCGCGCCAAGGCCGATCGCGAGGGGCGCGAAACCAATCTGATCGAGATCGCGGCCACGCGGACCGGAACGCTGTTCGGACGCGAGCTCGAACGCTCGTTCAAGCGCATGGAGAACACCGGCCAGATCGCGTTCGAATACGTCCTCGGACAGCTCGATCTGACGCGCGAGCAGGCCGACCGCGCCCGCGAGGCCGCGTCGCCGTACCTCGGCGCAAACCCCGACGGCATGACAGAGAAGGAATACGGCCTCGCGTTCCTCGCCATGGGCGCATACCTCAACGAGTCCCAGCGCATGAAGCTCGCCCAGATCCTTGCCGGCTTCTGAGCCCCCCGCGCACGAAAGCCGCCCGAATGCGGCGCATCTGCGCACACATTCGGGCGGCCGCTCTGGAGGCAAACCCGGTCTCGCGTCGTTCAGCCGTTCGGCACGGCTCTGACCGAGGCGGTGACGATGATCACGGTGTTGGCCTCGAAGCCTGTCACACTGGCGAGCACGATCCGCTGCCCGATCGGGGCCGCCACCGAGGACTCGATGCCTCGTTCCTGACGCCGGACCGTGCTGAGAGGCAGCTCATCTCCCGAAAGCTTGACCATCGACGTCGAGATGTCGGACTTGAGCGCAACCCCCGCAAGCCGGACATTCACGCGCCCATCCGCGGCTTCGCCCGCGCCCACCGTAATCTCACCGGAAAACCCGTTCTCGGCCTTCGCAAACTGCACCTGATACCCCACGGCCTGCGTGCCCACCACGGGGACCCAGCCGCTGACGTACTGCTCGACCGTCGTCGCCTGCACGATCGAGTCGGCGCGGGCGTTGACGGTCTGATTGCTGCGGAAGATCGGCGTGCCGCTCGTCGCCGGCGCGGGATCGCCCGGCGAGGGCGCGACCTCCATGACGACCGAGTGCGCCTCGAGCTGCACGATGTACCGCTCGCCGTTGATCGCCCGATACGCATCGAGCGCGTACACGAGCTGCTCGTGCCCGGGCTCCGACCCCGTCACCACGTAGACGCCGTTCTGCAGACGCGTCGCCGACAACCCGCTGATCCCGGCGATCTCCAGCACGACATCAGTCGCATCCAATCGATCCACGGTCGTGAGCAGCTCGATCGTGCCCCCATCCTCTCCCTCGGTGAGACGCGGCACAAGCGTCAGGACGCCGCCCTGCAGGCCGTGCCCCGAGATGTCACGCGTGTCGTACACACGCAGAAGGTCAACCGTCTCCCGCTCGTCCTGGCCGAGCGCGAGCGTCGCTGGTGCAAGGAGGAGCGATGCCGCGAGAATCGTGTTCAGCTTCTTCATAGTCGGTGTCCTTTCGATGATTCCGTGTGTGTGGTCGTTGATGTCGCGTGCGTGTGCATCGCGATCACTGATGCGTTGATTGCCCGGCATCGGTCCGCAGGTTGTGGCTGCGCGCCCAGGCAAGCAGACTCCTGTCCTCGCTCATCACCGTCGCGATCCGGGCGCACTCCGCAGCGAACGCTGGGTCGTCCTGCAGCCTCGCCAGCCGCTCGAACGCGACAGGCCGCAGCGACGGATCCCTCGCCCACACGCGGCAGGCATCCAGCTGATCCTCACCCGCCATCGCATCCAGCGTCGCTCGGGCAAGATCCGCCGAGCGAATCGCCCGCCCAAGCGCGAGGATCTCACGTTCGCGCGCTCGATCCGCCTTCTGGCGCGCCGGTGCTGGATCTCCGATGTCCGCGTCGCCCACCTTCTGGTCCGCGCTCGCGACCGTCGGCTCGCCAGCACCGCCATATCCCGCCGGCAATCGCAGCTCAAACACCGTGCGCACCGCACCTCTCGATGGTGCCGCACGCTCCGGCGATCCAGGACCCGAACCGATCGGTGACTGCGCGAGCGGCGCGCCGGAATCAACGACCGTTCGACCACCCCGCCCGATCAGATACGAACCGACCGTGAGCAACGCAACACAAGCCGCGAGTGCGATCGGACGAATGAGCCGCGCCCTTCCGATCGCTCGCGGCGGAAGAGCAACCTCATCCGCATTGGCGATGCGATCGAATGCCTCCGCCACGAGTCGATCCGTCCGCTGGATGATGGCAAGGCGGCCGCGAAGACCCGAGTCGATCAGGAGCGCCTCGCGCAGCGCGCCCGCCGCACCCTCGTCCATCGCATCATCGGCGAACCGTTCGAGGTCCAGATCCGTCCATTCGCCGCCGGTGTTCATGCTGTCAGATCTGTTCATGGCTCGATCCCCCTCTGCATGAGCTCTCGCCTCAGGCGCGCCCGCGCCTGGTGCAGCGACGCGCGGGCCGCGTCCTCCGAGCATCCGATCGCCTCCGCGATCGCTCCGTACCCCAGCCCCTCGACAACCCTCAGCATCAGCGCCGCTCGCTGCTTCGGAGGCAGACGCTCGATCGCCTCCTGCACGGCGCGCCCGCGGCTCTCATCACGCGGCGCATCTCGATGGTGCCCCGTGCCCGCACCCAACGCCAGCGAACGCAGGCGCCTCCCCCTCGCACGGAGCGATCGCTGCCGATCCAGCCAGAGGCGTGTGAGCGTGCGGATCGCGTACCCCGCGTGCCCGACCTTCTCCGGTGCATGTGCAAGCACGTTCGCGATCGACTGCTGCGCCAGGTCGTCCGCCTCGTGCGTGTCGGCTCCGAGCGCACGCGCACGGGACCGAAGCACGCGCCCAAGCTCGGCGATGCTCGCGCTCGAATGCCCTCCGACCCCGGCGGTTGAGCCGGACGTGGTGCCGGTCAGCGAACGGGTTGTGCCGGTCTGTGGGTCGTCGGTCACAACGAGAATCCTGTCAAGGCCGGAGATGGATCGGGCCAGCCGCACATCATCATGACGACTCCGGCCGTCCGTTGTGAGATTGCAAATCTCCTTTCCGCTCGATCCGCCCACCGGCAATTGCATTCTCGCTCGCGGTCAGGGTTCGATTCGGTGTGTATCATGCCCAGACCGCGTGACGCGGGGTTGCTCAATCAGAGCAACCAACGCTCGGCGGCGCACTGTTGAAACGGGCTTCGGCCCGCCCCGAGAATCCCGCCGCTCAGCGAGAGCACGATTGCGTCGCCGGCGCACAAGAGGAGGATCGATGGGGACGCGCGGACGTCTCGTCGTGGTGGCAAATCGACTCCCGGTGCATCGTTCCGGGGGTTCCGACCGTTGGGAGATCTCCCCGGGCGGGCTTGTCACCGCACTCGAGCCCGTCCTGCGCGCCAGAGGCGGCGCCTGGGTCGGATGGTCCGGCACCCCAGGACGCGCCCCTCGCCCGTTCGTGCTCGATGGCATCGACATCCGCCCCGTCTCCATGAGCGACAACGAGCTCAAGCTCACCTACCACGGCATGTCCAACGCCACACTCTGGCCTCTCTATCACGACGCCATCCGCACGCCCGAGTTCTCAGGCGCCTGGTGGAGCGAGTATGTCCGTGTGAACCAGCGATTCGCGGAAAAGGCCGCGGCGTGCGCCAAGCCCGGCGACCTGGTCTGGATCCATGACTTCCATCTGCAACTCGTCCCCGCCATGCTCAGGGCCCTGCGCCCGGAACTTCGCATCGGGTTCTTCCTGCACATCCCCTTCCCGCCCGAGGAGCTCTTCGCCTGGCTCCCCTGGCGCCGAGAGATCCTCGAAGGAATGCTCGGTGCCGATGTCGTCGGATTCCAGACCCGATCCGACGCGCGAAAGTTCGCGACCGCCGCCCGCCGCTTCGCAGGCACGCGCTCGAGCGGTTCCACGCTGCGCCACGGCGCGCGATGCATCATCGCCGACGCCTTCCCGATCTCGATCGATTTCAAGGCGTTCGACGCGCTCGGGCGTGATCCGATCGTGCGCCAGCGTGCCACGCTCATCCGCGAACGCCTGGACCCCGCACGAAAGATCATCCTCTGCGTCGATCGGCTCGACTACACCAAGGGGATCGATCACCGGCTCCGCGTCTACGAGCGCATGCTCCGAGGGGGCGCTGTCAGCGCAGACGACTCCGTGCTCGTACAGGTCGCCGTGCCGACCCGAGACAAGGTCGCCGAGTACGCCACACAGCGCGCAACGGTTGAGGGGCTCGTCGGCGCGATCAACGGCGAGTTCACGCGCCTGGCACGCGTTCCCGTGCACTATTTCAGCAGATCGCTCCGCCATCGCGAGCTCGCCGCCTACTACCTCGCCGCGGACGCGATGCTCGTCACACCGCTCCGCGACGGCATGAATCTCGTCGCGAAGGAGTTTGTGGCGACGCGCTCCGACCTCGGCGGCGTTCTCGTTCTCAGCGAATTCGCGGGCGCGTCGCAGGAACTGCGCGGTGCGATCATGGTCAATCCGCGCGACGAGGACCGAACCGTCGAGGCCGTCGTCGGCGCGATCCGGATGACCGACGCCGAGCGGCGCCGACGCATGTCACGCATGCGGTCGGCCGTCCGCCGACACGATGTGTTCAACTGGTCCGACACCTTTCTCGGAGCCCTCGCGCCATGAGTCTGAGCGACAGTCTGTCCGATGCGCTGGGGCGGATCGCCTCGGCGCCCATCCTGCTGGTCGCCTCCGACTTCGACGGCACCATGGCCCCGATCGTTGCCCGCCCCGCCGACGCGAAGCCCGACGAACGGTCGGCACGCTCGCTCCGCGCCCTCGCATCGATGGACTCGACGCACGGCGCGATCGTCTCCGGCCGCGCCCTCGCTACCCTCCGCACGCTCATGCCCGAGAGAGGCGAGATCCACCTCGTCGGCAGCCACGGCGCAGAGATGAACGGCGATCCCTCGCTCTCCTCCGAGCAGACCGCGTCGCTCACGCTCGTTCGACAGAGCGCAGAGCGCCTCGCGTCCCAGTTCCCCGGCCTCCTCGTCGAGCACAAGCCCGCCGGCGTCGCGATCCATTATCGACACGCCCCGCCCGACGCCCACGAGCAGGTGCTCGGCGCGATCGAGAGCATCAGCGCGTGCGCCCCCTGCGCAACGCTTAAGCATGGCCTCCTCGTTCGCGAGATCGTCGTCACACACGCCACCAAGGGCACGGCCATCGCCTGGCTCCGGCGCCGGACGGGCGCAACGGCAGTCGTCTTCATCGGCGACGACACGACCGACGAGGACGCCTTCGGCACGCTCGATCCCCACGATCTCTCGATCAAAGTGGGTGAGGGCCAGACGCTCGCGACGCTTCGCATCGCCGACACAGACGCCGTCGCCGATGCCCTCGAGGCCCTCGCCGAGGCCCGCCTCCGCTGGCTCGGCTCGCGGTCGCTCGTCCCGATCAACCACCACTCGATTCTCTCCGATCAGCGCACTATCGCCCTGGTCGAGCCAGAAGCGCGAATCTCCTGGCTCTGTGTGCCTCGCATCGACTCGCCGGCAATCTTCGCCTCCCTGCTCGGCGGCGATCGCGCCGGCTCCTTCGATGTCGCGCCGGAACAGCCCTCCGACGCCGCATCACAAGCCTACATCGGCGACACGTTTACGCTCCGGACGCACATCGGTGCCGTCGAAGTCATCGACTATCTCGACACGACCGGCGGCCGCCCGTTCCAGCGCGCCGGCCGCACCGATCTGATCCGCGTGGTCTCGGGCACGGGCCGCGCCGTCGTGCGTTTCGCTCCACGCCTCGACTTTGGCCGCATCGCCACCACGCTCCGAGTGCGCGAGGGAGGCATCGAAGTTGTCGGCTCGGTCGACCCACTCGTCCTGCACGCCCCCGGCGTCGAATGGGAGCTCTCGCAGCACGGGCCGCACCAGACCGCAACGGCGATCCTCGATCTCGATCGCGGCCCAGTCACGCTCGAACTCCGCTCCGGAGCCGCAAGCCTCCGCGCAAGCACGGTCCCCGAGCCGAAACGACGCG
This sequence comes from Planctomycetota bacterium, assembly GCA_963204725.1. GTDB lineage: Bacteria > Planctomycetota > Phycisphaerae > Phycisphaerales > UBA1924 > JAHBWV01. The sequence goes on from CAUJHH010000012.1 coordinate 49,163, forward strand.
AGGCCACGAACGAGTCATGGAGCAAGTGGACCGAGAAACTCCGCATCCCCGCGCTCATGCCCGATCTGGTCAAACGCAGCGCGCTCGTCATCAAGTCCCTCTGCTACGGCCCCACCGGCGCGATCAGCGCCGCCGGCACCACCAGCCTCCCCGAGACCCTCGGCGGCATCCGCAACTGGGACTACCGCTTCTGCTGGGTGCGCGACGCCGCGTGGTCCGCCTCCTCCCTCGTCAAGCTCGGCTCGACCGGCCACGCCATGAAGCTCCTCGACTGGCTGCTCGGCATCGTCGACGACCTCGATTGCCCCGAGCGGATCCGCCCCCTCTACACCGTCAGCGGCCACGACCTCGGCGCCGAAGCGGAGATCACCGACCTTGCGGGGTACGGCGACAGCCGCCCGGTCCGTGTCGGCAACGCCGCCAACCAACAGGTCCAGCTCGACGTCTTCGGCACGGTCGGCGACCTGATCGCCTCGCTCGCCGAGGCCGGCGCGCCGCTGACCCCCGAACACATGCGCCTGCTCGACGCGATGGTCGAGGCCGTAGCGCGGCGCTGGCACGAGCCCGACCACGGCATCTGGGAGATCCGCGACACACCTCGCCACCACGTGCCCAGCAAAGTCATGTGCTGGAACACGGTCAACCGCGCAATCGCCGCGCGCCAGATCGTCGACGGCGTCGAGCGCGAGAGCGACCTGGCCCTCCGAGCACGGATCCACGCAGACATCCTCGCCAACGGCTTCAGCCAGAAGCTCGGCGGCTTCTCCTCTGCGTACGAGTCCGACGAGCCGGACGCCGCGTGCCTGCTCGTCCCCCTCACCGGCTTCCTCCCACCGAGCGACCCGCGAATCGAAGGCACCATCCGTGCCGTCGAGCGCCACCTGCTCGACCGCGGCACTGTCTATCGCTACCTCTACGACGACGGGCTCCCCGGAATCGAGGGCGGCTTCAACATCTGCACCGGCTGGCTCGTCGAGTCCCTCGCGCTCACGGGCCGCGATGCCGAATCGCTCGACCTGCTCCGACACCTCGCCTCGCTCGCCGGTCCGACCGGCCTGCTCGCCGAGGAGCACGACCCGCGCACCGGGCGCGCACTCGGCAACTTCCCCCAGTGCTACTCGCACCTGGCCATCATCAATGCCTGCTGCCGCTTGTCGAGCCTGCACGTGATCGACGGCCCCGCGCGGCCTGCCTGATCGGCACGCGTAAACCGAGGAATGTCGCGCTCGGAACGAGCCCGAATGTGGCCGCCACCCGGGGGGGCGTCTATTCTGTCCCAGTTTGCGCCGAGCGGGATCGGGCGGCCGCTTCGGCACCCTCACACAGACGCCTCCGCCGGGCGTGCGGGCACCCACGCACCATGCCAAAGCGCGACGACATCAAGACGATCCTGATCCTCGGCTCCGGCCCGATCGTCATCGGCCAGGGGTGCGAGTTCGACTACTCCGGAGCCCAGGCCTGCAAGACCCTCCGCTCCGAGGGATACCGCATCGTCCTCGTCAACTCCAACCCCGCGACGATCATGACCGATCCGTCGCTCTCCGATCGAACCTACATCGAGCCCATCACGCCCGAGGCCGTCCGCAAGGTCATCCAGAAGGAGTTCGAGCAGTCCGAGGGCAAGGGCGCATCCTCGCAGGACGCCCCCTTCGGAAAGATCGATGCCATCCTCCCGACGCTCGGCGGCCAGACCGCCCTCAACTGCGCCTGCAACCTCTTCGACGACGGCACCCTCGCCGAGTTCGGCGTCGAGATGATCGGCGCCAACCGCAAGATCATCCACCGCGCCGAGGACCGCCAGCAGTTCAAAGACATCTGCGAGGGGATCGGCCTCTCGCTCCCCAAGGCAAAGACCGTCACCACCATGGACGACGCCCTCGCCTTCCTCGATGAGATCGGCCTCCCCGCCATCATCCGCCCCGCCTTCACCCTCGGCGGCTCCGGCGGCGGCATCGCCTACAACCGCGACGAGTTCCGCGACATCTGCACACGAGGCCTCGCCGCCTCCATGATCGGTCAGGTCCAGATCGACCAGTCCATCATCGGATGGAAGGAATACGAGCTCGAGGTCGTCCGCGATCGCAAGGACAACTGCATCATCGTCTGCGGCATCGAGAACATCGACGCCATGGGCGTGCACACCGGCGACTCCGTCACAGTCGCGCCGATCCTGACGCTCACCGACAAGGAATACCAGGCGATGCGCGACGCCGCGATCGCCATCATGCGCGCCGTCGGCGTCGAGACGGGCGGCAGCAACGTCCAGTTCGCCGTCAACCCCAATCCGCCTCTGGACGACCACGGCCGCCCAAAGTTCCAGATGATGGTCGTCGAGATGAACCCGCGCGTCTCACGCTCCTCCGCCCTCGCCTCCAAAGCCACCGGTTTCCCCATCGCGAAGATCGCCGCCAAGCTCGCCGTCGGCTACACGCTCGACGAGCTGCGTAACGACATCACCGGCACCACCAGCGCGTGCTTCGAACCGGCGATCGACTACGTCGTCACCAAGATGCCGCGTTGGACCTTCGAGAAGTTCCCCGAGGCCGACGAAACACTCACCACACAGATGAAGTCCGTCGGCGAGGCGATGGCGATCGGAAGGACCTTCAAGGAGTCGTTCCAGAAGGTCATCCGCTCGATGGATGTGAAGCGCTTCGGGCTGGGGCTGGATAAGAACGACAAGTGGCTCACCGCGATGCGCGCTGTCGAGCACGATCAGCTCGTCCTTGACCTCACGCCCCGCATGGGTGGCAGCACCGGCCTCCGCACCGCCGACGGCGCACCGATCGAATGGCCCATCCCCCTCGAAAAGCTCCATCGCAAGCTCGCCGTCCCCAGCCAGGGACGCCTCTACTACGTCCGTTACGCCTTCAAGATGGGCTGGACGATCCCGCAGGTCCACGACCTGACCAGGATCGATCCCTTCTTCCTCGACCAGTTGAAACAACTCGTCGAGTTCGAGGACGTGCTCTGCTCCTATCGCTCGCTCGAAGAGCTCCCGCGTGAGATCCTCCTCCAGGCCAAGCAATGGGGGTACAGCGACGCGCAGCTCGCCAACCTCTACTTCGGCAACATCTCAAGCGAGGCGATCCTGAAGGTCCGCGCCATCCGCAAGGCCACCAGCATCGAGCCCACCTACCGCCTCGTCGACACCTGCGCCGCGGAGTTCGAGGCGATCACACCTTACTACTACAGCACGTACGAGAACGAGTACGAGGTGATCGGCGCCGATGGCACCGGCGTCGTCCAGCGCGACGACGAGATCCGCGTCACCGACAAGAAGAAAGTCGTCATCCTCGGCGGCGGACCCAACCGCATCGGCCAGGGCATCGAGTTCGATTACTGCTGCGTCCACGCCGCGTACGCCGCACGCGACCTCGGCTTCGAGTCGGTGATGATCAACTCGAACCCCGAGACGGTGTCGACGGATTATGACACGAGTGATCTGTTGTTCTTTGAGCCGCTGACGCTCGAGGACGTGCTGAACATTGTTGAGAGGTTAGATCGTAAGTCGCTGGCGGCCCCGTCGCGGGTAACCGATTTGCGTACTGACGCAGGTCGGGTATCGAGCATCGCGATGACGAAGCCGCCGTTCGGCAAGGGTGGCGCAAACGAACTGCAAGGCCTCACCGACTTGTCGCTACCACCCGATTTGTTTGCCCAGCTCGATCGCATACGGGCTGCGCAGAGTGTCTCACACTTGGCGATGCTCGGCGCGGGCCGCACATGGCTTCCGGAATCGCAGGAGAACGTGCTCTCGGTCGAAGTGCTGACCTCACAGGGCACCGTCGGACACGCGTTCTTTTCACCCGGCGGCCGGTTGTTGAAGACAGATTGGCTATCGCAGTGGGATGAGTGGTACGACGAAGAAGCTGATGCCGAGGACCACGCTCGCGCACAGGTGTGGCTTGCGTCACTTGCGAACTCCGTCACTCCGTCACTCAATCACTCAGTCACTGGCGCCGGCCTTGTTCACGGCCTCATCGTCCAGTTCGGTGGCCAGACGCCGCTGAACCTCGCCAAGGGCCTCGCCCTCGCCGGCGCGCCCCTCATCGGCACCTCGCTCGACTCGATCGACCTCGCCGAAGATCGCAATCGCTTCGACGCACTGCTCGAGAAACTCCACCTCGAACGCCCCGCCGCGGGGATCGCACGCTCGCTCGACGAGGCCGTCGCCGTCGCCAGCGGGCTCGGCTACCCCGTGCTGGTGCGTCCCTCCTATGTCCTCGGCGGGCGCGGCATGGAGATCTGCCCCGACGAGAAAGCCCTCCGACACTTCATTACAAACGCCCTGCGATCCAGCGATCTCGACGACGCCCCCGTGCTGATCGACCGCTTCCTCGACGCCGCGACCGAGGTCGATGTCGATGTCATCGCCGACTACACCGACGGACGCGACAACGCGCAGGCCCTCGTCTGCGGCGTCATGGAGCACATCGAACAGGCCGGCATCCACTCCGGCGACTCCGCCTGCACCCTCCCCCCCTGGTCCCTCCCGCGCCACATCGTCGATCGCATCCGCCAGATCTCCCGCGAACTCGCGCGCGAGCTCAAAGTCTGCGGCCTGATGAACCTGCAACTTGCGATCAAGGACGAGCACATCTACATCATCGAGGTCAACCCGCGCGCCAGCCGCACGGTGCCCTTCGTCGCCAAGGCCAAGCACGTCCCCTGGCCCCGCATCGCCGCGATGGCGATGATGGGCAAGTCCCTCGCCGAGATGGGCGTAAAAGAAGTGCCGGACACCGGCGCATACGCCGTCAAGATGCCCGTCTTCCCCTTCAACCGCTTCCCCGGCGTTGATGTCGTCCTCGGACCGGAGATGCGCTCGACCGGCGAGGTCATGGGCATGGATGTCTCGCTCCCTCTCGCCTTCCTGAAGGCCCTCCTCGGCGCGGGCACGACGCTCCCCCGCTCCGGCGGCGTCTTCATCTCCGTCCGCGAGCAGGACCGCAAAGAGATCGTCGGCCCCGCCCGCACGCTCATGGCGATGGGCTACACGGTCTACACCACCAAGGGCACCGGCGACTTCCTGAGACGCCACGGACTTCGGACCGTGGTGCTGGAAAAGATCGGCGCCGCGATCCGCCCCAACGTCCTCGACCTGATGTCCGACGGCAAGATCCAACTCGTCCTCAACACGCCGACGCGCACCGGCTGGCAGACCGACGAAGGCAAGATCCGCTCGACCGCCGTGCGCCTCGGCATCCCCATGATCACCACCAACACCGGCGCCAACGCCGCCGTCAAGGCGATCGAGGCCCTCCGCGCCGGCGACTGGGACACCGTCGCCATGCAGGACTACAAGTCCTTCGCGGCCTCATCCGGCGCAACGATCCCACCCGTCGTCGTCACGCCCCACGCGCCCGCCGCCGCAACCCGCTGAAGATCACGAAAGTTCGTGCGCGCTCGCGCGGCCCGCTCGCGTCTCACTTCAGCGGCTCACCATCAAATGAGCACGGACGCCCGAGTAAGGCGTCCGCACCCACAGCGCTCACCTGGCTTGCGAAACACATGCACCGCCAGATGCGTCCTCAGACGGTTCTCGCCGTTCAGCCGATCGCTCTCCGAAAAGAGAATCCGAACGGGGTCAATCAGACACGACGGAGCGACATCCCGGGCGCCTCAGCAGCCCGATGCCCGACTCCAGTTTCTCAACGATCCTCGCGATGCCCGGCCATCGGTTCCGGGTGCCGCCCGTCGTGTCCGTCCTGACCATCCGGAATAGACACAACCCCCGCCGATCGGCGCGCCCACGCAAAGAAAAACTGCAATCCCCGCGCCGGGCCGCCGGTCTCACGCCTCGGGCTGCGCGCCGCCCACCTCGCCCCATTCGGCCCCGCTCCGCCAACCGGTCCCGCACTCGGAGCATTGGGCGACGCCAAGATCGCCCGAGAGGTCGTAGCCGCACTCGGCGCAGTGCGTCTCATACCACGGCGCGCGAACGACCCAAAGGCGTCTGAGATACAGGCGGCAGCCGATGAGCGCAATCGCCGCGCCGACCAGCCATGGCGCGCACAAGGCCATGATCCCAAGGAACATCTCTCCATCGCCCACCACGAGCGCAGAGACCGCCGCACACGCCGCACACGCCATCGCGCCCAAGGCCGTTCCGGCCAGCAACCGAGTGGCGAGCCGGGTGTGTCGCTCCTCGCGCCTCTCTTGTGAAAGAAACCGGCGCACGCTGATCGTCCAGAACGTCAGCATCGCGATCATCGCGGCGAATCCCGTCCCGATCAGGCCGATGATCTGGGCGTTGGTTTCGACGAGGGCATACCCGATGAGGCTCAGACAGATCCACATCGGGAGAGAGCAGAAAGCGGTCGCGCCGAGCGCGCCCGAGCCGACAGGGAAGAAGTCTCGCAGCTTGCCGATCTCGCGTCTGCCCCCAAGGCAATCCGGGGCCGCTGCAAACGCCGACTGAAGGATCATGATCGCGCCCGCCCACACCGTCCCGCCGATGACGATGGAGACCGCGCCGTACACCGCCTCACGCCATCCTGCGAACACAACCACAACCGCTGCGGTCAGCAAAACAACCCCCACCCACTGCAACAACCAATACGTCGCAATCGTCGCACCCTTGTGCGGGATGTGGTACGGGCGGCCATGGCTTATGGCGTGCGGCCTTCTGCCGGACCGCTCTTCCACCCGCTCCCACACTCCGGGCATCTGTCCGCATTCGGTGTGCCCCGCATGTCATAGCCGCAGATCTCGCAGTGCCCGCCGTACCACCGCTTGCGACGCTTGGCGAGGATCGGCAGGTAGATCGCCGGTCCGAGCGCGAACGCCCCCACCCCGCAGCAGATCACGAGCGCCCAGAACGTCCCCGCCCCGCAATAGCAATCGTGCTTCCGCCTGACCATCACATCCAGTGGCACGATCGCCACCACCTCAACGATCGACCCGGTGAAGAGCCGCGACGCGACGCGCCCGAGCATCGTCTCGCGCCGCTCATGCTTCGTGAACGCAACCAGCAGCGGCGTCGCAACCGCCCAAGCCAACCCCTGGATCACGAGAACGATCCAGAACATCGTGTTCCAGTCCACGATCTCCGGACCGTTGAGCAGCGTGGCATAGACCTCCGCCCCCGCCGCGCACATTGCGGTGAGCAGCGCGGCCCCCGCAAACCCCGCCGCACCCATCGTCAGCCACACCGATCGCCCCGTCCGCTTGAGCCCCGGCTTCCGCACCGGAAAGAGGAAGATCGCCTGCAACGCCGCCAGCCCCGCGCCGACCGCGAGCGCAACCAGCAGAGGCTCGCGCTCCGACAGATACCCGAGTGGCTCGTCCCACGCCCCCAGCAACACCATCGGCAGCAACCACGCCACCAGCGTCTGGGCGATCCACATCAGCAGCATCAGCCGCCAACGGATGCTCATCCCGCGCATCGGTTCTTCCATGGGTCCAAGCGTACCAGTCGCAACGGCCCATCGCTCCGGGCTTCCTCCCCATTCCCCACTGCCCATTGCCCCCTTCACCCCCCCACCCACTACCATGCCCCCATGGCCAATCCGACGACCACTCCCGCCGCCTTCCAACGCTGCATCAACCCCGACTGCGCCGCCGAGTACCCCGTCGAGCGCGTCCTCGTCGCGTGCGAACGCTGCGGCGAGCTCCTCGACGTCGACTACGACTGGTCGAGCTTCGCGCATCGCGACTGGTCCTGGTTCGAACTCCGCTCCAGCACCCGTGGGCCGCGCGAGGCCGCCGGCACCGGCCTCACCGGTCAGGGACGCGCCACCGCATCCGCGCTCGACTTCTCCGGCGTCTGGCGCTTCCGCGATCTCCTCCCCTTCTGGCGACACGAATCCGAGATCGTCACCATCGGCGAGGGACGCACCAACCTCCAGCGCGCCGACCAGATCGCACGCATCATCGGCCTCGACGACGGCTCCGCGACGCAGACCGGCGGCAACCTCTACCTCCAGTACGAGGGCTTCAACCCCTCCGGCTCCTTCAAAGACAACGGCATGACCGCCGCCTTCACCCACGCCCGCATGGTCAACGCCAAACGCGTCGCCTGCGCCTCCACCGGCAACACCTCCGCATCCCTCGCCGTCTACGGCGCGCTCAGCGGCATGAAGTGCTTCGTCTTCATCGGCGACGGCAAGATCGCCTACGGCAAGCTCTCCCAGGCCCTCGAATACGGCGCAACCACGCTCCAGGTCGCCGGCGACTTCGACGCCTGCCTCGCACGCGTCCGCCACATCGCCGAGAAGATGCCCGAAGCCGGCGTCTATCTCATGAACTCGGTCAACCCCTTCCGACTCGAAGGGCAGAAGGCGATCATGTATCGCGTGCTGGAGGGGCTCGACTGGCAGGTGCCGGACTGGATCGTCGTCCCCGGAGGCAACCTCGGCAACTGCTCCGCCTTCGGCAAGGCCTTCATCGAGCTCGCTCGCCTCGGTCTCATCAAGAAGATCCCGCGCCTCGCAATCATCAACGCCAAGGGCGCGAGCACGCTCGATCGCATCGTCAACGGGCTGGGCGTCCGGTGGAACGGCGGCCGGTACGACCGTGCGAAGGTCAAGGCCGAGTACGACCGCATGGACGCCGCCGGCGAGCGCGCCCACACCGTCGCGACGGCGATCGAGATCAACCGGCCCGTGAATCTGCCCAAGGCCCTTCGCGCGCTCGAGGCCATGAACGGCGTCGTCCGCGTCGTCGACGATCCCACAATCGTCGAGCACAAGGCGATGATCGGCCGCCACGGCTTCGGCTGCGAGCCCGCTTCCGCCGCGAGCGTCGCCGGCGCTCGCATGCTCATCGCCGAGGGCGTCATCAAGCCGAGCGAGACAGTGGTCTGCATCCTGACGGGGCACGTGCTCAAGGACCCGGATGTCACGGTCGAATACCACACGGGGATCTCGGCGAAAAAGTCCGGCGCGGAGGCATCCTCGAACGCGCCGCCGAGCAAGCCCACCGGCACGTACGCCAACCCGCCCATCAAAGTCGCCGACGACCTCGACGCGATCCTGAAGGCGATGGGGGCGGCTTAGCACATTCGATCCCGCCCCGTCCCCGGCGTGTACCCTGCACAATCGAGAGCCGGAAACACCAGTGGAGTCTGCGCGCATGGCGGATCGCACGTTGCGGGTCGGGATCATCGGGCTCGGCTTCATGGGGCGCACGCACGTGCGCGCGTACATGGCCGCCGCCGCCGACGGGCTCCCCTGCGAGGTCGTCGCCTGCTGCGCCACCCGCCCCGACGACTGGAAGGAACTGATCTCCGGTTCGAGCAGCATCGCGGGCAACATCGCGCAGGCCGGCTCGGAGAGCGCAACCCTCGATCCCGCCCGCGTCCGCTTCATGACCGATTGGCGCGACATCGCCCGCGACCCCGCCATCGACCTCGTCAGCGTCTGCACCCCCACCGACACGCACGCCCAGATCGCGATCGAGACGCTCCGCGCCGGCAAGCACACCCTGGTTGAAAAGCCCGTCGCCCTCTCGAGCGCAAAGGCCCGCGAACTCGCCGACGCCGCGCGCGACGCCGCCCGCAACAACACCCTCTGCATGCCCGCCCACTGCATGCGCTTCTGGAGCGGATGGGACTGGCTCAAGGACCGCGTCGAGGACCGCTCGCTCGGATCGCTCCGCGCACTCACGCTCCAGCGCATGGGCAGCCGCCCCGGATGGTCTCGCGAGTATTACAACGACCCCGCGCGTTGCGGCGGCGCGCTCTTCGACCTCCACATCCACGACGCCGACATCGTCCTTTGGCTCCTCGGGGCCCCCGACTCGGTCTCAAGCGCGGGCCACGTCGACCACATCGTCACCCGATACCGCTACGACGCCCCCGACGCGCCCGCCATCGTCGTCGCCGAGGGCGCGTGGGTCGCCGACGGATTCCCCTTCCGCATGCGATACACCGCCGAGTTCGAGAACGCCGTCGCCGACTGGGACCTGGCCCGCCCCGAGCCCCTCGAACTCAGCCGCGATCGAGAGACCCGATCCCTCGCGCTCCCGCCCGTGCCCGGATACGACGGCGAGATCCGCCACTTCGTCTCCCACGTCGCCTCCCATCCCGGAGCCCCGGGCACTCCCCCCCTCCGTGTCACGCCCGACGACGCCGTGCGGGTCTGCCGCCTGCTCGAACTCGAACTGGAGAGCGCACGCACCGGCCGCCCGGTGCACGTGGTCCTTCGCCCATAACATCAACTCCCGTCCGCACCGCGCCGCCCACACGCACCACACCCCGGAGGTCCCGTGCTCTTCAGACTCATCTACGACGAGAAGCTGGCGCAGGGCGCCTACCTGATCGGCTGCCAGCGCACCGGCGAAGCCATCATCATCGATCCCGAGCGCGACGTCGACCGCTACACATCGATCGCCCGCAGAGAGGGCGTGCGAATCGTCGCCGCCGCCGACACCCACATCCACGCCGACTACCTCTCCGGCCTCCGCGAACTCGGTGAGCAGGGCGTCAAGCTCTATGTCTCCGGCATGGGCGCGCCCGATTGGAACTATCGCTGGCTCGACAAGAAGTCCGGCGGCGGCTGGTACGACCACGTCGAACTCCACGACGGCAACACGTTCAAAGTCGGCAACATCCAGTTCACCGCGATCCACACCCCCGGCCACACCCCCGAGCACATCTGCTTTCTCGTCACCGATCTCGGTGGCGGCGCATCCGAGCCGATGGGCATCGCCACCGGCGATTTCGTCTTCGTCGGAGACGTCGGGCGTCCGGATCTGCTCGAGTCCGCCGCAGGGCACGTCGGCATGGCCGCGACCTCCGCGAAGCAGCTCCACAAGAGCATCTCCAGATTCCTCGACCTCCCCGACTACCTGCAGGTCTGGCCCGCGCACGGCTCCGGCTCCGCGTGCGGCAAGGCCCTCGGCGCCGTCCCGCAGTCCACCGTCGGTTACGAGCGCCGCTTCAACCCCGCGCTCCTCGCCGCCTCAAGCGAGGCCGCCTTCGCCGACTATGTCCTCTCCAACCAACCCGATCCGCCCACCTACTTCGCACGCATGAAGCAAGAGAATCGCGACGGCCCGGCCATCCTCGGCTCGCTCCCGCGCCCCGCGAAGCTCGACGCCAAGGCGATCGGCGCACTCGACACCCAGAAGGTCGCCCTCGTCGATACCCGCTCGTGGGACCAGTTCGCGACAGGACACATCAAGGGCTCCCTCTCGCTCCTCCTGAACAACCAGTTCCCAACCGAGGCCGGCTCGCTCATCGATCCCGCCGAAGAGGTCGTCCTCATCATCGAGCAGCCCCGCCTCGAAGAAGCCACCCGCGAACTCGTCCGCGTCGGCATCGACCGCGTCGTCGGGTGGTTCCCGCCGGAGTCGGTCGTCGAGGCCGCGGCCTCCGGCGTCTCCCTCCAGCAGATCGACGAGATCAGCGCGGCCGACGCCAAGGAACGCCTCGCTGCCGGAAAGACCTTCGTCCTCGACGTGCGAAAGCGCTCCGAGCACGACGAGGCGCACGTCGGCACCCACCCCGCGGGCATCCAGAACGTGTCGCACACACGCCTCGCCACCGCCCTTGACGACATCCCGAAAGACGCCGACATCCTCGTCCACTGCAAGGGCGGCGTCCGCTCCGCCCGCGCCTGCGCCTATCTCCAGCGAAAGGGCTACAAGGTCACCAACCTCCTCGGCGGCTTCATGGCCTGGGAGAAGGCGGGAGGCGCGGTCGAGCGCTGACGCGCCGACGCACACCCCATGCTCACCGCCTGGATCGGAGCCCTCCTCATCGGTCTCTCCCTCGGCCTCCTCGGCTCGGGCGGCTCCATCCTCACCGTCCCCATTCTCGTCTACCTCGTCAAGCACCCCGAGAAGCAGTCCATCGCCGAGTCCCTCGCGATCGTCGGCGTCATCGCACTCTTCGGCGCGATCCGCGAGGCCCTCAAAGGCCACGTCGTCTGGCGCGCCGTCGCCTGGTTCGGCCTGCCGGGCATCGGCGGCTCACTCCTCGGGGCGTACCTGGCCCGCTTCATCCCGGGCGAGGTCCAGCTCGTCATGCTCGGCGCGATCATGCTCATCGCCGCGGCACGCATGGCGATCTCCAGCCGCTCAAAGGAAGCAACCACCGACGCGAGCCGGATCGCCCCGTGGTTCGTGCTCATCGCCATCGGCTTCGGGCTCGGGCTCGCCACCGGCCTCGTGGGGATCGGTGGCGGGTTCCTCATCGTGCCGGCCCTCGTCCTGCTCGCGGGCGTGCCAATGAAGAACGCCGTCGGCACCTCGCTCGCCCTCATCGTCGTCAACTGCGCCGTCGGCTTCGCCAAGTACCAGGTGACGCTCGCCAAGGTCGGCCAGAGCGTCGACTGGAACACCATCGTCGTCTTCGCCTTCCTCGGCATGCTCGGCTCGATCGTGGGTGCCGCGATCGGCACCAAGCTGAACCAGCGCATCCTCCGCCGGGTCTTTGCGGCGTTCCTGGTCGTCATGGCCGTCTTCATCATCTGGCGACAGCTCACCGCGATGGCCTGATCGGGCCGTCCATACCATCCGTCCATGCCCTCACTCGGCGTCAACATCGACCACGTCGCCACCATCCGCCAGGCCCGCTATCGCCACGGAGCCGTCGGCGTGGTTGAGGGCACCGAAGAGCCCGACCCCGTTCTCGCGGCTCACGAGGCCACGCTCGGCGGCGCGGACTGTCTCACCATCCACCTCCGCGAAGACCGACGCCACGTCAACGATCGCGACCTCGAGCTGCTCTGCCGCACGGCGCGCGTGAAGGTCAATCTTGAGATGGCCGCGACGGATGAGATGGTCGCGATCGCGCTGAGTCACCGGCGCGAGAGGGTGCACGCGGGACGCCCGCAGATGGTCACGCTCGTCCCCGAAGGCCGCCAGGAAGTCACCACCGAGGGCGGGCTCGACGTCGCCGGACAAGCGGCTCGCATGAAGGCGGTGGTCGCAAAGCTCAAGGACGCGGGTATCGTCGTCTCCGCCTTCATCGATGCCGATCTCGCGCAGGTCGATGCCTCGGCCGATGCGGGCTTCGACTGCTGCGAACTCCACACCGGCCCCTACGCGACGGCCTTTGCCGCCAGTGGTGGCGACTTCCGCGCGGGCGCCGGGGCCGCGGCGCTCGCGGCATCGCTGGAGCGCGTGCACGATGCGGGCGAGCACATCATGTCGCGCGCCATACGGTTCAACGCGGGCCACGCCCTCAACTACGCCAACGTCCGCCCCATCGCCGAACTCGTGGGCATCGAGGAACTGCACATCGGCCACGCGATCGTGAGCCGCGCGGTCTTCTGCGGCATGCGCCAGGCCGTGGCGGAGATGAAACGTTTGATCAGCGCGAGTGTTTGAGAGCATGGAACACCTCTCTCTGTTGATAGGACGCAAAGGGTGCCGGACCACGAATCACAAGACGCCTCCTATCGCGGCGCGATGGTCGCGGATATCGAACGGGTCTTTGCCGATGTGACGCGCGGTCGTCTGGGGTACTCATGGAGCGAGTGCGAGGCGTTGGATCGCTATGACACCGCTGAGGACTGCGAGCGGGCGCGTCTGGCCGACAAGGACACGGACTGGCGCGAGCTTGTCGATGACGCGAGATGGGAGCCGTTTCCAGGTTGCGGCGGCTTCAGCTTCATCAATCACGAGGGGTTCCGATACTACCTGCCTCCAGCGATGATCCGGTGCGTCAACGGCAACGTGAGTGACTGGTGCCCGGAAGACCTGCTCCGCGTGATTGAACGTTTCACCGACGAAGCCCTCGGGTTCTGGACGCAGGAGCAGCTTGCTTGTATTGCTCGATTCATCCGGTTCATGTCGATGCACGACGAAGATGACGAGAGCCGAGGCGCATGGGCAAGCGCACTTGTGACGCGATGGAGTCGGTTCCTTTCGCAGACAGCATCATGAACATCATCGGCGCGGAGCATCTTGAAGCGATGGCGAGTGGAAGCACCCACCAGATCAAGATGGCTTTCAACGACCGCGGCGCCATCATTTTCTCGATTGCGCATCAGCATCGTGAGATGAAGGCAGATGGCATCTCGTACGAGGACGACTACAAAGGCAACGCACTCGCGGCGATGCTTCGTCGCGAACAGATCGAGATCCGCTTCCATCAGGGGTTTAAGGATGCCGACGTTGCCCGTATCGTCGAATCGCTGCTCGCGCTTCCCGAGTTCGTATCGATGCAGACCGCGCGCGTGATGTATCAGGGTCGCACACTGCAAGTCTGAGCGGGATCGCTCCTTTCTGCAGCCCGCAAGGGCGCACGACCGTTGCCGGGGGCGCAGCGCAGTCCCGAAGGGACAAGCCAGCCCCCGGTAGGCCCGCCGCGCAGCGGCATCATCAGTTGGAGCGGGGCGGACGCCCCCGGCTCTCCTCTCCCGCGCGGCGGTTCACCCGCCCCGCGCTCTCCACATCCTCCCACCCGCGATCGCACCCCTCCCCACCCCGCCAGCAAAAATCTGCACCTCCCACTGACATACGTCTGTCAGTGAGAGGCCGCTTTCGACCCGGGACCCCCTTGCATCGCGTCGTTCGCCGCGTATCTTCGGGGCATGGTCGCAGACACCGCGACAACTCAAGTCCTCGATCGAGCCGGCACCCACCCCGGCGGCGACTTTGCCTCCATCCCCACACGCCTCCACGACAGCATCCTCTCCGACCTCTGCGATCCAGACGCATCGATCGCTTCCGTCGCCCGCGGCCACGGCATCACCGTCGCCCAGCTCGCCCTCTGGCTCACCGAGCCCAAGACCCGCGAGAAGATGCTCCGCATCGAGAAGGCCGGCTACGCCCACACGCGCATGGCCGCATCCATCACCCTCTCCTCAACCGTTCACGTCCTCTGTACCATCCTCGACGACTATCGAGAGGCCCGCGTCCGCGCAAAGCAAGTCGCATCGCACGAGTCGACACCCCCCAGCCCGAAGATTGACCCGGCGGGCACGCTCCGATCTCTTCCACCCGCAGACGCGCTCGATGCAGACTCGAAGCTCTCGCAGCGCCTGGAACTCCGCCGCGCCGACGGTGCCCGTCGCGCCGCCTACCAGCTCTACCGCCTCTCTCGCATCGTCCCCATCGACGACACCAGACTTGCCCCCGCACGCCCCGTTCGGACGACACAGGCCGCCGCCGATCTCGTGCCCCCACCTCGCCCGTCCGATCCCAACTCCAGCCTCTCTTCGCCGCTTCGGCGCACGGATCGTTGCCACGCACTTCAGTGCGTGGAAAGCGGCTCCATACACACTTCTTCTCGTTCTTCACCGCCCGCTGGGCGGACGATCGACCGGGCCGAGGCCTGCGAAGATGCAGCGAGACATCCGTCAGCCCCCTTTCTGACGAGTGCGAGCAGACGCCCCTCGGCCCCTGCCCATGCTTCTCCGCTTTCCTCCGCCGCACGCCGCCCTGAGTCCCCTCTCACCACACCGTCTCCCGCAGCACGCCTGGCGCGATCCGCCGGAGCGTCACCACTCCCACGCGGCTCATCCCCCTGACTCGCCCGAGGCGAGCCGGAACACAGCGCAGATGGCGATGCAACCTTTCCGATGCAAGCGAGCCCGCGTGCGCCGGTTTGAATAGACTGCCCGTTGATGCTCGACGATCGCGGTGTGAGGCCGCGGCGGGCAGCTTTGGGCGATCCATGACCACGGGCCTGATGTACATCGCGACGGGGCAGAAGTTCATCGCCGAGGCGGAGCGCTCGGTGGCGACGTTCAAGGCGCTGATGCCGGATCTGCCCGCGGTTCTCTACAAGGATGCCGACAGTGTTCTCTCTCCGGATGCACGCTTCGACACCGTTGCGTTGCTGGAGCGGCCGGTGTATGGCTGCATCGACAAGATACTGACACTCAAGGAATCTCCGTTCGAGCGCACGCTCTTCCTGGATACCGATACGCATTGCGTCGGGGCGTGCCACGAGATGTTCGAGCTTCTGGATCGCTTCGACTATGGCGCGGCGCACGCGCCGGTGCGCTCGTGCTGGGAGGGCGCTCGGTGTCCGGAGAGCTTTCCGGAGCTCAACACCGGTGTGATCCTGTTCAGGAACAATGACGGTTTCGGTGAGCTGGTGGATTCGTGGTTCGCGATCTATCAGCGCCACCGGCGGCTCGCCGAGCCGCCGCCACACGACCAGCCCGCGTTTCGCGAGGCGGCGTTCCACTCTCGGGCGCGACTCTCCGTGCTTCCACCCGAATACAACCTTCGAACCTGCTTTTCCTATTTCATCGGCGGCAACGCTCGGGTGAAGATCCTGCGCGGGCGCGGGCGGAGTCTGGCGGATGCTCTGGCGTCTCTCGGCGCGTCCGAGGGAGTGAGCCGGTTGCCGCGGACGGTGGTGTGGGAGTGGCCGGTCGCGCAGCAGCCAGCAGCGGGGAATGGGCCGGGTTCCGGGACGCATTCCCCGGCATAGGAACCTGGCCGTCAAGAGGGGGCACCCGTCAACGGCGAAGTTGGGTGTGCGAACGGCTATCGCCCGCTTCGACCGCTCAGTAGACTGGCGGCGTAAGCCCCGAGCTGTCGGGGCGCCATCCATCAGCGTCGGAGCGACACATGAGCCGGACGATCGGAGCGATTGCGGCCTGCCTTCTCGGGTGTGGAGTGATGCACACCACCACGACGGTGGGATCGGCCAGGGCGGCGAAGGGGGAGGCGGCTCAGCCCGCGGGTGGAAAGCCCATCGAGGACAAGAAGGAGGATGCGCCCATGCGTCTTGGCAACTTCTCGGTCAGTCTGACGGTCAAGGACATCGCGGCATCGCGCGCGTTCTATGAGAAGCTCGGCTTCAAGGCGCGGGGCGGCGACCAGGCGCAGGGGTGGCTGGTCATGCAGAACGATTCGGCGACCATCGGGATCTTCCAGGGGATGTTCCCGAAGAACATGCTCACGTTCAATCCCGGGTGGGACCGCGACAAGCAGACGCTGGCGGAGTTCGACGACGTGCGCGAGATCCAGAAGCGGCTCCGGGCGCAGGGGATCGAGCCGGAGCCCGCGGCGGACGAGTCCACCACGGGCACCGCGTACTTCATGATCGCGGACCCGGATGGCAACCCGATCCTGTTCGATCAGCACGTCGATGCACCGAAGAAGTGAGCGACGCGCCCCGTGCGGACGCTCGCGGCTCGCCTACTTCATCAACTCGTTCATCGCAGGCTGTCCGTTGACATAGCGTGTGTGCACGTCGATGTAGTGTTTCTTATAGATCGCGTCGATCTTCTCGGTCGAGGGGAACCTGGCGACGAAGCCGGGGCGAGCGGGCTCGATGCATGACTCGGCGGCCTTCATCAGGTGCACGATGAGCGTGCGCGGGTCCTCGGTGCCGACCGCGACGCGCGTCGTGGTGAGGGAGATCCCTGCGTCCTTGAGCGCCTGGGGCGACATCTCCGAGTGGCTCGTGATGGCGGGGCAGAGGACGACGGTGTTGGGCTGGCCGAGCGAGACCTGGTGCCCGAAGACGGGGTCGAGCATGTCGAAGAAGCGCTTGAAGGCCTCGCGATCGAGGGCGGGCGTGCCGGGCTTTCCTTCGAAATCGAACGTGAAGAGCGGCGGCGGGAAACCCATGTGCATGCACTTCTCGCGGATCGCCGAGTTCTCGCTCCCCGCCACGGCGCAGCACTTGACGTTGATGTCAGGGTGCGAGCCCAGCACCTCCGCGAGCGTCAGCGTGTTCGCGGCCTTCTGGAGCATGCGGATCTCCAGGGTGTGGATGCCGTTCAGCACCTCGAAGGCCTTGTCGGCGTCGAGGAACGCGCCCTTGATGTAGTAGACGTTCCAGAAGAGCGTCTCTTCGCCCTTGTAGATCCGCTTCGTGCCGTCGGGCGCGAGACCGGGGCCGGAGTCGTGCTTGCCCATGAACATGCGTTCGTTGCGGCCGATGACGCAGCCGGCGGTCGTGCCGCCGTGGCCCGCGAGGTCCTTCGTATATGAATGGATGACGAAGTCGGGGCGCTCGAGGATGTTGGCGCGCCGGAGGGGACGGTGGAGGAAGGGGGTGCCGACGGTGGAGTCGCAGATGACGGTCAGGCCGCGCTTGTGGGCCTCGGCGCAGATCGCGGGGACGTCGAGCACGTAGCCGTGCGGGTTGCAGGGAGACTCGATGTAGACATAGATCTGCTTGCCTGCGGCGATGCGGGCCTTCTCCTTTACCATGACCGCGTCGAGCGCCTTGACGAAGGCCTCGGCGGTGTAGCCGTCGAAGAAGTTGACCGAGACGTCGAGGTTGCTGACCTTGCCGTACCAGTCATGCATGAGCTGGTAGGTGCCGCCGTAGACGTTGCGGCTGGTGAGGAGGATGTCCTGATAGCCGACGAGGTGTGAGAGGATGGCGTCGACGGCGGCCATGCCGGAGTTGAAGTTCCAGGCGAAGTACTCGTGGGCGAGTGGGCCGGCCTCGACATCGACGATGTGGTTGGCGAGGGAGACGCTGGTGGGGTTCAGGAGGCGCGAGTAGACCTCGAGCATCAGCTCCTTGCCTTGGAAGGCGTCGTCGACCCACTCGGCGCAGGCATAGATGTAGGTGGCGGTGCGCGTGATGACGGGCTTGGCGGAGAAGAGAGCGGTGACGTTATCGAAGATCGGGTAGGGGCCTTTCCTGCTGCGCTGGCCCGCCTGGTCAACGATCGACTGGTAGGTGCTGCGCATGGGGTGCTGGAGGGTGTCGAGGATCTTGGCGATCTGGAAGCAGAGGAATTTCTGAGCCGCGAAGCGCTCGACGCGGTCCTGGCGGCTGAGCGAGGCGAGCTCCTGAACCGTGTTCTTCCACATGGCGTGGAGGTCGGCGTGCCCGGCGTAGAGGTGGCCGGCGAAGCGGGCCAGGTGCTGGCCGTAATCGGAGCCGGGGTCGATGCCGAAGTGGGCGAGCTGTTCCGCGACGAGGCCGTCGATGTCGGAGGCCTCGGTGGACTTGCGGCGGGGGCTGATCTCGCGGGCCGTGTCGAAGGCCTTGGAGACGGAGGCGAGGGTGGGAGCGTGGCCGGCGGAGGTGGGTGGTGGGGTGGTCATGGAGCGAGTATAAGGCCGAGCGGGAGACGAAACGGTCATGCCGCGGGGCCAATGAGGGGGCGTATGGCGCCGCCAGCGGCTCATATGCTCCCCCGTGATCTCCGATGTGCGATTCACGTTTCTCGGGACGGGCACGAGCGCGGGGGTGCCCGCGATCGGGTGCGACTGCGCCGTGTGCACGAGCGCGGACCCGCGTGACCGGCGGCTGCGGACGAGTGCGCTGCTGGAGTTCACGGATGCGACGGGCCACCCCCGGGCGATCCTGATCGACGCGGGGCCGGACCTGCGCGAGCAGGCCCTGCGCCATGGGATGAAGCGGCTGGATGCGATCCTCTTCACGCACAACCATGTGGATCACACGTGGGGGCTGGACGAGGTGCGCCGGTTCAACGCCATCCAGGACGGGCCGATCGATGTCTACGCCGATGCGCACACGGATGCGCACCTGCGCCGGGTGTACACGCACATCTTCGATCGCGATCGGAACGTGAACGACTCGTTCGTGGCGACGCTGATCGGGCATCGGGTGGAGCCGGGGCGGGCGTTCACGGTGCATGGATTGCGGGTGATGCCGGTGGCTCTGCTGCACGGGAAGCTGCCGGTGCTGGGGTATCGGCTGGAGGCGGAGGGGAGGCAGGGGCCGAGCGGGCCGCTGGCGCTCGCCTACTGCACGGATGTGTCGGCGATCCCGACCGAGTCGTGGGCGATGCTGACGGGGCTGGAGACGCTGGTGCTAGATGCGCTGCGGGACCGGCGGCATCCGACGCACCTGACGCTGGATCAGGCGCTCGGGTTCGCGGAGCGGATCGACGCGAAGCGGACGTACTTTGTCCACATGTCGCATGATCTCGGTCATGCGGAGACGATGGCGAGGTTGGAGGAGTCGGGGCACGCGGCACGTGCGGCGCTCGCGCACGATGGATTGACACTGACGAGTTCGGCGTAGGCGCGCTAACGGATCGCGATGTCGCGGACGCCGGCGCGTTCGAGCGCGGCGATGATGTCCACAACGGACTGGTAGGGAACGGCGTCGTCGGACTGGATGATGATGGGGATCTCACCGGCACGAAGGTCGTCGGCGCGGGCGTCGATGCGGGCGATGAGCGCGGCGGGGGTCGTGCGCTGCAGGCCGAGGCCGGTGGCGAGCGGCGGGCCGGATGGACCGGATTCAAGGCGAACGACGAGGGCGGCGGGCGCGATGAGGGGCGCGTCGGCGGCTTCCTGCTGGGGCTCGGGGGCGATGCGGGCGCGGAGGAGGAGCTCGGGACCGACGAGCGCGGTGGAGGCCATGAAGAAGATGAGGATGACCATGACGACATCGACCATGGGAGTCATGTCGGGGAGCGTGTCGGGAGATGTTGAGCCACCGATGGCGCGGGCGCGGGAGCGGCGGCCGGGGAGCGGTGAGGCAACGAGGGGTCTCATGGCGAGCCCTCCGCCGCGAGTCGGATGCGCGACACGCCGAGATCGCGGCAGGCCCGGACGATCGGCGCGATGTCGCCGTAGGCGAGGGAGCGGTCGGCGCGGATCTGGACGCGGAGATCGGGCGTGCGGCCCACGGCCTCGCGGAGGCGCGAGGCGAACAGCGTCGGCGTCAGGACCTCGGACTGGAGGACGATCGAGCGATCGGCGGGGATGTTGACGATCAGCGTGCTCGGATCGGACTGGAGTGGGCGGGCATCGGCGGGAGGGAGATCGACCTCGCTGCGCTGGTCGCTGGCGAGTTTGCCGACGATGAGGAAGAAGACGATCAGCACCATCACGACGTCGATGAGGGGCGTGACGTTGATGCGCCGGTCTTCGGCGTGGGCGGAGCGGGACGCGATGACGCCGACGGTCCTCACGCGGAATTCCCGGAGGCGAGGCGGTCGATGGCGTCGGCGCAGACCACGATGGCGCGGCCGATGGCGCGCTCGATGCGGGCGCGGAAGAAGGCGGTGAAGGCGAGGGCGGGGATGGCGAGCATCAGTCCGAGGAGCGTGTGCATCAGCGCCTTGGAGATGCCGAGCGAGAGCGCGGTCGGGGAGGCGCGGCCGCCCGCGGCGGAGAGACTGGCGAAGGCGAGGATCATGCCCCAGACGGTGCCGGCGAGTCCGACGAGCGGAGCGAGGTTGCCGATGATGGCGAGGGGCTCGACGCGGCGCGACCACTTCGCGTGCGATTCGGACGCGCCGAGGTTGGCGGCCTCGTGCATGGCGTCTCGCCCGGCCTGCTTCGCGCCGAGCGCGGGGCGGAGGGTCTCGCCGATGAAGGTCGTGTCGTCGGCGATGGCGTGCTCGAGTTCGGCGAGGCGGCCGGCGCGGGCGAGGTCGGCGATGCGATCGAGCGACTTCGTCGGGGCGATGACGGCGGCTCGGACATCGAAGAGGTTGCGGACGATGATGGCGACGGCGGCGACGGAGCCGAGGATCAGCACGATGCTGAAGAGGTCGAAGGACTGGACAAAGAGGGGCCAGAGCCCCATGACGACGGAGGTGGGCTCGGCGGGGTCGGCTGCGGGCGCCTGGGCGAGTGTGATGAGGGGGGGTTCGCCGAGAAAGAGAGGGTTGGCATCCATGCGAGGTGCATGGTACGAAGTGGCGGCACATCTCGCGCCTTGATGGGAACCAACGTCGCTTTTTGTGGTCCTGGCGGCGTCTTCCGCGGGCCCCGCCGCAACTTCCCGCGGCCTCCTACCCTATCCGCTCGACTTTCCGGCACTTGAACTCCCAGCACTTGGCGGGCTCATGTGGAGGGCCCGCATCCATGAGGATTCCAATGCGCATCACGCTCGCACTCGTTCCTGCCCTCGTTCTCGGCTTCGCGGCGCCCGCGTTCGCTCAGGACGGCCAGCCCCAGATGACCGAGGAGCAGATCCAGCAGATGCTGGCCCAGGCGATGGCCCAGCAGCAGCCCTCGCTCAATCCGATCCCCGTTCCTGAAGGAGAAGTCGTGAATCGTCAGGAACTCGAGGGCGGGTTGATCGTCGAGGACATCAGGATCGGCGAGGGGTACGAGGTCAAGGAGGGCGGCGTCGTCGTGGCCCACTACCACGGCACCCTCAAGGAGGGCGGCAAGGTCTTTGATTCGTCGTTCCAGCGCGGCGAGCCGATCGCGTTCCCGCTCAATGGCGTGATCCAGGGGTGGGGCAAGGGCGTGCCGGGGATGAAGGTCGGCGGCGTCCGTCGCCTGATCATCCCGGCGGCTCTCGGGTACGGCGAGCAGGGCGCGGGCGAGGATATCCCGCCGAACGCGGACCTCGTCTTCGTGATCGAGCTCGTCGATGCTCTCCGTGTCGAGGATGTGTCGGAGGGAACGGGCGAGGTCGCGAGCTTTGAGAGCGTGCCTGTCACGATCCATGTCATCAAGGATGGGGAAGGGAACGTGGTCGGCGAGGCCGATGCGTCCAATCCCTATGTGTGGATCCCGGGCGAGTTCAACGCGCTGCAGTTCGGCGTGGACGGCATGAAGGTTGGCGGCAAGCGGAAGCTCGTTGTGCCGCCCCAGATGGCGTTTGTGCCGCCCCAGTTCGGCTCGACGTTGCCCCAGAACGTGGCGCTGACGGTTGAGTTGCAATTGATCGCGGTGCGGAACCTGAACGCGCCGGGCCGGTAATCTGTGCGTGGATCTCTCACGCGAATCTGATAACCTGCGGGCGTCGGCGACACAGAGCGCCGACGCCCGTGTTTCTTCCCACGCCGAGGTGTGCGCATGAAGTATGGAGTCGTCGGGGTGGCCTGCGCGTCGCTTGCCTTGCTGATCGGCGTGTGCGCCGACGCCTCGGCGACGGATGTCAGTTTCCGGGTGCGGATCGATCCCGCGGTGCTCGGCGACGCGTACACCGGGCGACTCTACGTGGTGCTTGCCCCGGAGAACGGGCTTGAGCCGCGGCTGAGCATCGGCGACTGGTTCGACCCGCCGCAGGTCCTGGCGGTGGATGTCGCCGACCTCGCGCCGGGTGAGACGGTGACGATCGATGGGAGCGTGATCTCGCACCCGCACGGACCGGATGAGATCGCGCCCGGGACGTACAGCGCGCAGGCGTTCGGGCGACTGAATCCGGACTCGCCGGATCCGGGGCGGGGCGCGGGGGATCCGATCTCCGCGCCGGTGACGGTTGAGATCTCGGAGGCGGAGGGGTCCACGGCGCCGACCGTCGAGCTGACCATTGATCGGCTGGTTGAGGCGGAGCCGCTCGAAGAGACGGATCGAATCAGATTGTTCGAGATGGTCTCGCCGATGCTCTCGGCAGATCAGGGGCGGAGGGTTGTGATGCGGGCCGGCGTGCGGCTGCCGACGGGGTGGCGTGACGAGCCGGGCGCGGCGTACCCGACGGTCTACTGGATCACGGGCTTCGGCGGCGACCACACGAGTATCGAGGGGCTCGATCGGATGCTCTCTCGCGTGCCCGGTGCGGACCGCTGCATCATCGTCGTGCCGGATGCGAGCTGCTATTGGGGGCACACGGTCTTCGTCGATTCGGCGACAAACGGGAGGCGGGGGACCGCCCTCGTGGAGGAGCTGATCCCGGCGATCGAGGCCATGTTTCATGGCCCGCGCGAGGCGTCGCATCGCGCGGTCTCGGGGGGCTCGTCGGGCGGGTGGGCGTCGCTCTGGCTGCAGGTGACGTATCCCGACGCGTTCGGATCGTGCTGGGCGCACTGCCCGGACCCGGTCGACTTTCGTGACTTCCAGCGGATCAACCTCTACGAGCCCGGCGCGAACATGTACACCGACGCCGATGGGAAGACCCGACCCCTGGCGCGCCGGGGAGATCGCGTGCTGATCACGTATGAGGAGTTCGTACGGATGGAGTCGGTGATGGGCGCGGGAGGACAGATCGGTTCGTTCGAGGCGACGTTCTCGGCGCGCGGGCCGGATGGCGAGCCGGTGCGGCTCTTTGATCGCGAGACGGGCGCGATCGACACCGAGGTTGCGCGTTCGTGGGAGCCCTACGACATCCGGCTGATTCTGGAGCGGAACTGGGAGACGCTGGGGCCGAAGCTCGCGGGCAAGGTGCACGTCTACGCGGGGTCGGTCGACACGTTCTATCTTGAAGGGGCGGCGAAGCTGCTCGATGCGTCGCTCAAGGCACTCGGCAGCGATGCGGAGGTCGTCATTGTCGAGGGGATGGCCCATTCGACGTACCCGCAGGGCGTGCGGAAGATGTTCCAGTCGCTCACGAGCGAGGCGGACGCCCTCGAACCGACGCCCGCTCGTTCGCAGTGAGACGAAAGGTCGGGACCGCTCGATGGCCGAGATTGTCGTTGTTGGCGCGGGCGTGATCGGGCTGACCACTGCGCTGACGCTGGAGGAGCGCGGGCATTCGGTGCGTGTCGTCGGGGCGGCGACGGGCGCGGCGATCACGTCGTCGGTGGCGGGGGCGATCTGGTTCCCGTTCTGGGCCGAGCCGCGCGAGCGGGTGTCGCGGTGGGCGGGCGTGTCGCGCCGATGGCTCACGGATGTTGCGGGGGCCGAGTCGCGCGCGGGCGTTGATGTCCTGCGGATGCTCGAGCTGGATGATCAGAACCAGACCCCGTGGTGGGGCGAGGAGCTTGAGGACCTCTCGCTCATTGCGGCGGCGGATGTGGGTGAAGGGGCACGCGACTGGAACGGCGCGAGGTACGGGTGGCGTTTCACCGCGCCGCGCGTCGATCCGCGCCACCACCTGCCGTGGCTGGAGTCGAGACTCGCACGCCCGATCGAGCGCAAGAGGGTCGCGTCGCTCGGCGAGGCACTCGCGATCGAGCATGGCCCGCCGAGCGTAGTCGTGAACTGCACGGGGCTTGGCTCTCGCTCGTTGCTGCGAGATGGCGAGATCCGGCCGCTCTTCGGGCAGGTCGTCGTTGCCACTCCGGATGGGTTCGATTCCGGGCTCGCCATGGCCGACGAGCGCGATCCCAAGGCCGTGTTCTACGTGATCCCGCGTCGGGACGAGGTGATCATCGGCGGTTGCACGGCCGAATGGACCGGCACGATCGCGGATGGCGTGCTGCCGGAAGCGGATCCCGCGCTGACGGAGGTCATCCTTGCACGGGCGGCGCGATACGGCGTCGTGCCGAGACGGATCCTGCGGGTCGTCGCGGGGCTGCGTCCGTATCGCAGCACGGTTCGCGTGGAACGCGACGCGGCCGATCCACGCATCATCCACAACTACGGGCACGGGGGATCGGGGTACACGATCGCGCGCGGGTGCGCGGAAGAGGTTGCGGGGATGATCGAGCGAGGTGCGTGACGGAGTGGATCGGGGACAGCATCTGGTGGTCGCACGGGCCTGTGGTCCGGAGAGGAATGAGTGATGCGGTGTGCGACGAGATCGTTCGGGCTGGGATTCGCCATGCTGGCGCTCGTGCGGCCGGGTTTGTGTGGTTTCGGCGCATGCAGCGCGTCGGCACAGGTCGCAGAGCCAGCGACGCCCGTGACACAGGACGCAGAGGGCGTGTCCCACCTCGAGATCGCAACGAGTCCCTTGCTGTCGCTGCACATGCTGTGCCGCGCAGGGGCGGCGGGCGCCGAGGTGCCCGAGTGCGTGCGCCCGGCGGTTGAGGCGATCAGAGCGGTGGGCGATGAGATGCAATGGGGCGTGACGGACGGGCTCTTTGCGACGGCGGAGCGCTTGGACGCGGCGCGAGAGGTGCTCGCGGCGATGTCGACGCGGTTTCCGGCGGGCGTCGGTGAGAGGGTCGTTGCGTATGTCGATGCGCTGGCCGCGGCGGAGCCTGCGTTTCGTGAGTCGATATGGCCCAAGCACGAGCGGCAGATCGAAGCGGCGCGAGTCGGGCTTGAGGATGCGCTCGACGCGCACGGTTCCTCGGTCATCGCACGAGCGTGCGAGCTGCTCGGGATGGCTGATCCCTGCAAGGCGATCCCAGTGTATCTGGTTGTGACCGCACCGAGCCCCGGGGGATTCACCGCGCTCTCGCGTCGATCTGGGGCGGTGTGCGTTGTATCAGTCGATGCGCACGAGGGCTCGACGCTGGTGGAGGCGACGCTGCACGAGGCGATCCACGCGCTGGATACACACACGAGGCAGCAGCAACCTCCGACGGTGTTGCAGGTGCTGCGGAAGGCCCTCGCGGATGCGGGTGTGTCGGCGACGGATGCGCGAATGCGCGATGTGGTGCACACGGTGATCTTCGCGGCGGCGGCGGATGTCACGCGGGAGGTTGTTGATCCGAAGCACGTCGCGTACGGCGAGGCAGGCGGTTACTACGCGAAGGTGCCGGAGGCGAAGGCGGCGGTGCTGCCGGCATGGGAGCGGTATGCCGCGGCACGGATCGATCGCGATGAGTTCGTGAAAGAGATTGTGGCGGGCGTGACGACGGCAAGGTAAGCGATTAGGCGATCGAACGCATCGCGCGGCGGCAGATGCGTTCGGTCTCTCGCGTCGGGCTCTCACGCTTCCACTTCGCGCAGACCTTCTTGACCCATGCGGGGTTTGACTTGGACGCGTCGTTGAGCCAGTTGGCGACGGAGTCCTGCACGTACTTGGTCGGATCGGCGTTCAGGGGCTCGAGGAGGGGGAGGCCTGGCGCGGGGTTGCGCTTGAGTGTGTCCAGGTGGGCACACCAGACGCCGCGCGGACGGGTGATCTCGCTGGCGTAGCGCCGGATGTTGGGCGACTTGGACGCGGTCCACGGCTGGAGGAGCTCGAAGGCGTGGTCAAGCTCGGCGGCGATGCGGGGGCGCAGGCCGATCCACGCCCATTCGCGGACGCCGGAGTTGGGGTCGTCGGCGAGGGGCGTGATCATCGTGAGGCGGCGTTTGAGGGAGAGCCCGTCGATGTGACCGATCGCGTACGCGGCCCAGCCACGCACGAGGTCGGAGCGATGGTCGATGCACATTTCGATCGCGTCGCGTCCGTGCGTGTCGAGCATGGCGCGGGCAGCGAGCTCCATGCGGACAGTGATGCCGAGGCCGCCCGCGCCACCGGCGAGGGGCGCGGGAACCAGCTTCGCGGCCTTGGGCGAGACGACCCGGATCAGTCGGGCGAAGTCGACGCAGAGCAGTTCCGCGAGCGTGACAGATTCCATCTCGCCTGCGTTCAGGCGCGCGAGCGTCGCGGCGTCAACATCGGCCATGCGGCGTGCGCCTTTGCGCGGCGTTGGGGTTGGTGGCGGTGTGGTGGGCATGGCTGAGACTGGGCAGTGTCACGGCAACAGTATCGCGGGTGAGACGAGCGCGAGTTCCTATCCTTCGCCCATGCACGAGTCGGAACTGCACAGGCACATCGAGCGGCTCTCAGCAGGCATGGCTGGCGCGTTCCCGCGCGTGCTGATCGGTCCGGGGGATGACTGCGCGATGGTGGCGGGGTCCGATCGGCTGTTGCTGACTGTGGATCAACTCGTGGAGGGACGTCACTTTGTCGCCGGCACGTCGGTCGATCTGATCGCGCGGAAGGCGGTGGCTCGCTCGATATCGGATCTGGCGGCGATGGCGTGCCGCCCTGTGTGCGGGCTGGCGACGGGGCTCCTGCCCCCCCACTATGCGCACGCTCGCGAGCTGACCGATCGCTTGCACCACTGGGCAAACCACTGGAGGTGCCCGCTGGTGGGAGGCGACCTCGCCACGGGGCCGGCGGGCGCTCCGCTTGTTCTGACGGTGACGGCCATGGGCGAGTTGGGCGCCGGCGAGCGGGCGGTTACGCGGGGGGGCGCGAGCGCCGGCGACAGCGTGTATGTGACGGGGCGGCTGGGGAACTCGCTCGCATCAGGCCGCCACCTGTCGTTCGTGCCTCGCGTTGAGGATGCGCTCTGGCTTCGTGCGACGCTCGGCGACGACCTGCACGCGATGATCGATCTTTCGGATGGGCTCGGTCGCGACGCGGCACGGATCGCCCGGGCATCGGGCGTGCGGATCGAGATCGATGCGGGTCTGCTGCCGCTCCACGCCGATACGCCGGGCTGGCAGCACGCGATGGGCGATGGCGAGGACTACGAGCTGTGCTTCGTGTCTGGGCGCGAGATCGCGGGTGGCACGGCGACGCCAGGGGGGGCGACGCTGACCCGTATCGGCAGCGTCGTCGCGTGCGGGGGCGACTCGCCCGCTTGCATGGTACGTACGCCTACGGGCAGCCTGATCGACGCCTCCGTGATGGGGTGGGAACACGGCTGACCGGCCCCTCCAATAATCAGGCGTGCGGCTCCATAGATTGCTCAACTCCCTCGCCGACACCGACCGCATCGCGGAGGCCCTTGCGCCGCTGCTGCGGCCGGGAGACATGATCGCGCTCCGGGGCGAACTCGGCGCGGGAAAGACCACGTTCATCCGGGCCCTTGCCACCTCGCTCGGGATCGATCCATCGCTCGTTTCGAGCCCGACGTATGTCATCGTGAACCAGTATCCGAACCCGCGCGGCCCGCGGCTCGCGCATGTTGATGCCTATCGGTTGCACGGCGCGGAGGACCTCGACGCGATCGGCTGGGACATCCTCACAGACGGCTCGTGGGTTCTCGCGATCGAGTGGCCGGAGCGTGTGGGCGACATCGGGGGTGGCGCGATCGATGCGGAGGCCCTCTGGATCCATCTGGAGCACGGCCCCGCGCGGGACGGCGGGGAGTCGCGCGTGCTCACGCTCTCGGTCCCCGATGCGTGGGTGGCCCGCGCGGAACTCGGGTCGCTCGCACGCGCCATGCGCGCCGAGGCGCGCTGCCCCGTGACGGGGGAGCCGGTCGCGCCCGAGAGCCCCCACTATCCGTTCTCGAGTGAGCGAGCGCGGATGGCGGACCTCAACAAGTGGCTCAGCGGCGGGCACGCGATCAGTCGCCCGATCGATTCCGACGATCTGATGTAGTGATCTCGTTCGCGTAGCTCACGCGCGATCAGCGCTTCTGCGCGCAACCGGACGCAAAGAAAGCCCGCCCCGGCATGGTGCCGAGACGGGCGTTGTACCCGGTCGCGCCGGACGCTTCGTAGCGCCCCGGCGAGCGTCTACGGCCTCAGCACCCTTCGGAGAAGTACTGAAGGAAATCGAGGAAATCGAGAATATCGACGATTGTGTCGCCGTTGATGTCGCCGTTGCCCAGGTCGCCGCACGGCCCGGCCTGCTGCTCGCAGGCGGAAAAGTCCTGGAAGAAGTCGAGGAAGTCCAGGATGTCGGTGATGCCGTCGCAGTTGAAGTCGGACGGGCAGACGGAGACGAAGACGGCGTTCGACTCGGCGATGCCGCAGAGACCGTCGGAGATACAGGTGTAGAGTCCGATGTCGAAGACGGTGATGCCGCTGATGGTGAGGGTGTCGGTGTCGCTGCCGACGATGACGGAGCCGAAGGGCGTGACGCCATCGATGAGATCTTCTCCCTCGAGCTGCCACTGGTAGCCGTTGGATCCGCCGCCCGCCTGGGCGATCACGCTGAGCATGACATCGGAGCGGTCGCAAGCGCGGACGCTATCGGGACCGATGGCGAGCGTGCCGAAGAAGACGGTGCCATCCTCGCCGGGCCGGGCGCTGACGTTGCCCGTCGCGACAACCTGCGAGGTCATCATGTCGAAGGCACAGGCGTAGATTGCGATGCGCCCGCCGCCACCGGAGCCGCCGGAGCTGCGCCCGGGTCCGCCGTTGGCCGTCAGCGTCCCGAGGCCGTCGATGGTGCCTGCGGAGACGATGATGCTCCCGCCCGCGCCGCCGCCCGGATCGCCGCTCCCGCCGATCAGTCCGTTGGCGGAGATCGTGCCATCAACGGTCAGCACACCTTGCACGGTGAGACGCAGCACGCCGCCGCCCGAACCGCCGCTGTTGGAGATGCTTGTGTCGCGTCCACCTCCGGATCCCATCATGACCGGCGCCTGCTCGGATCCGTAGGTGGAGCCGCCCGCCGCGCCTCCGGCCGCGTTTGCGCCTCTGCCTCCGTGTCCGCCCCCTCCCGCGCTCGACCCGAGCGTCCCCGCACCGGGGCCCATGTCCGATGTGAAGCCCCGTCCATCAGCGAAGAGGAGGCCCGATGCCGTGACAACGGCATCGCCGAGCACGTCGAGCGCGAGCGTGGCATCGCCACGTGGCGGGCCAAGCCGGCCGTTGTTGCGGACCAGCACATCTCCCGGAATGATTACTTCGCCCGTCATTTCCGTGATCGCCTCAAAGAAAGCCTGGTTCCCGTTGTCGATCACCAGCACCTCGGGCGATGCGGCTGAGAGCCGCCGGTAGACTGTGCCCGCGGCACCGCCGTACGTCGAAGCGCCGCCGTACGCGCGGATCTGCGCATCGCCCATGGTTGAGGCATCGACATAGACCGCGACGCGACCGCCGCCACCCGCGCCGCCCGAGCTGCGCCCTGGCCCGCCGTTGGCGGTGATGACGCCCACCCCGTCGAGCGTGCCCGCATCGATCCAGATGCTGCCGCCCGCGCCTCCACCCGGGTCGCCGCTCCCGCCGATCAGCCCGTTGGCGGAGATCGTGCCATCAACGGTGAGAATGCCCTGCACTGTGAGGCGCAGCACGCCGCCGCCCGCGCCTCCGCTGTTGGTGATGCTTGTATCGCGTCCACCTCCAGAGCCCATGGTGACTGGAGCGGTGAACGATCCGTAGGTTGTGCCCGCGAGGATGCCGGTCGCGCTGCGAGACCCCGCGCCGCCGTGGCTTGCGCCCCCTGCTGCGGCTGCGAGCGTTCCCGCGCCGGGGCCCATATCCGATGTGAAGCCGCGGCCATCGGCGAAGAGGAGGCCCGATGCCGTGACAACCGCATCGCCGAGCACATCGAGCGCGAGGGTGGCATCGCCACGAGGCGGACCAAGCCGGCCGTTGTTGCGGATCAGCACATCTCCCGGAATGATTACTTCGCCCGTCATCTCCGTGATCGCCTCAAAGAACGCCTGGTTCCCGTTGTCGATCACCAGCACTGCGGGCGATGAGGCCGAGAGCCGCCTGAACACCGTGCCCGCGGCGCCCCCGTAGGTCGAATCGCCGCCGTACGCGCGGATGCTCGTGTCATCGAAGGTAGATGCGTCGGCCAGGACCGCGACGCGACCACCACCGCCCGCGCCGCCCGAGCTGCGCCCGGGTCCGCCGTTAGCGGTGATGAGACCCGCTCCGTCGAACGAGCCCGCTTCCAGCCAGATGCTCCCACCCGCGCCGCCGCCGCAATCGCCGGCCGAGCCGATCAGTCCGTTGGCCGAAACCGTGCCATCAACGGTCAGCGTGCCATCGACACTCAATCGCAGCACGCCGCCGCCCGCACCTCCGCTGTTGGTGATGCTTGTATCGCGTCCACCCCCGGAGCCCATGGTGACTGGAGCGGTGAACGATCCGTAGGTTGTGCCCGCGAGGATGCCGGTCGCGCTGCGAGATCCCGCGCCGCCGTGGCTCCCGCCGCCTGCCGCGGCTGCGAGCGTTCCCGCACCCGGCCCCATATCCGACGTGAAGCCGCGGCCATCGGCGAAGAGGAAGCCCGATGCCGTGACAACCGCATCGCCGAGCACATCGAGCGCGAGTGTGACATCGCCACGAGGCGGACCGAGCCGGCCGTTGTTGCGGACCAGCAGGTCCTGCGGCACAACAACTTCGCCCGACATTTCGGTGATGGCCTCAAAGAACCCCTGGTTCCCGTTGTCGATCACCAGCACCTCGGGCGACGAGGACGAGAGTCGTCGGTAGACCGTGCCCGCGGCACCGCCGTACGTCGATGCGCCGCCGTACGCGCGGATGCTCGTGTCATCGAAGGAAGATGCGTCGGCCAGGACCGCGACGCGACCACCACCGCCCGCGCCGCCCGAGCTGCGCCCGGGTCCGCCGTTAGCGGTGATGAGACCCGTTCCGTTGAGCGTGCTGGCATCGATCCAGATGCTCCCGCCCGCGCCGCCGCCGGAATCGCCGGCCGTGCCGATCAGTCCGTTGGCGGACATGGTGCCATCGACGGTGAGAATGCCCTGCACTGTGAGGCGCAGGACGCCGCCGCCAACTCCGCCGCTGTTGGTGATGCTTGTATCGCGTCCACCTCCAGAGCCCATCGTGACTGGCCCCGTGAACGATCCGTAGGTCGCGCCCGCGAGGACGCCGGTCGCGCTGCGAGATCCCGCGCCGCCGTGGCTCCCGCCTCCTGCTGCGGCTGCGAGCGTTCCCGCACCCGGCCCCATATCCGACGTGAAGCCCCGGCCATTCAGATCCACCTGGCTATCGACCATCGGGCCGTCCACGCCCTGCACGAACACATCACCGGCCACGATGAGGTGCGCACCGATGACGATGTCTGTGCCCACTCCCGAATAGTCGAACGAGAAGCTCGCGCCGTGGGTCAGGATGCCGGGCTGGTTCGTGCCATTTCGCACGATCGCGAGTGAGGCGACCGTGTGGCGACCGTTCATCGTCAGCGTTGTGCCTTCCACCGTGATCTCGGCCGTTGCGAGGGGCACGGGCGTGCCGCCACCTGTCGGTGTGATCATCGTGTCGAGCGGCCCGACCGTCGCGGGCGCAGTGATAAGGACGGGTTGGGCCGAGGCCGTGAATGCCGCGACAATCATGCCGATCACAGCGGCGCTGATTCGATTCAGATCCATCGGTACTCTCCCTTGGCCCGTGCAGTATGGGCGCACATCGGCAGACCGTGGCACAACGAACCTGCCGACGCACCGCAAGTGAAGACTACTTGCCTTGTGGCGGGGCATCCAGACCCGAGTCCGAAGTTCCCGGCTGTCATGAATATGGTGCGCGGACGCCGCAGCCGTGTCGCGACATGGCTCCGGTGCTCGATTCAGGCGTATGTGTTCTCAGAGCAACGACTATCGGACCTTGAGCCGGCGCGGGCGGACGCTGGGGTCCACAACGGATGCGCAGTCGGCCCAATAAAAAGCCGCCCCGGCGAAATGCCGGGGCGGTGCGAAGAGCGACGAGGGCTGATCGGTGCGTCGGATCAGCAGCCGTCGGCGAACGCTCCGATGAAGTCGAGGAAATCGAGGATGTCCACGATCGTGTCCCCGTTGAAGTCGGAGTTGGAGAGCGAGCCGCAGGGCGCTGGCTGGTTCTCGCACGCGCTGAAGTCATCGAGAAAGTCCAGGAAATCCAAGATGTCCACCAGCATGTCACCGTTGTAGTCGGCCGGACACCCGGCGCCCGGCAGCTCGATTGCACCAAAGTCGACGATCGCGCCCAGGCCGTTGCCCGTGTCCTCGGTCTCGAGATCGTCCGCAAAGCGAGGATTGCCGAGGTAGTCTTCCACGATCGAGAGAGGCACACGCGTGTTGTCTCCCGCATCGATCACCGGCGATCCGGCACCCGGCGTGAAGTCGCCGTTCGCCTCGTCAACAAAGATCGGCGCGTCCGTGACGATCGAGAGGCCGCCGATGACGGGTCCCGACGAGAGCACGCTGGCGTTCACGACGTTGTTCGAGAACGCGTCGATGATGCCGGAGTCGGTCGAGTAGAACGCCTGGCGGATGCCCGGCCCGTCGAAGGTCATGATGTTGTTGTTGGCCATGGCCGCGAATCCCGAGGCGTCGGCGCCGGTTGTCACGACTGCATCGCCACGCCCGTGCGCGCCGCCCGAGCCGGTGGAGCCGTTCGAGCCGGTTGAGCCGCCCGAGCCGGTGGAGCCCGTGCTCCCCCCGATGCCGGCGCTCCCACCTGCGCCGCCGGAGCCTCCCGCCCCACCGGATCCCCTGCTGCCTCCGGCGCCGCCCGTGCGGGCCGTTGCCTTGTAGAGGGTGTTGCTCGCGACGACGGGCGTCGAGAGGGGATCGATGATGCGAACGATCTGGAGCGAGCCGGTTGTGCCTCCCGTGCCGCCGTTCCCGCCCGTTCCTCCCTTTCCGCCCGCACCACCGGTGCCGCCGTCTCCGATGACGCCCGCACCGCCCTTGCCACCCTTTCCACCCTTGCCGCCGGTGCCGCCGGTGCCACCCTGCCCGCCGCTCCCGCCGCGCGGGGTGTCGAAGACGTTCTGAGCAATGAACGTCTCTCCCGCATCGACCGCGTAGATCAGGATCGTTGAGCCTCCCGGCGCGCCCGGGCCGCCGTTGCCGCCCTTGCCTCCGGTGCCGCCCGCTCCTCCTGTACCAAAGGTTGCGTTGTCACCGGTCGATCCGGTGCTGCCCGTGCCGCCGGTGCCGCCACGCCCGCCGGTGCCGCCCTCGATGCCGACGAAAAGCGAATTGGAGACGCGGATCGCGTCCACGCCCTGGGCGTCGATCGCCGTGATGCCCTGCGCAGCGGTGCCGCTTCCTCCGGTGCCGCCGGTGCCGCCGGTGCTTCCGTTCGAGCCGTTCTTGCCCTGCATGGGTCCGAGGACCGCGCGATCGATCGAGACATCGGCCCCGGGGCGCGCCACGATCGCGTATCGACGGCTGCCGTGCGTGACGCTGAACCCGGGCTCATCGAAGATCTGACAATCCACCATCGTGAGCGTGGCGTCTTCGACATCGATCGCGATGTCGCGCACGTCAGAGATGATGGTCCCGCTCAGCGAAGCCGCGGAACCCGTGCGCAGGTTGAGCCCATCCCACGACGCGTTGATCGGGAAGAACCAGACCGGCTCATCGGGCGTGCCGTTCACCGTGAGCGATGCGCCGTCGGCGATCTCGATCCGATAGCCAGAATCGACGACAACCTGCGCACCAGGGCCGATCGTGAGACTGCCCGTGTATGTGGTATTGTCGCTGATGATGAGGGTGCCGCCGGGCGCGATGGTCACATCGCCTCCGATGGTGACGTCGGCAGCGGCGCTGCCCGCGATGAACGTGAGCGCAAGGGCGGCCTTGATGATGTTTCCGTGTTGTTTGGTTGCGATTGATCGATTGAAGCGCATACTTTGACTCCTTCGTGACAGTGATGTGCGCGTTGATGTACACTCCGAGCGTGCGGGATCGAGCGGTCCCACCGAGATACACGCGACGGGGCGCACCGACGCGCATCACGCCGCTGCAATATTCCTCGGATCCCACGCCGGTGCGCACCCGCCCGATCCCGGGCCTCGGAGACATCCGCCGTGTCGAACGACCGAAGCACCATCGCGACGGACCTGCTGGGACGCTTCGGTGCGGGCGATGGGCGGGCCGCGGACGAGTTGACGCCGCTGATCTACGACGAGCTTCGCTCGCTCGCGCGCGGGTTCCTCGGCTCCGAGCGACGCGACCACACGCTCCAGGCGACCGCGCTCGTCCACGAGGCGTACGTGCGCCTCATCGATCAGCGCACCATCGACCCGGCGGATCGGAACGCGTTCGTGGGCCTCGCGGCGACGATCATGCGTCGCGTACTGGTCGATCACGCGCGTGCGCGACATCGCCTGAAGCGCGCCGGGCCCGGACGTCGCGTTGGTATGGGCGAGGCCGAGGCCCTCGCCGATCGGGAGACCGATGCGCTCGAGATCGCCGGTGAGGAGATCGAGGCGCTCGATGCGGCGCTCCGCCGGCTCGCGTCGGTCGATGAACGCAAGGCCCGGCTCGTCGAGCTCCGCTTCTTCGGGGGGCTGGACGAGATGGACGCGGCAGAACTCGTCGGGATCTCGCGCGCGACGGCCTCGCGTGAGTGGAGGATGGCGCGGGCCTGGCTCGCGCGCGAACTGGACGGACCGAACGCGCACGAGCGCGAAGGCGATTGAGAACGAGGGATCATGGGCGCAGACGACGCACGACACCGGTTCAGCCGCATCGATACGCTCTTCCAGGCCGTCTGCGACCTGCCCCCTGCCGAGCGCGCTGCCATGCTCGAATCGCTCGCGCCGAACGACCCCGCGATCATCGAAGAGGTCATGGCCCTGCTCCGCGCCGACTCGGATGCCCAGACGAAGGGCCGCCTCTCCGTTTCCGACGCCCGCACGGACATCGCGCGCACCATCGCCGATGCCGGCGCAGAGCCCGTCACGATCCCCGGCCTCTGCATCGTGCGACGCCTGGGCGAGGGCGGCATGGGCGTGGTCTACGAGGCGGAGCAGGAGCACCCGCGACGCCCCGTCGCGCTCAAGCTGCTGCGCCCCGGGCTGGCGACACCGGAGCTGATCGCCCGCTTCGAGTTCGAGGTCGAGGCACTCGCCCGGCTCCGCCATCCCGCCATCGCACAGGTGTTTGAGGCGGGCGTGGCGCACGGAGCCGGCGGCCCACGCCCCTACTTCGCGATGGAACTCGTGCGAGGCGAGCCGCTGGACACGTGGATCGCACGCACGAACCCCTCGATGCGCGAGCGCCTCGACGTCGTGGCCCGCATCAGCGACGCCGTGCAGCACGCGCACGCCCGGGGCGTCGTCCATCGCGATCTCAAGCCGGCGAACATCCTGATCTCGTTGCAGCCGGACAGAGAGACCGCTCGCTCCGGCTCGCGGGCCGCGTCGCGGTCTCAGCACGCCGCGCCCAGTGTCGACATCAAGATCCTCGACTTCGGTGTCGCCAAGGCGATCGATCCGGCACTGCACCGCCAGACCCTGCACACGTCTCGGGGCCAACTGGTCGGCACGCTCCCCTACATGAGCCCGGAGCAGCTCTCCGGCGATCCGAACGAGACCGACGTGCGCACCGATGTCTACACGCTCGGCGTGGTGCTCTACGAGGCGCTCTCGACGCGCCTCCCGTATCGCGTCGAGAAGCTCAGCACCGCCGGCGCGATCCGCATCATCACCGAGTCCACGCCCGAGCGTCTCTCCTCGCTCGACCCGTCTCTTCGGGGCGATGTAGAGACGATCGTCTCCACCGCGATGAATCCCGACAAGGCACGCCGATACCAGACCGCCGCCGCGCTCGGCGACGACATCCGGCGATACCTCGCGAACGAGACGATCGCGGCCAGGCCGGCAAGCGTTGCGTACCAACTAAGCCGCCTGGCCCGGCGTCACCGGCCCGCTGTCGCCGCGATGCTGGTTGTGCTGCTCGCGATCATCGTCTCGGGCGCGGTCTCGGGGGTCGCGCTCGTCGGAGAGCGCAAGGCGCGCGAGCGTGCCGACGGACTCAACGACTCGCTGACGGGCGCCAACGAGCGGCTCGAGGCGCAGAACGCCAACTACAAGGCGGCCATCTCGTTCCTCCGCGACATGCTCACCCGCGCCAACGCCGACGCCGCCGACAAGGACCAGACGACGCTGCTGCAGGTCCTCGACAGCGCGGCGGCGTCCGTACGTGCCGGGGCTGCGCCGAGCGAAGAGGTCGAGGCGACGCTCCGCACCACGCTCGGCGCGACCTACGGATGGATGGGAGACCACGAGCAGGCGATCGATTTGCTCGAGCCCGCCTTTGAGATCCGGAGGCGTCTCTTCGGTGAGCTGGACCCCGCCACCATCGAGACCATCATCCGCCTGGCACGCTTCCTCGCGATCTCCGGCGATGCTCCCGGCGCGCTCGCCATGATCGGCGACAAGCCCGAGCGCCTGAGCGCCGTCGCCGGCGACGACGGCGACAAGCTCGACGCGATCGGTGACCTCTACCGGGTGCGCGCGGTCGCGCTGAAGTACGCCGATCAGCCGGAGGGGATCGAGCCCGCGCTGACCGAGGCCGCCGCGATCTACGAGAAGCTCGCCCGGGACAACGGCGCCCTCGGCGAGGTCTACAACGAGCTGGGCACACTCCGCCGGAGACAGGAGCGGTTCCAGGAGGCCGACGAACTCTACGCGCGTGCGCTCGAGATCTACGCGAGCGTCTACGGCGACGACTCCGAGCGTTACGCGACCGTGCTGAACAACCGCGCCATCAACATGCTCTCGCTCGGACGCCTGAACGAGGGCGAGGCCGCGATGCGTCGCTCGCTGGAGATCTCGTCGGCGATCTACGGCGAATCGACGCCGGGGCGGGTGATGAGCAAGCGCGCCAACTACGGCTCCATGCTCGCCGGCATGTGCAAGTACGCCGAAGCCGAAGCAGTCATCGCCCGCGCGCTCGACGAGCACGAGCGCGTCCTCCCGCCCGACCATCCGAGCAAGGCGTTCCCGCTGATCTACATGGCCGAGGTCCTCCTCGAGCTCCGACGAAACGAAGAGGCCCTCGAGCACGCACGCCGGGCCTCTTCCCTGCTTCTCGCGGCGTACGGCCTCGACAGCCCATACGTCGTCCGCGCCCAGGATGTCGAGTCCCGCGCCCTCGAAAGAACCGGCAAACCGGACGAGGCGATCGAGGCCATCAAGGCCGCGATCCACGCGACCATCACCGGCTTCGGCGCCGACAGCGTCTACATCGCCCCGCTCCAGTTCGACAACGCCCTGATCGTGACAAGAGCCGGCGACCCGGCCGAGGGGCTCGCGATGTGGGAGCGCGCCTGCTCCATGATCGACGCAACAGGATTCGACGCCGGCGCACTCGACTCGACCATCGCCTCCGAAAGGATCATGGCGCACGCGGCAATCCTCAACGCGCTCGGCGATGCCGATGGCGCGCTCGCGGAGCTCGATCGCTGGTGGCGCGTCATGGGCACACCGGAGCGGTTCAAGTTCAAGATTCGCAACGACGAGGCCGCGTCGCTCAGGATCAAGCTCCTCCGCGCCGCGAACCGCAACGACGAGGCCGACGCCTGCGCCCGTTTCCTCCTCGCAGCCGCAGAACAGAGTCTCGGGCCCGACCACCCGCGCACGCTCGAGATCGCGTTGGAGCCCTGACCCAATGGGGGTTAGGGTGTACTTCTCGCATCTCTGCCCTCCTACCGGCCGAACAACCATTACAATGACTGGGCTCTGACGTAGGGAGTCCGCATGGACCGTCTTAATGAGTGCGCTCGTGCCTCGATGTTCCGCCGCGGATTGGCCGGTGTGCTGGCATTCTTGTTGCCGCTCGTTTGCTTGCCCGCCATTGCGTTCGCGTGCCTCTGGGACCGAGACACGCTGCGGTACGAGGCGAAGGGGCTGCCGGGGATCGTCGAGGTCATCACCGGTCGATTCGAGCGCGAGCCGCCCCTCTACTACGAGCTGCGACTGGAGCGCGTAACGCGCGAACTCGCGGCGGACCCCACACGCCTGGACCTCTACGACGACGCGGGCGTCGCGTGTGACCGGCTGCACAGAGGCGATGACGCCATCGAGTGGATGACGAGAAAGCGGGCCTCGCTCGACGCGCTCCCCGATTCGCAGGAAAGGAAGGACCACGAGTATCGCTACCACGCGAATCTCGGCACGTTTCTCGCGCACAGGTGGCTGCGGAACGGAGCAGACCGCGACGCGATGCACGACCTGCTCGATGCGAGAGATCACATCCAGCGGGCCATCGAGATCAATCCCGATGCGCACTTCGGACGCGAGAGGTACCAGCTGCTCGCGATGGAGTGGATCATCGCGCCGCCGAGCCCCGAGGATCAGGACAGCGACATCTATGTCACGGGCACGATCTTCGATAAGCTCGACGCCTTCGACCGTCCGCGGTCTCATCGCGTCAAGACAAGCACGGACTGGCGCCCCGAAGCGCCCGACGCGCTCGCCGGACTCATCGTCATGGGAGACGCGTGGCAGAGCGTCGAAATCTACCACGCGCTCGCCGTCGCGCTCAAATCGCACGGACACACCTCTCTTGCCCTTATGGCGACGATGCGGGCTCAGGAGCTGATCGCCTCGGGCCGATCCACATTGAACGACGCGCTGAGAGCGTCCGATCCCGACCTCTCTCTCGCCGCCAAAGCTCTGCGAGAACAGCTCGAGTCTGCCGATCCAGCAGCGTTCTTTGAGCGTGCCCGTGCCGCCGCTGATCAATGGCACGCCAAGCGCACCGCGTTCATGATGGCGCATCTCGAAGCCGGGCGACACCCCGACACCGATCCGACGTTCTGGGATGGCTACAGAGAGTCGCGCCCACCATCGCTCCCCGGCGTGAATCTCTCCGGGGACGAGATGTTGGCGATCAAGGGCACGGCCGCACTCGTCGCCTTGGTCGCGGTGCTCCTGTCTCCAGTCCTCTTGTACATCGTTCTGAAGGTTCGGCGTGCGAAGCGAGCACGCAGGGCGATCGCAGCTCCCGGCTGAGCCCGATCTTCCCGCACAACCCGCGATCCACCCGCCGAGTTCCGGTATGCTCTCTCTGTGTGACGCTCGTCGCCACACGCACGAGGACACTCCATGATCCGGACACCCGCCGCTTCCACCCTTGCCCATCGGATACTGGCCATGACGATTGCCGCTGCCGCGTCGCTCGCCGCCCACGCCCAGGACGCGGCGCTGCCCCTCTCCGGCTACAAGACGCCCCCCGACGCCATCCGGCGCGTGCTCGACACGCCGCCGACTCCCTTTGTCTCCATCAGCCCCGACGATCGCTGGATGGTCCTCCTCGAACGCCGCAACCTGCCCTCCATCGCCGACCTCGCCGCCCCCATGCTCCGCCTCGGCGGCTCGCGCCTCAACCCC
This sequence comes from Planctomycetota bacterium, assembly GCA_963204725.1. Lineage (GTDB taxonomy): Bacteria > Planctomycetota > Phycisphaerae > Phycisphaerales > UBA1924 > JAHBWV01. Next base: position 89,295 of record CAUJHH010000012.1, read on the forward strand.
AACACCAACGGCTCGCACGGCCCTCGCCCCTACACCGGCTTCATCCTCCGCCCCATGCCCGGCACACACGCAGCGCTCAGCGCCCACGCGCCGTCCTCGATCGACGCGCGCGATGTCCGCCTCGACCTTCCCGCCGACGCCGCGCTCAGCGGCCCGTCGTGGTCCGCCGATGGCAGGTACTTCACCTTCACCAACACGATCAATCCAGCGGGCGAGAGCGACGCCTCTGGCAAGCCGCTCCCGAGCGGCACGGAGCTCTGGATCTGCGATGTCGAGAGAGCAACCGCGAAGCGTCTGACCGGCCCGACGCTCAACGCCGCGAGCGGCGTCGGTGTCCGTTGGATGCCCGACCAGAAATCCCTGCTCGTCTCCATGATCCCGAACGGTCGCCCGGCTCTCCCCGTGCGTCCCGCGATCCCGAACGGCCCCGTCATGCAGGATGCGGGAGGCAGCGTTGCCCCCGTGCGCACCTACCAGGATCTGCTCTCCGACACCTACGACGAATCGCTCTTTGACTGGATCATGACCGGGCAGCTCGCCGTGATCGACATCGCGACCGGAGCACGCCGCGACATCGGCGCACCAGCCGTACACGCTGGCGTCGCGCCTTCGCCGAGCGGCGAGTACCTGCTCGTCGGCAGGGTCACCAGGCCGTATTCCTATCAGGTGCCGTGGTCGCTCTTTCCGCAGACGTGGGAGATCGTCGACACCAAGTCGGCCAGCTCCATCCGCACCGTCGTCAGCATGCCCCTGCGCGAGGAGATCCCGACGCAGGGCGTGCAGACCGGGCCGCGCGGCTTGAACTGGCTCGACACACGCCCCGCGACGCTCCTCTGGACAGAGGCCCTGGACGGAGGCGACCCGCTCGCCAAGGTCGATCACCGCGATCGCTGCATGCTCCTCGAAGCTCCGTTCAAGGGCGAGCCCGTCGAGTGGCTGAAGCTCCAGCACCGCGCCGGCGGCATGTCGTGGCTCGAGCCCGAGACCGGCGCGGACGCCTCTCCCGCCGTCGCACACGCCATGGTCGGCGAGTACGAGCGCGAGCGTCGCTGGATCAGAACATGGCTCGTCTCGCTCGATGTCGACGGAAAGAAGGCCGTCGGCGAGCCGCGCCTCGTCTTCGATCGCTCCATCAACGACCGCTACAACGATCCCGGCTCTCCGCTCTCTAGGCGCCTCGCCAACGGTGTCTCCGTCATCCGCGTCGAGGACGGCAGCATCTATCTCGACGGCGACGGCGCGACGCCGGAGGGCAATCGCCCCTTCCTCGATCGCATGTCGCTCGCCGACCTCTCCAAGGAACGCCTCTGGCAGAACTCGGGCGAGAGCTACGAGACCGCGATCGACGTGATGCACCGCGAAGGCGCACACTCGCCCGTCCGCATCATCACCTCGTACGAGACGACGACGGTCCCGCCGAACTACTACGCGATCGACCTCGCCTCGGGCTCGCGCACCGCCCTCACCGACTTCCCCGACCCCCTCCCCGAACTCCGCAAGATCAAGCGCGAGATCGTCACCTACACGCGTGACGACGGCGCGCCCCTCTCGGCCACGATGTACCTGCCTCCTGACTATGTCGAGGGGACGCGCCTTCCCCTCTTCATCTGGGCCTACCCCAACGAGGTCTCCGACACCTCCACCGCCGGACAGGTCTCCGGCTCCGAGTACCGCTTCACGCAGATCGGCGGCAGCAGCCACCTCTTCCTCCTCCTCGCGGGCTATGCCGTGATGGACAACGCCTCGATGCCCGTGATCGGCGACCCCGAGCACGTCAACGACACCTTCGTGAAGCAGATCGTCGCCAACGCGCAGGCCGCCATCGACAAGGCCGAAGCCATGGGCGTCGGCGACCCCTCGCGCGTCGCCGTAGGCGGCCACTCGTACGGCGCATTCATGACGGCGAACCTTCTGGCCCACTGTCCGCCCGGCATGTTCAAGGCCGGCATCGCGCGCAGCGGCGCGTACAACCGCACGCTCACGCCCTTCGGCTTCCAGTCCGAGCGTCGCTCCTTCTGGGAGGCGCAGGATGTCTACATGAATCTCTCCCCCTTCACACACGCGGACAAGATCAAGACACCGCTCCTGATGATCCACGGCCAGATGGACAACAACTCCGGCACCTTCCCCATCCAGTCCGAGCGACTCTTCCAGGCGATCAAGGGCACGGGCGGCACGGCCCGCCTCGTCATGCTCCCATACGAGTCGCACGGCTACGCCGCACGCGAGAGCGTCATGCACGTCCTGGCCGAGAGCATCGAGTGGCTGGATCGCTACGTGAAGAATGCGTCGGAAGCGGCGCCCACAACGAGCGAGGGCGCGAACTAGAGCATTCTCACTCATCGCGTAGCGTGTATCCGCAGTGTTTGAAGCAGTGAGCGGCGTCCTGGGAGGTGACCTGATCCAGAACGGTCTGCATGGCGGCCCAGAGGGCGTCACGGGTCCTGCACGCCATCGACCGCAG
>CAUJHH010000013.1 GCA_963204725.1 Planctomycetota bacterium
ACTGACAGACGTATGTCAGTGACTTCGCCGAGAGTGGGCCTGTTTGTGCGCCCAAATCACCCCACTCCGCGCACACCCCTTGCATCGCGCCGATCGCCCTGTATCGTCGCTGCATGGTTGCTGTGACCTCACATCCCGACCGCGATGATCCCCGCGATGATCCCCACGACCAGGACCAGTCCGGCGACTGGGACGAGCCCATCGATCCCATGCGTTCCGTCGAGCACACCTTCCCAGGGCCCGCGCTCACACCCCCGCTCAATCGCTTCGCGCCCCCCAAGGCCAAACCCTTCGAGCCCTCACCCGATCTCGAACCCCACATCTTCCAGAAGCTCGCCAACCCCGACTGCTCCCTCACCTACCTCGCCAAGGAACTCGACACCACCGTCGATGCGCTCTCACTCTGGATGGCGCGTCCGGATGTCATGGAGAAGTGCCGCACCATCGTCAGCGCTGGCATGATGCAGACCAAGATGGTCGTCTCGACGCGCCTCAACATGTGTGTGAAGGGTCTGATGACCATCGTCGCCTGCGGCGTCAACGTCGACGCCAACACCCCCATGCCCATCTCCTACCACGACCGCAAGCTCCGCGAGTACCAGCGTCACAACGTCATCCGCGCCATCGCGCTCGTCCTCCGCTGCGGCCGCTTCGATCCCTTCGCGCCAACCCGCGCCCCACGCCCACACAACGACTCCCCCGACAACACTCGGCCACCCTCCGGCCCGCGGATCAACGAAACCCTCGACGGCAAGCCCCCGAACTGGACCGCCTACCACGCCGCGATCCGCCAGCACGATGCCGACGTTGCCGCAACCAAGCACACTCCCCAACCAATCGAATCAGCACACGCCGCCCATGCGGCTCCCACGCGGAACAACGCGTCCACGACCGACGGCGAACCCGCGTCAACGACAGAGCCCGCGCCCGACGCACTCACCACCCGGGTGCCACCAGTTCCCGGTTCGGACGCGCAGCGTCCCGAACCTGAACTGGTGCCTCCATCCTCGTCCCCATGGCCTCCTCCTACCCCCTCTTCCTCTCCGTGGCCCTCCGCGGCCCTCCGCGTTGAGTCCTCTCCCGCTCTCTCTCCCCGTTCAATCCCGCACGCCAGTATCAGACCGCGCTCCCGCGACAGCCCAGCCGACTGATGCGCCTCGCAGGTGCCGTCAACCCAGCTGAGCCTGGGCACCACGGACCGTGGGATCCCCCTTTGTCAGGTCTATGGCCGGTGATTCGCCCGCTTTACTCCAGTCGGCACGGGTGCCGGCGCGGAGCATGCGGGAGACGCGCGAATACTGCCGTGTCCGGCCGGGGCTGACCGATACCTGTTTGGTATGTCTGCAAAGAAAAACAGGAAGACTCCGCGCGCACAGAAGGCCACCAAGGGCAACGCCGAATCGTCGCCCATCGGGCGCCGCGTCGCATGGCTCATCGGCATCACGGCGTGGGCGTTCATCGCGCTCGCGGCGGTCTCATTCGACCCCGCCGATCCCCCCTCGCACCTCGTCTCACCCTTGAACGATCCGGTGGCGAACCTGTGCGGCCCGGTTGGCGCGCAGCTGTCCTACCACATGTTCAAGCTCATGGGCTGGGGCGCGTGGCTGCTCATCGGATTCAGCGGGCTCGCGATGCTCATGCCGATGCTCGGACGTGTGGTGACGCACATGCTCGTGCGCGGTGCGGGCGTCGTGATCATCGCCTGCTCGGTCAGCGGCATCATGGCCCTGGTCGCACCGCGCCTCGGGCCGCTCGAGGGGTTGTCCGGCGGCACGATCGGCGACTTCGTTGCCAACGAGCTCTTTGTGCGATTCAAACAGCTCGGATCGCTCCTCTGGCTCATGCTGTTCATGGTGATCGGCCTGATCGTCGTCTTCGATCGCTGGGTGCTGGCGATCCCCGCGATGATCTTCGAGGCGATGCGACCGGCAGCGAAGAAGACGGCGGAGGTCGCGGGCGCGACGGCCGTCGGCGTGGGCGGCGCGACAATGCGGGCCTCGGCCTCGGCAGGAGGCGGCCTCTTCAGCGCAATCGCACGCTTCTTCATCAACCGGCGAGCGGCGCGCGTGCGTGAGCACGACCTCGACGACGAGCCGGTGGTCAGGGGCCGCGGAGCGCGGGGCACCGAGAAGCCGGTCAGATCCAGGAGCGCCAAGGCGATCATCGCCGGGGGAGAGCCCGAGGCGATCGATGAGGAGGCTGGCGGGCTCGGCGGCACCGAGCGGATCGAAATCGAGCCCAAGCGGCGCAAACGCGCTGACAAGCACGCGATCGAAGAAGAGGAATCGACCGGCGGCAGGCCCACGCTCGCAGCCAGCAAGCTGGTGCCGGTCGAGGAAGAAGAGGAAGACGACGACGCGGACCTGCCGGGCGCGCCGCAGGTCTACACCGACGACGACCCCCGCGAGAAGATCGCGAAGCTGCCCGTGCGGTTCGGACGCGACACCATGAAGGTCGCGACCGAAGACGACCTGCGCGATCTGCAGGGTGTGACGGAGATGGAGGGATACCAGTTTCCGGGGCTGGATCTGCTCGAGGCGCCGGAGGAGAACTTCTCCGAGGTGCTCGAAGGGATGGTCCGCGAGCAGGCCGAAGCGCTCGAGGGTGCGCTGCGCCAGTACCGCATCGACGGCGAGGTCGTAGGGATCGAGTCCGGGCCGGTCATCACGCTCTACGACGTGCGCCTCGCGCCGGGGACGAAGGTCTCGCAGCTCAACGCGATCGACTCGGACATCGCACGGGCCCTGAAGGCCGTCAACATCCGCATCGTGCCCAACCAGGAAGGACGCGACACCGTCGGCATCGAGGTGCCCAACTCCACCAAGGAGCGGGTCCGCCTCAAGGAGCTCATGAGCAACTCCGACGCCTTCGCAAAGATGAAGCTGCCGATGTTCCTCGGCAAGGACGCATCGGGCGACCCCCTGATCGCGGACCTGACGCAGATGCCCCACATGCTGATCGCGGGCACCACCGGATCGGGCAAGTCGGTGTGCATGAACACGATCATTATGAGCTTCCTCTATACGAAGAAGCCCAACGAACTCAAGCTGGTCCTTGTCGATCCCAAGATGGTCGAGATGAGCCAGTTCAAGGACATCCCGCACCTGATGTGCCCGGTCGTGACGGAGATGGCCAAGGCCGCGGCGATCCTCGAGTGGGCCTGCAAGAAGATGGACGAGCGGTACGAACTTCTGGCGGAGGCCGGCTGCCGCGACATCGCCTCGTACAACGAACTGGAGTGGGATGACCTGAAGGCCGCGCTGAATCCGGCAACGCCGGAGGAAGAGGCCCGGATCCCGCGCAAGCTCCCCTATATGGTCTTCATCATCGACGAGCTCGCCGACCTGATGATGACCAACAAGGAGGTCGAGGGCTCGATCATCCGCATCGCGCAGAAGGCGCGCGCCGTCGGCATCCACCTCATCCTCGCGACGCAGCGTCCGCAGGCCAACGTCGTCACGGGACTCATCAAGAGCAACATGCCCTGCCGCATCTCGTTCAAGGTCGCCAGCGGCATGGACTCGCGCATCGTGCTGGACCAGAAGGGGGGCGAGCTGCTGCTCGGCCAGGGCGACATGCTCTATCTGTCTCCCCGAACCAGCAAGCTCGTCCGCTCGCAGGGGACGCTGGTCGACGACAAGGAGATCCGCCGCGTCGTTCGCTTCATGCGCGACATCGCCACACCGACCTTCGAGCGTCAGTTGATGCAGCTCCGCTCGGGCGGCTCCGATGAAGAGCGGGTGGCCGAGAGCGAGAACAACTCCTCGGCATCGCTCGCCGCCGCCCAGGAAGACCCGATGTTCGATCGGGCCGTCGAGATCGTGCTCGAGTCCGGGCGCGGATCGGTCTCGCTTCTGCAGCGTCGTCTGGCTATCGGGTACACAAGATCCAGCCGCCTGATCGACCTGATGGGCATCGCCGGAATCATCTCCGACCACAAGGGGTCGGTCGCGCGCGACGTCCTCATCACGATCGACCAGTGGGAGGCGATGAAGCGCCTCGCGGCAGAAGACGAGAAGCGCCAGCAGAGCGAGGGAACGCTCTTTTCCGGATCTGGCCCGGATGCGGGTGGAGCGGAGCAAGGCGGCACGGCGGAGGACGCCGCAGAGGCCGACGAGGCCGCGCCGTGGGAAGAAGAAGAAGAAGAAGACGGCGAGCCCCTGGATGAAGATGGCGAGGAAGCGTCCGACGAGGACGATTCGGGTGATGAATTGGTCGACGAGATCGAAGAAGATGGACCCGATGAGCCGACGGAGCCGCAGATCGTGCCCAGGGATTCGCGCCGAAACCAGGGCGCAGCGTGACCGAGGCCCCATGAGCCGAGTTTCCTGAGGGCCGCCCGCAACTGGGCGGCCCCTTTCACGCTTGTGTCACGAGATAAGCCCCGAACAGCGTGCGGAAGCGCAGCGTTCGGTAGGATGGTATGAGAGGAAGTTGGAAAGTACGGCGATCGTGCGGTATTGCCGCTCCGATCTCAACCTCCGGGCGGTACGAATGTTTGATAGGGGCGGCAACGTGCCCGGACGGACCGGGCCATAGAGAAGGATCGAGATGGGAACGGAAGCCCGGGCTATCGCGAACACGATCGAGCGTGGGCTGTCGCGTCTGCGATCGATGGCGCGGCTCATGCTTGTCGGACGCGGGCTCGCGCTGGTGCTCGCCGCGGTGATCGTCGCGATGGTGCTGGTCGGCGGATTCGATTTCGTGCTGCGGTTCCCGCGCGCATTCCGCATCGCCTTCCTCGGTGGGCTTGGCGCGGCTCTGACTTTCGGAATCGTGCGGTTTGTGATTCCGGGTCTGCGCTTCCGGCCCGCGTTGCACGAGGTTGCTCTGCGGGTCGAGCGGAGCAAGCCGGGACAAGAGGCAGGGCTTGAGGGCGTGCTCGCGTCGGGGCTCCAGCTTGCGAACGCGGAGCCACGCACGGCGATCGAGCGTGCGCTCGCAGCACAGGTCGCGGAGAAGTCGGTCAGGCTCTGGTCGCCACGGCTCGTGAGCGCGATGCTCGAGCCACGATCGGTGGGTATTGCGGTGGGGATGCTGTGCGCCGCCGTGATGCTCGCGGCTGCGCCTGCCTTCGTCTGGCCTGTGTTGGTGTCGACGGCAGCCCGACGCGTGCTCACGCCGTGGACGAACGCAACGTGGCCGACGCGCACAGAGGTCGTTGATGGCACGGACAACGCCGTGCATCCAGCGGATCAGGCGCTGGCGCTCCGCGGCGTGCTGACGCGGACGCACAGGCGTGAGGGCCAGACGCGTGTGACGGCGCAGTATCGCGTGATCGACGCGGGGCGCGCGGGGCCGATCCAGACCGTCGTGCTCACGAGCCAGAATCGTGTGGTGGACGCGACGGAGCGAGGCGCCGACGCGCCCGCCACGACGAAGCGCGGCGAGCTCTTCGAACGCCTGATCGAGCCGAGTACGCTCGCGATGGGTGGACCGGGCACCGCCCCGAAGAACGAGATCGAGGTCGAGTACTGGTTCCAGACCGAGGACAGCCGAACGGACGCGCGGCGTGTGCTGATCGTTCGCCCTCCAAGCGTTGCCGGCGCAACGGCGCGGATTGAAGCGCCGGAGTACGCGAGAGCTGCGCTGGCGGCGCTCGAGCCGGAGCGGGCGAGCGGCGTGCACGAGCTCACACCCGGCGGGATGGCGGTGCCGCCCGCGCTCGCGGGGTCTCGCGTGACGCTGTCGATCGTGCCGAACAAAGCGATTCCATCTGTGCAGCCGGGAGAGGCGGGGCACTCCGGATTCGTGAGGCAGGTGCTCGGTGTGGGATCGCTACCGGCGGATCTGCGGACAACACTGGAGGCGAGGGCTTGGCAATTCGAGTGGACGCTGCGTGCGCCAACGACCTTCCATGTCTCGCTCGCGGATGAGCACGGACTCCGATCGGCGGACGAGATCGTGCTCTCCTTCGACGCGATCGAGGATGCGTCTCCAACGGCGGCTGTGACCGAGCCGGCACAGGACGAGGCGGTGCTGGCAACGGCGGTCGTACCGGCGACCGGCGAGGCACGAGACGACATCGCCGTTGGAAGTGTCTCACTGGATCTCCAGGTCGCCCGCCCCCCTGCACCGAGCGCGGGGGTCGGGGCGGAGGAGTCCGGACCGCCCGTCCCGATCTCGGGGCCGAACATGCCGGAGGGTCCAACGAGGAGCTTCAACGCGGCGGCGGTCATCGAGCTGGCCACGCTGGACCTCCACGAAGGCGATGAAGTATGGCTGCACGCGATCGCGACGGACGGGTATGCACTCGACGGCAACACGCACGAGCCGGTGCGATCCTCGCCACGGCGGCTGCGGATCATCTCCGAGCCGCGATTGATCGAGCAGGTTCGCGCGGAGCTCCAATCGGTGCGTCAGGCTGCGATCCGTCTCGATGCGGAACAGGCGGAGATCTCTCGCGCCGGCGAGCGTGAGCCCCCACCCAGGGATCTGGCAGAGCGACAGTCGGCGCTCGGCGATCGTGTCGCGACGCAGCGGGAGACGATCGAGCGTCTGGCGCGTCGGGCCGACCGGAACCGGCTGGAGGACGATGCGCTCGATGGAATCCTGAACGATGCGAGATCGTTCGTCAGCGCGGCGGCGAAGGCGTCACAGGAAGCGACGCAGCGGATCCAGAGCGCGGCGCAGGCGATCCCCGAAGACGCCGAAGGGCCATCGATCGATGAGCAGGAGCGTGAGGAGATCACCGAGGCGCAGGACCGGGTTCGTGACGAGCTCGACCAGCTCGTGCGCCTGCTCGACAATGGGCAGGACGCCTGGGTCGCGCGCCGATCCGTGGAGCGGTTGCTCTCGGAGCAGAAGCGGCTGCTGCAACAGACGATAGAGATTGCGTCGCGAACGACGGGGCGTGACCTCGCATCGCTGACGCCCGATGAGCGCACAGAGCTGGAGCGGATCGCGGACCGCCAGCAAGAAGCGGCGCAGGACGCTGCCAGCGCGCTCGATGAATTGTCCGAGCGAAGCCGCGACCTGAAGGACGCGGACGCGGCCCAGGCTCAGGCGATGGCGCTGGCGACACAGCGGGGCCGTTCGAGCAACGTCGCGCCCAAGCTTGAGGAAGCGGCCCAGCAGCTCGCGCAGAACCAGGCGAACGCGGCGTCACAGCGTCAGCAGGAGGCGATCCAGACGCTCGAAGAGATGCTCGACGATCTCGACAGCGCGGAGCAGCGCAAGGACGAGGCGCTGCGTCGACAGCTCGCCAGCATCATCGAGTCGCTCGAATCCCTGATCGCGCAACAGGACGGCCAGATCGCTCTGCTGTCGCGGGCCCGCGCCGGCGGGGTGGCAAACGGACTCGATGCGGGGATGCAGAGATTGAATCAGAACACGCTCGGCGTCGTCGACCAGATCACGGCGGCGGGACGCGCGATGGAAGGCGTGGGGAACCTCACGCTCGCGGCGGCGACGGCGCAGGGCAACGCGATTGGTGCGCTACGAGCTCCGGCAGACCTCGACGGCGCGGACGAGGCGGAGCGGCTGAGCGCGACGAGACTCCGCGATGCGAAAGCGGAAGCGGAGCGGATCGACAAAGAAGCCGCGGAGCGCGACGCGGGACGGAAGCGCAAGGAACTCCGTGCCGCCTATCGGGAGGCGCTGGAGCAGCAGATGGACCTGCTTCGGCGGAGCGAGCCGTGGATGGGACGCGAACTCGATCGGCGCGAGAGGGCGGGCGTGCGCCAGGCCGGAGAGCAGCAGGACGGGCTCCGGCTGGCGATGGAGGATCTGCGAGCGAAGACCGAGGAACTCGCCGATGCGCAGGTCTTCACGTTCGCGCACGACCGAATGAACCAAGACATGCTCGCGGCGGCGGGGTCGCTCCGTGAGGCAAGGGTGGATCGGGGCGTGGTCAGACGCCAGGAGACCGCGGCGCGAATGTTGCAGTCTCTGCTCAACGCGCTGGCCGATCCGAAGGATGATCGCGACTTCCGCGACGAGGCGGGAGGCGAGCAGGGCGGCGGCGGCGGACAGGGACAGGGCAACGACAAGCTGATCCCGGACCTCGCCAAGCTGCGGCTCCTCCGAGAGATGCAGCAGTATGTGCTGGAATCGACGCGATCCGCCGCAGACATGCCCGAGGGCGTGACGGAAGAAGACCTCGGCTCCATGGGGCAGTTGCAGCGAGAGATCGCGGAGCAGGCCCGCAAGCTGCTGGAGTCGATGGCGCAGCCGGAACAGGCGTTGCCTCCGCAGCCCGGGCCGGCACCGACCGAGCCGCAGGGCTTTGGCGCGTCAACGCACGAGAATGGGGCGATGCGATGAGGCGAGCGCGGATGGTTGGCATCTTCTGGCTCGCGATCGCGTGCGGCTGCGCCAGCGGCATGGGATCGGCAACGGTCGATCCGCCGCAGACGCTGCCGTCGCTCGATGAACTGCTCGGACTCGCGGAACCGGGAACGCGCGGCGATGCGCCGACGACGCGCCTGCCCGAGGAGCCGGGACGTGCCGCGCTCGATGAGAAGCTGTCCGCAGAGGAAGCTGCTGAGGCGTTCCAGCAGGCCGTGAAGTTGATGGAGCAGACTGCGGACCGGCTCGATCCGGGGCTGGACACCGGATTGGTAACGCAGCGCCTGCAGGAGGATGCGGTTCGGAAGCTCGACACTGTGATCGCGGCGGCGATGCAGAACCAGCAGAGCTCCTCCTCATCATCGTCGTCCTCCTAGCAGCAGCAGGAACAGCAGCAGCAACCAAACCAGCGTCAGCAACAGCAGCAACAAGCCCAGCGGAACGAGGATCAGAAGGGCGAACCGAACGAGGGACAATCGCCCTCGCGTCAGAACGGGGGATTGAACAGCGTCGAACTGAACGCGGCGGCGTGGGGAGCGCTGCCTGCGCGTCTGCGCGACGCGCTGGTGCAGGGCTCGAGCGATCGGTTCAGCTCTATCTATCAGACGATGACCGAGCAGTACTACCGGCGACTCGCCGAGGAGCCGAGGCGATGAATCGAACTCTGGCCTCGATCGCTGTGATGGCCTCGGGATGGGGCTGCTGTGCGCTCGGGCAGGACCTGCCCCCGGCTCCGCCGGCGAGCTCGGCGACGCCTCCGGCAGAACCGGCGCAACCACGCCGCGAGCCGTTGAGCGACATCGCGATCCAGGGACGAGACAGCGCACAGAACAACGCGCTTGAGAACGAGATCACGCCGGAGCTCGATGAGGCGATCTCTCGGGGCCTTGCGTATCTCTCGCAGCAACAGAACGCGGACGGCTCATTCGGCGATCTGCGTTACGAGCGGAACATCGCGATCACCGCGCTCGCGTGCCTCGCGTTCATGGCGGACGGGAACGTGCCGGGGCGCGGGGTGTACGCGGAACACGTGCAGAAAGGGCTGGAGTTCGTGCTCGCGAATGTCGCGGAGAACGGGCTGTTGGCCTCGGACGCGGCGAACGGCCCGATGTATGGGCACGGGTTCGCGACGCTCTTTCTCGGCGAGGTGTACGGGATGACCGCGGGCGGCGGCGACACACGCCTGGCGCAGCGGACGCACGAGGCGCTCGTGAAGGCCGTGCGCCTGATCGAGTCGACACAGAACGATCAGGGCGGGTGGCGGTACAACCCGGTGCCGTACGACGCGGACGTGTCGGTCACGATCTGCCAGGTCATGGGGCTGCGCTCGGCGCGGAACGCGGGGATCGAGGTGTCGCGGGACACGATCGATCGGGCCGTGACGTATGTCCGGCAGTGCCAGAACCCGGATGGCGGATTCAAGTACCAGCTCGACGTCGGGGCGTCGGCATGGCCAAGGTCGGCGGCGGGCGTCGCCGCGCTCTACTACGCGGGAATCTATGAGGACGAGTCGCTGAACCGTGGCCTGTCGTACCTGAATATGTCGGCGATGCCCGGCACGGGGCGAGCTCCGAGAACACACTACTTCTACGGCCACTACTACGCGATCCAGGCGATGTACCTCGCGGGCGGCGAGTGGTGGGCGCGGTGGTGGCCTGCGGCCCGCGAGGAGTTGCTGGTGCAGCAGCTTGATACCGGGGCGTGGGATGATCGCTCGGTGGGGCCGACGTACTCGACGGCGATGGGATTGCTTGTCCTTCAGATGCCCAAGCGGTATCTGCCGATCTTCCAGAAATGATGCACACGCTGGCCATCCTGACGTCCGTGATGCTGCTCTCGCCCGAGGGGCCGAGGCGGATCCTGCTCGGCGCGGACCTCTCTCGCACGGTTGTGAGCATCGAGCGGTTGGATGGCGCCTCGGTGGGCGTTGTCGACGAGCGAGGCGTGCGCCGGACCGTCGAATCAAAGGACATCCTGGCGATCTATGGCGAGTTGGCAGCTCGACCGCTGGTCTCGGAGGGATCTCTGGCCATCGGGCTGGCCGATGGACAGCGGATCATCGGTCGTCTCGGCGCAATCGAGGGTGATCAGGAGTCGATACGAATCGTGCACCCGCTGCTCGGTGAGCTGCGTGTCGCGCTCGACCAGACGCTGTGGATCACGAACGCGGATGCGCCCGCTCCGAGCGCCGCAGTGAGCGAGGACACGGTGGTGCTCGCCAACGGGGATCTCCTCACGGGTTTCGTGGTGGGATTCGTGCCCGCGCGGCGCGACACCGGAACGAGTGTCGAAGCGATCGTTGAGAACAGCGCGGGAGCAACGCAGCAGTTGGCGATCGAGCGAGTCTCGACGCTCATCATCGCGAATCCGACCGTCGCGCCACGAGGTGCACGAGTTTGGCTGGCGGACGGCAGCAGCGTCGGGATGCGAGAGGTCAGCGCGGCCGGAGCGGGCATGGTTCAGTTCGTGCCGGAACTCGGCGAGGCTGCGCAGACGGAAGCCGATCCGACCGAAGACGCGATGCCGCATGCTCCGCCCGCACGGGGAATGGCGATCGTGGACCACGTGGTGGGGTGGATGCCGGACGCTGGGCGACTGGTCGCGCTCGCCGATGCCCGCGTTTTAAGCGTGCAACCCGTGGAACCCCGGCCGTGGACCGATCAACCGAGATTCGGCGATGCGACGCGGTCTCCGCTGGGCGCGCCGGACATTCGCTTCCCGGGCCCTGCGCGGGTTGAGTGGGAACTGCCGGATCGAACTGACGGGCTGGCGTGCGTGGTCACGATGCCGGAGGCGTATCGCGATTGGGGCGACTGCGAGGTCGTGATCCTGACGGCGGCGGCCTCGGGTGGGGGCTGGCGCGAGCGGTGGCGCGGGCACGTGAACGCGGCGCAGCCGTCGCTTCCGGTCGCGCTCGATCTTGCGGACCAGCCCCGGCGGCTGCTGGTCGCGGTGGAGCCGGGCGCGTTCGGGCCGGTGCAGGATCGACCGACGCTGGTGACGCCCGTGCTCCGCATCGCACCGATCAGCGGACCTTGAGCGTCCAGAGCGCAACCGCAACGAAGAGCACGGCGACGATCCAGGCTCGCGCGACGATCTGCTGCTCTTTCCAGCCGGAGAGGTGCAGGGCGTGGTGGTATGGCGCGATCTTGAACACACGCCGCCCGGTGCCGGTCGCGATCCGCGTCAGCTTGAAGACGCCGACCTGGATGGCGACAGACGCGATCTCGAGAAGGAAAACACCGGACATCAGGAGCACGACGGCCTCCTGCCGCGTGACGATGGCGATGTAGCCGATGAGCGCGCCGAGCGCGAGCGAGCCGGTATCGCCCATGAAGACCTGCGCCGGAGAGCAGTTCCACCAGAGGAAGCCCAGGCACGCGCCAATCATCGCGCCCGCGACAACGGCGAGCTCGTCCGCGAAGGGAATGTGCGGAACGAGCAGGTAACGGGAGGCCTGCTCGCTGCCGGCGATGAGGGCGAGCACGAGGAGGCCGACGGAGACGGAGGTGCTGACGCCGCTGGCGAGGCCATCCATGCCGTCGGTGATGTTGACGGCGTTGCTCATGCCGGTGAGCATGAGCATGGCGAGCATGACGAACGCGCCGCGTCCGAGGTAGATCAGACTCCCGGAGATGTCGCCCTGGGCGGACTCGTAGGTCTTCTGGAGCGGGAGGTTCAGCACGTGGCCGAGGTCGTGGGCGGCGCCTGTGTTGGCGTGGTTGAACGTAAAGAAGCCGACGAGCAGCCCGAGCCCGAGCTGGAACGCGAGCTTCTCCCACGCGTACAGGCCCTGGCGGCTGCCTCCGCGGTGGGCGGCGGTCAGCTTGAGCCAGTCGTCGACGCCCCCGAGCGCGGCGGTCCAGAGCATGACGATGAGCGCGAGCTGCACGTAGAACTTGGAAACGTCGGCGAGGAGGAGTGTGGAGATGGCGATGGCGCCGACGATGAGTGCGCCGCCCATCGTGGGCGTGTTGGCCTTGCCCTGCGAATGGGCTCGGAGGGCCTCGGCGTCGGTTGCGCCGGTATCGCCGATCTTCAGACGCACAAGCAGGCGGATGACGCGGCGACCGAAGATGAGCACGACAAAGAATGCGACGAGGAGCGCGGCGAAGGCGCGGAACTGGATCTGGTCCAGGATGCCCATGGTCCAGTAGAGGTTGTTGGCCTCGAGCCAGTCGCGGATGTTGGAGAGCAGGACGTAGAGCATCAGGCGATGGCGCTCCCGGCGCTGGTCTTGGGCGTCGTCGACACGATGTGGGCCGATGGGGGCGTGACGCGATGCACGGTCTGGATGGCTTCGGCGATCCGCTCGAGGCGCATGCCGCGCGAGCCCTTGAGGAGCACGATGTCGCCCTGCGCGATGACGGAGGCGGCGCGAGCAGCGTTCTCGGCAGAGGAATCGGCGAGCGCAAAGACGACTGCGTCGCCTTTGATTTCGGCGATGAGCCGGTCGCGTGCGGCCATGAGCGGACCGACCAGGACAACGCGATCGATGGCGGCGTCACCGGCGACTGCTCGAACGACCTCGTCGTGGAGGGCGGGGCCGTCCGGACCGAGCTCGAGCATGTCGCCGAGAACAAGGACGCGCCCGCCCCCGGCACGGGGCGCGATGGAGCGGAGCGTGCCGATGGCGGCCATGACCGAGTCGGGATTGGCGTTGTAGGCGTCGTTGATAAGCTCGATGTCGCCGATGCGGGTGCGCTCGAGGCGCATGTTCGCGCTACGAACGGAGGCGAGACCGCGCCGGATGTCGTCGTCGGCGACTCGGAAGCGGCGCGCCACGGCGACGGCGAAGGCGGCGTTGCAGGCGTTGTGCGCGCCGAGCAGGGGCAACGAGAAGGCGGCGCGATCGTTCAGCGTGAATTCGGTTCCCTCGGGGATCGGCTCGGCGCTCGCGACGCGAACATCTGACGTCGGACCGATGCCAACGCGGATCAGCGTGGGCCCGGCATCCTCGGCGCGACGCACGGAGCGGGCGCGGAGCACCTCGTCCAACTCTGCGGACTCGGCGGTGACGACACCGATGCCCCCCGATCGGACATGGTCGAGCACGCTCGCCTCTTCGGTGGCGACGCCCTTGACCGAGCCGAAGAACTCGAGGTGTTCGCGTCCGATGCTGGTGATGACCGCGACATCCGGCTGGACGACCTGCGCGAGGGTGGCGATCTCGCCGGGCGCGCTGGTGCCGACCTCGCAGATGAGGTACTGGTCGCCGCGCCTCGCGTTCAGGATCGTGAGCGGGACGCCGATGGAATTGTTGAAGCTCTTGATGGAGGCGGTGCCGCGCATGGCGGCGCCGAGGGCGGCGTCGATGAGGCGGACGGTGGTGGTCTTCCCGTTGGAGCCGACGACGGCGATGACGCGGGTGCCCTCCAGGAGTCTGCGCCAGGCGGAGCCCATGCGGAGGAGTGCGGCTCGCGTGTCGCCGACCCGCAGGACACATGCGCCGCCGAGCGATCCGGGCTCGAACTCGTTCGAGACAATGACAAGACCCGCTCCGGCGCGAGCGGCCTGCTCGACGTAGAGGTGGCCGTCGGTGTTCTCGCCCTTGATGGCGACGAAGATGTTGCCGGGCGCAACGGATCGAGAGTCGATGGAGACACCGGCGAGGGGGGCGTCGGATGCGCCCTCGGGCCGGGCGAACCACGTGCCGCCGATCGCGGTGCGGATGCCGTCCGGGGTCCAGAACTTCACATGCTCACTCAACAGATCCTCCGATCGATCGCACACGGACACGGCTTGCGCCACAAGGTTCGGTTCGGGGGTTCAACGACGCAATGCGAGGGCTTCGGACGCGACCATCGCGTCGTCGAATGGAATCTTGTAGGTGCCTCCACGCCCGTCCGGGAGTTCCTGGTCGATCTCGTGGCCCTTTCCGGCGATGAGAATGATGTCAAAGGGAGCGGCGTGGCGGACCGCATGCTGGATCGCCTCGCGCCGATCCGCGTGGACGACAACCTTGGCGGCGTCGGGCGCGTCGATCCCCTTGATGATCTCGTTGATGATGTCCGAGGGGCGTTCGTGCCTGGGGTTGTCACTGGTGAGCACGACAACATCCGCGAGCTCGGCGGCGATCTTCCCCATGCGCGGGCGCTTCGTGCGGTCCTTGTCGCCGCCGGCTCCGAAGACAATCCAGATCCGGGGCTCGATCTCGGATCCCGCCGCGTGACCCGGCAGAACACTGCGCACGGCGCGGAGCGCGTTCCGAAGGCCGTCATCGGTATGGGCAAAGTCGACAAGAACGGTCGGAAGCGCGGCTCTGCGGGCTCGGGTCAGATTCGGCACCACGACGGGCTCGAGACGGCCGCGCGGGGGCGTGGCGTTGGCGAGTCCGGTGGCGATCCCTTCGCGCGAGAGGCCGAGGAAGTGGCATGCAGCGACGGCCTGAAGGGCGTTGATCGCGTTGTGGTCTCCAATGAGGGGGCTGTCGGCCTCGACGCGGCCCCACGGCCCATCGAGCGCGAGGCGCACGCCGGAGACGGTGCGGCTCAGGATCCGCACGGCGCACCACGAGCCAGAAGATTGTTCTTCGGGCGTGAGCGGCCGCGAAACGCAGCGGAGGATGGGTGCGGAACAATCGCGGACCATTCGCTCGTGAGCGGGGTCCTCGGCGTTGACGATCGCGAGACCGTCTGCGGGGAGTGACTCGAAGAGCATCGCCTTGGCGGAGGCGTAGGCGTCCATTGTCTTGTGGTAGTCGAGGTGGTCGCCGGTGAGGTTTGTGAAGATGCCGACATTGAACCGGACGGCGGCAACGCGCCCCTGATCGAGGGCGTGGCTCGACGCTTCCATCGCGGCGGCCTTGCAGCCCATCTCGACCATCGTGGCAAGTGTGCGGCTGACCTCTATGGCGGGGGGCGTCGTCATGCTCGCGGGGGCGATCTCGCGCCCGTCATCGACGAGGATGGTGCCGATCATGCCGCAGCGAAGGTCCATTGCATTCATGATCTGGTGGATCAGGTGAACGATGGTGGTCTTGCCGTTGGTTCCGGTGACGCCGACGACCGCGAGTCTGGAAGATGGATTGCCGTAGAAACGCTCAGCCATGAATGCGGAGACACGAGAGACGTTGGGCGTGACGACGACGGCAACGTCCTTGCCGAGGTCGCGATGGTGCGACCCCGAGTCGCAGACGCCCCCATCACAGACGGCGGCGTCATCGGAGATGATGGCAGCGGCGCCCTGCTCGCAGGCCTGCCCGACGTAGGCACGACCGTCGGACTTCTGGCCCCGGCGAGCAACGAAGAGCGAGCCGGGCATGACGGTGCGGCTGTCCTCGGTGACGTCGCAGATGCGAACCGCACCGGGGTCGCCCTTGGCGATTGTGACATCGAGCCCGGCGATGAGGTCGGCAAGTTTCATCTCTGCCTCCGTGGATTCGACACCGGGGTTTCTCTCTCGATCGAGCGAACCGGCGCACCATCATCGGCCCGCGCGTCGGCTTCGCGCTCAATCGCAGTTCCAGACGGGCTTTCCCACAACTTTCCCACATGATTGTGGCGGGTCCGAATGAGTCGGGCGCGGGTCAAGGGCCAGATTGTTCACGGAAGGATGAGCATCGAATCTCCGTAGCTGTAGAACCGATAGCCGCTGCGAATCGCCTCGGCGTAAAGGGCGTGCACACGCTCGATGCCGGAGCCGGGCTCGTGGTCACGCTCAAAGAGGGCGGCAACCAGGGCCAGCAGAGTCGAGCGAGGGAGGTGGAAGTTGGTCAGCACACCATCGACCCATCGCACCGGGTATCGCGGAGAGATAAGCAGCCGGGTGTCGATGTGGGAAGGCCAAGGCGACGGAAGGGGCTGGCCCGGTTCGGCAAGAACGGCGTGGCTTTCCAGCGTGCGAACGCTGGTGGTGCCGACCGCGAAGACGCGACCAGACTTGGAACCACGGGTGGCGACGATGCGATCGGCGAGGGCACGATCCATGGAGCACCACTCCCTGTGCATGGGATGGTCGAGCAGCGAATCGGTCTCGACCGGCTTGAATGTGCCGGTGCCGACATGGAGCAGGACGTCGGCAGACGCGACCCCCATCGCGCCCAGACGTGCGAGCAGTTCGGATGTGAAGTGGAGCCCGGCGGTCGGCGCGGCGACCGAACCCGGAGCGCGAACGTCGGCGTAGACGGTCTGGTAGCGGACGCGGTCGCTGGCATCGGGGATGATCTGCTTGCTCTCACGGCGCGCAGCGAGGATGTAAGGAGGCAGCGGGGTGCGTCCGAGTCTCGCGAGAATCGCGTCTTGCTCACCTGGCGCGATGGCGCGAGACTCGGTTCCGTTCCCAACTCTCGCTTCGGCGATCCAGCCCCCCTCGTCGCCACCTGCGGGCTCGACGAGCGTGAGTTCCACGTCGGAGGGCTGGTCGCAATGATCGAGGAGTGTGAGGATCGCACCGGCGCGCGCGCGTCGGGCCTTGATGAGGACCTGCCAGCGGGTGGCACCCGGGGCCGGGCCGGGGCATTCGTGGAGGAAGAGCCCCTCGAACCTGCCGCCGGTTCGGGTGTTGAGGCCGACGAGCCGCGCCGCGAGCACGCTGGTGCGATTGAAGACCATGAGATCGCCCGGGCGGAGGAAGCGAGGCAGGTCGCGGACGTGCGCGTGCTCAAGCAAGTCGGGATCGGAACGGCTGGCAACGAGCATCCGTGCCGCGTCGCGCGGCTCCGCGGCGGAGGTGGCGATCACGCCGTCGGGGAGTTCGTAGTCAAGTTCGCTCGTCCGCACGTGAACGCCGACTCCTTTCGATCCGGGCGCGGGCCTGGCGGCCGGACGTTGCGCCGGCACCACACGCGCTGAGGCGCACGGGCCACGGCCGACACGACCCGGTCGAGCCAACAAGTCTCAGAACCGCGGGACCGTGCTCGCGAATCCTGCCTGGCGGAAGATTATGGGCCTTCCACAGGGCAAATGGGCGGCGGCACGGTCCTCGCACCCCTGTTCGTTGATGAGCCCGTCGGTTGGCACATCTTCGGACCTGAACCACCACATCGCGCCCGCGACCAGGGTTGATCGCACTGTCGCAGCGTGCGAGCGGGTGTCGGCGTGCCGCGACGAGTGCGGGGCGGTTCGGGAAGCGGATTGCTTCGAGCGCGGTCCGATACCGTTTGCAGACTTTCTGTATCACGAGAACCGGAGGCTCACGCTTGAGCACCCGAGGGCAGTGGCGGCGTCGCCGACGGCAACCGAGACGGACGCCTCGCAGGTCTCCGATGACACGAGCCGCGGTGCGATCGAAGCCACGCCCGCATCGAGCGAGCGGGTGGTCGGTGCGAGCGATGTCGGGCGTGGTGAAACAGATCGCGGCGCACCGGCACGGGGCGCGATCGTGAAGAATCTGTCGCGACCGATCCTGGTCGCGAGATTCATCGACCTGTACGCCTGAGCCGGGCTGCAAGAGCCATCGACTCGACTAGAAATGCCGTTGCACGACCGCACCGGGATAGAAGCGTGCGAGCATCTCCCGGTAGGAGAGGCCCTGGTCGGCCCAGCCCTTGGCGCAGTACTGGCACATGCCGACGCCGTGGCCGAAGCCGCCGCCCTCAAAGACCGCACGGTTGCCGGCGAAGAGCACCTGGAAGTTGCCGCTGTTCATGCGGATCTCGCGGGTGATGTCTGGCAGACCGGGGACGTTCTGGTTGCAGGCGAAGCGGAGCTGCTCTGCGCTCAGGGTGTACGACTTGCCCTTATCGTCGGTCAGGCGGAACTTGATCGGGCGACCAACGACGTTCTGCTCGATGGAGTCGATGGAGCGGATGGTGCCGATCTGGCCGACGCCGCCTCCGTTGATCTGGCCCCACGCCTTGACGCGCTGACTGAGTGTTCCGAGATCGCGCTCAACACGCCAGCGGAAGAGGGGCGAACCCTGGCACGCGAAGGCGCGGGAACGGGCCTGCAAAGACGCGGAGCGGTTGTACTCATACCCCGGACCGACGGGCCAGACGTCGGTCGCGGAGTTGGGCTTTCCGGCGCAGGTGCTCGAGTAGTACGCGCGGAGTGTCCGCCCACCCTCGACAAGGACGAGGCCCCGCGTGGTACGCGTGGCGGCCTTGGCGACCTCGAGCGTGGTGCTGCCGCCGAAGACCTGGTCGGCGGTCGTGGACTCGACATCGAATGCCTTGCCCTCGGCACGGGCGCGGGTGCGTTCGTGCATGGCGTACGAGCGTGCGGCGACGGCCTGGGCCTCGAAGGCACCGAGGGGCCATGAGGCGATGAGCTCTTTGGAGATGACGCCCTCGATGTACTGCTCCATGCCGAGGGTGGCGATGACATCGAGACGCCCGCGTCCGCCGGCGCCGCCACCGAGGTCGGAGCGCTGCTTGAGCACGATGCTGGAGGCGTAGGGGGTGCCGTCGACGCGGACGAGGCCGCCGATGGCCTCGGGCATGGTGATCTGCACATCGGCGCCGTCGCCGAAAACGATGCGGCGGCCGTAGAGGTCCGTGAGCTCGATGCCACCCGTGCCCGCGCGGGCCTTGACCGGCGCGTTCATGGTTTCCGTGCGGCCGGCGAGGCCCCTGGCAAGCAGCCGGGCGGAGGCGTTTGCGGCACCGATGTCGGCGAGATCGACGCCGTCGCGGATGCGGACGCGGATGTCGGGCTCGACACCAAAGGGCTTGATCTCGGCGAGGTCCTTCTGGCTGGTGCCGGACTCGCAGGCCCCGAGAGCGAGGGTGGCGGCTGCGAGCGCAGCAACAAGCCCAAGCCGCAGCACACGCCGGCGGAATGAACCGATCGCACAACCGCCAGTGGCCAGACTCGGCTCCATCGCTTGCATGCTCGCTCCAATCATCAGACGCTCGATCCGGTGTGGCGCGCACGACCGCGCCGCACGCCGACCCGGCGCGACAGTATCATCGTCCGGACACTCGGAGTATGCCCAATGATCGCGATGCCGTTTCTGTCGATCGTCCGCTCTTCTCGCTTTCGCACCGTTGCGGGCTCGCTATTGCTCGGAGTCGCAGCGGGGACTGCCGGGTGCGGCACGTCGCGGCCCACGCTTAGCGAGGCGCGATACAACGGGCCTCCCATTGAGGTCGATCGGAGCGGGAAGCTTTACCGTCTGACGTTCCAGGCACCGAGCCAGGGCTGGACCTTCACGCTCGATCAGGTGCAGCCCTCGCTTGACAAGGCGACGCTGCTGGTCACGGCCCGGAAGCCGGATCCCTCGTACATGTACGCCCAAGTGCTTGTCGACCAGCAGCTTCTGACGCAGGTCGAGACGTCGACTCCGATCGATGTGTACGTGCGGGTGGCGGAGTTCGTGTCGAGCGCGAAGTCCTCGACCTATGACTTCATGACGTCGAGTACGCCTTGAACGGGTGAGGCGTGCTATCGTGAAGCGCATGCCCGACCTTTCTCCGAACGCACTCGATCTGCTGCGGCTGACGCTCGTGCCGGGGCTCGGCCCGGTATTGATCTCGCGTCTGCTGAAGAAGTTCGGAACGGCAGGCGAGGCACTCGGCGCATCGGCATCGTTGATCCGCACCGTCAAGGGGATCGGGGACGCGCGAGCGGATGCCATCGATCGGGCTCGCGCGGATCTTGATCGGCTCGCCGATGAGGAGCTCCAGGCCATCTCCGCATCGGGCGTTCACCTGATCGCGATGGGTGAAGCGAGATACCCCACATTGCTTTTGCACATCGACGACCCGCCTCCGGTGTTGTACGCAAAGGGTGAACTGCGACCCGGCGACCTCGATCGAGCGATGCTGGCGGTGGTGGGATCGCGAAAGTGCTCGCACTACGGGCTGGAGCAGTCCAGGCGGTTCGCGTCGATGCTGGCGCAGGCAGGGGTGACCATCGTCTCCGGGGGCGCAAGGGGGATCGATACCGCTGCCCATCGCGGCGCGATGGAGGCGGGGGGCAGAACTGTGGCCGTCATGGGCTGCGGGCTGGCACGGGCGTACCCGCCCGAGAATGAGGAACTGTTCGCGAGGATCGCGGAGCGCGGCTGCCTGCTCAGCGAACTCCCGTTCCATACGCCTCCCACTGCCGAGAACTTCCCGGCGCGGAACCGGATCATTTCCGGGATGTCGCACGGAACGCTCGTGATCGAGGCGGGGCACCGATCCGGGTCGCTGATCACCGCACGCCTCGCGGCGGAGGATCACGGGCGAGAGGTCTTCGCGATCCCCGGGCGCGTCGATTCGGCGTACTCGGCGGGTTCGCTCGATCTGATCAAGACTGGCGGCGCGGTGATGGTCACGGAACCGGCGGATATCCTGAGCGTGCTGCGCGACGCGACGACCTTTGGCGTCGGCGCGCCCATTTCGGAGTCCAGCGAGCGCGGAGAGCCCGATGGAATCCTGGACGGGTCGAACCTGTTCGCGCCGGAGCCGCGAGCGAGAAGGCCCGTTCCGGGGACGCGAACGCTCGGACCGATCGGGCCGTCGGAGCCCGACGAGTCCGCCCAGGAAGGCGCGAAGGCGGCTCGAACGGCTCTTGCGACGGATCCGGTCGATGCGAGGATCCTCGCTGCGCTGGAGTTGCCGCTCACACCGGACCAGTTGGCAATCCGGGCGGAGTTGCCGGCGCACCAACTGCGTGCGCGCCTGACGATGCTGGAGATCCAGAAGCGGGTGCGCCGCTTTGGGGCTCATTTCGAGCGACTGGGATGATCGGGCTCGATCAGACGCGTGCCTTCAGCACGTGGATCGCGTAGCCGGGCTCGTGCAGTTCCACGTCTTCGCCGTGCTCGTCGATCGTCGCGGCGCGTTCGAGGCCGGCGCGGCTGATGATCGATCGCCACTGCGCCATGTCGTAGCTGCGGAGGCCATAGACGTCGTCGTGGTGGGCCTCGCCCTTGGGGGTTCGGACCATCATGTGGCTGTAGACCATCTCGATGCGACTGCCGGGGCCAGCTCCGTTTGAGGCGGGCTCGAAGTTGATGATCTGTGTAACCTCTACGCGACCTCGCTTGCCGCGCCAGATGTCTTCGTCCGGCTCTTCTCGTCCGTAGGCCGAGAGCGAGATGCCCACGGCGTAGATGCCTCCGGGCTTGAGGACGCTGCGGACGCCCTTGAGATGGGCCAGCATGGCGCGATCGCTGGGGAGGTGGCGGATGGTGTTGATGAGATTGAACGCCATGTCGATCGACGCGGGCTTGAGCTCGGCGTCGAAGCCGACCATGTCGCCGACAAAGAGTTTGGCGCGTCGGGACGTGCCGAGTTCCTTCAGACGGGCTTTGGCGTACCTGACCATCTCCGGGGATCGGTCGAAGCCGACGACGCGGACGCCCTTCTTGGAGGCGAGGCGGAGGTAGCGGCCGGTGCCGCACGCGGGTTCGAGCCAGTGCATGGTGGCCGGATCGCGGGGCCCGAGGAAGCGGCGGGCGATCTTGAAGAGCCCCCCAACCTCCCACGCGGTGTCGGGCTCGTGCAGGATGTCGTAGAGCTCTGGTTGGCCATAGAGGCCGTCGATGCGGTCGATCTCGTGGGTCGTGGCGGGATTCGATCTGGCGTCGGGCATGAGTCGAAGGCTAGGGATCTGGCCGGCATTCGTTGACGAATCTGGGAGATTGTGCGCCGATTTCGGTCGTGGAACGAATACGTGGCACCTCGGCGGTGTCAGAGAAGAGTCGGGCGCTTCCGCGGCGGAGAAGCGTCCCATTGCGGAGACCATTCGATGCCGATCCCACGTCGAGTCCGATCCGGATGCCTGCTCGCTCGCGCTGTGCCTCTCTTGATGTGCGCGGCTTTGGCGACCGGGTCGCTTCACGCCCAGCAGTCCGAGCCCAACGAACTCCTCATGCCCGTGGCCATGCCGCCGCTGCCTGCAGGGATGGCGGCGCCAACGAACGCAGCCCTGATCTATGCGCGTGCGATGCGGCTGATCTCTCCCCAGACGCTCGAGGCCATGGCGGAGAAGGACCCGAAAGCCGAGCAACCGACCGAGCGGGCGATCGAGGCGATCGCGGCCTACGGAAGCTCGCTCGCAATCGCCCGACGCGGGTCGCGGCTTGAGAACTGCGACTGGGGGATCGAGTATCAGCAGGGCCCGGGCACGCTCCTCGACCACTTGGGTTCGATGCGAGGACTCGCGCGAGCCCTCGACAACGAAGCGGCGATCCTCAGCAAGTCTGACCCGGATGCAGCCATTGAGAACGTGGTCTCGATGCTCGCCATGGGAGACCACGTCACGCAGGATCGGATCCTGATTTCATCGCTGGTCGGCGCTGCTGTCACGAGCGTAACCGTCAAACGCATCAACACGATGATGGACGACGGTTTGATCAAACGCCACCACGCGAAGCGACTCCTCCAGGAGCTTCAGCGGGTGCGCGACACGAACCTCTTCCGCCTCCGCGAGGCGATGGCATACGAAAGGTGGACGGCGAGCCAGTGGCTGCGGGCGATCGGCACGGGTCCCGAAGCGGGGCGGCGGATCGCCGAGACGCTCGGGTCGCTCGATGCGGATGGTGGTGATGCGGTCCTCGACGCTCTCGCGCTGATGGACGAGGAGCAGCTCGCGCCCCTCTTCGACGACACCGCCCGCTCGTATGACGACATGATCGCGGCCATGGACTCTTCCGATCCAGTGGCTGAGCTGGAGCGGATCAACGAGGGCATCGAGCGAGGCGACTATGGCGTGATCGCGCTCCGGTTCTCGTCGAGCCTGACTCGCGCGTACAGCTCCGCAAAGCGGGTCTCGGGCGAGATCGATCTGGCCATCAAGCGGCTCCAGGCCGTGAAGTGATCGAGCTGATCCGGAGACCCGCGAAGGATGTGGTGACGTGACGAATGCCGGCAGCGATCTTGAGCTTGTTCGCCTGATCCGAAGGGGCGATGAGCGGGCCGCACGGGAGCTTCTTGCTCGCGTCGGCCCGTCGCTGCGTTCGATCGCGCGAGTGGTGCTGCGCGACGACCCGCGGAGCGAGGATGTCGTGCAGCAGGCGCTGTGCCGCCTGCTCGAGCTTCGAGAGCGCCAGGTCCGCGAGATCCGCGACATCGGCGCGTTCCTTGCGTGCATGGTGCGGCGATTGGCATTGAACGAGGCGAGGAGCGAGGGCCGGGCGAGGCGACGCGAGCGCGATTCGGCGCGGCGCGACGTGGGACCCACGCCCGACGTGAAGGGCGCGAATGCGGCCCACCTGGATCAGGCACTCTCCGAGGCGATCGCGTCCCTGCCGGACGAGTTGGCAGAGATCGTGCTCTTGAGACATGTCGGCGGGCTCACCTTTGATCAGCTCGCGATGACGCTCGATCAGAGTCGAGGCACCATCGTGGGGCGGCATCGACGCGCGATGGAGGAATTGAATCGGATACTCGCAGGCGCCAATGCGGTCGGTGCGGCGCACGAGAACACGGGAGTTGCACGGTGAACGACGAAACAAGATCAGATCTGGAGGCGCGGCTGGACGCGCTCGGCGAGCTTGAGATTGCCACGGCGAGCGATATCGGATCGGAAAGTCTGTTCATCGGTCGCGTTCGGCGTCGCAGGAGGGTGCTCGTGGCGATGCGGTCGGCCGCAGGCATGGCTGCGGTCGTCGTGTTGGCTGGCGTGATCGAGTTTGGGTGGCGCGAAGCGCCGGGTCATCCGATGATGGAAGCGGCGCCGCAGACGCCCGTCTACGCGGCGATGGATCTGCCCGGTCTGCCGGTCGGCCAGACCGGCGGGCCTGTGCCGCCGATCCGCGCGGGGATCCGGATGGACGATCCGATGGCGATCGCGTTGCTGCAGTGATGGGTGTTCCTGGGCTCGGCGGCGCGATGGCCACTCCTATCGTGAGGCATGAGCATTCGCGTCTCGGTCATCATTCCGGCGGCGGGGTTCAGCGGTCGCTATGTCGAGGGGATGGAGGTTCCCCGCTCCAAGCTCGACGAAGACCTTGGCGGCAGGCCCGTCCTCCAGCGGACGGTTGAGACATTCGTCAACTACGAGCACGAGGAAGTGACGATCGGCTCGATCATCGTCGCCGGGCCGCATGACCAGAAGCAGATGGACGCGTTCAAGGCACGCCACGGCGACAAGCTCGGCCTGCTCGGAGCGGTCGTTGTCTCTGGCGGTGTGACGCACAGGTGGGAGACCGTGAAAGCGGCGCTTGCGCACGTGCCCGAAGAATCGACGCATGTCGCGGTGCACGACGGCGCGAGACCGTGCGTCTCGCGAGAGCTGCTGGATCGTCTCTTCGACGGAGCGACGAAGTTCCCGGCAGTGATCCCGGTCCTTGACGTCGGAGACACCATCAAGCGCGTCGCCACAGAGCCCGTGCCGGATCCGAAGCCGGACCCCTTTGCGGCCATCCTCGGAGATACAGGACGGGGACCGATCTATCGCGCGGTCGAGCAAACACTCGATCGGAGCGGGCTGGTTCTGGTGCAGACGCCCCAAGTCTTCGAAACGGCGTTGCTCAAGCGCGCGTACGAGCAGTCGGATCTGTCAAGCACGGACGATGCCGGTCTGGTCGAGCGGCTGGGGGAGCGCGTGATTGGAGTACCGGGGGAAGCTCGAAACCTGAAGATCACCCGGCCAGCGGATCTGCGGCTCTGCCGCCTGATCATGGGCGTGGGTGGCCCCGAGGAGCGGGCGGCGCACAAGAGATTCTGAGTGAAGCGCCAAGCATCACTGCGGCACAAGCTGCTCAGCGGCCGTAGCGGCGGACAACACCCTTGACGATCCCCTGGATCTGGCAGAAGCGGACGCGGATCGGCTCGAAGTCCGGGTTCGCGGGCTGCAGGCGGATGTGGTCGTCTTCCTTGTAAAAGGTCTTGAGCGTTGTGGAGCCGTCCGGCAAGAGAGCAACCACGCGATCGCCGTTCTGCGCGACCTGCGTGCGTTCGACCAGCACGATGTCACCGCTGAAGATGCCCTCGTCACGCATCGAGTCGCCGTCCACTTTCAGTGCAAACGTGGATTCGCCGCGTTCGGTCGGGAAGAGGAACTCGGTCAGGTCGATCTCGTCGGCGTCCGGCACCTTCTCGATCGGGTAACCCGCGGCGATCTTGCCGACGAGCGGGAAACGCAGGGGGCGTGACTCATCGGGGACGGGGATGCCGTCAGCGATCGACAAAGAGCGTGCCTTGTTCGGCTCGCGCACCAAAGCGCCCTTGCGGATGAGCGCCTCGACGTGCTCGAAGACCGTGACCTTGCTGACGCCGATCTCGTCCGCGAGTTCCTGCATGGTCGGGGAATAGCCCTTGCGTACCCGCCAGTCGCGAATGAGTTGGAGAATGCGGAGCTGCTTCGGTGTGAGATTCATGGCGCGAACCCTCCAAGTCGGTTGCGGTAAGGAACGAAAGGCGACTCTCTCCGAGCGATGCACGCTGGCCACGCACGGACATGAGCAGACGATGGCCCGCCTGCACCTGAGAACAGAGCAGGGCGTGGGCGATTGCGAGATGGCCGACCGATGTCGCCGGATCCGGCGCTCGCGGCGCGGAGAGCCCGCGGGCGCGGCGCGGACGGGGCTCCACATCGATGCGCTCCATGGGTAACAGGCGACCCGGAGCGGACGGCTCGTGATACTCGGCAACGAACATGCCCCCCGGTCCGAGGCGGACCAGCGCAGGCTCGCTGTCGAGCGTGTGATGGCGAGGCGAACCGGACGAAGAAGCGATTGCGTGGAAGAGAGCCATGGCACCATCCCTGTGCGTGCTCACCGGTCGAGTCGGTCTTCGACAGACTCCCCGGCTTCGGGCCCGCACAGAATCCTCGCTCGAGCGACGATGCGCCGGAGCGTGTGCGAGCGCGAACGATGCGAACGGAGCAGCGGTTCCACCGCAAACGAGCGGGCGAACAGTGATCGAGTGGAACAGAATCGCCTTGTCCCACGGCTCCGACAAACACGATCCGATGCGCGTCGCATCGTTCCGTCGTCTGTCGAAAGCCCGGTGTGTGCGCGGCGTTTGTCATGCTCGCACCCGAACAACCATCACCCTTTCCATCGACCGAACCTGTGATCCATCACGATCTATTTAAGACTCAGGGTTCGGACGTTGGTATCCAACTATTATCCATACGATTCGGTGGTTGTCAAGTGTGCACAGAAAGTTTGACGCCGGCCATTCACGGCTGGCGCACGGGGCGCGTGCGGTTGGTGATAAGCCCTGAATTATGGGACTGCGTCGATTTTGACGCCTGAGTTCAGGCGACCTCCGGTGCCGGTGTCGATCACGCTGATGATGATCCGCTCGCCGCGGAGTTGGCGAAGCGCACCTGGAAAGACAAAGCGCCGAACCACCGAACCGCCAGGGGGAACCGCATTGACAGCGGACCGCTGGCGCGGGAATCCGGCGGCGAACGCCGCGACCTCGAGCGTGAGCGGCTCGGTCCCTGTATTGGCAATGAGCACGTCCGCGACAACGTCCGGCCCAGAGGGGCCGGGCGATGGCGAGGCGCTGACATCGGCACGGACTCCGGGTAGCCCGAGTTCGGCGTACGCGGCCATGCGGATCCAGCCGTACGGGCGATCGGCGGTGACCTGTGCGTCGAGGACGAACTCCTTTGGCCCGGCTTCTTCGACGGCCGAAGGGACAACGGAGATCGGGATGCGCCCTTCTTCACCCGGCGCGATCTGGAGCGTGCCCGACCGGGGCGTGACCGACCATGTGCGGTCGCGTCGTCCCTGGCTGTCGGATCCGGGTTTCGTGATGAAGTAGCGGATGTCGATCGGTGTGCCGAAGGGATTGCGGATCACAAGCGTGCGATCGTGTGACTCGTGAATAGCCGGAATGAACGGGGGCTCGATACGGAAGGTCGCCCCGAGTGCGACGATCCGCTCGTCCACTCCCTCAATGAAGGTCGGCACCGGCGTGAGCGCGATCCGATGCGTGCTGATCTGGCTGTCATCTGGGGCCGACCCGTCGGCCAACACGCTCCGATTGCCGAACGCGTCGCTCACGGTGACTTCGTCTGGGCCGAGATAGAGCGAGAGTGAGGCCCCCGGGTCTCTTCCGTCGGACCAGGCGACGATCGCACCGGATCGAGAGCGCCCCGCTTCGGTTGAGGGGCCGAGGAGCACGGCGCGCACCCCGGGCTGCGTCGGCAGCACCATGATCACGCGTCGATCGATGAGATGGCTCGCGAGCGCCCCCATCGCCACAAGCGACGGCGCGGGCGCGAGCACCGGATCGGTCGAATCGGTGATCGACCATGGATCAACGAGCGCGACGCGGAGCCGGATGCCGGCCTCGTCGAGCGCACCCACGCGGCTCCAGGCCTCCACGCATGTCTTGGTGAGGTCCGCAACCGAAGCGACCCTCCCGAAGAGGCGAGCGTCCGCGACACGAGGGAGGATTGTGAGCTCGATCGGATCGTTCGAGCGCCGGGCCCCGGGCCCGATCGATGAGGCGATCGAGTCGATCCAGGGACCGATGCCTTCGGGGCTGATTCCCTCGGGCACACTGACGAAAAGGCCGTCGGGTGCGAACGCGCCGAGTTCCTCAGGGATCTGCAGCGAGCCGTCCCAGGGGACCGACAGGATCGGCCCCGGAACGAGCTGTCCGATCACCTCATCGGCTCGGGCGAGCTGGGTTGCCAGTTCCGGGCCGCTCGTCATCGGGCCAACGCTCGGGCTGCCGAAGAACCAGCGTTGGACGGACTGGCCGTACTGATCGACCAGCGGCCCGAGATACGGTTCCGCGGCCGCCCCCTGCTCCGCGATGAGCCGGAGGGTGTCGCGCGGATCGAGCTGCGTCTTGTACGCCAGATCGTTCGGGATGCGGGGGAGTGCGAGGCCGACCTGCACTCTTGATTCGAGCAATTCGTCGATGCTGCGTTCGATCCTTGCGAGGCCCTCGGGGATCGAGACCGCCTCGATCGTGGAGTCCCACGCCGGAACGACGGCCGCGCCCGCGCCCGACGCGATGATGAGAGGCGGGTACTGGTCGAGCAACGACTGGTCCATCTCGTCGGCCAGAACCACGAAGCGGTTCGTATCGTCGCTCGGCCCCGAGATTGGTTCCAGCCAACCGATCGGGAGCGTGGCGGATCCGATGTACATCCCGTCGGCGAAGAGCTCCATTTTCGCCTCGAACCAGCCGCGGCGTGTGAGTTTCGGCACCCATCGCAGTCCGCCCGGACCGCGGTCGGGGTTGAGCACGATGCTGTCGATGAGCGTGCCCCCGAGGTCACGCACCGAGAGCCGGGCGACGAGTGATTGACCTGTCAGGTCTCGGAGGTGGGCGCGGAGCGCGGGGGGAGACTTGGTTCTCACGATGGCGGGTGCATCGGCGTCGTTCTTTGTCGCCGATTCAATCTTGAGCTCCACGCGGGGCAACTGGGTCACGCGGACGTCGTCGAACCACGCGGCGGCATCGAAGTCCTCCGGCCAGACCTTGAAGTCCGGCAGGGTTGGCTTCTCCCACTCGCGGGGCTGGAGCATCTCAAGGTCTATCTGGAGGAACGCTGCGGCCTCGGTCGTTCCACGCACTTGCAGGAGTTGGGGCTGCCAGGAACCCTCCGTGCGGACCGGCGTGGTCGAACGATCGGTGCCGGCGATCGGTTTGCCGGTGGCATCGAGGAAGCGAGCGGTGATGCGGGCATGGGCGTGCATGCCCCCGAATGTCCGGACTGTGGCTCCGATCATGTAGTCCGCGCCCGGCAGGACAGGGATGACACCCGGCTCCAGGCGGAGACGCGCCGAGCCGCCCGAGATCGGAACGCGGACGCTCCCTTCGCCCTGGTGGGAGATGGCGTAGTCGAGTTCCGCAGCGTTCCAGGGGGGAAACCCGGGACGAGACTGGCCCGTTGGATCGGTCTGGGAACGGAACCAGTTCTGTGGAACCGGGAGCGGATTGGTCTGTCGCTCTTCGAAATCGAAAACACGGACAACGCGCCCGGCGAGCGCGGGCCGGCCGGGTGAGCCATCCCCCGGCTCTTCAACGCCGGATCCATGCGCGACGGCCACGCCCGCCACCAGGGCGAGCAGAGCGGGCGCGAGACCGAGCGCAGAGCGGGGCATCGCACCTTGTATCGGTCGGGCGAGCCGCCGGTGTGCATCGGCGCGACCCGGGATTGGTACGCTCGTCGTTCCAATGGCCTCCAGCGAGGGTTCAAGCGCGATGCCACTCCCCCCGAAGCATGTGAAACTCCAGCGATTCGACCCCGGTGAACGGCCGGAAACGGTCGCCAAGAGGTTCTATGAGACCATGAACTCCAGACGGACCGTCCGGATGTTCAGCGATCGTCCGGTGAGTGTGGAGACCATCGAGTGGGTGGTGCGGGCGGCGGGGACGGCGCCGTCGGGCGCAAACAAGCAACCGTGGCGCTTTGTTGCGGTCTCCGATCCCGCGCTCAAGAAGCAGATCAGGGAGGGCGCGGAGCAGGAGGAGCGGGAGTTCTACGGGCGCATCGCGCCACCGGAATGGCTCGCGGACCTCGCCCCATTCGGGACCGATGACGACAAGGCGTTCCTCGAGACCGTGCCCTGGCTCATCGTGGCTTTCAAGATGATGAAGACCGACGAGGGGGGTCAGGTCTATTACGTGAACGAGAGCGTCGGGATCGCCATCGGGATGCTGCTCGCGGCGGCGCACCACGCCGGGCTCGCGACGCTCACGCACACACCAAGCCCGATGAAGTTCCTCGGCCAGATTCTGGGGAGGCCCGAGCACGAGCGCCCGTATCTCTTGATCCCAATCGGCTATCCGTCGGAGGATTGCGTGGTGCCGGCTATCACGCGCAAGCCGCTCGATGAGATCCTCGTCGTCCGCTCGTAGATCGGCTCCTGGCCCGATGCCTAGTAGTACACCTTCCGGTTGTAGACGTACCACTCAAACATGAGCACAGAGAGGGCGGCGAGCAGGAGCCAGGGCCAGAGCCGCCGATCCAGGATCTTCCCTTCCTGCTCCGCGAGCACGGTCCGCGATGCGAGCACGAGTTTCGGCAGCGCACGAACATCGGATTCGGCCGGATCGGTCATGTTCGCGGCGTATGTCCGGAGGGGGCGTGTGGCACCGGGATCGGTCGCGGCGCCGGACCACTTCACCTGATAAAGCCCGGCCTTGCGGATCGGGCCGAAGGTCACCCTGTTGTCGGGCGCGAGCACCAGCGCCGTCTCTCGCAGGTCGGGCTCGATGAGGATCGGGTCGGTGACGCCGATCGGGAGCCC
This sequence comes from Planctomycetota bacterium, assembly GCA_963204725.1. Lineage (GTDB taxonomy): Bacteria > Planctomycetota > Phycisphaerae > Phycisphaerales > UBA1924 > JAHBWV01. Next base: position 30,334 of record CAUJHH010000013.1, read on the forward strand.
GTCGGCGAGCACGCCACCCGGCTTGAGCATGCGCTGTGTCGAGGGATCGGAGCCGTCAGCACCGAGGTATGTGACGGCGGATGCGCTGAAGACGACGAACGAGACATCGAATGGCCAGGTCGTCTGCGCGATGTCGAATGTGACGACGATGGCACGCGCCTCGGGGGTGATGACCTCCGTGATCGCGGGGCCAGTCGACATGGTCGCGAGCACCGCGACGGGGTTCCCCTCGGGGATGCTGATCCGCCGTGACTGAGCGATGACCGCATTGTCCAGCACGAGGCCTCGCATCACCGGGTGCTCACGAGCCCAGTCGACAAAGAGCGCCGACTCGCCAACGCCCCCGTCGACCATGCCGAGCGTGCCCCCCGGCACCGCGTTGAAGACCAGCCACCTGCCCGGCGGCAGCGTCTCTCCCGGCGCGACCCTTGGCAGCCATGAATCGAGGATGACGACGTCGAACTCGCGTGTGCGGCGCTGGTCGAGCTCGGTCTGGAACTGCTCGGGAGTGAAGGTGACGAGTCTTGCGAGGGGAAGGCCGCCGAGCGCGGTCTGGATGAAGAGATTGCCGCGTGTGACGATCGCGACGGAGAGTCGCTTGGCGGGGGGCACGATGATCGAGGCGCGGTCGTCGACACGGAGCACATCGGCCTGCGGGTCGTCCTCTCCACCCGTGCGCAGCCGCGCCGTGATGATCGCGCCCTCGGGCTGATTGAACGCGAAGACGACGCCGCCGGTCGCCGCGGGCGCTCGTTCCGGCGCGGGGCCCGCCTGCGCGGCCTCTTCAGTGAGCTCAGGGAGCGGCGCGACGGCGGGAAGTGTCACGGACTTGACGCCCGCGACGAGGCCATCGACGCTCAACTCCACGTCGAATGCACGCTCGCGATCGTCGGTGGACTGGATCGAGATGTAGACGGTCAGGTGGGTCGGATTCTCGAAGTCGCGCTCCGCCCGGATGCTGGTGATGCCGATATTGGCCGTGACGTCCTTGCCGACGACGTGGTAGGTCACCTCGTTCTCAACGCCGGGGAGGACGCGCGAGGCATCGGGGATCGAACCGTCGGACCAGAGGTGCATGCTCACGGGCTCGCCGCTCGACAACCCTTCAACGGCCTTCCCTTCAACGATGCGGCGCGGCGCGTGGGCCTGGGCCAGACGCATCGCCTCATCGAGTGAAGAGCCGCCGTCGGTCGCGCCGATCGATTCAACGGCGCGGCGGAGCGCGCCCTTGTCCGACGTGAAGTTCGCAACGACCTCGGCCGTGGTGTCGAAGGCGATCACCATCGCCTCATCCGCGACATTGGGCTGGAACGCGTTGGATTCGCGGAGCGAGTCGATCAGGTCGATCGCTTCCTTCTTCGCGGCCTCCAGACGCTGCACCGGGCGGGGCGCACCCGAGGGCGATGGCGCGTCAAGAGCCTGCATGCTCGCCGAGCGATCCAGCATGATGATGTGACGCTGGCCCTTCGTCGTCGCGCCCTTGAACTGCGGCTGCGCAACCGCGAACAGTGCCGCGCCGAGCACGATCAACTGCAGGAACAGCAGCAGGTTCTTGCGCAGCCGCTGGAACGGCGCATTCGCCTGCAGGTCCTGGATCGCCTTCTTCCACAGCAGCGTCGTGGAGACCTCGACGTCACGCCGCCGGAGCTTCAGGAAGTAGAGGATGAGGAGGGTGGGGACCGCGACAGCCGCGGCAATCGCGCCGACCCATGGGGTGAGCCATGTCATGGGACGGGCTCCGAGGTGAGGGGGATCAGCCGAGGCGGCTCCTCAATGTTATTTCCCATTGGCTGTGCTTCGAACCGCACGAGGTCTGACAGCCGTCCTTTCTCATCGAAGATCAGCGAAACACACTCACCAGACTTGAACTTCATGGCATAGACAATCACGCCTGGCTCCTTGAGCCGAATGGTCAATGCGGCCCGCGAGACGATGTCGCGATTGTTAAACGCCCCCCATGGAGTAGCGCGAACTGGGAATCCCTTATTCGCGCCGGGCGTCCATTCGAACACCGCGAGTTCGCTTTCGCTTCTTTGTCGCTCCATTAGGACCGTACCCACCCATGGGCCATCGGGAGACTGAACCCACATCTTCTTGAGGCCAGCCGCCGCTTTCATTTCTGTCATGCCGTACTGCAGTCTCTTGGAGAACACTTCGGACAGCCGCTCATCAGACATTTCGCGATTGACCGATGCCCAGTTGGCTTGGATGCATCCTCCAGGCAACGCGCTGAGAAGCACACATGCCAGTAGAGTTGCCGCTCGCTGAGTTCTCATCGCAGCAGCCCCCTCGTCTGGAGATAGTCGAGGATGAGCGACTCAACCGCCAGATCACTCTGCACGGTGATCGCCGTGATCTCGCGCCGGGCGCAGAAGAGGCGGAACTGGTCGCAGTACGCCGCGAGGTTCTGCTTGTACTTCTTGATGAGCGGGGCGGAGATCGTGACCTCGGCCATGTCGCCATCCTCAACATCCTTCAGGCGAAGGTCGCCCGCGATGGTCGGATCGACTTCCTGCGGACTGAGCACCTGGATCGCGAAGACGTCGTAGCCGCGCCCGACCAGCAGACGCAGCCCCGTCTCATACCCCTCCTTCATGAAAAAGTCGGAGAGGACGACCATGACGCCCCTGCCGCGCCGGGTGAGCGAGATGCGCTTGGCGGCCTCGCCGAAGCTGGTCGAGCCCTCGGGCGTCAGCCCGCACAAGAACGAGCCCATCTCCAGTGCGCGGCGTTTCCCACGGAGATCGCGGATGGTTCCCGAGATCCCTCCTTCGGAGCCAGGGCCCCCGCCGATCGCGGTCGCCGCGACGCGGTTGTAGTTCACGAGCCCGAGATACGACAGGGCCATCGCGGCCTTCTGCATATAGATGAACTTGTTGGGCTCGCCGCAGTCGCCGGAGGCCGAGGTGTCGATCACGATGTGGAGCGAAAGGTCCTCCTCCTCCATGAACAGCTTGAGGAAGAGCCGGTCGAGGCGTCCGAAGATGTTCCAGTCGATGTGACGGAGGTCGTCGCCGGAGACATACGGGCGATGATCAGCAAACTCGACCGATTCGCCCCGCCGCTTGGAGCGGCGCTCGCCCTTCATCCGCCCGACAAAGATCTTCTTCGAGGCCAGATCGAGTTGCGTGATGCGCGAGGCGAGGCGACCGTCGAGCAGGTCGTCGATCGAGGCCGGACGGGTGATGGTGGGTGTTCTGAGCATGGTTCAGACATTGAACGCGGAGGACGCGTTCACAAGCTCCGCGTTCTCTTACCGCTTCCGCGTGAGAATCTCCTTCGCCCCCCACGCATTGGCATCCGCCGCGGCCTTCTTGAGCAGCCCGCGCATCGTCTCCGGGTCGGTCGCCGTTACCGTCCCCGCGCCGCTCGCGAGGGGGGCGGCGACGATCGCGCTGCTCCCCTGCTGCTGGCCGGTCAGCCACGCCGCGTTCAGCGGCTGGTGCTCCATGGTGTCGCCGCTGACCTTTACAAGGCCGTAATGGTACACGGGCGAGGCGTCGTCGCTCATGCGCGCGGGATCGCTCATCGGGATCTCGATGATCGAGCGACCGCCGACACTGACGAGCACGCCGGTGTGCTCGTCACCCTCGGGGCCCTTGATGCGCAGCCCG
>CAUJHH010000014.1 GCA_963204725.1 Planctomycetota bacterium
CCCCCCATCCTTACGCGCGACCCACGCTCTGACAACCACGCGCGCGGGCTTCGGGCACGCATCACACACAGAGTTGACCCGATGCAGTACGGACAACCACGCGCGCGTGCGCTTCGGCCTGGCGACTCGTGGGAAGGGCGCTGCGCCGCCCCATGGGGTGGAACCGCCGGGCCGGGCCAGCCCACTGCATGAGAGGATCCCGACACTTCTGGAATTCGCCCAGGAATGCGAAGTGGCCGGCAGAGTGCCGGCGCAGTGGGGCTATAGTGGCGCATCTCGCCGTGAAGGATGCCCATGCTCACCACCGCGCTCACCCGTAACTTCGCCATCGACCATCCGATCATTCAGGCCGGCATGGCCTCCGACAGCGGCGTGACGCTCGCTGCTGCAGTGTCGAACGCGGGCGGTCTCGGCACTGTTGGAAGCCTCGGACGCACGCCAGACGATCTCGAACGGGAGCTCGCAGCCGTCCGCGGCGCCACATCGCGGCCCTGGTCGGTCAACCTCGCAACGTTCGATTGGTCTCCCTTCGCCGCGACCCTGGTGGACGTAGCCATCAATGCCCGGCCGCCGGTGGTCACGCTGTCCTTCGGCGACACGATTCCGGCATTGGAAAAGTGCCGCGCGGCCGGCCTGCAGGTTGCGGTCCAGGTGCAGACTTTCGGGACCGCCCAGGCAGTCGTTGCCGCCCGCCCGTCGGCGATCATCGTCCAGGGCAACGAAGCCGGAGGCCATACCGGCCTCCGCGGCACGTTGAGCTTCGCCGCCCAGGTACTCGAAATCGCTGACGGCATCCCGGTCGTCATCGCGGGCGGAATTGCCGGCGGTCGTGGACTGGCAGCCGCCCTCGCGATGGGAGCATCCGGAGTCCTGATGGGGACCCGGTTCAAGGCAACGCCGGAGTTTGGGGGACCGCGCACCGGCCATCTCGAGGCGCAGCGTCACGCCATCGTGGCCAACGATGGCGACCACACCGTCGGATCAACGACGGCCGACGTCGCGCTGGGAATGCGCTGGCCAGAAGGGATTATCAGCCGGGTCCTGGCGAACCGGTTCACGGAAGAGTGGCATGGCCGCGAAGAGGCGTTGCGCGCCGAAGTTGCCGTTCAGACACAACCGTTCGGCTGGACCAGCGCCCATAACAACCGCCCGGAGAACATGCTCAACTGGGCCGGCGAGTCGTCGGGACTCGTGCACGAGATCCTGCCGGCAGCCGAAGTGGTACGGCGCACCGTCGCCGAGGCTGAGGCGCTCCTGCGAGGCGTTGGCGGCGTGCTCGGATAGGTGCCTTCCGCCATTCCGTTCTGTCGCAGGGGGCCGAGACGGCTCAAGGCCAGCGACCCGGTAAACCGGAGTCGTCCGCGCGCGGCTGAAAACGGACGCGGGACGTCAGACGAGCCCGGCCCGGGCGTGCGCATCGATGGAGCGCCACCCTCCGGCTGGCCTCGGCGGGCCGCAGTGATGGCCGGCCCGGCCCGGGCGCGACGAAGAGCGGTGCATGGGAGCAGCACCTTCGGTATCCTCGAAGGTGGGCCTGTAGCTCAGCGGTAGAGCAGTGGACTTTTAATCCATTGGTCGAGAGTTCGAATCTCTCCGGGCCTACCAAAATCCGAATCTGAAGTTGACGATAAGAAATGTCAAGACAGGGATCGGGCCACGGTTCTGCCGACAAATTGCCGACCAACGCTGCAGCATGGCGTCGCACGCAACGCCGCAGGGAGGCAGCAACCAGGACGATCTGCGCGGGCCCAGGCTGCCTCTACGGTGCACTGGGCAACCCCACCAAGTGGATTTTCAGGGGATACGATGGCGGCGAGACGCTCCTCTGTGACGAGTGCGCGCAGTTCATGAAGGACATCTACGGCGACTCCGGATTGACGCCGATCGTAAGACCGATCGGACACTGAAGTGCGGGCAAGGCGACTTTCGCGCCGCATATGGCGTATCCGCCCGAGGGTAGGGCTCGTGTCTCAATTCGAACCGGTCCTCGAGAGGACGCGAGTGGCGTCCGTTCGGCAGGGGAGTTCGAGCACGCCGTGGGTTCATAGAAGGCCGTCGGGAGGGCAACGCCACAACGTTCGTCCCTATCCAGGTTGTCGGGCGCACTGTTGTATGCTTCGCGTGATGTGACCACCCGCTCCCCGTTCCCGTTCTGGTGTTTGCACCGCCACCATGACGCCCAGGGTTGACCGACGCCTAGTCGGCGGACGGTTAGACTGGGATGGAGGATGGCTGTGGCGAGCGGCACGGCCGGTGCGGTCAGACCAGAGCATGCGCAGGAAGACCTGATGGCAAAGTCGGTATTCTTCAGCTTTCACTACGACCGCGACTACTGGCGCGTGCAGCAGATCATCCAGATGGGTGCTGTGGAGGGGCAGACTATCCTCAACGCCCAGAAATGGGAGGAAGTCAAGCGTCAGGGAGACGCGGCCATCGAAAAGTGGATTGCCGACCAGATGGCCTACAAGGCGGCCGTTGTCGTCCTCGTCGGTTCCGAAACGGCGAGCCGCCCGTGGGTCCGGCGCGAGATCGCCTATGCCTGGAACAATCGGAAGCCCCTCGTCGGTGTTCGGATCCACGGTCTTTCCGATCGCAACAGCAACACCGACTCACCGGGTAGCAACCCGTTCACCGAGGTCAAGCTGAAGAACGGCGGGTCAGTTGGTGATCACGTGACGCTGCACACTCCCAGCGGTGGAACTAGCCAAGCTGTGTATGCAAGTATTAAAGCGAATCTTACTGCGTGGGTTGAGGGTGCCTACAAGCGATCCTGATTGCCCGTTCTGCGAGATCGTGCAACATGACGATCCGGACGCGCGTGAGGTCTACCGGAACGAGCACGTCGTTGCGTTCTTCCCTTTGGAGCCGGCCACCCTCGGACACACGCTGGTCATCCCTCGGCATCACGTCCAGGACATTTGGAGCACTGACGAGGACACGGCAGCTCAACTTGCTCGCACAACGGTGCGGCTCGCGAACGTGATGCGGCGCGTGTTGCGCCCAGAGGGCCTGAACGTAATCCAGTCCAACGGTGAAGCGGCAACACAGACGGTGTTACACCTTCATGTTCACCTGGTGCCGCGATGGTCGGGCGATGCGGTTGGCCGGATATGGCCGCCGGAGACCAACTACACCGAAGAGCAGAAGGATGACGCGTGGGAAGCCCTCCGTGCCGCGTGCAGGAAAGAAATGGGGCGATGAGCGACGCGCAGCTTGAACCAGAGGACAGGCGGAAGCACTTGGACTTCATTCAAGCCACAATCACTCGAATGTCTGCTGCTTCGACCACGACGAAAAGCTGGATGCTCCCGGTTGTAACCGCAACTTACGGATATGCACTCACGCAGAACTCGACCTCGGTCGCGCTTCTTGGCGTCGCAGCCGTCCTGCTATTCGCGTACTTGGACGCGAACTATCTTCGGCAGGAGAAGCGATTTCGTCGACTGTACAAGGCTGTTGCGGAGGGTAGGGACAGAATCGCAGTCTTCTCGCTCAACCCGGACGATGTGGCGCCTCCCGACAATGGAAAGTCTGCTGAGGAATGGGCTGGATGGATGCCACGCTGGATAAATCGCTTCATCCCCGGTCCGGTTGTGTGGGCATCGTGGGCGGTCGGTCCGTTCTACGTCGCGTTAGTGACGGTTGGCGTCGTCATCGCAATACGGAGCGGGTAGTCGCACAACGCCTAGGCCCACGCGCATCGCAGCAACGCCGAACGTCCAAACTCGCATCGAGCGGCGCTCACCGGTCGCCACGGCAAGGCTCTCACCTGATCGCCAAGGTCGGCTCCCGGGATGTGCCGATAGGGCTGGTTCTGTCGTCAGGCACGGTCTCGATTGATAGACGATTCGTCAGTAGGACCGGAAGAGACTTGAAGAACTCGTTCCATCGCGGTCGCCGCCTCGTCCTGAAGGTTCGGGACGACGTGCGAGTAGGTGTCGAGCGTGATGTGGATCGACGCGTGTCCGAGGCGCTCGCTGACAACCTTGGGATGGATGTTGGCGGACAGCATCAGCGTCGCAGCGGTATGGCGGAGGTCGTGGAAGCGGATCTGCGGGAGGCCACTGCTGCGAATGAGTTTGCCGAAGGCGTGGGAGATCCGGACCGGCTCGAACGGCCCGCCATGTGGCTGAGCGAAGACCAGATCCTGATCGACGAACGCGTCGCCCTGCGACTCCCGGAGATCGTCTTGCGATTCGCGGTGCACCTTGAGCACCTGGCAGGTGCCCTCGGAGAGCCGGAGCGTGCGCCTTGATTTCGCGGTCTTCGGGGTGCCGAACTGGATGCCCTCCTTGGGGATCCGTTGGACGGTCCGAACGATGCGAATGGTCTGGCGATCCAAGTCAACGTCCGACCAGCGCAAGCCAAGCAGTTCCCCTGCGCGGGCGCCCGAATCCACGGCGAGATAGACAATGGGGTGTAGGAACGAACCTTTGGCGAGCTCTAGGAGGCGGAGAACTTCCGTCTCGTTGAGGACCGACATCTCCTTACGCTCGTAGCGGGGCGGCGAAACGGCGTCCGCGGGATTCGAGGGAATCAGCTGCCAGAGTACGGCGTGCTTGAGCGCCGTTCGGACGATGCGGTGGTGCTGGACGACCGTCCTCGGGGAGAG
>CAUJHH010000015.1 GCA_963204725.1 Planctomycetota bacterium
GACAGGGGCGCCATCCGTCGCGGTTGCCCCTGAGTCGGCGACGATCGACTCCGGCACCACCTTGGTCCTGTCGAGCACACCCGCAACCGAGTATTCGAGTGTCAGGGTCGAGTGGAGGCGCAACGGAGTTCCAGTCGTAGACGGACCCGGAGGCGCCTCCTCCGGGGGCGGAACGGTCAGCGGGGCCTTTCAAGACTTGCCCACGCCGACCGATGGCACTCCCGGCGTGCTGATGATTACCGAGGCACAGCCATCGGATTCCGGCGAGTACACAGCCGTGTTTATGAACTCGTGCGGCGAGGCCGAGAGCGAAGCCGCGACCGTCGAGGTGATCGTGCCATGTCTCGCCGACTACAACGACGAAGGTGATGCAGGCGACATTCTCGACTTCCTCGACTTCTTCGAGGACTTCGGTGCGTGCTTGAACCAGCCTGCCCCATGCGGCACGCTCGGTGATCCCGATGTGAACGGCGACACGATCATCGACATTCTCGATTTCCTCGACTTCCTCGACGCGTTCGGGCAGGGCTGCTGATGCCGTGGAGTGGCGGGCCATCGCGGTGCCGCTATCTTACCGGTTGCGCTACAGACGGATGGAGCGCGAGCAAGGGGCAGCTTAGCAGAACTCAGCAAATGAGGCGATGCATGGAGGCTGATACCTGTGGACGTGCTGCTTGCTCCTGTATTTGAGTCCTTTCTGCGCGAACGAGAAGCGTGCCTCGCACACGGTGGGTTCGTGGTCGGACCAATTGGCGTAACGACAGCCACAGACCTGTTTGAGGAATGTGTACAGCGCGGCTTACGTGACCCTGCCGTCCGGTCCCGATTCACTTTCGCCCCGATGCTGCCGGGAATAGTCTACGAATCGCACGTTGCCGCCGGTGCTGGCGGATATCGCTTCATCGGCCTCATCGACGAGATCGAGATCAACGACTCCAACGCTCGTTATCGCGACGAACGGATGAAGCCGGGGCGAGGCGAATTTGGGGAAAAGGCAGATTCTGAACGAATGCCCGCGTATGTGCGGTTCAAGACGCTGGTGCCGATCGCTGACATCGTGCCCGGATTGCACGAACTCTGTGCAAAGGAAGTTGGTCAGTCTGATGCAGTCCTACGGCGGTTCAAGTTCGCTAAATTGAAACGGACAGACCTACAAGAAGCGATCGACCGGCTGTTTCGTTCGCGTACCGCTTGACATTCCGGAAGAATCGCCTCATCCACTCGGTGATCGGCGTAGTTCCGTTGCGTTACCGCATGAGCCATCAAACAACCTAGTCGCTTCCCATTCGAATCGTGGGCTGCCCATTGGGCGGTCTGCAGAATGAACCGGCTCCGTTCCCTCCCAAATAGCGATCCCCGGCGATGCGGGGGGCAGTTTCGGGGCAGGGCCGGGGCCGAGAGCGGTGGCCGCTGGGCGGATCGTGGGGTATATTGGCCGGAGATCCTCCCTGGACGCTGTTGCGCGCGGTTGAACAGCAGCACCCGCGTCGCGGCCCTTGCGGGCCAAGCGTCCTCAGCAGCCAGCCTCTTCCTTTGCGGGAAGGGGCTGGTTATGTTCTGGACCGCTGCAAGTGTTGAAATGGCTAGAGCGACGATTCCAAAACGCTCGCCATTCGGAGCGCCGACTCCCGCATGTCGCGTGTCCATGCGGCGGTGAGAATTCTGCGGCTGCGCGTGCTGGGGGGTCGCGATGTGAAGCGGACCGCCACATTGTCGCTGATGCGCTCAAATTGCATCTGTGGTGCGTGCCGCGAGTAGCGACCGGCCTGCCATTCGTACGGGAACGGATGCATAGATACACGACATGGCCGACCATTGGCCGCGTCGCGGATCTCGTCGTTTGCTGCCTCGACCTGAACGATCCGATCCTGAGGGCCCTGCACAACTACTTCCATCGCAATGTCAATCATGTCGTGACTCCGAGTGGCTCCGTGACAGAGTCTATGCGGCGGAAGAGCCGCTTCGCGTAAGTGACAGGGTGTCATCGCTGTTGTTCCTCCCGCCGAGCCCGCCACATCGCTAAGGCTGGGGGCGAACTCGTCCAGCGCCACGCGCACACTTGCATGTCCGCTCCTGTCGTATTCGGGAGATCAACGCGCTGCATGAACCGCATCGCCCACCGGGATCACTCCCTCCGTCAGCCACGTCTCGGTGGGGGTGGGCGCGGCTCTGTCGAGAATGAACAGCGGCCACATGCTCACCGCCCCGAGGCGCAGCCGATCGCACGCGGCGATGGCCCCTGTCGCTAGAAGATGTTCACAGCGGGGACAGCGAGAAGCCGCACTAGCGAACGCAGTCACTTGTTCTCTGCGTCCCATTCGCTTCGCTGGGAGTAGTGGTAGGCCACCATATCGTGCACTCGGCCCAAGAGCGTGGACACCTCGTAGACGGATTCGCGCAGCGCCCGCACGTTAACGTTGGTAAGGGACGGATGCGTTCTCTGTTTCTTCGTGTCGATGGGATAGCGGAAGGCATCGGATTGCGGGTCGTGCTCTTCGATATCTGCGAACAGCTGCTTCACCCATGCGGCTTCTTTTGTGGTCAGTGGGAAGTCGGTCCGGAGCAACTTGCGTCCGCGCTTCTCGACTTCCCCCCACAAACTGCGAAGCCCGTGGTTCATCCATAGCCGCTTGTCGCCATTCAGGGCATACCCGCTCTGCCAAAACAGCCCCTTCAACTGCAACTCGAATGCGTGCCGATAGAGGAAGCAGATGGCGTACACGTGAACATCCAACACGCTTCTGTTCTCAGCAGTACATGCCACCAGAGTGTTGGCGGAGTCGCGGTAGTGCTCGGCCAACTCCTCAAACTGCATGAAGTTGTTGATGCAGGCGTTGTTGCGGTGGTCGGCGAGTGATCGAAACGGATTGTGCCGAGACGAACTCCGGGGCTTTGCGCGCGACCCGGGCTTCGTGCTCCGCTTCTTGCTCATGCCACGGAGGATATCCGCCAATCAGTTGAGTCTGCCTTGGCGCTCTGCCAATCGGGATGTGCCCCTTTCGTATTTCCTACCGCTCCCAAGAAGAGATCCGATCGTGTACTCCACTCTGCGTTGCCCGGAGCGCTGCAGGCAAGGGTGCCGCCTTGAGTGGGTGAACGTAGCCGACGGATGGCGGGTTCCCGTACGCGGCGTGGGCGTCTTCCCCGGCGACGGGCCGCATGGGCCGCACGGGTCCACCTAGCCCTTCACTTCCGTTCCTGCTCCGCGCGCCACGCCTGCCACATCGCAAACGGGTCCGGGGCCGTCTCGTCCAGCACCACCCGCAGCACGGTGCTCACCCTGCCGCACCGGTCGCACCCGATCCGATCGCCCGGCTTGGTGGTGAGATCGAAGTCCGGCGGCCCCTGCACGAACGCCATGGGCCAGCCGACCCCGTTACAGCGCGGGCACTCGCCCATCTCGCGCTTGGTCGCCTCCAACCTTCTGAGCCGCGTGGTCAGGCGCATGCCTTCTGCTCCCACATGGAGGTCGGCGGCTTCTGTTCCGCTTCCTGCTTCATGGACTTCTCCAGGTCGTTCACGCGCGTCGCCAGATCATCGAGTTCGATCGACTCGCGAGAGAACTTCAAGAGCGCCGTCGCGGCGGAGACGCGGCTGCTCATGGGCGCGGACGTGTCGGTCATGATCTTGGCAAGCACTTGCACCGCCACCGGCGCGAACTTCTGGCTCGCGCTCATCGCCTGAGAGAATGACTCCCGGCGCGCGTTGCGGAACGCCTTCGAGAAGTTCGGGTCGTCCATCCACCGGTACATCGTGCGGCGTCCGACGCCCGCGGCCTTCGCGGCGTGCGCAACCGTGGGCTCGTCGAGCAGCGCGAGGATGGCCTTCTCCTGCGCCGTGGTCAGACCCGAACTGGACTTCCGCGTTGCCAACCTGCGCCCCCATGCGCCGCGCTCACGCGGCCCCCGCGACCCCCAACCCCCTCACGCCACTTCGCACCCGCCTGCACCCCGTTGCGCCCCGTTGTAGGCGGTTGCCTACTTGCGCACCCACAGGTCCGCCCTGTCGCCCCACTTGCCCACAAACTGCTCGGAATCCGCTGGAACTCAGCATATTCAGGCCGCGTCCGCCTTGCATGTGTACGCCATTGATGCCCTCATGTGTTCCACGCGAGCGGCAACGAACCACCGCCCCGCGAAGGAGACCAACGCCATGACGAACGCACCCGAACCGACCGCCGCCGAGACCTACGCCGCACGGCGGAATGACATCGCCCGCCTTCTGGATGTCCTCGACATGGAACTGGAGAAGCACGCCGCCCGCGCCAAGGCCGACCCGGCCCATTGGGGGTTGGTCGGCGACCTTGCCAAGGTGCGGGACGACCTTGTCGAGGCGGTCCGCTACCTGAGCGGGATGGAGAGCGCGGACATTCACCGCTTCCTCAGCGACGCCAACTGAACGCACCACGCGCCAACGGAGACCAACGCCATGACGAATGCCACCCCCGACAACACCAACCCGAAGCCCTCGCTCGACGCCCTTGGCAAGCAGGCCTCGCTCGACGCCGCGATGGAGAACGCCAAGCGGCTGCTGCGGCTGGAGACGCTCGACACCCGCGGCCGCGACGCCTTGGACTTCCACGAGATCCCCGTCAGCGCGATCCGCGACCTTGTCCGCCTCGCCTTCGAGAGCGGGTATCGGGATGGCCTGCACAGCGGCTACCGCCAAGGGCGAAGCGACGCCTGCGACGAGGCACGCGGCAAGGAGGCCCGAACCCAGCCCCGCAACCCCGACCTCGTAGACCGATCCACAACCGACCCGACGACCTGAAGCCCGCGATCTGCGGGCTTCGCTGCTTTTGGACCCAGCACCACCAGACATCACCGCACATACCCCACCACACACAGGAGCAACGCCATGCACGACACCGACCTTCAGGACATCCTGCTCAACGCCATCCAGAACGTCCTCGACGCCCGCGACGAGGTCGAAGGCGAGGACGACGACATCGCGCTGGCCGAGATCGCCCGCGACATGGTCAACGACCTTGACGACCTCGCGAACGTCACCACCTTCGAGCGGGCTGGATTGCTCACGACCAACGCCGGGATCGTGCTGCGCTTCGGCGACGGCTCGGTCTTTCAGATCAGCATCGTGCAGAGCAGGTGAACCGCTCATCCACGCGTCCGCGCGGGCCACCGCTCGCGACGCGATTCCCGAACGCGATGTGCGCCGGGTTCCATCCCCTAGACGGAGATCACCATGTCGAAGAAGACCACGAAGTCCAAGCCCGCAGCCGCCAAGGAGACCAGCGCGAACGACAAGGCCCGCGCCGACGCGCTGGCCAAGTTGAACGCCAAGCCCGCGACGGCCAAGGACGTCCCCGAAACGCCCACGGCGGCCACCACGGTCGCCCAAGCCGCGAAGCCCGCGAAGGGTGGCGGCAAGAACGCCAAGGCCGCCAAGGGATCGCCCACGGCGGAACGTGGGGCCAAGGGTGGCAAGGCGGCCAAGGGTGCGACGGACGCGAAGGCCCCCAAGGCCAAGCCCGCGAAGGCGGCCAAGCCCAAGCGCATCTCCGCGCTCGACGCCGCCGCCAAGGTGCTCGCCGAGAGTGACCACCCGCTCCGCGCCATCGACATGGTCGAACTGATGCACGCCAAGGGCCTGTGGACCAGCCCCGGCGGCAAGACGCCCGAGGCCACGCTCTACGCGGCCGTGATTCGCGAGATCTCCAGCAAGGGGAAGGACTCCCGATTCAAGAAGGCTGATCGCGGCCTCTTTTTCGCAACAGGGAAGGGCGGGTGAGCCATGACGACCATGACGCCCGACCTGAGTTCGCCGGAGTTCGATCCCCGCGACGCCGTCCTTGATGCCGCGCTCGCGCTGCTCGCATCCCGCCTCGACCACATGGCAACCGTGGACGAGTGGCTGACGCTCGCCCGCGCGGCGGCCCGGTGCCAGGGCACCAAGACCGCTGGCTACCTCACCGAGCGCGATCTCGACCAGATCGCCGAGTACGAGATGGACTGGGATACGGAACGCGACGGGCCGCTGCCGGAGGTCGAGCCCGACTGACGGGCGGCCACTCCCACGCCAGAGCCACCCCGGCACCACGCTGGGGTGTTTCTTCGGCGAGAGCATGACGAGCCGGTCGCTCACGCCTTGCCTCCGGCCTTCGCCCGCTTGATCGCCGAGAATGTCTCGCCGGTCCGCTCCAGCACCGGATCCTTGGATGTGAACGCGGACCAGCGGGCGAGGATGACATCGCAGTACGGCGCATCGAGTTCCATCAGGAACGCCTTGCGGCCCGTCTGCTCCGCAGCGATCAGAGTGCTACCAGATCCTCCAAACAAATCGAGTACGTGCTCGCCCGCCTGACTTGAGTACTCCATCGCTCGCTTCGCGAGTTCGACGGGCTTTTCAGTAATGTGACACATATTTTGCGGGTTCACCTTCTTGACCTGCCACACGTCAGGGATGTTGTTCGGCCCGTAGTACCGGTGGGCCGCGCCCTCGCGCCAGCCGTAGAAGCACCACTCGTGGTCGCCCATGAAGTCCTTGCGCGTCAGGACCGGATGCATCTTGTGCCAGATGATCGCTTGGCTGAAGTAGAGACCACGCCGCTTGAGCACTGGTGGGTAGTTGCCGCAGTTGGCGTAGCCGCCCCAGATGTAGAACCCGCCACCGGGCATCAAGACGCGTGCGATGTTGCCGAACCACGCGTCGAGCAGCCGGTCGAACTCCTCGTCTGAGACGAAGTCGTTGGCCAACGGCCGGTCCTTCGCTCGCATCTGCTTCGTCGTCCCCTTGGCCTTGCCGGGGTCGCGTTCGACATCGAACTTCTGGTGGTGCGTCTGCTCGCCCTTGCGTCCCTTCGGTTGTGTCGCACTGAACGATGACAACCCGGCCGCGATGGCATTATTCGAGCGAGGCTCGACTTTGACGTTATACGGGGGATCACAACAGGCCAGATGGATCACCGCGCCGTCGAGCAGTCGATCGAGATCCGCGACGCTCCCGCTGTCGCCGCAGAGCAGCCGATGGTGACCGAGGAGCCACAGATCGCCCGGCTGGGTGATGGCCTCGTCAGGCGGCGCAGGGATGTCATCGGGATCCGTCGCGCCGACCTCGAGACCGGGCTCCAACAGACGTGAGATCTCTGCGTCACTGAAACCGAGGATGTCGAGGTCCACGCCGAGACCCTTCAGATCAGCCAACTCACGCTCGAGCAGTTCGTCGTCGAACGTCGCGATGCTTCCGACCTGATTGTCAGCGATGCGCAGGCCGCGCACCTGCTCGGGCGTCAACTCCCTCGCGACATGAACCGGCACGGCGGTCATGCCCAACTTCTGCGCGGCGAGCAGTCGAGTGTGCCCGCAGATGATCACGCCATCGGCGTCGAGGATGATCGGGACTTTGAACCCGAACTCCTGAATGGACCGCGCTACCGGATCCACAGCGCCCGCGTTCTTCCTCGGATTGCCCGGAAAGGGCTTAACATCGTCCACCGACCACATCTCAATCGCCATCCCTGTCGTCGCGCTCGTCATGTCGTTCCCCTTGTTCCCACAGCGACCCGGTCGTCCGTTTGGTCTTCTTCGATAGAGAGAGGAATGAGAAGAGAGAGATAGATCAATCATTCAACTCCTGTTCTTCGCGCACCCTCTCCCCGCTCGTGGCAGACGAACAGGTTTGAATGATTGATTTATCTCCCCTATCCCCTGAGTTCATAGATGGTCCTCGGCTTGGTGCTGGTGGTCTCCGTGCGCACGCTCAGCCGTTCCGCTTCGACGAGATGCTCCATCACGTCTCGCCGCTCGCGGACCGTCATCCACTGGGTCTTGCGGGTCAGATCCGACGCCGACATCACTCCCCCGGCGTCGGTCAGGATCCGGACCACTCGCTTCACACGGGCGTCGAACGCTCCCTCGGTCACCCAGCGGCTGGCCAGGTGCAGCATGCGGCGTGTCAGGTGCTCGGACAGGTCGCATGCCCACTGAGCGGCGGCGGCATCGATCTCGGGACGCTCGCGATTGGCGGAACACGCGTAGACCAACGCCAGGCGGCACGCCTTCTCCTCGGTGCGGGCCCAGAGCGAACGGGCCACCTCGTTCCCCATGCGCATCTCGACGTCGATCCCTGCGGCGAAGGCGTCGAAGACGGCTTGGGCGTCGGGGGTGGCCTTGACCACGAGCGGTTGCGGTCGCGTTCCCCCGGCGTGGTTGCCGGGCTTGAACGCTCCCCACCAGTCTGCGGCCTCGACGATGGGCTCCGGCACCTCCGCCACGGTGCCCCATGTCCGCTCGGGCATGTCGTCGGTCTCGAAGACCAAGAGTCGCGCCATGAACCCGTCCGTGATGCTCTCGGCGGTCAGCGACTCGAAGAAGTTCTGCGGCACGGTGGTCCCGAGCAGCACAACGCAGGGCTGGTCGATCGTCTGGTTGCGGCGGTCGTCCGCGTACGCCTTGCTTTTGAAGATCACGTCGGCCGACGAGTAGAGCCGCATCAGGACTGTCACCACGTTGTGGAGGTGGGGGGACTTCCGGGCGTCGCCGGTGGTCCTGAGGAACCGACCGAACTCGTCGAGTTGGAAGAGGATCGCGGGGCTCTGCACCGCCGCCGTGACGAGACCGGCATCGGAGGCCAGGTCCTCGTTCCCTTCAAGGTACATGAGGTTGGCGGCAGCGAGGATCGACTTGTTGATCCGGCGCGCGTGGTCCTTGCCCGCGCCGGACGAGGCGACGCCGACGATGTAGAGATTGGTCCGGTTGCCGCGCTCGTCCCGGACCTTGCGCCCCGCAAGGACCGACTGCAGGGCGATCGCGCCCGCCAGCGACAGGATGGGCTGGGCGCGAGTTGCGGTGGAGAGATTGAATGCCATGACCTCGCCGATGAACCCCGGCACCGAGAGCAGCCGCTCAGGGATCGGACCGGGATCCGGATGCGGGTCAGGGTGGGGGTCGGGCGCGCCGTCGTGGATGTCGCTCATGGCATCCTCCGTCCCCAGCCCCTGAGTTCCAGTGAGTCCCGAGAGATCGACAACGCCATCGCGTTCGGGGCTCGCGTCGCGCAGCCAGCCAAAGGGCATCCGGTGCGGCTTGCTCGCGGCGTCCTCGACCTTGTGCCGGAGTTCCCGCTCGGTCCACGGCGGCTCGCAGCGCGGGTTGTACCGCTTGAGAAGGATGGCCAGCGCGGTTTCCCGATCCAGCCCGAACCCGTGCACCAGCGCGATGGCGGCGAGGAACGTCTGGCGATGCCCGCCGTTTCCGGAGACCGCGCCCGGTATGTGGCTCAGGTAGGCGATCGCGCGACGCTCGATGGTCTCGGGAGACTGCTCTGTAGGCACGAGGGCGTGAGACGAGAGAACCCGCTTCATCTTGTCGAAGTGGTCAGGGTCATGCCCCCGGAGTTCGAGGACCTTGCGGACCAGCGCCCGGACGCCCTCTTCGAGCACCTCGCGCTCGACCGTCGTCGGCTCCCCATCGAGCATGTCGTAGACATCGCCGTCGGGGTGGATGCTCGGACCGACGACCGTCTGCACGCCGGTGCCGCGCAGCTCGACCAGCATCTTGCCGGTCTTCGGGTCACGGAACTGCGTGGTGACGATGCCGGGGCAGCGATACCACCAGTGGGAACCCGGCTTGGCGGCGCGGCCGGTGACGACGGCGGTGGGGGGGAGGTAACCGGACGCCCACTCGATCGCCTCGGGGCAGTCCAGATCGACGTCCACAAGATTGCCGCTGGGCTCGCCGAGGAGGAGACCGATGTTCGCGTCGCCCCCGAAGTGCAAGGCCAGGTCCGCGTCCGTCAAGCGTCGGCGCTGCCAGCCCTTCTCGATCGGGGCCTTCGAACGAGCCGGGATCGGCACCGGCATGAGGTTGCGGGCGAGATAGGACCGCGCCGCATCCAGCACCGAGCGGTGACCTTCAATCCCGGTTGGCGCATCCAGCACCGTCATCCGCACTCCTGCGTCCGAAGTCCCTTGAACTCCGATGGCTCACTGCGAGCCCACGAGTTCCCGATCGGCGGTCGCCTCCCCGCGCGTCACGCGGAATGAGTCGTCTCCGTACTCATGGGAGCACATCCCCACAAACACTCGCGCCACCGCGACGCCCAGAGGCGCCTCGGCATCCAGCACGACCACACCCGCGTCGGCGTCGATCGCGTACCCGGTCTCGAGCCGCACCGCCGCCTGCCCGTGCAGGCACCCGACCGACAGAATCGCCAGGAGCAAGGTGTCCTCGACGGACCCCATGTCCGTTCCGGGGTTGAACTCGATGCGGTAGACAGATCGGCCGGCTCGAAGGTCGTTGGTCGTCATAGATTGGCTCCTCAGCACTTCTACGCGAACCGGCGGCAAAGTGGCGGCGGCGTTCACAGATAGCCCTCCAGCCCGGCGTCCTTGAAGATGTCCCGCATCCGGCGGCAGTGGCCGCGGAGGGTGCTCCGGGGCATCCCCAGCGCGTCGGCCACGGGCTTGACCGCGTCGCGCATCAGCCGGTTCACCAGACGCTGCTGCATGGGGCTCAGGCGTTCCATGACCACCTCGAGGTCTGCCTTGAGGTCCGAGTGGCGCTCGGCGGCCTCGCCATCGGTCTTCCGGTCCGCCCACTCCCCCGGATCGACATCCGCGGCCGGGCGTGCGCTGCCTCGCTTCTTGGCCTTGCGCTTCCGGAGCAGCGACACCGAGCGGGTGGTGACGACCGTGTTGATGTACGCCTCACGGGTGCCGCGCTTCGGGTCGAACTCGCCCCAGACGCCGAGGAGGTCCAGCATCAGTTCCGCGGCGAGGTCCTCTTCCTCGCCCTTCCGGATGGTTCCGGAGCGTTGGAGCGTCTGGATCCGACGGGCGATGACCATCGTGGCAAACTGCAGGTCTTCGGGGTCGATGAGCATGGGGTGCTTTCTTCGCGCAGCCACAGCGCCCGAGGCGTTTGGCCGCGTTCTATGAGTTCGTTCGGGGTGGGGGGCGTACGGAGCCGAGGGCGTGGCCGAAGGGGCGCACATGACTCGGATCGGAGGGGTGAAGCCGCGCGGGACGGGCGGACCGGCTGCGGCAGTCCGGACTACTCAGGCGGGCAGATGGGTTGGGTCACCGGCTGTCTCCTTTGGCTTGCGACCGCGTCATTGCGATCAGGCCGAAGTGTCAGCGGGGTGGGGGTGTATGTTCGTGCACACGCACGTGGTCAAAGGTGGGCGCGGCGGTTCCTATTGCCTGATGCGGTAGCGACCATTGGTCTGGCCCGCCATCTGAATTACGGCGGCCCACTCGGCATGCCGCTTCCTCAGATCTTCCAGCATTCGCCGAGCGCTTTGCCGAACACCCTTCTCCAAATGGTCCTTCGAAGCTCCCTCTTCTCCAGCGTTAACCAATGCCTCAATCACCGCGTACTGGCCGTCGGTGAGTACCGGCATCGGCTTGCCATCCACGATGCACGGCTCGCCGCGTTTACCCAGCACCACGCGCGGCCCCTTCTTGACGGGCGGCGGAGGAGGTGGGGGCGGTGGAGGGTTGTTCCCAGTTGTGTCCGAGGACGAGTTCGAGGCCAACCCCTCATCGGAGCCGCGCTGCGCGGCATTCTGGGCACCGATGGCGTCTGCATTTCGTTGGTATATCCGCCATTGAGCCTTCACGTTGGCGATGTGTTCAGTAATCAAGGGCTGGACATGGGTGACGAAGAACGTCTCGGCCTGCGTCATCTTGCCATGCCAGATGCCGAGTGTCATGCCCATCCTCGCGATGAACAGCTCGACGCGTCGAATCGCGCCTTCCGCCCACTCATCCATAACGAACAGATCTGCCTTGTCTCCCTCCGACAACGCCTTCAGCAGCGTGTCAGCATCTTCGGCGACAGCCGTTGCATCAGGCTGGTCCTTGAGAAGGCCAAAGCACCCAGCGATGCGATCTCGCAAGTTCTCGATGACGCGAGTGAGGGGATGGGGCGTGAACCCGACATGGATCTCCATGTGCGTGTGAATGAGCTGGTTGGCGAGCCGCCAGTAGCGGTCCAAGAGGAAGGCCGCCCGAGCGGGATCCTTGAATGCCGGATCGTGGGACCCGGTCGGACGGCGGCACATCAACATCATGAACTCGCCCAGCCGCTGTGCCAGCGCGAGAATCTCCGGATGCGCGGTACTCTGACACAGCAGCAATGCCCGCTTAATTGCCCCTTCGAGTTCCGCCTCGTTGACTGGGCCGTCCGCAAACTGGGGGTGCCACGTCGCCGCCGCTGTGGCCAGCATGCTCCATTTGGCCGGTTCCGACACATCGTGGATCTCGAGTGCCGAAACGGCGAGGACCTTCAGCCGATTCATACCGGGGCGATCGAGCGCACGTGCGAGCCGCTCTTGCACCTCCTTCATCAGCGAGAGGTGTTGAGGGGTTGATCCAGCTTCCGGATAGTCGAGTTGGACGGCGAGGGCGTCTCGAAGAATCATGGCCAGCATCGAGGCGTCCGCGATCGCCGACGCACTCGCTGGGGGTTCGTCCTCAGGTTGGTCAGCAGGGGTCGCCTGCCTTTTGAACGCGTCTTCCCATTCAGCGGCCTGCCGCTTGAATGCCGCTCGTTGCATCAGGTCATGCGACGGCTCGGATTCGTAAACGCCGGGATCCGGATCGCAGTAGCAATCCAGGCGGTCCATTGCTTCATCGATCAGCACGCGGTCAACGGTATCGAAAGAGGACACCGGAGCAACCGCGAATTCCCAGCCACGCGCAGCGGGCTGGTCTCGGGCGAATGCCTGGACGAGAGACTCGGCCACATCACTCGTTGACGCCTTGTAGAAGGCCGTTGAGCGTCCGGGTTGTTTATGCGCCCGCAACGCAAAGAGATACGCCGCACCCGACGGCTCCGCCGTCACTTTTTTCGTCGATGTCGAGTGCTTTAAACTTCGCTCGCCCACCTCGCTGCCTCCAGCGGATATCCAGCCATGACCACTCCACATCGGTGCTTAATGTATGCAGGATGCGGAGGTGTCTGGGATGTGGGTAGGCACTCCTCAACCAACGCGTCCCGGTATATCC
Source organism: Planctomycetota bacterium (assembly GCA_963204725.1). Classification (GTDB taxonomy): domain Bacteria; phylum Planctomycetota; class Phycisphaerae; order Phycisphaerales; family UBA1924; genus JAHBWV01. The sequence goes on from CAUJHH010000015.1 coordinate 12,968, forward strand.
GCACTCGCCATAGGCAAGTTGATAAACGTCCGGCCCATGAGGACTGCTCGCTCACTACTCTGAATAGTGATCGTCTTCCGGGCCACCGATGACACCCCTTGGTCTGCAAATCGCCGAGAGCCGGGGCCTCGCATGAATAACCCCGCGAGTGAGCGCTGTAGAGTTGATTTGGCGTTATTTCAAGCCACTAGTGCGCTGGCCTCTTCCTTCAGGAGTTGTTCGCGCGTAACAGGCGTAGGAATCGCATTCATCGCACGTCGAGCGGCCCGCTCCACCACGTTCTCGTCTGGTTCCCGCTTAAGAAGTGCTCTAAGCGATGAGCGGACGTATGCCTTAGCATCTTGAAATTTCTGGTCCTGCTGTTGGGTATTCATGTGCTTATCTCCCGAAGCTGAGTCCAAGTGCGATCCACAATCAGATCGACAAAGTAGCCAATCCAGTATTTTTGGCGGAGCTTTCGCTCAGCCAAATGGGCCTTCAATTCCTCATGGACCTCCACCACAGGCCGGAGAGCCTTCGCCACGTCATCCGGCCTAATCACACTGTCCGGGGGAAACCCGCTCTCCACATAGTTGTACGCATTCTGTGCGGACTGGATCCATGGGGCGGGGTCCTTGTCGTAAAAGTCTACGAGCTCTGCGGCTAGCAGCTTTTGCTCCGTTTCCAGCGTTAAACCCACAGCAGCACCTCATTTGAACAGCTCTCGCAATGCTCCGACGGCGGCAAGCATCGTTACCACAACGGCACCGGCCAGCAGGATTACCCCGATGTAGACCATCGGCGCTCTACAAAACCATTCGGATAGGAAGCCGAACGCAACAGCCAGGACCGCCAAGCAGAGGCCGCTGAATGCCTCGATGCCACGTCGCTGATATTTGGTCCGAACGGCCTTTTGAGCTATTGCGTCGTAGCCTTCGAATCCCGACAGTGTCACGCCAAAGAAAACAAGTACCAGACCAGCAAAGGCGGTACCGGATGTGATCAGATGCTGGGTTACGGCTGGGTAGTCCATATTGCCAGCATACCAGATCGTGAAGGGTGTTTCATCGAACCGCCCGCTCCGCAGCTTTGAGTAACTCAAAGGGCTTCCTGTCGCTGCGGCGAGGTTCGCGTCACACCCGACTCATCCGTCAGCTCACGGTGTTGAAGCCAGCCTAGATTCCGAATCTCCGCAGTTCAGGCCCACACCGCGCACTGAACGAGACCCCGCCACATCTCCCGCTGCCGACCCCAGTCCGGCTCCGACGCGATCGCCCGCACCTCCCGTTCCGAGACCGTCTCCCGCTCCCCGGCCACCAGCGGCAGGAACAGGATCGCCTCCTGAAGGGTCGGATCGAGGTTCAGCAGGTTCACGATCTGACTCACGCGCGCCCGGGTGACCTGCCCCAACTCAGCAATCTCGGCAAAGTCCGCCACCTCACCGCGTCGGACCAGTTCGTCGAACCGGATGGCCAGCGCCATGAGACGCGAGATGCGGGGAACACGTCCGCCCGCCACAGGCACCGGCGGCGGCTTCGTCCCCTCGTGCATCATCCGCTGCCCCTGCTGGCCGCGCGTGAAGTGGACCTTGAAGCTCATGGTGATGCCATCGCTCATGCCGCGTTCTCCTGTGCCGCGCGCTGCCCAAGGGACCGCAGCCCGAGCGGATGGAAGGTGATCGACACCGATCCCTTGGTCGCGTCGTAGTCCACGCGCTGGATCAGCGTCCGCATGAGCCGGGCTTGCTCCTTGGGCGAGAGCCGGGTCCAGACGCCATCGAACTCCGCCAGCGCCGCGTCCACCTCCGACTTGCTCATTCGGCCCACGTCGGCTTCCGCGATCTCCGCTCTGAGCGCAGCCAGACGCTCATCCGCAGCCTGGACCTTCTGGTGCAGGTCGGCGAGCCGGGCGGCCGCGTGCCCGTTCGTCGCCGCGTCGCCCGCCGTGCGCCGGAGGTCGGCGTGGAGGCGTTCCAGTGCCCGCACAACGTCGGCCACCTCGCTCTCGGCGGCCGCCCTCTGGACCGTCAACTCCTCGCGGCACTTGGCCAGCGTGAGCGACAGCAGGTCCGGATCCTTCCCGATCCGCTTAATCTGCTCGATCACGAACCCCTCAATCTGCTCTGCAGGCAGCGAGCGGCAGGGGCACGATTCCCAGCCCTGCTTCTGCGCTCGATAGCAGGTGTAGTAGCGATACAGGCGGTTGCCGCCCTTGTTCGTGGTCGTGTGCCCCATCATGACGCCGCACGGCCCGCAGTGGATCAGGCCCTTGAGCAGCGCTCCGTGCTTGTTGCGGACGAGCATGCCCCCCGAGCGGCCGTTGGTCCGGAGCAACTCATGGACCTCGTTCCACAAGGCGTCGGTGACGATCGCGTCGTGCTCGCCCGGGAACGTCTCCGTCTTGTACCGCACGCGGCCCCGGTACAGCACGTTGGTGAAGATCTTGAGCACGGCCGCCTTGTCCCATTCGCGCCCGCCGTAGGCGTACCCCTTCAGGGTCGTCACCGCCTTGGTGCGGATGCCGCGCCCGTTCAACTCGCGGCAGACTTCCAGAAGCGACTTCTTGGCCACGTACATCCGGAAGATCTCGCGCACCAACTCGGCCTCGGCCTCGTTGACCACGAGCCGCTTGGACACCGGGTCCACGTCATACCCGAGGATGCGGCGTCCGCCTGACCACTTCCCCTTCTTCCGGGACGCGGCGATCTTGTCGCGGGTCCGCTCGGAGATGATCTCCCGCTCGAACTGGGCGAAGGAGAGGAGGATGTTCAGGGTCAGCCGCCCCATCGACTGCGTGGTGTTGAACTGCTGCGTGACCGACACAAACGAGATCTTCTTCCGGTCGAACAACTCCATCAGCCGGGCGAAGTCGATCAGCGAACGGCTCAGGCGGTCAACCTTGTAGACCACGACGCAGTCCACCTTGCCCGCCTCAATGTCTGCCATCAAGCGCCCGAGCGCCGGTCGCTCCATGTTGCCACCCGTGAAGCCGCCGTCATCGTACCGATCCGGCAGGCACTGCCACCCCTCGGTCTTCTGGCTGGCGATGTACGCCTCGGCGCTCTCGCGTTGGGCGTCGAGCGAGTTGAACTCCTGCTCGAGCCCATCCTGCGAACTCTTGCGGGTGTAGATGGCGCACCGCACGCGAGTGGGGGGCTTGGGCTCGGGTCGCTTGCTCATGCGTTGGTCTCCGATCCCTTCTTGCCGCGTGCCGACGGCAGCCCAAAGAAACTCACCCCGTTCCAGTGCGCCCCGGTCACCTTCTGGGCGATGGCGGTGAGCGAGCGGTAGACCTCTCCCTCATACTCAAACCCGCGAGGCAGCACCCGCACCACGATGGCCTTCCCCTTGTACTCGCGGCGGATCACGCTGCCCGGCTTCGGGAACGTCGCCGGTCGTCCGGCGTCGAACGCCGCGGTGATCACCGTGCCGGGTCGGGGCGCAGGCGCTCTCGGGGCCGTGAGCCGGATCTCGGCGTCGTCGGCCAGTTCAACCGCTCGGCGGTGGGCGCGTTCCGACAGTCCGCCCTCGCGGAGCGCCTGCATACGCCAGACGATCCGCTTGATCAGATACTGCTTGTGACTCGTCCGCGTCGGCTCGCCGAAGACCTCGGCGTACCGCTGTTTCAGTTCGGGGACGGTCAGACGGCCAAGGGTCAGGACCGTTGTGTGGATGTCATCGGGTGGGGTGGGCATCGAGACTCTCCGGTTCGCGAGGCGTCAACCACGGTGGGGGGGCGGACGATCAAGGCGAACCGGCTGCGATGGTTCAAGTCCATCGGCCTCTCTTTCTGGATGCGGCAGACCGTCGGCCACTTCGCCCATGCGGCGTGCGTCAGCACGCTGGCGGCGGATGCCTTCGGCCAGAAGTCCGGCGATGATGTGCAGTCGTTCGGTCGGCGCGAGGTCATCGCGCTCGACCACCTCGTCGGGGTCGATCGTCATCGGTGCGTCCGTGCGCGAGCCTGGCGTCAGGCGTGCGTGGGGTGGGTTGCCGCCCACCAGTGGGGCGTCAACCACCATCTACGCAAACGGTTCCGATCGTGGCGGACCGGACCGATCCGAACCCCGGCGGCGCTACGCCATCGGCGGCAACCTGTGTGCGCGGCGACGGTGGCGGCGTAGCGGTCCACCACCGCGTGTCCCGGTGCGCGGCCCTCGTACAATGCCGCCATGCGCCCGAACGCACCCCGCCGCTGCTTTGTTCCGCTCGCTTGCCTGACGCTCGCGTGCCTGCTTTCCGCCTGCGCCAGCCCGCGCGCCGGATCGTACTGCGGCGAGCCCGTGACCGACGCCGGCCCCGCGCAGCCGGTCGCGCTCGTGGACGGCACGATGTCCGGCGTGCGCGATGACTTCAACGCCCACGCGGATGTCTGGCGGGTGGTCCTGCTCACCTCGCCGGTGTGCAGCGAGTGCGTGCTGGGGGCGCGGGCGGTGGAGCGCGAGATCATGGCGCGGTACCCGGCCGAACAAGTCCACGCGACGGTCGTGTGGGTGCGGATGCTCGACGGGGACAGCGCCGAGAGCGCCAGCGCCGCATCGGGGATCATCGCGCGGGCCAACGCGACGCACTTCTACGACGATGCCCAAGTCACCGGCTGGGCGTGGCACCGCGGGCCCTTTGCCGGGATGGCCCGGCGCGTGAAGGCCGCGCTGCCGCCGGGGCACTGGATCAGCCAGGCGTGGGCAGAGCACCGGGAGGACTCGCCGCAGTGGGACGTGTACATGCTCTACGCGCCGGGCGTGAAGTGGGCGGGCGCGGATGCCCCGCCCCCCGCGCCCTCGGCGTGGATCAGGCACATCGGCCGGACCGGCGAGCGTCGGGAAGGACCGTCGGTCTACTGGCGCGACTCGCCCGACACGCCCCCGCGCGAGGGCGGCCTGTACGAGGCGATGCGCGAGATGGCCGACGAGACGATGGGGAAGCCGATGAACACGCCCTCCGCGAGCGCGACGACCACCACGGGGCCGAAGATCGAACTGCTCGGCTTCCCCGACTGCCCCAACACGCCCGCGATGCGCGCCAACCTCACCGCCGCGCTCGCCTCGGTAGGCAAGGGCTGGACCTTCACCGACACGGACCAGGAGCAGTTGCCCGAGGGCGACCTCCGGCGCGGCTGGCCCACGCCCACGATCCTCGTGAATGGCCGCGACCTCTTCGGGATGCCCGCGCCCACCGCGCCCGCGATGGGCTGCCGCATGTACCCGGGCGGGGTGCCCAACTCGAGCGACATCGCTGGCAAGATCACGACGGCGACCGCCCACGGAACCGCAACGGTGAAGGGACCGTGAAGCGTTCCGAGCGGACGCGAACGGATTGGGTTCGTGCAGTTCCGTTCGCTGAGTTCACGCGCTTCTTCGTGACGGTTCCGATTCCGGCTGACCCCCGATCGCAACCCCGCGTCAAGTCGGCGGGGGCGCTAACCGAGAGGCCGAGAGAGTTCGAGAGGTTTCGGCGAGAGGGGGACCGGAACCGTCGGGGTTGCCGTCGGCGGTGCGATCGGGCCAGCCGAACCGAGAGTCAGCCCCCGTCGGCGGGTCGGTAATCCGGTCGGGAAACTCCGGGGTATTCGCCTCCCCGCCCGCTGGCAGGAATCTGGCCGGGCCGTAAAGCAGAACCGCCACGCTTTCGCGTGGCGGTCTAAAGCTCCCCGACTAGGACTCGAACCTAGAACCTATCGGTTAACAGCCGATCGCTCTACCATTGAGCTATCGGGGAATCAAGCGATCCATCCACTCCCGCCGCAGGTCGTCGCCGACCAACCGCAAGGGCAAAAGATTAGCCCGGACGGGCCAAGGGTCAAGGGGAGCAAGGGAACCCGCGTTCCCGTCCTGATATCGGGCCATGAGCATCAGGGGTTAAGCGGTCCATCGCCCCAACCCGTCCAATCCATCCTGCATCCGGCGTCCCAGCCTCCATTCACCGATTCCATCTCCCCGAATCCCGCGGCTCCCAACCGATAGCCAGTGAGCTTGTTTTGCGTGACGCGGAGGCTAGTATTGTGGCCCTGCTTCGGGCGATGCTTCGCCATGCCGCGTGCCGAACGGGACGGAGTTTCCGGCCATGAAGGACAAGATCCACCCCAAGTACTACCCCAGCTGCCAGGTCTTCCACAACGGGCAGGTCGTGATGACGGTCGGCGCAACGACCCCGGAACTGCACGTCGAAGTGTGGTCGGGCACGCACCCGTTCTTCACCGGCAAGCAGACCTTCGTCGACGCCGCCGGACGTGTCGAGAAGTTCCAGCGCAAGTACGCAGGCAACTACTTCGCCAAGAAGTAATCGCGCTTCCCCGCCGCCCACGCGGCGAACCAGTCCACGTTCAAGCGGCTCGGATCCCCGGGCCGCTTGTCATTTTCACCTCACCCCTTCGCAACCGACCCCGATCGAGCATCTTCATCCGTTGATCCGGATGAATGGATGAACCCTGCGTATCATCGGATCGTCCGTACCACGCGCCCCCGGGGATGCGCGCAAGCCGCCCGCCCGTGCCCGGGTCCAAGAGAGGACTGAGGATGCCTTCGAGGTTTCTGGAGTTGCTCGCATCTGGCCGCACCGTCGTCTTCGACGGCGCCATGGGCACCGCCATCTACAAAGTCCCACTCACCGTCGACGGCGACTACTGCGGCTGCGAAAACTGCACCGACATCCTCGTCCGCACCCGGCCCGATGTCATCAGGGACATCCACGAGTCGTTTCTCCGCGCCGGCTGCGACGTGATCGAGACCGACTCCTTCGGCGCCAATCGCCTCGTCCTCGGCGAGTTCAACATCGCCGATCAGGCGTACGAACTCTCGAGACTTGCGGCGAGCATCGCACGCGCCGCCGCCGACGGATTCGCGACCTCGAAGCATCCGCGCTTCGTCGCGGGCTCCATGGGGCCGGGCACGCGCCTCCTTACGCTCGGCCAGACCGACTGGGACGCCATGCGCGAGAGCTACCGCGAGTCGGCGCTCGGCCTCATCGATGGCGGCTGCGACTGCATCATCATCGAGACCTGCCAGGACCTCCTCCAGGTCAAGTGCGCCATCAACGCCGCGCTCGAAGCCCTCGAGCAGCGCGGCCGGGCCCCGACCGACATCCCCATCATGGTCTCGGTGACCATCGAGAGCACGGGCACCATGCTCATGGGCACGGCCATCGAGGCCGCCGCCACCGCGCTCGCCGGATACCCGATCCTCTCCCTCGGCCTCAATTGTGCCACAGGCCCCGCCGAGATGGTCGAGCACGTCCGCTGGCTCGGCGCCAACTGGCGCGGCTTGGGCAGCCGAAGTGCCAACGCTGTAGACCTGCCCCGCTCCGTCAGCGTCATGCCCAACGCCGGGCTCCCAGTCCTCGTCGAAGGCCGCACCGAGTACCCCCTCGGTCCGCAGCCCTTCGTTGACGCGATGCTCCGGTTCGTCGAGCACGACGGCGTCAACATCGTCGGCGGCTGCTGCGGCACAACGCCCGAGCACCTCCGCCTCCTCATCGAGCAACTCGAGGCACGCGGCCTTCGGAACAACAGGCCGCCCACACCGATCGCGGCCGCTCCTCGTGGAGTCACCTCCCTGTACTCCGTCGTCGACTACCGCCAGGACGCCTCGATGCTCATCGTCGGCGAACGGATGAACGCCTCGGGCAGCCGCGCGTTCAAGACGCTGCTGGAGAAGGAAGACTGGGACGGCATCGTCTCGCTGGCCAAGGAGCAGGTCCGCGAGGGCGCCCACGTCCTCGACCTCAACGTCGATTACGCGGGGCGCGACAACGCCAGGGACATGGGGGAGATCGTGTCACGCGTCGTCCGACAGGTCGATGTGCCGCTGATGCTCGACTCCACGCAGGTCAGGTCGATTGAGGCGGGCCTCCGCCGCGCTCCCGGCAAGTGCATCATCAACAGCGCGAACTTCGAAGATGGCGACGAGAAGTTCGACGCGATCATGCGACTGGCCCGCACCTTTGGCGCAGCGGTCGTCGTCGGTTCCATCGATGAGGACAAAGAGTCCTCCATGGCCCGCACCGCCGACCGCAAGGTTGCGGTGGCGCGACGCGCCCTCGAGCGAGCGACGCAGCAGTGGGGGCTCGATCCCGCGGACATCCTCTTCGATCCGCTCGTGCTCCCGATCTCCACCGGCATGGAGTCCGATCGGCGATCCGCTCTTGAACTCGTCGAAGCGGTAAGGCGGCTCTCCGCAGAGTGTCCCGATTCGCAATCCGTCGTCGGGCTCTCCAATGTCTCGTTCGGCCTCCTGCCCGAGGCGAGGATCGTCCTCAACTCCGCGCTCCTGCACGAGCTCCGCGCCGCGGGTCTGACCAGCGCGATCGTCCACTACGGCAAGATCGTCCCGGAGAATCGAATCCCCGAAGACCAGTGGAAGGCCGCGATCGAGCTCATCTACAACCGCTGGGGCAAGGGCGAGGAGGGCAAGCCGATCGATCCGCTGCAGGCCTTCATCGAGCTCTTCAAGGATGTCGGCGCATCCATCAAGGAAGTGAAGCAGGCCGCGGACCAGACCATCGAAGAACGCCTGCGGTCCCACATCATCGACGGTGAGAAACGCGGCCTGATCGACACGCTCGAAGCGTCCCTGGCCACGTACTCGCCGCTCGACGTGATCAACGACCATCTGTTGGACGGGATGAAGACGGTCGGCGAGCTCTTCGGATCCGGGCGCATGCAGCTCCCCTTTGTCCTCCAGTCCGCAGAGGTCATGAAGCAGGCGGTCGCGCATCTCGAACCGAAGATGGAGAAGAAGGCCGGCACGGCCAAGGGCACGATCGTCCTTGCCACCGTCAAGGGAGACGTCCACGACATCGGCAAGAACCTCGTCGACATCATCCTCTCCAACAACGGCTACCGCGTCATCAACCTCGGCATCAAGCAGCCCCTTGCGAACATCGTCGCGGCGTGGAAAGAACACAACGCCGATGCGATCGGCCTCTCGGGTCTGCTGGTGAAGTCCGTGAACGTGATGGAAGAGAACATCAAGGAACTCAACGAGCAGGGGCTTCTGCCGCCTCTGGTGCTCGGGGGGGCCGCGCTCTCGAGGCCCTACGCCGAGGGCCATCTCCGCCCTCTCTACACCGGCGAGTGCTTCTACGCGAAGGACGCCTTCGACGGGCTCCGCACGATGGAGCACGTCATGACCGGCAAGAGCTACGTCCTCGCCAGCGAGATCGAGGCGCGGCTCGAGAAGCGATCCAAGGCCGAGGAGATGATCGTCGCGACCCGTGCCTCCAAGCTCGCCGCAGCGAACGCGCTCGGCGGACCCGCTTCGGGTGGCGCCGCTCTCCAGAGCGGCGGGCTTGCCGTGCGCATTCGATCCTCTGTCCGCACCGACGTGCCCGTGCCCACGCCGCCCTTCTGGGGTTCGCGCGTGGTCACCGGCATCTCACCGAACGATGTGTACCCGTTCATCAATCCCGTCGCGCTCCTGCGCGGACAGTGGCAGGTGAAGAAGGGCGCGCTCTCCGACAGCGAGTATGAACATCTGGTCGAGGATGAGTTCAAGCCCGTGCTGGCCGAGTTGAAGCAGCGGTGCATCGCCGAGAAGATCCTGCAGCCGGCTGTGGTGTACGGGTACTTCCCCTGCAACAGCGATGGGGACGATCTCATCGTCTGGTCGCCGGACTCGGCATCGCGGCCGGTCGCCGAGCGACGCGAGCTCGAGCGATTCACGTTCCCACGCCAGGATGGAGTGGGAGGGGGCAAGAAGCGGCTCTGCATCAGCGATTTCTTCCGGCCGCTGCACTCCGATAATGGTGAGACTGGCCGAGTCGATGTGCTGGGGCTGCACTGCGTCACGGTCGGCAAGGGTGCGACCGAGGCCTGCCGGGTGCTGTTTGAGGCGGGCGACTTCACGAAGTACCTCTACCTTCACGGCTTCGGCGTGGAGACGGCCGAGGCCCTCGCCGAGTTCTGGCACAAGCGGATGAGGCAGGAACTGGGGATCGGGAACGAGGACTCGCCCAAGGTCCGCGAGCTCTTCACCCAGAAGTACCGCGGCAGCCGCTACTCCTTCGGTTACCCCGCCTGCCCCGACATGACCGACCAGCGGAAGCTCTTCCGTTTGATTGAGCCGGAGCGGATCGGGTGCGTGCTGACCGAGAACGAGCAGATCGATCCAGAGCAGTCGACTTCGGCGATCATCGTGCACCACCCCGAGGCCAAATACTTCAACGTGTGAGGCGAAGCAGTTGAACGCGAAGGCCGTGGTGATTGTCTTTCTCCGCGTTCCTCCGCGCCCTCCGCGTTCTCTTCCGATCCGCCCCTCACTGACAGACGTATGTCAGTGACTTCGCCGAGAGTGGCCCTGTTTGTGCGCCCAAATCACCCCACTCGGCGCACACCCCTTGCATCGCGCCGATCGCCCTGTATCGTCGCTGCATGGTTGCTGTGACCTCACATCCCGACCGCGACGATCCGAGCCACGACCCCCACGACCAGGACCAGTCCGGCGACTGGGACGAACCCATCGATCCCACCCGCTCCGTCGAGCACGCCTTCCCCGGTCCCGCGCTGACACCTCCGCTCAATCGCTTCACTCCACCCAAGGCCAAGCCCTTCGAGCCCTCTCCCGATCTCGAA
>CAUJHH010000016.1 GCA_963204725.1 Planctomycetota bacterium
ACCCTCGCTGCCCGCGGGAGCCATGATGGCGCTGAGGTCCTCGGCGCTGAAGCCGAGCAGCGCGAGATCGAAGTCCATGCCCTTGAGGTCGGTGAGTTCTAGGGGCAGCAGCTCCATGTCCCAGGACGTCAGCGTGGCGACCTTGTTGTCGGCGATGCGGAGCGCCTTGACCTGCTCGGGCGTCAGATCATCGGCGCGGATGGTCGGCACCTCCTTCAGCCCGAGTTTCCGCGCCGCGCGGAGCCGCGTGTGCCCGGCGATGATCACGCCGTCGGCGTCGACCAGAATCGGCACCTTGAATCCGAAGGCCTGGATGCTCTTGGCCACCGCATCGATGGCGGCGTCGTTGATGGTGCGAGGGTTGCGGTCGTACTCGTGGACCGCGTCGATGGGAAGCGTTTCGATGTTCACAGCAATCTCCGTCGTGGGTATGGGCGCGGCGGTAAGCGCCGGCGCATGGGGCGTCGTGGTGGCCCGCCGCACACGCGGTGGGTCCGGGGATCGGTGGATCGCTGGTTGGCTGGCTCGCTCGGGCAACGGGCCCGTCCGGGAGCGCTTAGCGCCCCGATTCCCCCGCGCTACGGGCCGCGCCCGTTGGCCACGGGTCCGCCCACGTTGGCCCACGTCGCGTCATTGGCGGCGAGGCGTACCAACCCCGCCACGGGGCCGCCCCGCGCTCGGACGGGCGAAACAAACTCTGTCGCCAAGCGCGGCTGTTCCCGCGGGCCAAGCCACGCGATCTGGCCCGGGGAGTACCTAACGCCATCCGCCGCCCCTCCCGTAAGGCTTCCGGCTGTAAGGCTCCCGCTAGGCGCGGCCTGGCACACGACCTGCATGGGCGCTGCGGTGGGGAGGCGGGGGGCCGGGGGAGGGGTGGGGGAAGGTATAGAAAGGAGAGAGATACCTTCTTTCACTTTCTTCAACCCCTCCTTCTCTGCTCCCTTCCCGCCCGCCCGAGAGATCGCGCGTGAAGAATGTGAAAGAAGGGTCCGACCACAGCCAACCCGCGTTTCTGGCCTGCTAGGGCAGGAGTTCATACACCCTCCTTGACCGCCCGGCGGTCGGCTCGACCCCTTCTTTCAAGCGGCCGGTCTCCTTGAGGTTCTCAAGCACCTCGTCCCGCTCCCGCTGGGTCAGGTGCTGCGTCACGCGGCACATCTGCGACCGGGTCATGCGTCCGCCCGCCGTCCGCATCGCGCGGAGCACGGCCTTCTGCTTGGCGTCGAACTCGCCCTGCGACACATACTCGTGGGCGAGGTAGAGCACGCGACGGGTCAGGTGCTCGGACAGCCCGCACGCCCATTCCGCTGCGTCGGCGTCGATGACCGGCTTCTCGCGGTTCTTGGAGCAGGCGTAGATCAGCGCCAGGCGGCACGCCTTCTCCTCGACGCGTGCCCAGATCGATCGCAGGTCCTCGCGCGGGCGCTCCATCTCGGCGTCGGCAAGCGCCGCGAGGCGGTTGAACACGGCGCGGGCGTCATCGGTGGTCGGAACCACCATCGGCTTGGGGTGCTCGCGGCTGAGGTTGCCGCCGGGGTTGAACGCGCCCCACCAGGTGGCCGCATCCACGATCGCCTGCGGCGGGTCCTTCTCCGGTTGCCAGACGCGCGGCGGCATCTCCCCAGTCTCGAACACGATGAGCCGGGCCATGAACCCGTCGCTCATGGCGTCGGGCGTGAGCGCGTGCTTGAAGTGCTCGGGCGCGGTTGTCGCGAGGAGCGACACGCATGGCTGGTCGATCACCTTGTTCCGCTTGGCGTCGGCGTACGCCTTGCCCTTGAAGACGCTCCGCGCCGACGAGTACATCTTCATCAGCGTCGAGATGACGTTGAACAGGTGCGGGGCCTTCTTCGGATCGCCAATGGTGCGGAGCCAGCGCCCGAACTCATCGATCTGGAACAGGATCGCGGGCTCGGCTTCGACAGCCGTCACCAGCCCGGCGTCGCTGGCGAGGTCCTCGTTGCCCTCGAGCTCGTTGAGACCGGCTTTGAAGAGCACCGCCTTGTTGATGAGCCTTGCGTTGTCTTTGCCCGAGCCGGACCCCGCGAGGCACACGACGTACAGGTTGGTGCGGTTGCCGCGCTCGTCGCGGACCTTGCGGCCCGCGAGCACGGCCTGCAGGCACATCGCGCCGGCGAGCGCGAGCATCGGCTGCCAGCGGTGGGCCGTTTCCTTGTTGAACGCCATGACCTCGGAGATGAACCCCGGCACCGCAAGGTACCGCTCGGGAAGCGGGCCGGGATCGACCGGCGTGTCCTCGTCCGGGGCTGCCGTGTCGTCGCTCGCCTTCGCCGGCGCTGCCATGAAGCCCGACAGGTCCACGCCACCCAGATCCTCGGCCTTCTGCGCATCGCGGAGCCAGCCGAGCGGACGGTCGTGCGGCTTGTTGGCGGCGTCGGTCACCTTGTGCCGCAGCTCTTTCTCAGACCACGGCGGCTCGCACCGTGGGTTGTACCGATCCCACAGCAGCGAGAACGCCGCCTCGGGATCGAGGGCGAACCCGTGCACCATCGCCGTCGCGGCCGTGTAGGTCTGGCTGTGCCCGCCCGAGCCGGAGATCGATGGTGGGATGCGGTCCAGGTACGCCGCGGCGCGGCGGAGCACAGCGTCGCCCGCTGGGAAGCGATCGCTTCGTAGTGACGGCGGCTGGGAAACCATCGCTTCTTTGCGCCCGTGCCTCGCCTCGGTCACGGCCTCGGCCAGCGCCGCGACGGCGGCGGCCAGGTCCCCAGCGTCGACCACGGCGGGCTCCCCGTCGAGCGGGTCGTACGGCTCGCCGCTGGGATGGATGCTCGGGCCGACGACGGTCTGCGCACCCGTGCTCCGAAGCTCCACGATCATCTTCTTCGACACCGGGTCCTGGTGCTTGCGGGTCTTCATCCCCTCGCACACGTACCACCAGTGCGACGCGGGCTTGCCCGGCCGCCCGGACATCGCGCCCGTCGGCGGGAGGAACTTGGGCGCGAGCGCGACCGCTTCGTCGCAGTCGAGGTCGACGTCCACGAGCCAGCCGCTCGGCTCGCCCAGCAGCACGCCGATGTTGCCGGTGCCGTTGAAGTGCGCCGGCAGTTCGCTCTCGGACAGGCGCAGGTCCGTCCACCCCTTGAGCACGGGGATCTTCTTCCGCGCCGGCACAGGGATGACCGCGTACCCGCGAGCGAGGTACGTGCGCGCCGACTCGAGCAGAATGGAGGGGCCATCGCTCATTGCTTATTCGTTGTCCTCGCGGCGGCGGATGGTGGCGCCCATGATCTTGAGCGTCTGCGCTGCAGTCTCGCGGTCGCGCTTGCTGGCGCGGTAGTCCAGCAGGCGGTCGATCTCGATGACGGGCTTGATCGCCAGGTCGAAGCCGTACGTCCCGGTGGCCAGGCCCGCCGCGTGGCCGATCGCCCGCGTGCACGAACTGGCCCGGTGCGTGCCAGCGGCCGCGATCAGCAGCGGGATCTCCGCGCGGGCTTCGGTGTGGTACATCAGGCCGCCGACGCTCCGAGCCAGCAGCGAGCCGATGCCCTTGGTGTCGTTCTTGTCGATGGGCGCGGAGGCCACGTGGCGACCGAGCAACTGCCCGTCCTTGTCGGTCTCTTCGATCGTGATCGTGATCATGCGGTACTCCTTGTTCAGAAGGGGATTTCGTCTTCGGGGATGCCGTACGTCATGCCCGCGGGCTCCGGCGGCCGGTCCGGCAGGCCTTCGTCGCTGTCAAGGCGCGGGGGCTTATCGCCGAGCACGTGCTGCGTGACGCGTTCGAACTGGTCGCCAGCCTTCTTCTCGACGTTGATCGAGAGCGTCGGGGCAAGCGCCCCGGCCTTGGCCATCTCGACCGCTTCCTCCGTGCCGCCGGGCACCGGCTCAACGGAGCGAGCCCGCCACCAAGCTTCCGCCTTCGTGCGGGCGTATCCGGTGTGGTCGAAGCAGACCCACTCGCGGAAGAAGCGGTTGAAGCCGACGCGGTACTCGACGCGCATGGTCAGCGGCGCGGACGGGTCGCTGCGCTTGTAGTGCACGTGGTACGTCGTCTCACTGACGCGGTGTTCTTCGCGAGTGGTCTGGCCGCTGAGGATGCCCTCGGTGCTGGCCTTCGCCTCATGCTGTTGGCGGTTGGGCTCGGGAAACTGGTGGCCGCACTGCGGGCAGGTCTGGTAGCCCGCCGCGATGAGGGCCTGGCAGTTGGGGCACTCCTTCGCGGGCGCTTCGCCGTCGCCGCGATCGTCGGTAGCGATGCGGATCGCGTCAACCGGGCCGTGACGCAGCACGTTGCCGCCGAAGTCCAGCACGAGGCAGTCGGTCTTGCCGGGATGGAGGCGGAAGCCCCGGCCCACCATCTGGTAGTAGAGGCCCGGGGACATGGTCGGCCGCACGAGCGCCACGCAATCGATGTGCGGGGCGTCGAACCCGGTCGTGAGCACGTTCACGTTGCACAGGTACTTGAGCCCCCCCTCGCCGCCCGACCGGAACCGCCCGAGGATTGCGGCCCGCACGCCGTCGGGGGTGTCGCCTGTCACGAATCCGCACTCGATGCCGTGCTTGGTCTTGAGCACATCGACGATGTGCTGCCCGTGACGGATGCCCGACGAGAAGATCAGCGTGGCGCTGCGGTCCTTCGTGTGCTCGGCGATCTCAGCGCACGCGCCCTCAACGAGCCCCTCCTTGTCCATGAGGTCCTCGACCTCGCTGGCGACGAACTCGCCGGCGCGGACGTGCAGGTCGTCGGTGCTGATCTTCTGCAGGCCCGCTTTGGTCTTGAGCGGCGACAGGAAGCCCTGCACGATCAGCTCGCGGACGCCGACCTCGTAGCAGACGTGGTTGAGAATGTTCTCGGGGGCGCAGATCGAGCCGGACTTCATGCGGTACGGCGTGGCGGTCAGCCCGATGATGCGGACGTTGGGGTTCACCACCTTCGAGTCGGCGATGAACTGGCGGTACATCCCGTCGTCCTCGGCGGGGACCATGTGCGCCTCATCGACGATGATCAGATCCACGGGCCCCAGGTCGCAGGCCTTCTTCCAGATGCTCTGGATGCCCGCAACCGTGACGGCGTAGCCGAGGTCCTTGCGCTTGAGGCCAGCCGAATAGATCCCCATCGGCACATCGGGCGCGATGACGCGGAGCTTGTCGGCCGCCTGTTCGAGGAGTTCCTTCACGTGCGCCAGCAGCACGACTCGGCCGCCCCAGTGGCCGACCGCGTCGCGGCAGATCGTGGCGATGACCGGCGTCTTGCCCCCGCCGGTCGGGATGACCACGCAGGGGTTGTCGTCGCGGGTCCGCAGGTGCTCGTACACCGCAGCGATCGATTCGGATTGGTACTGACGCAGCTCCATCAGCACGCCACCTCCTCGAGCGCACGCACGCAGACCGACCACAATCCAACCTGCTCATCGGTATCCCAGCATGGATCGGGGCGTCCCGGGCGGGACAATGACCAGGCACGAGCCTCGGTGCTAGGCGCAAAGCACCCAACGCGCTCGGGCTGATGCACGCCTGTTGCCGGCGCGATCCACTTCTTGCGCTGCTCAGCCATGTAGCGTGCATGGCATGGCTCACAGCAGAAGCCGAAGCGTCGCTGGGTACTGCCGCATTGTGGACACGGAACGGTCATGACTTGATCTCTGTGAGTTCCACCAGGACTTTGCCGCCCGGCATCACCGGGCCACGTTCAACAACCAGCCGATCGATCTGCGAGTCGTCGCGGTACGCACCGCCCTTGGCAAGGGCATCGAGCAGTGCCTTCTGCACGTTGTCCAGGTCGCGCCGGCGGTTGTCGGGCGGGCAGACGGTGACACGCACCTCGAGCCGACCGTTCATCCGCACCACCCGCATCACCGCGAGGGCGGCGCACACGCCTGCGCGGTAGCGCCGACCCTCGCGGCTCAGCACGGTCCTCGAGCCCATCCGTCGCCAGATGTGGTTCACACTGGGCGGGTACGGGAGCTCGAGGACGCGACCAGATGGACTCAGCGTTTCCAGGGCGGCGTGCTCCCCGGGCCGACGCCGACGGGAGCGCGAGCGCTCACCGGCGAACCGCCGCCGCCCTTCTTGGCGTAGCCCTTGATGACGTTGGTGAACTCACCGTTGTCGTCGCGCTTCTTCAGCCCGACGTTGATCTCCAGGGGGACGTTGTGGAGCTCGACCGAGTCCTTAGGCTGCATCACGCCGATGGCGCGGCAGATGGCCGAGAGCTCGCCTCGAGCGATCTTGACCGTCATCTCGCTCTTGTTCTCGATGTTGAGGCGGGCCCAGACCAGGCGGCCCTTGAACTCGCCGTCGATGATCTGGAAGGTCAGCTGCAGGTACTTGCCGCCCCCGGTCTTGGTCGGCTTGAGCTCCGACTCGGAGACGACGGCGAGGTACTTGCCCGCGGGGAGCGGATCGAGTGCGACGGACGGGTCAACCTGGTTTGCATCAAAGTTGTTCAGCGTGGCCATGAGTCAGTTCCTTTGCGATTGGTGATGGAGCGATGAGGGATGGACAACGGCAACGGCGCTCAGGCCGCGCCGGCGTTGTCGGTGGTGGGGGCAGGGGTGACGACGGCGGCGGAGGGGTCCTCGCCGCGAACGAGCGCCGCGAAGACGCGGTAGTCCAGCGGGATCTCTTCGGGCAGACCCAGGCGGTTCTTGGCGACGTGCGCTGGCCGCTCGACGGTGCGGATGATCCGCTCGCCGGTGCTCACGCCGTTGTGCTTGGCCTTGTTGAACCCCTCGTCGACCTTGATCGTGTGGACCTTGTACGTAGCGAAGAGCACCTCGTCGGCCCACTCCTGCACCAGCGCCGACGCGAGCTTGTGCAGGCGCGGCGAGTAGCGGTCGTACGGCACGGTCTCGGGATTCTCGAACTTCTCGATCTTGGCGTGGGCGATGAGCACGACCGTCATGCCGCGATCGCTGCGGAGCGCATCGAGCGCGCCGAGCACCGCACGCCACTTGTCGACCGCGAAGGCGAAGCCCTTCGCATACCCGATCTTCTCGATGTTCTCGACGCTCTCGTCGGCGCAGACTTCGCCCCAGATGAGGCGTTCGAGCCAATCAAGGCTGTCGATGACGACTGTGCGGTAGTCGTGGTCGCCCGAGTACAGCGACTCGAGCGCCGCCATCACCTCGCCGAGGCTGCGGGCCAGCGGGAACGACTCGCAGTCGATGTCGGCCAGGCCGTCTTCGGTGGGAACGAAGATGGGCTTCTCGGCCATCGCGCCGAAGGTGCTCTTGCCGATGCCGTGCGTGCCGTACAACATCACGCGGCGTGGGCGGGCCTTGCGGCCCTTGCTGATTTGGTTCATGAGGGTGTGGGGGGTTGCGGGTGCGGTCGTGGGCATGGAATCTCCGTGATGGCAGAAAGTGGGATCGATGTCTTCAGGCCAGATGTCGCGGGTGAATGCGCCTTGGCCGAGGCGGACGAGCGGAAGTGGTGTGATCACGCGGCGGCCGCCGTGGGCTCGGCTGAGGACGCCTTCACACGCCGGACGGTGAAGACGTCCTCGCCGAACTCGCGGAGCATCAGCGAGGTGAACATGCGGACAACCGCTGCGCCCACCGGCGTTGTGCCGTCGACGCTCAGGCTTCGACCCGCCTGGTCCGCCGCGAAGCTGACGTCCATTCGGACGATGGCATTGCCGAAGAGCCCCTCGGCGGCGATCATCGCCAGGTGCAGCGTTGCTTCCGCGTCGGTGAGAGCGATGTCCTTGTCGAAGGTGAAGCGGTACACGCCGGTGGTCATGGTGAACTCCTCGCTGCACACTGGGGTGCTGCTCCCCGGCTACATACGCCGTCCGCAGAGCCGCTGTCCGCTTTGGTCAAAACGTCTCGAAGCCCGCGGCGGCAAATCGCACGCGGATCTCGGCGATGCGATTGCGAAGCTGGCGGCGGGAGATGCCCAGGCCGCGAGCGGTCGAGACTGCGGAGTCTTCCTGGAGCGCACGGCACAAGTCGGCGAGATCTGGGGGCAGCGCTGCCACGATCTCGCGGATTGAGTCGCTGAGGTGGAAGTCCTCGATAGGGGAGCGAACCTCGCGCCCAAGGCGGCGAGCCGCATCGGCCTCCCCGACCGCTGCCGAGCCGGCGACCGGATCCTTGGTCTGGCTCTCCCGGAGCCTCTCGATGGAGGCCATGCCGTGGTCGCCGGAGCGCTTCTCACGCTGGCGAGCCCGAAGCAGGGTGATCGCGGCTGAGTCCAGAACGCGGGACACAAACGTGCGAAGCTGGGCCCGCTCGGGATCGAACTGGCCGAGTCGCTTGGCGAGGATGAGCGTCAGGTCCCGCAGAACGTCGTCGCGTTCGACGCCCCGGAAGGCCGGGGACTTCATCAGGCTGCGGGCCTTGATCAGGATGAGTGTGCGGATGTATTGGTCGTTCAGTGATGCGCCGTTGGTCACGGGTGACCTCCGGGGCCGGAGCCATCACCCGTCCGTGCCAATCTCGCGTCGCGGCGCACGCCGCAGACATTCACGAGCTTGTAGCGACCGGCGGGTTATGGCCCTCGTGGCCCTCGGACCCACCGGCCGGTGTCGCGGTTCTGAACGCCCCGCGACGCACACCATCGATGTCGAACAACGCGCAGAGGCCTGTTTTCACGGCACCTGCACGATTTTCAGAATCTCCCACCTTTGTCGCGTCGGTGCGACGCGACAGTCCGAACCACCGAGTTGCTGTTGGCTCCGTTGATGACGGCAGAGGGGCCGCCGGCGCGGTCCACCGCGCGCTTGACCTTGTCCTTGGTGATCTTCGTCTTCAGGCGTGCCGAGAGCACCTTGGCCGCCTCGCGGTAGGAGTGGCATGCCTGGTACGCGCCGACCAGCACCTCGTCCTGCTGGTTTGATACTGCAGCAGCCTGAGCATGCCGGCGAAGTACCCGCTTCTTGCCGGCGGGGTCCAACGGCAAGAGCTCCACCTGCGCCTGAAGCTCGTCGGCCGTCTGAACCAGGTCGTGAAGCAGGACGCCATCCGCCTGCAGCCCTGTCGCATCCTGCGACATCACACGCGACAGTGCGACACAGGCCGGTGGCCGGCCCGGCCAGATGTGGGTCAGGGGTTCCAGGCCGCTGACCAGCACAATGGGCCGACCTGCCTGACCCGCGTGGGCTGCGATGCGGGCGGCATCCTCGGCACCGAGCCCCCGGGCCAGCAACACCTCACGGGAAGTCTGCTGCCATCGGGTTGTGCCGAGCCGCCACACACGGCCAGACTCGATCGGAGTGGGGCGTCCCTGAAGACCAAGCGCCGCCGCGATGAGCGACGCGACGGCGTCACCGTCGATCGTCCATTGCCGCAGGGCTTCAGAATCAACCTCGACCGTGACCGACTCCGGGCACGCGATGAAGAGCCGAGGCGGGTCGGCGTCGGGAACCTCGAGCACATCCTCGACATGCCCCGAAGGGCAGCACGAACAGCCCACGCGCGAGGCGGACGTCGTGGCGCAGAGCACCCCACGCTCCTGGAGCCACTGGGCTTGCCCATCCGGCCATGATGCCACCTCACGGGCGGAAAAGAGAGGCTCGCTGCTGTCGAAACACGCCCACAGGCGGGAGAGGAGATCACCCATGGGTCACCTCCCACAGCCGCAGGCACCGCTCACCGATCGCGCGCAGCTCGTCCGGCTTGCTCTTGAGGTCGCAGGAGTTGGGGCAGCTGACGCTGAACCTCAGCGGGCGGGGGCGCACGTCCGCTGAGAAGCGCAACTCGAACGACATCTGCTTCACCCGCAGCCGGTCGGGCGTCAGCCGCTGGGTGTTCAAGTACTCGGCAATCGCCTGATCGATCCGGTGAATGCCTCGCTCGGGGTTGAGCCCAAGCTCGATGTACTCGCCGGGGCGGTCGATCGGCTCCACCCGCACGCGGGTGATCGTGACCGCGACGATGCGATCCTTGGGATCGGTGGGCAGCCTCCTGTCCGGCTTGAGCAGGTGATCAAGCGCGTACGCGGGGCGCTTCGGGTCCGCGGGCCCGATGTCAACGCCAAGCACGGCTTTGCAGAACCTCTGCTGGAGGGGCTCGTACACCTTCTTCCCGCCCTTGGCGTACACATCGAGCGTTCCATCGCTGGGGTTGAACACGAAGACGTTGTCGAACACGCGCCGCTCTTTGCTCCGCACGAGATGCCCGGTGTCGTCGAAGACCACCGGGTCATCGGGGTAGTCGTCGAGGTAGGCAAAGAAGTACTCGCTGCCGCCGATCCTCGTGTAATGCTCGATCTCACAGATCTTGCCGCGCAGCTGGCGATCCCAGTAGAACTCCGCCAGCGCCGCCTTCAGCGCCGCCTTGTGGGAATCATCCACCGCGATCGCCTCCTTCGGCAGGCTGTTCCGCGTGATCCAGTAGCGGCCCGTGGAGAGGGCCTCCGCCCGTGCGAAGTAGGCAGCGACGACGAACGCCATCTTGACGTTGAGGTACGTCCACATCGCGCGGTCGGCCTGGCCGACAATCGCGTCGAACTCGGCGAGGCGATCGGGCGCGATGCGCTGGATCTCCTCAACCAGCACCTTCACGCCGCGTTCGTCCGCCAGTTCGTTGATGTCCTGGAGCACGAGCTGGATGAGCCGGCGCTTGTCGTCGGGCATCTTCTGCCACGCGGTGAAGATGGGCTCGACCTGGGTCTCGCCCAGGTCGTCCCAAGGGATGCCCTCGACCACGCCGGCGCGTTCGAAGCACACGCGGGTGAGCGAGTTGGAGATCTTGCGGAGGATGCGACGCGGATCAAAGTCTTTGGCCATTTCAGGGCCTCCAAATGTCCATGTCCCGTGAACAGTAAACGCACTGCGCACAAGAACACTGGGGGTTCAACCAAACAGGGATCGATCACGAGTGAGGAGCCCAAGCGCCTCCAAGCGGTAACTCATGGCCTCGGCAGACACATGGAACTGCTCAGCGAATGGCTTCGAGAAGCGTTGCATCGCAGCGTCCTGCTGTGCCTTCACACTTCCGGAGGACGTTGGCGCGTCAAGGTCAAGCACACACACCACGTCATCGGCGCGCCGCCACTTGATCCACGCACGGCGAACGAGGTCACGCGGCATGAGCAGGTACGCCGCGAACATGTTCGCCTGTACCTCTTCACGTGCTTGGTCGGTCGAGCGGCACACGAACGCGGGCGCATCCGGTGCGGATGTCAGAGACATCTGTGTCTCGTCGCGGAGAAAGATCTTTCGGTGAAGCTGCCAGTGGCCGATCTCATGGGCGAGCGTGAACCGGTAGCGTCCCAGCATGCGCGGATGCTCGACGGGATCAAGGCTCCGGTCGACTCGGATAAGCTGCTCCTTGAACCAGATCGCTCCCAGCACATCGCCGTGACCGAATCGCTTCTGCAGGTCATCTATTTCATACCGCAGGTTGAGCTGCAGCTCGATCATTTCATCGACGGGAACCGGGGGTTCGGAGACCTCGCCGTGGGCCTTCTGCCACAGCGCAAAGAGCGTCTCGGCCTCGGCCTCGATGTTCTCATCGCGCAGCCACGGCACACGTTCGGTCTTGGCAGGCGGTCGCCCCATCATTGCTCCTCTTTCTGCATCTTCTTGGCCTGCGCCGACAGTGCCTTCAACTGGTCTGCCGTCAAACCCTTTGCCGCCCGCAACAACTGAGGCATCTCTTCCGGCTCGCTCTGGATGATTCCGCGAAGATCCTCCGGCATCCGGCCGGCCAATGACATCAGCTCATCTGGGTTCTCTCCGAGGACCTCCGCCATCCGACGCACCCGCTCGGCGGTCGGAGGGCTCTCCACCTTTCCCTGCTCGACGAGCGAGAGATAGGTTGGGCTCACGTCGATGAGCTCCGCGAACTTCCGCAGGCTGTGACCCTTCGCGAGCCGCTTCTCGCGGATGAGCTCGCCAAAGGCTGGTTGTTTCTTGCTCATGTCTGGCGTCCGTTCACAAATCACTCCTCAGGCCGCGATCGGCCACTCCGCGTACAACGCCTCCGCCTGTGCCATCAGCACGGGCATCAGCCGATCAAAGTCCTCAGCCTTCACGCCCTGTTTCGTCAGAACACGTCGCACCGCGGCTCTCACAGCGGCCTTCACATCCTCACGGTGCGGCTCGGTCCAATCCACCTTCAGGTTTCGCTTGATGCTCTGCACAACGTCGTGGATCAGGCCCTTCAGGAAGTCCACGCCGTAAACGTTCTCGTAGTTGATGGCGACGGCGTCATAGAAGGCAAGCTCATCCTCCGCCAAGCCCAACTGCCCGGCCCGCTGATCCGATGCCTCCATGTCCTTCTTGATCTCGATCATGGCGCGGATCACGGCCGCCGCGTCGATAAGCCGGTTGTGGTACTTCTGGAGCGTCGCTTCGAGTAGTTCACGGAACGTCTTCGCCTTGGCCAAGTTCTTCTTGGCCCGCATGTGGATCTCGTCGGCGAGCAGTTTCTCGAGCAACTTGAGCCGAAGGTCCGGCAGCGGCCGATCCTTGAACGTCTGAAGGAAGTTGTCGTCGAGGATCGAAATGTCGGCCCGCGTGATCCCCGCGGCCTTGAAGATGTCAACGACGCCCTCGCTCTCGACGGTGTCATCCACCAGGTCCCGCACCGCCTTCTCGATGTCTCTGGTAGGTCCACGCCCGCGGATCGTCTTGAGGAGTTGCTTACGCACCCGCTGACAGAAGATCACCTCGTCGGCGCTGGCGCGGCAGTCATCCAGGTGTTTGACGAGCAGGAATGCGCTCGTCAGCCGCAGCTCGGCGTCCAAGAAGTGGTCCCGCAGGTCATCGTCGCTGGTCAGATGCCCATAAACCGCCGCGTAGCGGTCCTCCAGCGCGATCGGCGAGAGCCGCCGCCAGTCGCCGTAATTCACGCCTTCGGGGAGGAACGACCGCACCTCGGCCAGCGCCGCCACGAACAGCGGCCGGGCGTCTTCATCCAGCCCGCCCGCGGGCTTCCCGTGATCTTCTCCACCCGCTGAGTACTTCGCGGTCGCTGCCCGCAGCTCATCGCCAATGCCGATGTAGTCCACGATCAGTCCGTGCGGCTTGTCGCTGAACACGCGGTTCACACGCGAGATCGCCTGGATCATCGTGTGGCCCTTCATGGGCTTGTCCACATACAGCGTGTGCAGGCAAGGGATGTCCGTGCCCGTGAGCCACATATCGCAGACGATCACCATTGACAGCGGATCGTCCGCGTCGATCATCCGCTTCTTGATCGCTTCGCGCTGCTGTTTGGTCGTCAGGTGCCCGGCCTTGCTCCACGCCTCGGGGTCCTTGCCCAGGTCGCCGGTCATCACCACCTTGATCTCGGGGCACCCCGGCAGCGCCTTGAGCGCATCGTACAGCCGCACGCAGTTCTCGCGGATCATGCAGACGACCATCGCCTTGCCCTTGAGCGTCGCCGTCCGGTCCTTGAAGTGTGCGAGCAGGTCGGCCGCGAGTAGTTCTATCCGCTCCTTCGCGCCCGCCGCCTTGGCCAGCGCGGCCCATTGGCCCTTCTTTCTCTCCAACTCGTCAATCGCCCCCCCGTCCGCATCTTCGACAATCTCCGCCAGTGCCCCATCCACATCCGTCTTGTTCAGATGAAGCTTGATCTGCCGTGGCTCGTAGAAGATCGGCACCGTCGCCTTGTCATCCTGGCTCTGGCGGATGTCGTAGACGTGGACCAGGTCACCGAAGACCTCGACGGTGTCGGCCCCGCTGAAGGAGACAGGCGTGCCGGTGAACCCCAGCCGCCGCGCATTGGGCAGCGCCGCCCCGAGCCAGCGTGCAAAGCCCTTGGTGAATCCGTATTGGCTCCGGTGCGCCTCATCGGCGATCACGATCACATTGTCTCGCGTCGAGAGCACCGGATGCTCGGCCTCGCCCTCACGCAGCGCGAACTTCTCGATCGTGGTGAAGATCACCTCGCCGCCCTGCGTCTGGAGCAGGCCGCGAAGATCTTCGACGCTCTTGGCGTGCTTGACGTCGCCCACCAGCGACCGCGCCGCGACGAACTGGTCGTGCAGTTGCTGGTCGAGGTCCGTCCGATCGACCTGAATCACGAACGTCGGGTTGTTGAGCACGGCCTCCCGCCGCAGCATCCCCACCAGGAAGCACATCGACAGCGACTTGCCCGAGCCTGTGGTATGCCAGATGACGCCGAGTCGTTTGTCCGCCGTCCCCGCCTTCACCGACTCCAGGATCTTCCTCGCCCCGATCCGCACCGCGAAGAACTGATGGTACTTGCCGCCCTTCTTGATGATCTTCCCGCCCGCCGCGCCCACCGTCTCGAAGACGATGAAGTCGCGGATGTACGCCAAGAGCCGGTCCTTGGGCAGCAGCCCCTCGACCAGCGTCTTCATGCTCCCGGTGGTGCCGCGCTCGACGCTCGCGCCATCAATGCTCTTCCACGGCGCGTACCACTCCTCGTTCGCGGTCCACATGCCGTGCAGCGTGGTCACGCCGTCAGAGGCGATGCACAGCGCGTTGTGGTCAAAGAGTTGCGGGATCTCGTGGCGGTAGTGGCCGATCTGGTTGATGGCGTCCGCCACCGTGGGCTGATCGTCATAGGGATTCTTGAGCTCAAAGAGGACCAGCGGCAGCCCGTTCACGTACACGATGACGTCGGGGCGACGATCGTTCCCACTTGGCCCGTGGACGGGCAGCTGGTTCACGACCAGAAACTCGTTGTGCTCGGGTCGTTCCCAGTCCACGGCATAGATGTGCGCGATGCGTTTACCCGCGGGCTTCCCGTCTGCCGCCGGTTCTTCGACCGCAATCTCCACGCCACCGCGAAGCATGGCGTGCAGCGCCGCGTTGCGGCGGAGCGTGTCCACTCCCTCGGGCCGTGCGAACTTGGCGACGGCTGCATCGATCGCCGCATCCGGCAGCCCATCGGGTCGAGTGACTGTCCGCCCGTAGCGGGCGACGAGGAACACCCGAAGCCGGTCCTTGAGCACGACCTCTGAGTCATCGGGCCTCGCAGCAGCGCCCAACTCCGACCCGTGGACATAGACATACCCGAGCGACTTGAGCCGCTCAATGGTCGTCCACTCAAACTGGGATTCAGAGCCGTGCCACGTCATGCCGAAACGTCCTTTCGCTGATGCTCAGGCGGGAGGTGCCCACTTGCCTTGTTCGTTGTAATCGAAGCAACGCACCCAGCCGCAGGCGTTCCACACACCATCGAAGAGCGGCCGCAGATCTTCCAGCAGATCGCTGTCCTTGGATTCAATCAATGCTTCGGGCAAGGACACGAAGTCGCGATCAACGGGATAGTGATCCCAAACGACAAACCGCTGGTTTACGGCCAGGATCGCTCCCTTAGCGCCTGACAGCGTTCCCAGCACGGTGAAGGGTGGTGCTACGTCGGAGGCCAATAGCCCGTCGCGGTACTGTTTCACACTCTCGACGACCTTCTGCACAAGCCACGTGCTGGGTATGCGAGGTCGATCTTCGTACGTGTTCACTACCCGCGCCGAGACACCCTCGACGATGCCCGATCGGAACACCTGACAGTACGACGAGGCTCCCGGAGCGCCTGCACGTCCGCCTGTGAACTTGAGCAGGCCGTCAATGTTGACGCGGGTGTCGCCGCCGCCCTCGCACAGCGGCGGAAACTGCTGCGAGGACTTTTGAATGGCCTCGACCGACACCTGTTGGGCGGCGGCAAACGATGACAACGGCACGACGTGGATCACCAGCAGCGCGCCCGGGCCGAGTGCAACCGGGCCAGCGCCCCCGATGATGCGCGCCAACCGATCATCCCGCCAGCGCCGGATGCGCTCCGGCAACTGCTCCGACAGCGCGAACGCCGAACGGATCTCCGTGGCATCGAAGATGTACTTGCCCTTGCTATTGCGCCCGAACATCCGGAACGTGTCGTTGATCTTGACCAGGTGCGGGCCACGCCAGCTCTTGGGCACGCGGACGACGATCACCGGCCCCTTGCCCGGGATCGCGATAGCCCGGGACTCGAACCCCGGCACGCGCGGGTCGATGCTGGATTGGATGACGGCCTCGATGCGGCGGATCTCCGCGTCTGGATCAACCCCGGGCAATCCCGGCACGGCCGTAGCCACGCCGCCAGCCTCATCCACGCCGAAGATCAGGTCGCCACCGCCGGCGTTGGCGAACGAGGTCACGTCCGCGCGGAGTTCGTTCTTGTCCTTGTCGGTGTTGCCCGGCAGGTCGCGCTTGAAGTCCATCGTCCGGCGTTCCTCGTCACTGTTCGTGACGAGTGCCTGGATGTCGGCGGCTTCGATCTTGTCGAGGGGTTTGGGAATCATCGGGTGTCGCCGGAGGTGCTAGGAGAGGTCCTCAATCTTGCTGGCAACGCCAGCCTTGTGAAAGTACTTAAACGCATCGCTCTCAGTCTTCGTCTTCTTCGTGGAATTGCACTTGGGTACACGTCCGAAGCGCTGCTTGAATGACCAAAGGAGAGCGTGCTCAAGCTTGTACCAAATCTTGACACGCTGTCGGGGCCGAGCCGAGAGGACGCGAACTGTGAACTCTCTGACGCCGTGTAGGCCAAGCACCTGCTCGCCTCGCTCGGCAGCACTTGCTGCGACGCGTGAACCACCCTTCTTCGTCGTACCGATGTATGCAATCCGAGACTTGCCTTTGGGATACTTCAGCTTTTTGTCCGCGAGGATGATGTAAACAAGCTTCGCATCCTTCACAAACACTCGCGTCGCGCGAAGGGCATCCCCATGCCTGAGTTTGGGTTGTGCTCGACGCTTCGCCATTTAGTTCACCTCCGCCGACCGGGCCGCCGGCGTGAAGTACCGCCACAACCCATCTCCCAGCGACCAAACTGCAGCCACGAGCATCCGCACCTCATCCGCTGAGACACGCACCTTTCGCCTTTCGATTGCGGTGTCGTCGCCTGATTGCTCGATGTACTTCTCGTCGATTACCCCACCTTTGTGGGCGATCACATGACGCTTGTGGAAGCAGCGGACCATGAGCTTCCACTCTTCTGGCGTCGTCAGCGTCTGAAGGGACGTCCCAAACAAGGCCTGCAACGACTTGTCCGCACCAGTCAGGCTTTGAAACGACACGCTTGACGATTTCTTCGGATCGTTTGCTCGCGCGGCGTGGGCCCCCAGCAGTTCGCGACCAAATCCGTCAAACGACGAGACCACGTCTTCAAGCGCGTTCTGAACCAGATTCTCGGTGATCTCGGGAGTTGGCGCGGCTTGAGAGAACTCAATCACCTTCATCGCAAGGTCCAGGTTCTTCTCCAAGATCTGGCGGGAGTTGTGACATCCGCAATCAGGGCAGAACCCAAAGACCCCGAACACGCTGTACCGAAGAGTGCACTGGTCGCACACGACCTCGGTTTCGAGTGCCTTTTCCCGGTAGTGTCGAAGGAGGGCGCGTGGCCCTTCCTTCAGCGTCATGCTGATGCCAATACCGAACGCGCCGCGCGGCGGGTGGTTGAACTCCAGCTTCTTCAACTGACGGGTCACAATGTCCCCGATGGCTCGGAACGCGTATGACTTCGCGTATTCGATCTGCTCCTTTGTCCAGAACTGATCCGGCTTGCCCCGATGGCCGCAATACGGACATACACAGTCGAGATCATCGCCCGTCAGGCCCGTTCCAGGCTGGAGTTTGAAGTACCCCTCGCATTCAGCGTTGGGGCACTCACGCCCGACCATGCCGGTTTCATCAGTGGGGATCGGTACGTTGATCTGCTTCGGAAAGTCTCCGAATCGGCTCATGCGAGTACCTCCTCAATGGCCGCCGATGCGTGATGCAGGCGGAGTTCGCCTGATAAGAGAACGGGCAGTAGCGAATCGCGGAGCGCCGCAAGCGTGCCGATCTGCGTGGTGTTCTGATCCATCATGCCGTAGAGACGCTCCAGGTGCCGCCCTACCTCGGCCTGTCGCTTCGGTGAGGGCAGTGTGATCCGCATGCGACGCTGATCAGTCAGACTGACATAGTCCGCCATATCGGTCTGGCCCTTGGTCATGTCCACCTGCTCGCCGAACTCGTCGCCGTGCATCCATTGGTGCAGGACGAACGGGTTGAGGCGTGAAGGATCGGCCGCGCGCCAGAAGCAGAGCTGTGGTGCATATACGAATGTCGGTGTGTTCTTCGACACCAGCGCAAGGCGTCCAACTGTGCCCTTGGACGTGAACACCGAGTCGAGTGGCCGGGACAACTTGTCGCCCGCGGCCTGAATTCCATCAGCGCCCATGTACTCGCAGTCTGTGAACTGAAATCCGCCGTCGATGTTGCCCGCCCGCGCGAACGGGAGGCCCGTCGGTCGCAGTTCGCTGCGCTTGGCGCGGTAGCCGTCGCCAATGACGAGCACGCCCGAGTCGGTCAGCGATTGTGTCGTCACAGTCTCAAGCTCGCCCTCCATGCGTTCAAGCCAGTCGTTGAACAGAGCGCGAGCCATGTCCTCCAGCGTCCGGTTCATCCGCCGGCTCAACTCGATCTTGTCGTCCAACGCCCCCAACACCCGCGCAATCGCCCGCTGCTCGGGGAGAGGGGGACGCACCACCTCGATCTCGTGCAGATCGTTCCGATTGACGCCTGGCACGCCGCTCTTGTCGTTGTGGTGGGCGAGGTTGGTGTGCCACAGCAGGTAATAGAGGAAGCGAGGATCGTTGCCCTTCAGATCCTTCACGTAGAGCGCCGTGTTGTGCGGCCAGTAGTCCTCAGTGATGAAGTGCACTTCGCCGAGTGTGCCGTATCGCCCGGTCACGATGCCGGGGGCTTTGCACTTGGCCTCACTGTGGTATCCGCTTAGGCCGGACGATGACACGATTGGAACGCGGCCCGGTTTGCGGGCATGGTACGGGAGATCGAATCCACGCTGAAGGGTCAAGAGGTCGCCGAGTTCACAGTCGCACCAGCGAGTGTCATCCACGCCGCACCTCCCCGCTGCGGGCTTGCTCGTCCGCTGATACCAAAGGCGTGTGCCGTCCTTTGCCAGCGAGCACGGGCACGCCGTTGTTTGTCGCCTGCGCTCGTCCTGCCCCGGTCGTGTCCAACCCGGCCGCCCGGGCCACCTCGGCCAGCGATGCGAGGATCTGCTTCTCCAGCGTCGCCGACTGCTTGAAGTGCTCATCCAGCGTCGCCGCCAGGTGCGGAAAGCGTTCCTCGAACGGCCCATCAGGGTCGTCGATTTCCGCCGCGCCGATGTAGCGGCCGGGCGTCAGCGCGTAATTGTGCTCGCGGATCTCAGCGAGCGTCGCAGTCTTGCAAAACCCCGCGACCTCGGTGGGCGTGCCCTTGCGCTTGAACTCGCGGTACACGGCAGCGATCTTCTCGACCTCCTCCGCCGAGAGTTGCTTCTGCTTCCGCGAGCCCGGAATGAGCACACCAAGTTTGCGGCCGTCAATGAAGAGGACTTCGTTCTTCCGCGCGCGGAACCCGCCGCCGCCGCCCCTGTTCTTCGAGAGGAACCAGAGGCAGCAGGGGATCTGCGTATTGGCGAAGAGTTTGCCCGTGAGCTGCACGATGCAGTCCACGAACCCCAGGTCCACCAGCGCCCGTCGGACTTCGAGACGCGCGACGTCGCCGTTGCCGAGTTCGCCGGTGGCCATGACGAAGCCCGCGCTGCCGCCGATGTGTTTCTTGCCATCTGGGTCGCGGAGGTGGTGCAAGAAGTGCATGATCCACATGGTGTTCGCGTTGCGGGGCGAAAGCGGCATGGGATGACCCTGGCCGTTCGCGCCCGCACGCTTGGCGAAGTCCAGCCGTGGGTCCTTGCTCGTGATGCGGTGAGCGCCCCAGCCGTCCTCGCCCTTCGCGCCGTCGTTGAAGGGGGGATTGGCGATGACGTAGTCGGCCTTCGTGTCGGCGTGCAGATCGTTGAAGTACGAACTGCCGAGTTGGATGTTGCCGTCGATGCCGTGGATGAAGAGGTTCATCCGGCACAACCGGTACGTGAAGTCCTTGCTTTCCTGGCCGATGAATGACAGGCGGCCGGAGTGCTTCGTAAACACGTCCGACTGCACGAACATGCCGCCAGCGCCACAGCAGGGGTCGTACACGACGCCGTCGGTGGGCTCCAGCATGGCGACGAGCGTGCGGACGATGGAGACGGGCGTGAAGTACTCGCCGCCGCGCTTGCCCTCGCTGTTGGCGAACTCGCCGATGAAGTACTCGTAGACGCGGCCGACCAGATCCTCGCCGCCGTGGTCCTGCTTGAAGATGTCCTTCGAGAACAGATTGATGAGCCCGGTGACGCCCTCGCGGTCAAGGTTCGAGCCGGCGTAGATGCGGGGCAGCAGGCCGCGGAGCTTGTCGGGGTAGGTCTTCTCCAGGAGTTCGAGTGCGTCGTCGAGGATGCTCTTGATCGTGTCCGCCTGGGCGTGCTGGAGGATGTACGACCAGCGCGACTTCTCGGGGACGATGAAAGCACCCGCAGCGCGGTACTCGTCCGCGTCGGCCAGGATGCGGGCGCGGGCCTTCGCGTCCTTGGTGAAGTAATCGCTCTTCGGGTCCGTGAGCAACCCCTCGAGTTCCTCGCGGCGGCGCTCATAGCGCAGCGAGAGGAACCGGAGAAAGATGATGGGCAAGACGTACCGCTTATAGTCGGCGGGCTCGATCGAGCCGCGCAGGTTCACGGCGGCCTGCCACAGCTCCTTCATGAGCTGTGCCGTCCCGTTCTGCGGGGCTTCGTCCTTCGGCTTCTTCGCGGTCCGCTTGGCCATTTTGTACTCCGTCCATGTTCAGTGAACGTGGACAGGGTATCATAACCAGCGGGTCAAAGCCAGCGGATCAGGGTAGATCCGACAGCCCGCGTCAAAATGGAGTAGACGCCATGTCGAAGTCCAAGGGATTCAAGATCGGTCGGGACAA
This sequence comes from Planctomycetota bacterium, assembly GCA_963204725.1. GTDB lineage: Bacteria > Planctomycetota > Phycisphaerae > Phycisphaerales > UBA1924 > JAHBWV01. The sequence continues at coordinate 20,705 of CAUJHH010000016.1, forward strand.
CGAGACGGGCCGCCTGAAGTCTGTCGATCAGGCCAAGGCCAACCCCCGAGAGTCGTCAGTCGAGGTCATGCCCAAGAAGGGGAACGGCGACACGGGGCGCTACGACAACAAGAAGAAGTAGTTGTCAGCGGCGCGGCAGCGATCCCCACCGCCGCCGTTGCTCCATCCAGTCCATCACGCAGGCCACGTCGCGCAGCATGTGCTCGTGGATGAGATCGCGCCCACTCATCACCAGCGGCAGGAACAGGATCTCCTCCTGAATATCCGGCGCGAGGTGGCAGAGATTCATCAGCTGCGTGATCCGAGGCTGGGTGACGTGCGTCAGCCGGGCGATCTCGGAGATGTTGGCGATCTTGCCGGCGCGGATCATCTCGTCGAAGTGGATGGCCAGCGCCATCAGGCGGGAGATCCGCGGCACGCGGCCGGGGTCCACGGCCACGCGCGCGGCGGGCTTCGTGTCGATCGTCTTGCGCCCGTGTGCGGCGCGGTTGAAGAAGACCTTCGTCTTGACGGTGATCATGCCTGGGCCTCCGGTCCTTCCACGGCCCCGCCCGCGAGCGCCTTCACGCCCGACGGGTAGAACGACACCTCGATGCTGCTGTCGAGGGCGTCGAAGACGACCTTGTTGATCAGCAACTGGAGCATCCTGACCTGCTCTCGGGGCGCGAGCGCGGTCCAGACGTTGTCGAAGTCGGCAAACGCCGCGTGGAGGTCTTCGGCTGAGAGCACTTCCGCTCGATGGCGTTCTAAGGCGGCCCCAATCTCGCTGGCCCGCCGCTCCGCCTCGCGGATCTGGTCGTTGAGGTCGGTGATGCGGCCCGCGGACGCGGAGGACGCTGGCTCGGTGGTTGCCAGGCGGCGGATCTCGGCGTGATTGCGCCCCAGACCACGGTTGACGATGCGCAGCTCGGCGTCCAACTGCTCGATGGCCGCGGCTGCTTGAGCCCGCGATGCCGAGAGCGTCTCCTCCAGAACGCTCTGGTCCTGGCCGACGCACCGGATCTGTTCGACGACCGCCTTCTCGATCTCAAGGGCGGGCAGCGAACCACTCTGGCAACGAGCGCGGCCCTTCTTGATGGCGTTGCAGCAGACGTAGTACCGATACGCCTTGTTCCCACGCCGGGTAAAGGTGTGGACCATCGCGCTGCCGCACCCCTTGCAGTACAGCAGTTTGCGCAGGAGCGCCCCGAACTGGTTCCGCAGTTCGTTGCCGCGGGTCCGTGAATTCTTCTGCATCAGCACGTGAGCACGCCGGAACGTCTCCTCCTCAACTATGGCCTCGTGCTGCCCCTGGTACGTCTCGCCCTTGTGGACCACCTTGCCCATATAGGTCGGATTCGTCAGCGTGCAGTACACCGAGTGCCGGTCCCATTCCACGCCTCCGCGAACCACGCCCGCCTTCGTTCGCCACGATTTGGTCTTCCAGCCGCGTTTGCAGAGATCTTCACCGACCGACAGCAACGACCCGAGTTCGAGGTACCGCTCAAAGATGTGGCGAACCCGCGACGCCTCAGCCGGGTTGACGACGAGGCGTGGGCTTCCGTTCGAGCGGTCGACGTCGTACCCGAACGGCGGCGGACCGCCGCCCCATTTGCCACGCTTCTTCGCCGCCGCGATCTTGTCCCGGATGCGCTCGCCGATGATCTCACGCTCGAACTGGGCGAACGACAGGAGGATGTTGAGCGTGAGCCGGCCCATCGAATGGGTCGTGTTGAAGTGCTGGGTAACCGAGACGAACGAAACCTTGTGGCGATCAAAGACCTCCATGAGGCGCGCGAAGTCCATCAGCGACCGGGACAGACGGTCCACCTTGTAGACCACCACGCAGTCGATTTTGCCCGCCTCGATGTCGGCCATCAGGCTCTTGAGGCCAGGCCGATCGACGTTGCCCCCCGAGAATCCGCCGTCGTCGTATCGATCGGGAAGCGCTGACCATCCCTCGTTCCGCTGGCTGGCGACGTACGCCTCCGCCGCCTCACGCTGGGCGTCGAGGGAGTTGAACTCCTGCTTGAGCCCCTCCTCGCTCGACTTTCGGGTGTAGATCGCGCAGCGACATTGCGGAGGCGGAGTGGCGGCGTGCTTTCCGTTCTGGGTGCCTCTGCTCATCGACGGCCCTCCAGGTTGAAGAACCGGAATCCGTTGACGTGCGATCCGGTGACCGCTTTGGCGATCGCCGACAGGGAGCGGTATCGCTCACCCTCGAACTCGAACCCGTCCGCCAGCACCACGACCCGCACCGTCCGGCCCCGGTAGTCCCGGACGATCGCCGCTCCCGCGGGTGGTAGCCGTGGGTCCGCCGTGGCGGCGAGGGCGACCTTCTTGGCGTCCTTGGGGGCCTCCCCGAGCGTGGCCCACTTGGGCGGCGTACGCCTCACGTCGGTCGGGTTGGCGAGTTGGGCCGCTCGGATACGGGCGCGTTCGGACAAGCCACCTTCGGCGTTGGCCTGGATGCGCCACGCGATGCGGCGGACGAGGTATATGCGATGGCGGCTCTGAATCCGCTCGCCGAAGAGCTCGGCGTAGCGATCGTGCAGTTCGCCGATCGTCATCTTTTCCAGCGCCGCGAGGTCCTTCGAAACGGTTGTCGTCATGGGCAAGTCTCCAGATGCCCGCACCGCTAACGCGCGGTACGGTCAGACACACTGAGGCCGGCTTCCTCGCCCAGTTCAAGTTCGATGTCCGCTTCTTCTTGATGCTGCGGTGTCGGGGCGTGTGTGGCAGCTGCCGCCGATCCCACGCCGAGTCCCGTCGCCTTGGAACGCCGGTGCCAGCGCATCGCGCCCGTCGCCAGTAAGGCGATCACCTCGCGGCGGCGCTGGTCGGCGGAAAGATTGGCGTCATCGTCATTGGCAACCATCGGCGGTGCTCCCGGCTCGTCGTCGGACGATTGAGGTGGCGTGGGGGCGAGAAGGCAAGGCATGTCTTCTCCCCGGCTACATACGCCACGCGGAGGCGGGCTGTCCGCACTGGGCATGTGAACGGACAACTGGTTTCGATTCGTGTGGCACCTTCGCCAGCACGCTCGCTGGAACGCCCACGCAAAGCGAGCCGATGCGTTGGCATCACACCAACCGAGTTTGCGTTCGAAATCGCCGTCGCCCCTGCCGAACTCGCCATGTGTTGCCGACCCACGAGCTGTCGGGTCACGGCTATAACGGCGTGCCGGGTGAGACGCAGAGACTCTGAGACTTTTTGGGTTTGGACGCGTCCCCGCAGGCCAGATGCCGCGCCCCGTGAGTCTCACGGCGCAAGTCAGTGAGACTTCCCGCGGTGGGGCATGTCGAGAGACTCGGCAAAACGCGGCCCGGAAACGCAAACGCCCCGACCTTGCGGTCGGGGCGTTCACTTCTAACGGGTGGGTCGCCCAGTTTCTGGACGACCCGGGCAATAGCGGGGGTAGGATTTGAACCTACGACCTCCGGGTTATGAGCCCGACGAGCTACCAGGCTGCTCTACCCCGCAATCGTGGGCCAAGACTAGCGCGCAAGGGATGCGACGTCAACGATCGCACCGTTGGAATGCGAGCCATCCGACAGGATTCGACGGGGCGCACCGGTTGTCTGGTGGAGACCTAAGTTGTTGGCGAGAATGTGAACGTGTGTGTGTGGTGCCGCAGGACGACCCCTCCTTCGGGCGATGCATAGGTGTCGAAAGCCATCCGGAGTTCCTGTTCGAGCTGTGTGCTCCGAGGACCCGTCTTTGGCACGTAGGACGCGGAGCGAGCCCTGCCGATCAGGCCGTTGAGATCGAGCGGCTGCCCGTTCGGGAAGACGCTGTGGGCACGCACCCTGAACAGCGTCGATGCGTCAACGGAGGCGGCGGTGAGATGCAACCCTCGGTCCGCTGGTCGATCGGATGCACGATGAACGGCGAGGGAGTAGGCCGCGGTGAAGGGGTCGCTCTCGTCCCGAACATTCCACATGAGCGCGAGCCGGCCGGCGGGGCGGAGTATGCGGTGAAACTCGTGGAGGGATTGATCGGGGCGGAACCAGTGAAACGCCTGTGCCGCGAGCACGAGGTCAACGCTGTGGTCGGAGAGTCGGGTCGCTTCTGCGGTCGCGTTTCCCCACGTGACTCTTGGATGCGGGCCTGCGGCGGCACGCATCGCGTCGTTTGGCTCTATCGCGAACACGCTCGGACCGAGATCGGCAATCAGCCGCGAAGAGATTCCTGTGCCCGCGCCGATGTCCGCCACGATGGTGTCGGCGAGGGCGCCCACCCCATCGAGGATCGCTGCGATGGCATCGGGCGGATAGGTGGGTCGGTAGTGAACATAATCATCGGCACGGGAGGTGAATCGGCCGGTCGGATCTGTGGCGTGCGGGGACTGGTGTCCCGCGTCGCGCGGGACTCGCGCCGTGTCTGGGTCCGTGTGCTCGGCGGGGAGATCCTCGCGTGCCATGCGTGCTCTCCCGTGAAACTCAGGCTACGCGAAGAGCTCGTGAACCACTCGGCCGTGGACGTCGGTGAGTCGGAAGTCGCGTCCCTGGAATCGGTACGTGAGTTTCTCGTGGTTGAGTCCGAGGGCGTGGAGCATGGTCGCCTGAAGGTCGTGGATGTGGACGGGGTCTTTGGTGATGCGGTAGCCGAACTCGTCGGTTTCGCCGTGGACGTGGCCGCGTTTCAGGCCTGCGCCGGCCATCCAGATGGTAAAGGAGTGGGGGTGATGGTCGCGTCCGAGGAACTTGGAGCCGGCGCGTTCCTCGTTCATGGCGGTACGGCCGAATTCGCCGGACCAGACGACGAGCGTGTCCTCGAGCATGCCGCGTTGTTTCAGGTCGAGGACGAGTGCGGCGGCGGCCTGGTCGGTCTGTCGGCATTTGGCGGGGAGTTGGGTGATGATGTCGTCACCGGGGTTAGTGCCGTGGACGTCCCAGCCGTGGTCGAAGAGCTGGACGTAGCGAACACCCTGCTCGAGCATGCGGCGGGCGAGGACGCAGTTGCGGGCGAAGCTGGGCTTCGCAGGGTCGGCTCCGTACTGATCGAGGATGTGTTGCGGCTCGGCCGAGATATCCATGACTTCGGGAACGGAGACCTGCATGCGGAAGGCGAGCTCGTACTGCTCGACGCGGCTGAGGGTTTCGGGGTCGCCGTGCGTCGCCTGGCGAGCGCGGTTGAGGTGGCCGAGGAGGTCGAGGGCTTCGCGGCGGGTGGTGCGATCGACGCCGGGCGGGTTGTTGACGTAGAGGACGGGCTCGCCCTCGGAGCGGCACTGGCAGCCCTGGTAGACGGAGGGGAGGAAGCCGCTGCCCCAGACGCTCTTGCCGGAGGATGGGTTTGCGCCTCCGGAGAGGAGGACGACGAAGCCGGGGAGGTTCTGGTTTTCGGAGCCGAGGCCGTAGACGGTCCATGCGCCGATGGAGGGGCGGCCGAGGCGCGGGGATCCGGTGTAGAGGAAGAGCTCGGCGGGCGCGTGGTTGAACTGGTCGGTGTACATCGAACGGATGACGGTGACCTCATCGGCGATGGAAGCGAAGCTGGGAAGGAGCTGTGAGCACCAGATGCCACTCTTGCCGACTTTGGCGAAGCGATAGGGGGAGCCAAGGATCTTCGGATGGCCTTTGATGAAAGCGAAGCGTTCCTTCTCCATAAGTGAGTCGGGGCAGAGTTGGCCGTTGAGTTCGTTGAGCCTGGGCTTGTAGTCGAAGAGGTCCTGCTGCGGCGGAGAACCGGCCATATGCATGTAGATGACACGCTTGGCCTTGGGCGCGAAGTGGGGGAGGTGGGTGGTGAAGAGGTCGGCCGGTGTGGTTGCGGGGGCGGCATTGGCGCGGGGCGTGCTGCCTGCGAGCGAAGCGAGAGCGATCAGGCCGACGCCGTTCTTGAGCTCGCCGAAGAAGTGGCGGCGCGTGACGTCTCGCGCAGTGGCGATGCGCTCTGCGGGCAGATGAGGGTCGGCGTGAGGCGTCTGGATGGAGTCCCTCGGAGGCATTGGAACTCACTCCTTGGTGAGGGTTTCGTCAAGATTCAGAATGACGGAGGCGAGCACGCTCCACGCTGCCGCCTCGGTCGGATCGATTCCCGGATCGAGCGGCCCGATCGGATCGGTGGAGGCGGCGAGGGCCTCGTCGAGGTTCGCGGAAAAGCGGGCACGGAGCGCGGCGAGCGAGTCGAGCAGCGCGGCGCGTTCGTCGTCGGTGGGCGGGCGGCAGAGCACGCGCTGCATGATGAATGCCGCGCGAATGGCATCGTCATCGCTGGAATTCATCGTCATGCGGGCGAGGGCCTGCGATGCTTCGACGAACTGCGGATCATTGAGTGTGACCAATGCCTGGAGCGGGGTGTTTGTGCGAATGCGACGTGAGACGCAGAACTCGCGGCTGGGCGCGTCGAAGGTTGTCATCGCCGGGTGCGGTACGGTGCGTCGGGCAAAGGTGTAGACGCTGCGGCGATGTGCGTCTTCTCCAGCGCTCTGATTCCATTGATCGCCGCTATAGATCATGATCCAGAGTCCGGGCGGCTGGTACGGGAACACGGATGGGCCGAACATCTTGTGTGAGAGAAGGCCGGAGGCCACGAGTGCCTGGTCGCGAATCGTTTCAGCATCCAGTCGGACCCGTGGGCCGCGTGCGAGCCATGTGTTTGAGGGATCGGCGGCGATGGCAGCTTCGGGCGCGTTCGAGGACTGGCGGTAGGTTGCAGAGGTGACGATCTCTCGGAGTAATAGCTTGAAGTCCCAAGGGTGGAGTGCGTTGCCGCCATCGAAGGCGCCGTCCCTGAAAGTCACGGCGAGAGTGTCGAGAAGTTCGGGATTGGTTGGCCAGGACCCCTGTGTGCCGAGATCTTCAACTGTGGAGGAGATGCCCTCACCCCAGAACTGCTCCCAGACACGGTTGACGATGGTGCGCGCGGTGAGCGGGTTGTCGGGATCGAAGAGCCACTCGGCTAGTTCGAGGCGGTTGGTGGGCATGGACTCGCTGACGCTCGCGAATTGCTGCGGAACGCCGGGCTCGACGGGTTCGAGGGGGGAGAGGTAGCTGCCACCGGAGAGGCGGTGGGTTGTTCGGCGCTGGTCGCCGGAGAGCTCGCGCATGATCGGAAGCGATCGCACTGCACCCTGAATGTCTCCGAGGCGTTTGCGTTGCTCGACAAGTTGCGGCTCGAGTTCCGCCGCGAGCGCGGGCTCGGCCTCGGTCGTCGCCATCAGGCGCGAGATCTCGGATTCGATCGCTTCCAGCTGCGATTGTTGCTCGTCGGTCGGGAGCGCAAGCACGGGGGATTCAACAGGGTAGCTGTCCTTGTCTTCGGTGTTGTTGAAGATCGCAGCGAAGCGGTAGTAATCGGTGTGGGTGATGGGGTCGTACTTGTGGGTGTGGCACTGGGCGCAGGCGATTGTGAGGCCCTGCCAGATCTCCATGGTGGTGTTGACGCGATCGATGACGGCTGCCGTCCGGTACTCTTCGTCGTCGGTGCCGCCCTCGTCGTTGGTCATTGTGTTGCGATGGAACGCGGTTGCGATAAGGTCGTCTGTTGTCGGCTCTGGCAGCAGGTCGCCGGCGAGTTGCACGAGCGAGAAGCGGTCAAACGGCAGATTGCGGTTGAAAGACCGGATCACCCAATCGCGGTACGGCCACATGGTGCGCCGCTCGTCTTTTTCGTATCCCTTGGTGTCGGCGTAGCGAGCCATGTCGAGCCACCAGCGGGTCCATTTCTCCCCGAAGTCGGAGGACGCGAGAAGTCGGTCGACGACCCGCTCGTAGGCATCGATACGTCGGTCGAGCAGGAAGGCGTCAACCTCTTCGGGAGTCGGCGGGAGTCCTGTGAGGTCGAGTGACACGCGTCGGATGAGTGTTCTTCGGTCGGCCTCGGGTGATGGCGAGAGCGACCTCGCCTCCATTGCTGCGAGAGTCCACAGATCCATGGGCCGCCTCGCCCACGCCGCATTCTGAACCGTCGGTGCGGAGGGGAGCGACGGTGGTACGAACGACCAGTGTTCGTCCCATTGCACGCCCTCCGTGATCCACCGGCGGAGGACCGCGATCTGATCAGCGGAGAGCCCGCGAGGGGCCACCTCGACCGGGGGCATGCGCTCCAGCAGGTCGTGGCTCTGGATCCGGCGCATGAGAAGGCTGGAGTCTGGATCGCCGGGGCGGATCGCCTCGAGTGCGCCCTCGCGCGTGTCGAGGCGAAGAGCGGCCTGACGCGCGTGCTCATCGGGGCCGTGGCACTTGAAACAGGCGTTTGCGAGGATGGGCCGCACATCTCGCGAGAACGCCAGCGGGCGGTCCGGGTTCCCGGACGCATCATCGTCCGCCCGGACTTCATGAGGCGAAACGATCAGCATTGCCATCGCCACGAGCGCGAGAATGTGGCGAGCGTTCGCGTGGAGCGGTGGCGGCATGTTCGCAGTGTAGCGAGAGGGGATCCGAGTACCAATTCCATGTGCGGCTGGCCGATCGCTGGTATCCTGCGGTCATGATGCACAGACGACAGTTCATACGGGCGACTGCGGGACTTGCGGCGGTTGCGATCGCACCATCGGTTCGCGCGTCGGACAAATCCGGTCGGCGGCACCCGATTCTCGGGAATCCGAGCGGAGACGGCTTGCATTCCTATGAGTGCATCCACGACTGGTTGACGCCGCCTCGACAGATTGCATGGGGTGACACGCACGGTCTAGCGCAGGATGCAGCGGGCAGGATCTACGTCGCGCACACGGTGCATCCGGAGAGCCAGGAGCCGCATGCGGTGGTGGTCTTTTCACCGGAGGGTGAGTTCATCGGCGCCTGGGGAGAGGCGTTTCGCGGAGGTGCGCACGGATTGGATCTTCGCGAGGAGGACGGCGTCGAGTACCTGTATCACTGTGACACGCGTCGACGGCTGGTCGTCAAGACCGATCTCGAGGGCAGGGTCGTCTGGCAGACGGATTGTCCGATGGACTCGGGGAAATACGAGACGCGCGACAAGTGGTGCCCGACGAATGTGGCGTTTCTTCCCGATGGCGACGTTCTTGTCGGGGACGGATACGGCTCGTCCTACATCCACCGGTTCGGATCGGACGGCGCGTACAAATCGACGCCAATCGGGCCGGGAAAGGAAGCGGGGCAGGTGCTTTGTCCGCATGGTCTCTGGATCGATGATCGGATCGTCACGCGCGGGCAAGGGCCGACGCTGCTGGTGGCGGATCGGTCGAACCGGCGCATCCAGCGTTTCACGCTCGAGGGGGAACACCTGGGTTTCGTGACCGAGGGGATCCGGATGCCGTGCCACTTCAAGACACGCGGCGAGCTGCTGCTCGTGCCGGACCTCGAAAGCGTGGTGACGCTCGTCGGAATGGATGGCCAGCCGGTTGTGCATCTCGGAGACGGGCATCCATCGGGCTTGCGCGATAAGCCGCGCGAACAGTTCTTGGAAGGGAAGTTCATCCACCCGCACACGGCGATCTTCCTGCAGAACGGGGACGTCCTGGTTGCGGAGTGGGTGCCGATCGGGCGGGTAACACTTCTTCGACGCGTTGGCTGAGCGAGCGGGAGATCGATGATGCGGGATTGGAATGCGGCGCGGAGCGTCGGAGGGCTTGGGGTCGATCGTGCGGCGGTCGCGGTCGGGCTGGGGGTGATGCTGGGGTTCGCAATGGGCGTGTCGGCGCAGGGCACGGCGGCGACCGGTCCGGGCGCGCTTGACACGTTGCTCCGGATCTTGGGGAGGACGCATCCGATTCTGGTTCACTTTCCGATCGCGCTCGTGCTGGTAGCGGCGATGATCGAGACGGCGCGGGCGATGATTCGGCGACCGACACCGGCGCGGACGTCTGTGAACATGCTCGGATTGGGCGTGCTGGCGGCGGGCGCGGCGATCGGGAGCGGGTGGATGAATGGGGACTATGAGAACCACGCCAGTGTCGCGGAGACGATGGAACTGCACCGATGGATCGGTATCGGGGGCGGGGCGGCTGCGCTGGTCGCGTATCTGTTCGGGCTCGCGGCATCGAGATCGAGGCGGGCGCTGATGGCGTTCCGCGCGGTGCTGCTGGTCTCGGCGGGTGCGATCGGGTTTACGGGGCATCTGGGCGGTCGGATGGTGTATGGCGAGGGGTACTTGCTTGCGCCGTTGTCGATGGGGAGGTCAACGCCACAGGAGAACGGTGCGAGAGCGGAGCCGCCGAGCGCGGCGGGGCCGGTGAGTTCGGGCACGGTGCTTTCGGGGCCGCCCGTGACCGGCGCTGTGAAGCCGCAAGTCGATGTCGGGAGCGTCTCGTTCGAGCGTGACGTTCTGCCGATCTTTGAGGCCATGTGCGTGGAGTGCCATGGCGAATCGAAGGCGAAGGCATCGATGCGTCTTGACTCGCTTGCGCATGTGATGCGGGCGGAGCCGTGGGTGCTGAGCGCTGATGCGCCGGCCGAGAGCGACCTGCTCATGCGGATACGGATGAATGAGAGGGACGATGGAGCGATGCCGCCGAAGGGGGAGCGGCTGTCCGCGCTGGAGATCGCGACGATCGAGGCGTGGATTGGTTCGTTGGCGGAGGGCGCGGGGGAGTTGATGCCGCGGGAAGAGCCTGCAGCGGAGCGTTTGCAGGAGAGCGATGGGAGCGGGTCCGAGATCGAGTGGACGGATGAGCAGGCGAGCGCGATCGAGGGGTTGCGGGCGCGGGGCGCGCGGATCGAGCCGGTGTCGGCGGAGTCGGAGCGGTTGGATGTGAATCTGTCGCGACTGACGCCGCGCTGCGATGCGACGGCGATCGCGATGCTGCAGCCGGTGATCGAACGGGTGGAGCGGTTGGATCTCTCGGGCGCGGCGATCGGCGATGCGGATCTGGAAGGATTGTCGACGGCCGGTGCGATGAGATGGCTGAGTGTCGATCGGACGGAGATCGGTGATGGGAGTGCGAGCGTGATCGCGGCGTTGCCTGCGCTCGGCGTGCTGGTCGCGACGGGAACGGAGCTGTCGGATGCGGGATTGCGGCTGATTGCGGCATCGGGATCGATCGAGCGTGTGTACGCAGCGGGATCCGGGGTGACGGAAGCCGGAGCGGCGTCGGTTGCGGCCGAGGTGGAGGTTGTGCTGGCGTCCGCCCCTCGGCCAACGGTTGTGTATCTCGTGCGCCACGCCGAGAAGCAGGCGGAAGGGTCGGACCCCTCGTTGAACGAGGAAGGTAAGTCTCGGGCGCAGGCGTTGGTCCGATCGATTGCCGGGCAGCGGGTTCGCGCGGTGTACGTGACGCAGTATGCGAGGACTCGGGAGACAGCGGCACCGCTTGCCGAGAGCCTGGGCCTGTCGCCCGTTGCGTTGGCGGCGAATCGGGATGTGGCTGCTCACGCGAATGATGTTGCGAGCGCGATTCGGGGATTGCCATCAGGATCCGTCGCGGTCGTGGTGGGGCACAGCAACACGATTCCGGCGATCATCAGGGCTCTCGGCGTGCCAGATGCGTTGGAGATCGACGAATCTCGGTACGGAGATCTGTACACGGTCGAACTGACGGAGGGTGGCTCTCGTCTGCTCGAGACGGGTCGATTCGGGCCGTAGCGAGCGAAGCCGGGGCAGTTTGTGCAGCTTTGCGGGTTCAGCCGACGATACCAAACGGATGCCCGATATTGCGCCATCCGTCTCTGCGTCCAAGCCGCCAGCGAGCGAGTGTCGTTCCGGGGGCTCGATCACGCGAGCACAGATCTTGGCGCTCGGCCAAGCGGATCGGCCCTGGGAGTTCGTGCCGCTCGCGCACAAGGCGCTCGCGATGCACCCTTCTGATGCGGGCGTCCGGTTTCTGCTGTCCTCCAACTACGGCAAACTCGGGCTGCGCACGTCCGCAATTGAGCAGATCTCGGCACTTCCTTCGGAAGTGGTGAACGAGCCTGCGGTGCTGGCCCTTCGAGGCGCGCTCGAGAGATTGCCTGAGGATCGCGTGCATATCGACGAACGAGAGAGGATCCTGCGTGCCAATCTTGCGGCGTTGGAGGCTCGGGCAGAGCGAGTCGGCGTGGAAACAACAGAATGGGTTCAGGAGTGGCGGAGAGCATCTACAGGTCTGGAACACTTTCGCGCATTGAGCGGAGCAATCCTGGCTCGCCGGTGCGATCCCGCCGAACGAGCCGGCCCGAGTGGGGGGTGGGAGCGGTTCGGAAATGATGTGCCCGCACGAGTTCATGGTGAGAAGGTTGGAATCGCAACTTCGCGAACGGATCCGGTCGTTTCGGCGTGGCCGCGGCCGGTAACCATGGAGGGCTTCAATCCCTGGGTGCTCGGGCATGTGGCTGAGGGGCTGGAACGACTCGCCTCGGGATACTGGCCACGTATCAATGTCGTTGAGCCGGATACGGTCCGCTTCGCCGAAGCGATGTCGGCATGCGATGTGTCGAGCGTCTTGTCGCAGGAACGCGTGCATTTGTTTGTGGGTTCGAATGCCATCGAACGATTCGGTGCGGATCTTCTTGCGAGGAACGGCACGCAGATCGCTGGACCGGTCATCATCACTCGGCCATGCGGCGGCGACGGCTCGGCGGCCGTTGAAAACCGGATTCGGGAGGCCGTGATCGCCCAGAAAGCCGAAGAATCGCGGCTGCTCGCCCAGTTCGGCGGGCTCGACATCGCCGAGTGTGTCGCGACATGGCGAGGGCGATATGCCGCAGCGATCGACCGGTCTGGCCCCGCGCTGCGGCTTCTGGTCGCGACGTGCCGCTACACGACGTTTGTGAAACACTCGGCGAGTGACATCGCGGAGGCGATGCGAGCGATCGGGCACGAGTCGGAGATCTTGATCGAGCCGGACGAGTCGTCGTTGCTCTCGACGGTCGGCTATCTGCGTGCCATCGCCGAGTATCGCCCGGATCTCGTGCTGGTCATCAATCGCACGCGGGCGAACCTCAAAGGGATGATACCTGCGGACGTGCCGGTGGTGTGCTGGATTCAGGATGCGATGGCGGAGATCTACGACGACCAGATCGGAGCGGCCCAGGGGCCCCTCGACTTTGTGGTTGGGCACACCAGCGACGATCTCTTCACCCGGTTCGGCTATACGCGAGAGCGGACGCTGATGCTGCCGGTCGTGGCATCGGAACGGAAGTTCAGCCGCGATGCCGCGTCACTCGAGCTTCGAGAGGAGCTTGCGTGTGACGTGGCGTATGTCAGCCACCACAGTGAGACGCCGGACGACCTCCACAATCGCGTGCTCGGCATGGCGGGAGATGTCGCGGTTGCGGCGACGCTGGGGGCATTGGAGCCGCGCGTGCGTGATGCGGTTGCGCGGGCGGCCGAGATCCCGTTGCAAGCGACCCTTCGGATCATCACCGAGGAGGCGGCGAGGCATGTCATCGGGCAGTCGGCCGATCCTCGAGTGCTGACGCGCATCTGCAACCAGTACACACTTCCGATGGCGGATCGCCTGCTGCGGCACCAGACGCTCCGATGGGCGGCATCCGTGTGCGATCGACGCGGCTGGCGACTGCGTCTGCACGGTCGAGGCTGGGACGAGAATCCGGCGTTCGCACGGTATTCAGGGCGTGCTCTTGAGCACGGCGAAGAGCTGCGGGCTTCGTATCAGTCGGCGGGCGCTCATCTGCATGTGTCGGTGCACTGGCCATATCACCAGCGGGTGATGGAGTGCGCTCTGTCTGGTGGGATGCCGTTGTGCCGCGCAAAGTGGGATGATCTGGCGATGCTGCACGGGTTCACGGCGCTGCGTCTCGCGGAGGGCGGCGTGGCGCACGCGTGCAGGATCGGCGAGCCACGGATGCACCTGTACGCGGTCGCGGACCACGTGGACGCGATGCGGATGACGGCGATGTGGCAGCGGATGGGTGATGAGCGCGGAAGCCGCCCGAACATCCCAACGACGGATGTGCTCCTGGATTCGGCTCGATTGGCGTGGGAGGGGATGGCGAGGGAGCCGGATGTGGCGTGGATGCTCGGGGATCCCTTTGAAACGATGTTTCGTTCGGAAGAGGAGCTTGAGCGATCGCTGGAACGAGCGATCGGGCGTCCCGCATGGCGAGAGAGCGCGTCGGCGGGGATCGCGGGCCGCGTCCGGACGCACTTTACGTATCGCGTTGCGATCAAGCGGATCATCGATCTGGTCGGTGGCGCACTTGGCGGGAAGGCGTGAGCGAGCCGAGCATCGAAGGCCGGGCCAACGGACTCAACATCACTTCATGGGGGTTGCAACCGCGATCAGATACTCGGGGCCGTCACCAGATTCGATCGGGTGGATCCCGGCGGCGACTTCGGACGCGGTGGGCGCAAGGCGAGCCCATTGGCCGAACCACTGGATGCCGGTGAAGCTCTTGGAGAGGAGTTTGCTGAGGGATTGCTGGGTGAAGGTGTGGACGTGGTGCCTCGTGAGACCGGCGTTATTGGGAGTGCTGAGAATCAGTGTGCCACCGGGCCTGAGGATACGGGCGAACTCGTCGATGAGGCCCTCGGCATGCTCGACGTGTTCGACCGTCTCGAAGCTGACCGCGATGTCGAGTGAATCTGTCGGCAGGCCGGTGGCCGTCGCGCTGGCGTTGACGAAGCGGGTGTTCTGAGAGCCGAAGCGGCGGCTTGCGTAGTCGGTGGCGCGGGAATCGATGTCGATACCGGTGACGCTTGCGGCTCCGCCTTGGGTGGACAGGAGCGAGGAGCCGTAACCGGTGCCGCTGGCGGCGTCGGCAACGTGCCGTCCTGCGACGTATCTGGCGGCAAACTCGTATCGGCGGAGGTGGAGCTCCGTGCGTTCGGGTGGGAGCATGGGGAGCGTTGCGTCGTGGCGCTCGTCACGGTTCTCGGCGAGCCAGCGTGCGTCGGCTTCGGTGAGGCCCCACTTTGTGACGAGGCGAGCGTACACCTCTGTCGGCGTGGGTCGAACCGCCTCGGGCGAGCCGTAGATGCGAAGGATCGGGATCCCTGCGAGAGCGGGGTTCGAGATCGCCCTTGCATAGATATCCGCTTCGTAAGAGTCCGAACTGACGACAATCGCATGGATTGAGCCGTGCGGGAAGCGTGCGAGGTGGTTCGGGCTCATCACCGGGACACCACGGATGGACGCGAGGCGCGGCACGTCGTCGAGAATTGCGACGACTCGAACATCGTGCCATTGCCAAGGTTGCCGGACAATCGGTACGGTGTGGCGTCCTGCGCCGTAGAGGGCGATGTGTCGGTAGTTGCGGGCATCGCAGAGCTCGGCGGCGCGTTCAACAAGGACCCTTCCGAGCGACCGCATCGTCTCCGAAGATCCGGGCTGAGAAGGGGGGCGAGCCAGCGTCTCCATGCAGGGGTCATCGGCTGGACGAGCCCCCGGAGCCCGCCATTATGCGAAAGGATGCGGTTCGGCCGATAGGCATGACGGGGTGGGCACCGGAGGGTTTGGCGTGTCAACAGACTACAAGAGCATCTACGACCACATCATTTCGACTGAGCCACGGTACAACGCGGCCGAGAACTCGCCGGGATACGGCGCGTGCCTGGCGTGGGGCGATCGCATCCGCGCGGTCGGTGGGCCGACGCTCGATGTCGGGTGTGGGGTCGGCTTTGTGGTTCAGCTGCTCTCGGGCAGCCTGTTCGGTTTCGAGTCCTATGGCACGGACATCAGTGCGGTGGCGGTTGAGCGGGCCGCGGCGCGAACCTCGCCCGATCGCGTCCGGTTGATGGAGGGAGCGAGGATTCCTTTCTCCAATGGGGCATTCGGGGTGGTGACGTGCTTTGATGTGCTGGAGCACGTGGATGAGTCGGATGTGATCGGGATGCGGGATGAGCTCCGGCGGGTGCTGAGGCCGGGGGGCCTGCTGTTCTGCACGGCGTCGTGTCGCCCCGCGGGGTCGGTCGATCAGCACGGCGACAACCTGCACCGGACGGTGCGTGGCCCGGAGTGGTGGGCGGAGCGGTTCCAGCCGGATGAGTATCTGGTGAGGCGGGCGCACGCCGACGTGGTCATGTGGTGGCGGAAGGCGTGAGAGACCGGTCGTAGCCGAGGGCCCCGAGGAGCGAGCCGGCGCGGGCGTCGAAGGACTCGATCTGGGCGTCGGTGAGCCAGGTGCGCCAATCGCCCGCGACTCCTCTTCGGAAGAAGTTGGAGCGGTCTTCCTGGCCGGCGCGGCGGCCCCCGGACATCTTCTCGAACGAGGCGGCCTCTAGGCACGGGCCAGCGTGAGCGGAATCTGCGCCGATGAAGGCGAGGACCCGTTCGAGCGAGTGGTGCGGGGCGGTGAGCATGTCCTCGTAGCGGATGGTGAGTGCGTGCGGTAGACGGCTCGTGGCGAGGAGCCCGGCGTTGGCAGAATCGATCCAGAGACTGCTGAAGAACTCGAAGTGTTCATCCGTGATACGTCGGCTTGCGAGTGCGTGTCGAAGTTCGTCGGCGCGTGCCGGATGAGCCGTTCGCAGTTGGAGGTTGGACCGGTGGACCGCGCCTGAGACGATCACATCGCGTCCATCGCGGACGAGATGGATGAGACGGATGTTCGGGTTGTACGCGATCAACTGCTCGGCGGTGTGGAGGCCGGTGCCGACGTAGGGCGTGAGTTTTTCGCCGTAGATGGGCTTGCCGGAGGCGTCACGTGAGGTGCGGGCGATGGCGTTGATGATGTTGTGGAGGAGCGACTGGTAGAACGCGGGCGAGTCGGATGCTGCAACCGGCGGGTTGTAATGGCGGGCGAGGTTCTCGACATATGACTCAACGGTAAGATTCGGGCCGCTGGGATTGTCCTTGTCGAAGTAGCGTCCGAAGAGGCGTGACTCCGAGCAGTGGACGTTGGGGTGGGCGCTCAGGAGGCACTGCATCCACGTAGTGCCAGACTTGGCGGAGGCGAGGACGATGTAGTCCAAGCCTTCAAGTCGAGTGCCGCCGGAACCTGGCTGCGAATGGGGCATGTGCGCGTTCAGGATCAGGGCTTCTCGAAGCGTGCGAGGAACGCCCAGCCGACATCGGGGCCGACCTGCTCGATCTTGAGGCCGAGCGACTTTGCGCTGACGCGGAGTTGGTCCATCGAATTGTAGAACATGATGCCGTACTTACCGTCCATGTCTGGCCGGTGTTGCTCACGCCAGATCTGCATGGCGCGATCGTTCCATGTGACGAAGTGGATGAGGGCCTTGCCGCCGGGCTTGAGGATGCGTGTGATCGACTCGAGGAACTGGTGGACGAGGTCGGCCTTGAAGTGGACGAAGACATCCATGGAGTAGACGAGGTCGACGGAGCCATCGGGAATGGCAGCGAGCTTGGCCTTCTCGTCGTGGTGGAGAGAGAGTTTGCCGAGGTGCTTGCTGAAGCGGTGCTCGATGGCCTCGAAGAGGAGGCGTCCGGCGTAATCGACGGCGTGGTACTTGCTGGCTTTGTCGATGACATGCTGGGTCCAGAGCCCCGTGCCGCTGCCGATCTCGCAGACGGTCATACCGGGCTTTACGTGCTCCATGAGGGGATCAAGAAGCGTGCGCCAGGCCTCGGGCTTGGCGGGGGGATACTCGCGGTCGTAGACGGGGTTGAGGCCGCGCGAAGTGGCGATGGAGTACTCATACTGCTCGATGAGAGTGCCGTCCCAGCCTTTGTCCGCGAAGGGTGTCGGAAAGGCGAGCAGGTAGACGCCAGCTTCGCGGAGGCGGCCTCGGTTGGCCCAGATCTTGTCGAAGTTGGGACCGGCAGCGGTGATGATGACGCCCTTCACACCCTTGGCGAGCGCGTCGCCGAGTTCGAGGATCGGGAGCCCCGCCCAGCTCTTGCCGATCTTCTTGGAGTCGTCGTCGATGATGCCCGCGATCACGCCCTGTGGCGCGTGCATGAGCGGGCAGAGACGCTGCACGAGGTCGCCAGCGCCGTACAGGGCGATGGGCGTGCTGCCCATCGAGATCATGCGCTGGACGAGACTTTCGAACTGGGAGGGGTCGATGGGAAGTTGCGGCTTCTGGCTCACATGCGTTCCTCCGGCAGGCCGCTGGCTCATTGGTCATTCGCGGCTGACCGCACTTATCGGTCGGGCGATCGGTCGTTATTGAGCGTTGCCTGAGTCTCGGCTCAGATTGCGGAGATCGGATCGAGCGCGACACGCGGCGTGGGGCCGCTGGCCTCGCCGCAGGGGTTCTCCGCAGGTGCGTAGAGGCGTATGACCTCGATTCCGGCCGCCTGGAAGCCTGACGATTTCTCCCAGAGCCGATCTTCGAACAGATCGCTCGAGAGAATGATCGAGTCGGGCCGGAGCGTTTCGATAGCTCGCGCCGCATCCACGACGGGAAGCCCGAAGAGTCGGGCGTGGAGAGGTGCTGCATCGTCGATGAAGCCGACAAAGGGCCAGATCGGCCATCTTTCCGCGACAAATAGGGCGTGTCGGTCTCGCGTGTGTCGCCCTGTCCCGAAGACGGCGATCCGCCTCCGACCCCGCTTGATCGCTGCGAGTACCGCGCGGTGGAAACCGGTTTCAGTCGGATTCGGGACGAGCATCGGAGAAAGGGCAACACCGAGGCCATCGGACCGCCACGTGTCGCACTCTGCGCGGCTGGGTGATGGGTCGGACGCACGAACCAGCACCGCGTCGCATGGGAGGCCATCAACATCACCCGGTCTCCCTCGGGCGATCCTCTTGTAGCCGGAACTCTGGAGCGCTCGGAGGCAGGTCGCGTCGGCTTGGGCTGGGGCATCGGACCATGGCTTGAGCCATTGCCACGGCTCCATGATCCGAAGAGAGACATCTGATGGCGTCGCGTCAAACGGCTGCGAGATCGCATCATCGAACGCGGCGGCGTACTTCGCGGCCACTGAATCGAGGCCGAGTTCGTTCCGGACCCTTTCCCATGCGAGGACGCCCATTCGGATCAGGGTGTCGCCGCCGGATTCTCGATCGCGCCAGAGCTCGGCGAGCCTGTCGGCCATCTCGTCGACTGCACCGACGGGCACGACGACGCCGCTGACTCCGTCGCTCACCCATTCATCGACGCCGCTGCGGACACGTGTGACTGCGGGAACGACGCTCGTGCCCATCGCCTCCAGCATCGTCACGCTCGTCCCCTCGAATTCGCTGAGGAGCACGCTCACATCGATGTCAGGCAAGAATGATTCAACCCATGCAGGATCACGACGCCCGTGAATCCGTACGGCTCCATGTTTGAGTGTGCGTGACGCCAAGCCATCCGTCCATCGCTTCAAGTCGTGGCCATCGCCCACCATGTGCAATTCGTATGAGACATGTCGGGCCTCGAGCGCATCGATGAGGAGGAGGAAATCGTTGATCCGCTTCTGGACCTCGACCATCCGCCCGATGTACGCCAGGCGTAACGGACCGGTCTTGGCGACACGCCGCGGCTCCTGAGCGACGGGGACGCCATAGACGATCCGGTGGAGTGGCCGACCGTGTTCTTTCGCGATCGGCGAGAGCCATGTTGCGCACGAGTCGCTGACCGCGACCGCCGCAGACCAGCGAGGGTACGTCGCGGCCAAGTCCTTGTAGTAGGTCTCGTCCGAGTGGGCGATGGCGATTGTGCGCACGCCCTCGTGCGTCAGACGGCTCGCGGCCATATGGCACACGTCGCTGTAGTTCGGAAGCACGATTTCTGGTTCCAGCCGCCGAATGGCTTCGACGAGTGTCTCAAGCCGCACGGTCGGATCCGACATCGGATCGAGCGTGCAGATCTCGGTCAAGCCGTCTGGATTGACATTGAACTCTCCACTCATGTCGCCGGGTTGCGTGACGACGACGAGCGTGCGTACGTCGTATCGGGAGTGTGGAGGTGCCATCGAGCGAGCGAGCCGCAGCCCCCAGGTCATCACACCACCGACGGGGGAGCCATCGCACGCGATGCAGTTGACGACGCGCGTTCTGCCCGCGATCCGCGGCACGAGAGCGGGAACCGAAGCGACTGGCGGGATCTCGGGCACGGCGGACCGATGAACCCGCTTTCCGTTGCAAACTTCGATCAACAGATCAGCAATGCAGGCATCGGCCGGCGCGTCTGGTCTGGCGACAGAGCCATGCTGCAGCGTCAGATCCCGCGATTGAGCTTGCATCAGCTCTTGAGTTGGAGCAAGGATGCTGTCGAGCAGTGAGCCGAGTGTCTGAATTGCACTCGAACTCGGGCGCAAGGCGGTGGTGCAGTCCGGCGTGCGGAAAGACTGGTCCGGTGAGCCGATCGTCCGATCATCGGCTCGCCAGATCCAAGGAGTGCGCTGCCACAGAGGTCCCGGTTGGGGATGAACAATTCCGGTCGGGCGTCCAGCTGCCATCGCCTCGATCGCCAGCGTCGAGGGCGTGGTCAGCACGGCCGAGGCCTCTTCGAGGCACGAACGCAAGGTTCCGGAGGCGTTTGAGACTCCGAGTTCTGCATCTAGCCCGGCTGTCAATCGCCAGAGTATCCGCACTTGGCGTCGGATCAGGGTCTCGCGCAATAGTCTCAAGGCGGAGAGCAGCCGCACGCGTTCTTCGGGGTTGAAGGCTGGCCGATTGGCGGTCGCGATCAGCACGGCGGGCTGGGTAGGGGTCGGTGGATGAGGCAGAGGGGATGGGAATGCCCGGCAGATCCGGGGCAGGCCGGTCGCGACTGCGTCGTTTCCCCACGACTTGAGCAATGCTTCGTCCATCGGGCCGGCGCACGCGACTGTGCGAGCCAAGGCGGGCCGAAGAAAGTCATTGCCGACAAAGGAGTTATGAAACGTATTCCGGTACTCAAGGACGCCATCCATCACCAGAACGGAACTCGCACCGACCTTGTGGGCCCGGCGCAATGCCCAAAGCGAAAGGGGGGATTGCGTCTCTTTGACCACGACCACGTCGGGCGTGTGCAGATTGAGCAGCTCAGTTGAACTGGGGGTCAGGAACGCGGACGAGTGTCCCCGTGATTCCAAGGCCTCAGCAACGCCCGGGAAGTGGTCGGTCGTCGTCGGGTCCTGAACGATCACGATGCGGGGGTACGCCATTGGCTCATCATCGACACAGCCGCTTCTCTGGCGGCAAAGACTGTTTCTCCCCCCTCCAGAAGGCCGACGAATCTCCTCAACATGGCCACTTCCGTCGCAACAACGCCCCGCGCGTCCACTCGGGCACTGACCGCCAAAGGGCTCAGCCCGGTGCTGATCAGCCTGCCGCACGGATTGGATCTCGGCGGCGTGACCACCTGGGCGGTGCAACTGGCCAACGGCCTGGTGGAGCGAGGGCGCGGCGTGGGACTGCTTGTGCATCCGAGGGGAGCCGACCAGCCCGCTGCGGCCGTCTCATTGGATCCTCGGGTCCTGCGGATCGAGCCCCATGCGTGGCCCTCGATGCACCACATCGAGGGCGATCTCTCGCCGTTCTTGCCGGCGTACCGAGACGCGGTTCGTCAACTCGCAGATGCGGCCGACGCTCCCGTGGTTCTGATGCCGAACATCCTGGGCGACTCTTACGGGATTGCCGCAGCCCTCTCGTTGACGGACTTTGACCGGGTGCGAGTCCTTGGGTGGCAGCACACCGACTCGGACTATGACACCGGCTTGCTGCTCAGGTTCGAGCCGATCATCTCGAAGTACATCGCGATCGATGAGCGTGCGATCGACGCACTCGGCGCGAGGTTGCCCCATCGAAAGTCCGACATCACAACTGTCCGGCACGGCGTGCGTGTGCCGTATCTTCCGCCCGAGCGCCGCGAGCCGCTGGACGGTCGCCCGATCCGTCTTGTTTACACGGGGCGCATCGAGCACTTCCAGAAGCGGGTGTTGTGCTTCGCTTACCTGTCGGACGAGCTCACGCGGCGTGGAATCGATCACGAAATCGTGGTCGTTGGTGAGGGACCCGCTGCGGCCAACTTTGACGCGCTGATCGAGTCGCGGCCTCGGGTGGTGCGCAAGGGGCTCGCGGGTCCGGACGAGGTAGAGAGATGGCTGAAGTGGGGCGATGCGTTCGTGCTGGGATCGAGGTTCGAGGGGCTGTGTATCAGCCGGATCGAAGCGATGGCCCACGGGTGCGTGCCGCTTGTGACGAACGTGAATTCGGGTGCCGCGACGGGGATCGAGCCGGGCGTGAGCGGGCTGATCGTGGACGCGCAGCCCGGGGACGATGAGCGGGTTGCCGGCTTCGCGCTGGCCGACGCGGTGGAACGGTTCATCGGGAGCGATCGGGACGCGATGGCGGTCGCTGCGTGGAACGCCGCGTTGTCGCGTTTCAGCATCGACGCCCATGTGGAAGGTGTGTCGCGCGTGCTCGATGAGATTGGGTCGGGCGCGGCCCGGCCGTGGCGGGCGTCGTGGCCGTGCGCGTTCAGCTTCTCACCAAACTCGCCGGGGTGCTCGGGGACGGTTCCGTCGCACGGTCCGAGGCGGATGAGAGAGGTGCTCGATTCACTCGCAGGCCGGCGCGTCGCGATTCATGGCACGGGGCGTCACACCATTGAACTGGCCGGCGTGCTCTCGGAGTCTGCGGCAACGATCGTCGGGTTCACCGATGATGATCGGAACCGGTGGGGAAGGACTTTCCTTGGTTGGAGCGTCTGCAACCCGGCCCGAGTTGCGGAGACGAGCGCGACGGATGTGGTTATCTCGTCATGGCTTCACGCCGGGACGATCTGGGGTCGTCGCGAGATCTACGAGGCGCAGGGGCTTCGGGTCCATCGGCTCTATGACTGAGCGATGGCTCTGGAGCCGCGAGAGAAGTGCCGGAGACAGGAATCGAACCTGCACGGGGTGTGAGCCCCAACGGATTTTGAATCCGTCGCGTCTGCCTATTCCGCCACTCCGGCCGGAGGTGCTGGACAGGGCAGATCATTGGCAGGCTGTCGCCAATCCGCCTGTCAGGAGCAGCCGGTGCCGAAGGCATCCAGAAAGTCGAGAAAGTCAAGGATGTCAACGATCGTGTCCGCATTGAAATCCGCGTTCACACGCCCGGTTCCGAAGTGGTCGAGGAAGCTCAGGAAATCAAGGACATCCACCTGTCCGTCGGCGCTGTAGTCGGCGGGGCACTCGATCGCAACCGACCATGCGCCCCGTCCTTGGGTTGCGATGACGAGCCGATTCCTGACAGGCTCTACCCGAAGGTCGATCACGGGCGCTCGCGGCAGCCCGGTACCGAATCTGTGCCACGACTGGCCATCGTCAATCGAGCGATACACACCGTCGTCCGCGCCTGCGTAGAGCGTCCCGGCGTCGCCGCGCCGATCGACATCGACGACGTTGACGGGTACATCCGGAAGGTCGCCGTCGAGTATTTCCCATGTCGCGCCCGCATCGGTCGAACGCCGTACCTGGTCGGTGCCGAAGGATGCGACCGCGAGGTATACGGTCTGCTCGTCGTACCGATCGGGAACGATTTCGCGTGTGACTCGGGGCCATCCGGGAATCTCTGTCAACCGCAGCGCGAAGTTCGCACCGCCGTCGCTGCTCGCGAGCACCCGGCCATTGTTGGTCGCGACGTAGACGACGCCTGAGTTGACCGGGGAGATCGCCATCGCCCGGATCGCAGCGGTCGTTGAGGCCGTTACGTCGGTTGAGAGAGGGACGAACGTCGTGCCGTTGTTCGTCGACACCCAGACTCGCTCGGTGGCGTAGAGCATGCGGTTCGGAGTGCTCGGATCCAGCACAAAGGGCGGGAGGAAGCAGTTGCGTCCGGTGAGTCCGGAGCCGACACCCGAGAACGACGCACCGCCATTCGTGGAGCGGTAAAGCGAGCCCGTTCCCTGTGATTCCGTAAACATGACACTGGGATTGTGTGGGCTGATCTGGGTCCACCCGCCATCGCCGCTCGTGACGTGCGTCCAAGTCAAGGATGAATCGGACGGTTTGAGCACACAACCGTTGTCCTGGAGCCCGCCGAGGTAGATGGCGGGGTTTGTGGGATGGGTCGAGAGCCCCGCGTAGAACTGGCAGGTTCCGAGGCCGGTGTTGAGCACTTCGTACGAGCCGATGAACGTGGTGCGGTGCATGCCGCCGTCGTCCCCGACAAGGAGCCGTCCGGCCGCGTCGGTGTCGAAGGCATGGACATCCGGATGCGGCGCCGTGAACGTGGTGAACGACGAGCCGCCGTTGATCGATCGATGGACGCCGAGCGAGCCGAAATACAGTTCATTGGGGTTCGTTGGGTTGACATGAAGGCGGGCGAAGTACCAGCCATACGTGGGGCCACCGACGGGAAATCCTGTCATCGACGCCCAGGTGTCGCCCCCATCGTTTGAGCGCCAACCGCCGAGCACGGTCGAGCCCCCGCCCGTGGCGTCGGCTGGGCGCGCGAACATGCAGTACACCCGCATCGGATCCGAGCGAGAGATTGCGAGACCTGCGCGCCCGAGATTCGAAGTCGGCAGCCCGTTCCCCAGCTTGCTCCAGGTGTTGCCGCCATCGATTGAACGGTAGATCCCGTTGTCGGGGTGGCCGAAGATGTGACCGATTCCGGCGAAGAGCACGCTTGGATTCGAGGGATGGATCGCGAGTTCGGTTGTGTCGAGCGCTGGGATTCCGGACGTCAGGTGCTCCCACGACATGCCGCCGTCGATCGATCTGAACACACCGAGTGGGCCGGTTGCATCGGGATGTCCCTTTGCGCCGGCGAGGGCTGGGAATCCGCCTGCGGCCGTGACACCGACGAACAGCACGTCAGGATTCACGGACGAGACAACGATTCGCGAGATGCAACGGCCCGAGAGCACGTCGCTCGCGAGGTGGCTCCATGTGTCGCCACCATCGTCTGACCGGTAGATTCCGAGGCCATATCGAGAGTGATTCGCGAAGTTTGCCTCTCCCGTGCCCACGTACACCCGCGACTGATCCGAGGGCGCCAATGCGATCGCCCCGATCGAACTCGTGGCAAGGTGATCGGTCAATCCTTCCCACGACGCGCCGCCGTTGATCGTTCGCCAGACGCCTCCGTCTGCGCCCGTTGCGAAGTATCGGTTCGGATCACTCGGCGAGGCGGCCACGGCTGAGATACGTCCCACCGCGCCTCCGTAGGCAGTCAGAGGCGACGGGCCGAGCTCGGCCCATGGCTGACCGAACGCGACCGAGCACACAGTTGACAACGCAAGTCCAGCCAGAGTGGATCGCATGACGCCTCCGCAACCGCCGGAATCTCATCGTCCGGCAGCGAAGGACAGCGTAACGGCAAACACACCGGTTTGAAAGCCGGAATTGACCAGTGGCGCCGTTCGATGAACTCTGTTTGGACTTGCGAGTGCTACGTCGGGTGCGAATCAGTTGCAGCCTGTGCCGAACGCGTCGAGGAAGTCGAGGAAGTCGACAACGTCTACGGCGGTGTCGCCGTTGAAGTCGGCGTTGATCCCGCCTGGGGCACATGGGGCGGGCATCTGATCGCATTGTCCATAGGCGTCAAGGAAATCAAGGAAATCGAGCACATCGAGATCGCCATCTCCGTTCACATCCGCCGTGCATGCGTTCTCGATTACTTCGCCAAGAAGGGTCACGAACAGGACCGGCGCGTCTGGAGCGTCGGAGGTGATCGTGACCGTGCCGCTCTTGAGCCCGGGTGAGGAGGTATCCATGGATACCGAGTGCGTGTTCGAGCCGCCGCCGGCGGCCTCGGAGAATGAGCCGGCTGGCGCGGAGAATCCGCTCGATGCGACGAGCGAGTAGTTCAGCGTGTTGATGCCGCCAGCGGTCCATTTGGCGACGTCGCCCGCGTTTGTGACGGAGAGGGAACTCGTCGCAAGGTCACCGAGATTGACGGTGCCGAAATCGATCGTCGTGGTCGAGTCGATCTCAGCGGGAAGCGTCAGATTCAGAACGACCGGCAGATGGCCGGCTCCGTTGGCGCAGTTGACGAGGGCTTGGGCGATGGTCGGGCCCACCATGGTGTTTCCAGCGATCTTCATCGCCACATCAAACGATGTGCCGTCGTTGCCCCACGCGCGGTACGAGTGGTTTGGATCGTTCCATGTGGTGGTGCTGTAGGGAATCGTGTGGTTTCCGGCGTAGGTAAGGCCCACGCCGTCTATGAGCGATCCCGCGATCAGAATCTGATCGTGCCTGTCGTCCATCCCTCCCGCGCCGATCGGATCCTGCGTGTGCACGATTCGGAAGGAGCCGTTGTTGTTCCACGAGCCCGGAGTGGCGATGGGATCGAAGAAGCGTCCGTCGTTGTTGGTCTGGCTCGCCACCAATTCCTGATACGCGGCCTGGCTTGACGACTGGATGTTGAAGTCGCCTCCGACGAGGAATGCGTAGCCCGTCGGCAGGCTGCTGCCGGGTCCGTTCGTGTTCACGCCTTCCGCGTTGTCGCGAATCCGCTGGGCCTCGACGAGACGTCGGCTCTGGTCGGACGAGGCGCTTCCCGCCTTCAAGTGGACGCTGTACGCGCCGATTGAAGCCCCCGGCGCGGCGTATCCGACGGGGCGGAAGTCATAGCGCATTGTGTGACGAGGCTGGTTCGAGGACGAACTGGAGCCGACCGCCGCGATCGTCTGGCCCAGGAACGTAACGCGAGACGTGCGATAGAAAAAGGCGGAGTCGGTGTCCGGCCCGTCGACGAAGGTCGCGGCCGCCCAGTCGCCGGGAGAGCCGGGAGCGGTGTTCAGCGCGCTGACGAACGACGTCGTCGCGGACGCGGACAAGAACTCCTGCCCCAAGATGACATCAGGTGCCAAGGAGCGGCCTTCGAAGACGCCGTAGACCGCGTTCTGGATGTCGGCGGTCCGACCGCCGCCGTAGTTTGAGATGTTCCATGAGGCGACACGCAGCTGCGCACAGGCAGTCTGAGCTATGATCGCGAGGGCGGCGGAACACATGGCAGCGCGAAGACGATCGATTCGCATGACGGGACTCTCTCTCTCAACGAGGGGGCGGGGTGGGGGCGTCTGCAGCAAAGCCGTCCGGTCGCCCGATCGAGATGCCATTCTACAAGCCGGGGCGTGAAAGTCTTGGCGCAAGTGGTGTCTTCGCCATATCTTGGAGATCGGACGTTGCTCGGCTCCCGGTGCCAGCACCAACGGGAGCGAGCATGGATGGCGGTCGGCAGCGGTCTACACTTGCGGGCTAACGACCGTGCGGTCCATTGGGGACTGCAAGGCAGGTCCGAGAACTATTGCCGGCGCTGTTCGCGTCGTCGCTGAGCGTGCGAGGGATCACATGTCGAGCGGAGTCGCCGAACTTTCGAACAAGGTTGAGATCACGGATGCCGGACCGAGCCGCAAGAAGCTTGCGATCGAGATCCCGGCTGGCGTCGTCACGGAGCGATTGGAGCAGTCGTTCTCGATGGCGGCTGTGAACTCTGAGCTTCCAGGCTTTCGCAAGGGGCGAGCGCCCCGGCAGCTGATCGAGAAGCGATTCGGCGCGGGCATTCGTCAGGAGGCGAAGCAGCAGCTTGTCGCGCAGGCGTATAGCCAGGCAGTCGAGCAGCACAAGCTCCAGGTCATCGGCGAGCCCACAAGCCCCACACTCGAAGCGGTCGAGGTCGTGCCCGGGAAGCCGCTCGCCTTCGAGATTGAGGTCGAGGTCATGCCGGTGTTCGAGGTTCCCTCGCTCGATGGCATCGCGGTGAAGAAGCCCACCGTGAACGTGACGGATGAGATCGTTGACAAGCAACTGGAAACCCTCCGGATCAACGAGGGTTCGCTCGAGTCGCGAGAGGTGTCCGAGCCGGGAGACTACATCACCGGACACGCTGTCATGACTTCGGACAAGGACGGCACCACCTTCTACGACCTCCATGGCGCGGTCGTGCAGGTCCCGACGGCGGACAAGAACGGCAAGGGCATGATCCTTGGTGTGGTTGTCGAGGACTTCGCCAAGCAGTTCGGCCTTCCGAAGGCGGGCCAGGTCGCGACCATCAAGGTCGTCGGTCCCGAGAACCACGAGGTTGAGGCCCTCCGCGGCGTCCCTGTGACGATCGCCTTCACGGTGGATCGCGTGGACCGCATTATCCCGGCAACGAACGACTACCTCGTCCAGATGTTCGGACTCGAGAGCGAGGAGAAGCTCCGCGAGGAGACGCGGAAGTCCGCCGAGGGGCAGCTTCGCGTTCGCCAGATGACGGTCCTCAGGAGCCAGGTGTCGAAGCACCTCGTTGAGAACACAAAGATCGACCTTCCCGAGCGTCTGACCGCTCAGCAAGCGGCTCGCACACTCGAACGACGGCGGATGGAGCTCATGTACCGGGGAGTGAGCCCGCAGGACATCGAGATGCACATCGCCGAGCTTCGAGAGGACTCGAACAAGATAGCCCAGCGGGAGCTTCGCCAGACGTTTATTCTGAACAAGGCGGCAGAGCAACTTGGTGTGAGCGTCAACGAGGGCGAGGTCAACGCCTACATCGTTCAGATGGCCCAATCGCAGGGTGCCCGCCCGGATCAATTGCGCCAGCAGATGATCCAGAACAACCAGATCCCCGGCATCGTCCAGACAATCCGTGAGCACAAGGCGCTCGATGCGATCCTCGCAAAGGCGACGGTCACCGAAATGGACTCCGAGGAGTACAACGCACTCGCCCGCACCGGCCAGATCTGAACCCCGCAGCGTCGTCGCGCGAGGCGTGTCGATCCACGAATGCTGCAACGACAACTCAAACAAGCCCCGGTCCGACCGGGGCTTGTTTCTTTTTCGTCCGATGGGTGCATCCAACGCCGCGTCGACGCGGGCTCATGCCTCGGATCGGTCGTCCGGGAACTCGCTGGACGCCTTCGGCGACAGACTCAAGAGAGTAAAGCTGAACGCGCCGCAGCCAGGACAGGCGCGGCCGTAGACGCCAGGCTGGACCTCACGGAGATCCTGGCCGCACGCGTAGCACGTCTCGGACTTCAGGCGATTGGTCATGGTGGAAACAGTCGCGACAAGCACCGCGACAGTCACGCCGAATACGGGCCAGGCAGGGAGTGCCATCCACGAAACCGCTGCGATCCCGGCGAGCGCAATGCCGAACAGCCAGGCGAGCACGCGGAGTCTGAGTCGGTGGATGTAGGTCATACGAGGGTCCAATCGAGTGGGTCGCATCGTGATCTGTCGAAGCCTCGAACCATGGTACGTCGGTGCGGAACCCAACGCATCTGGTGCACGCCGGTGTGGGCCGAATCGAGCGGTGCTGAGCGGCCCTCCATCTTCAACAGAACGCGGGCGTCCAGCGGCGTGATTCCGCCAGCGAGGGGAAGGTCACATAGATCGGTAGAGATCGATGATCTTTCGGACCTCTTCCGGTCGGGGAGCATCGTGCATGACGATCTCGACCGCGTCTTGGCCGGCACTCGAGATGCCGATCGTTCCGACTTTCAGGACGCGCTGCATGAACGTCTGCGTCACCTGAAAGTTCCGAATGTCGTCGTGGACGACTTCCGAGGTCGCCTTGCTGAGCAGGCCGCGGCGCAGGATCGATCGCTTGTTGGTGATCTCAAGCGTCTCGCTCAGCGACAGGACCTTCCAGATGCCGAGCGTGGCGAGCGCGCCGAGGAGCACGATGGCGCTCGCGATGAGCCAGGCGTTCGATCCTCGAACCAAGCCGAGATACACCACGCCGATCACGCCGAGCGCGGCCAGAATCCACAGGCCCAAGACCGAGAATGGATGCGCTCGCACCACGGCGGGGCGGATGATCTTTACACGCTGCTCCGGCCCCGCGTCCGGGGGGTAGCCGGCGAGGGAGGCAAGATCCGACTTTGACCCAGGCGTGGCGGTTTGAGCGGGAGGGCGAGAAGCAGGGTCGTCGGCTGCTGGCACGACGTTGATGTCCCCGCAGTGCGGGCAAGCGATCTTGGAGCCGGCGAGGGAGTCCTCCACCGAGAGAAGCCGGTCGCACTTGTCGCACTTGGTGGTGATCATGCACTTGGCTCCTGTGGATGACTGGGCCGGTCCGGCGCAGAGCTTATACTCGGATTCCATGCGAGTGATTCTCGTCAACTGGGCAAGAATCTGGGACGGCGCCGGTATCGGCGGTGGTGTCAACGGCTACGCGCAGGCACTGGCGCTCGAGTTGGCGGATCTTGGCCACGAAGTCTTCTGGGTGTGTTCCGGCCAGACGTACGTCGCCGGACAGCCGTTGCACGCCAGACGCCACCCCGATTGGCTCGGGGTTCGCGTGATTGAGATCGTGAACTCGCCGGTGATGGCGCCGTCGATAGTTCAATTCAAGGGCCCCGAAGCGGAGGCGTCGTCTCCTGACCTCGAGTTGCTGTTCGAGCGAATCCTCGACTGGATCATGCCGGACGCCATCCACTTTCACAACATTGAGGGCCTGAGCGCTGGGTGTGTTCAGGTTGCTTCGGCACGAAGACGACGTGAGGGATCGCCGGCCGTTGTGTACAGCCTGCACAATTACCACACGATCTGCCCGCAGGTGTACCTGCTCCAGGGGCATCGCAGATTGTGCATGGACTCCCAGGGCGGCATCGCATGCGTGGGCTGCATCCCGTCTCCGGATCTTCGCGAATCGCGTGCGGCAAGAGATTCGGAGTGGGCAACACCCGCCAAGGTGACGCCAGCGATCAGAGCGATCGGGGCCGATCTCTCGGCGGTGTTCCGCGGCGTCGGACAGGCAAAGCGACCACCTGGTGAACCGATTTCCGAGCGCGCGGATCTGGCCCGGCCATCGCCGCTCGAAGCTCCCGACACGCGAGGACGCACCGCGCGGTTGCTCGCGGAGCGATCTCCTGTCCCGGAACGAGTGCGTTCGCTGCCGGTGCTGAATGATGTGTCGCCCGATCCATCGCTCGATCGGCCGACAAACGCGTTCGGCACGAGGCGCCGCGCGATGATCGATGCGCTGAATGCATGTGATGCGGTGCTTGCGGTCTCAGCATTCGTCAATGAGAAGTTCGCAAGCATGGGTGTGCGCCGCGAGCTGCTTCGGACGCAGCACATCGGGACCACGTTGAACCGGGTCGTCGAGCGTCGCCGCTCGCTCGCGTTCGCGCCTCCCCCGTTCGATCCATCGTGCCCGCGTCCGATCCGGATGACGTTCATGGGCGTGAATCACTGGTACAAGGGGCTTCCGTTCTTCCTGGAGACCATGGAATCACTGGAGCCCGAAGTGTTGGGGCGCTTTCATCTTTCGATTTTTGCTCAGGGCGCAGACCAGACGGAGTGGATGGTCCGGCGGCTTGAGCCTCGACTTGCCGGCGTACGCGTGCAGCAGGGCTATGACCAAGCGGACATTCCGTGGATTCTTGGCGGCCAGGATCTTGGAATTGTCCCGAGCGTCTGGTGGGACAATGCTCCGCAGACCGTCTTCGAGTTCTTGGCGTGTTCTGTGCCGGTGCTCGCTTCGGCAGTGGGCGGCATTCCAGATTTCATCACGCACGAGGAGAACGGCTTGCTTTTCCGAGGAAACGACGCCGAGGACCTCGCGTCGCAGCTCCGCCGAATCGCGCATGATCCAACGATTCTGAACACACTTCGCCGCAACACGCGACCTCCAAAGGACATCGCGGAGCATGCTTCCGAAGTTGTTTCCGTCTACGCTGACTGTGCCCGCGTTCGCGGGCGTTCCTCGGGCTCGGCCGCTGCAGAAGAGACTGCCGTGCGGGGGAGCCAGTCCGGAGCCACGTGTTGACTGCCGTTCTGAATCGTCCTTCAACTCCGAGCGTCGAGCCCGCCGGTGGCGCGAACCCGCCACGGGTTGCAGCGATCATCGTCACATGGAATCGGCGAGAGCTTGTCTCCGCCGTGCTCGAAGCGTTGTCACGCCAGTCGATCGGACCCGGTGTGCTCGACCTCGTCATCGTTGACAACCAATCGACTGATGGCACGCTTGAGGACTTGATCTCGCGTTGGGCACCGGACCGCATCGTGGACAACCGAACCTCGCACGCTCACGAGCCGTGCTTTCGACCACGCGAGACGCCGAGCGGCCCCAACCGGGGCGGGTTCCGGTCGCTCACCCTCGTGCGAAACACGGACAATCTAGGGGGTTGCGGCGGGTTCAATACTGGATTCGAGTTCATTGCGCACGCGTTCGACACGCAGGCAGATCGCGAAGCAGGGGTTGCGCCGGACTACGTGTGGCTCGTGGACGACGACATTGACCTCGAGTCCGACACGCTGGAGCGTCTCGTTGAAACCATGCGCTCGGACAGATCGATCGGTCTCGTCGGATCTCGCACCAAGGACTACCACAACCGAGAGGAAACGATCGAGACCACGATCTATTTCGATCCAGACACCGGATTCATGGCAGACCATCCCGCGCCGGGGCATCGCTTGCGGGCTCCGCACGACGGGTGGGCCGCTTCCGTCGGTGGGCCGAAGGGCCGGCACGCATTCAACGGTGTTCGTGACGTTGACATTGTCTCGGCGTGTTCGATGCTGGCTCGGTGGTCGGCGGTACGAGAGATCGGGTTCTGGGATTACCGCTACTTCATCTACTGTGACGACGCCGACTGGTGTCTCCGATTCGCCAGGGCGGGATACCGCATCGTGTGCGATCTTGACGCGGTGATCTACCACACACCGTGGCATCACAAGCTGACGCCGGCGCGGCTCTACTACGCCCAGCGCAACATTCTGTGGGTGATCCAGAAGGTGCTCGAGCCGGACCATTCTCGGCGCGTGCTGGAGTTGCGAGTTCGGAGTCTGATGCGCGATGCGCTACGGGCTTCGATCCACCGTCGACTCTTCCACGCCGAGATTATTCGACGGAGTGTGGACGACGCCGCTTCCGGCAAGTGGGGGAGGCTTGACGATCAGGGACCAAAGCCCGAGCCACTGTCTTCGGCCTTCGACCGTCTTGGACTACGAGAGTCGAACGTGAAGGTTGCGGTGCTCTGCTCATCGCCTGAAGCTCTGGCGTGGTCACAGGAACTACAGAGACTCGTCGGAAGCGGCCCGCAATGGATTGAGATCGTGAGGAACGATGTCCCGGGCCACGATCAGACGCCGCCTGTTGGCGTCGAGCGAGTCGTGTATTCCACGCGTCGCCGATCGAAGTGGCGGCGGCAGTTGTCACTCATGCTCCGATCCCCGCGGGCAGCGGTCATCTTCGATCAGACGAATGACTTTCCGCTGCTCTGGGGGTTGCACAACCTCCATGTGGATCGAAAGAACCCGACGGCCGTACAGGTAGAGGAAGATGGGCTCGCGCCGAGGATCGAGTTTCTCCGGCGATGGATTCAAACGCGGATTCGCGCCATGCGGTGGTGCCGGCGTGCATTGCCACCGGTTCATCCATCGAGGCCGATGCCATCGGAGACGTTTCACGCATGAACGCCGAGGGATCCAACAGCCTGCATCCGCCGATGCCTGGCGTCGCCCGCCCGGCACACTGGCCCGTCGCCGACCAACCGATTCGAGTGGCGTTTCTCGGTTGGGCCAGGCTTTCGAGCCAGGCACGCGAGGGGTCCGGCTACAACCTATCGGCTTCCGAGCTTGCCGCGGGCCTTGCACTGATGGGCCACCACGTCTGCTATCTGCGATCCGGGATGGACTATTCGCTGAAACCGGGCGTCTTCATCAAGAAGCATGAGACCTGGCGGGGGGTCGAGTGCTTCGACCTCTACAACTCTCCCAACCTGTCGCCCGCCGCCGCGAACTTTGGTCGATTGGAGACCGAAAGCAGTTGCGAGTCACAGACCAAAGCCATCCTTCGCTGGCTCGACGAATCGAGGGCGAAAGTTGTCCACGTCCACTCGCTTGAGGGCTACCCCCTGGAGTTGGTCGGCGCCATCCGCGCGACCGGGCGAGCTGTGGTCGTCACGCCGCACAACTACTGGTATGCCTGTCCCCAGGTTGACCTGCTGCACAAGGAGCGAGAGGTCTGTTTGGACTATGACGGCGGGCAAAGGTGTGTCGAGTGCCTGTCACCGGAGGACGGTGGCAGAGTGATCTCACGTCGAAGACGCGAGCAGACGCTGGTTCGACTCTTCGGGCATGCGCCGTATCAGTCTGTGCGTCAGGTCTGGCTCTTCTTCAAGAAGCACGCGACGAGCGCGGGCCGGCGAAAGCGCCCGGCCAAGTGGAGTCCGCCCCAGCTTGATCCCGAGGTCGGGATGGGTTTCAACGTTGACGATGCAACGGTTCATCCCGGCACCGTCGAGCACCACCTGAAGTTGGACGAGCTCGACAAACTTGTTGTGCTGGGCCGATCTCCTCTCGATCAGAATGAGAGATTCCTTGCGGCTCCGCATCACCTGACGGTGCTGAACGACTACGGAAAGAGGAGACTTGCCGGCATCGAGGCGCTGAACTGTGCCGATCTCGTGATTCCCCCGAGCCGATTTGTGCTCCAAACGTTCGTAAAGATGGGCCTGAAGCCGGCGAACGGGCGGCATGTTCGGCTCGGCCAGGTGCACTTTGACCAGTTGAATCGGATCGTCAGGCGTTCGCCTTACTACGGCGCTCGGCCATGGACGCCCGACACGGATCGCCCGCTGCGTTTCGCGTTCCACGGGACCGTTCGCAACAACAAGGGACTCGAGATCCTTGCCAGCGCGATTCCGATGCTGTCTCGAGAGATTCGCCAACGGTGCCATTTCCAGATCCGAGCTGCTGGTTGGGATTGGACTTTTCGAAAGCGTCTGAGCGTCTTCCCCGAGGTTCAGTTCTGCGGCGGCTATGACATGCTGCAGTTGCTGGCGTCGGTGGGGGAGTATGACGTGGGCATCCTTCCACATGTCTGGTTCGAGAATTCTCCGCTGGTGCTGCTGGAACATCTGCACGCCGGGAAGTTCGTGATCGCTTCGCGATTGGGCGGTCCGCCGGAGTGGATTGTTGAGGGGCGCAATGGCACGCTCTTCCCCGCCGGCGATCCCCAGGCGCTCGCGGCGTGCATCACCCGTCTGGTCCGCGGGGAATTGAGGATCCCAAGCCCGCGAGAGATCCACGAGAACAGCACGCTGCGGTCGTACCCGGACCACGTGCGGGAAGTGTCCGCGATCTATGCGGAGGTGCTCGGAGTTCAGCGGGAAGACCCGTTGATTCGGACCGACAGCTCGGTTGCGGTCGAACTCGATGCCTGACCGGAGTGGATGGGTGCCGCGAGAGTGACCCTTCCCCCTGAGCTCAGTCCGTTCGGAGCTTTGCGCGGCGACGACTTGCTGAGGATCAAAGCGATGGGACGCGAGACCACTCCGTACATCCTGCAAAGCGTCTGGACGTCTGAGGTGCAATCAGATGCTGTAAGGGCCACCTGACTTCAGCGGGGACCTGGCTCCGCGTGAGGCGTGCCATGAGGCGATACTTCGGCAACGCAGACATCGCCAGAAGGGATCTGGGCGTGCAGATCTTGCTCAACGAAGTCAATCGCACACTGCAACGCATGGGCTCCTCGAGCGTCGGGTCGCGCCCCTGCCGGACTCTTGGCGAAGGTCTCAGCAGTCTTCTGGATGGGCATGCCGCGGTCGTGCTCAACCAGCATTCAGTTCGGCGGTTTCTGCGAGCGCGGGGGTGTCCTCCTGGCTCCGCACTGGCAGACCCCGTTTGCCCCGAGGAAGCTCCATGAACTTGAGATTGATGCAACAGAGCCTGGGCCCTGCTTAGAGCCCCTAACACAATGGCATCTGGATTGCGGTGAGTTCGTCGTGCAAGGAGGCACGACATGGCCAAGCCGCTCCTGGAAGACGAGTTGTGGGAGATCATCGAGCCGGTCATCCCTGTCAAGCCGCGCAGGTTCAAGCAT
>CAUJHH010000017.1 GCA_963204725.1 Planctomycetota bacterium
TCGATCCAGCGCATCCGGCGGAACGCTCGCGAGCGCGGTGTCGACCCCGGCGTCAAGATCGACGCCGAGCACCGCTGCTTCCAGATCGTGGACTCGGTCGTCGATCGGCTGCAGAAGCTGGGGTATCTCCCCACGGCTGCCATGCGGGTGCAGGCCGACCTCACGCACCACTCTGCGGAACTCCCCAGCAGCGACGACTTGGAGCATCAGCTCACCGGGCTCCGTGAACTGGTGACGTCGGAGGGCCAAGCCGATCCGGCGTTACTCGAATCGATCGGCAGCATGTCGAGCGCGTTGGTAAGAGCCCGCGTGGCGACAGAGATCAAGCACGTCGAGAACATCGCCAAGCCGGAATGAACAGCCGTATGGCGAGAGTAAGGAGAGTCCCATGCAGATCGCCCCCGAGTACATGCCCGCCCTGCAGCGAGAGATGTCCGCCCAGCGCCGACGGATCGCTTCAACGTCGCCGCACCTGTTTGCCCAGATCTACCTCGGCAGCGCCTTCAGCGCCGCACCGTCACGCATGCACACGGAGACCTTCACGTGCCTGAAAGCCCTCCACCAGTGCCGCGGCACTCATGTCGTCATCGGCGCGCCACGGGGGCACGCCAAGAGCACCGTCGTGACGCTCGCCTATGTGCTCTGGTGCCTGCTCTACGGCGTCGAGCCGTTCGTGGTCATCGCATCCGGGACGGAGCAGCAGGCCGCACGGCTGGTTGAGCACGTCCGTGTGCACCTGGAATCGAACCCACTCCTGCGCCAGGACTTCCCCGAACTCGCCGACATCCGCCGCATCACGCCCTGGCGGAAGGACACGCTCAGGCTCCCCACGGGCAGCCTGCTCATGGCCTTCTCCTCGGGCCAGAACCTCCGCGGCATCCGCTTCGGCAAGCACCGTCCCACGCTCATCGTCGTCGACGACATCGAGGACAAGCAGAGCGTGGTCTACGAAGAGCAGCGCGCCAAGCTCAGCGACTGGTTCCACAGCACGCTGCTCAAGGCTGGCTCGCCCGATACCAACGTCATCGTCGTAGGCACCGTGCTGCACCACGACTCGCTGCTAGCCAACCTGCTTGACGGCACCAAATGCCCGGGCTGGCGGACGTTCCGGTATCAGGCGGTCGAGCGTTTCTGCGATCATCCCGAGCTGTGGGACCAGTACAGTGCCATCACGTCTGGACAAGAGCCGTATCCAGCACCGCCCGCTGTCGGCGGTGAGTGGGGTGAGAAGGGTGCTCGGGCATTCCTGGATGACCATCGTGAACGCATGGCCGAGGGCGCCGCGGTGCTCTGGCCCCAGCAGTACGACTACCACCACCTGATGCATGTGCGTCTCCGGGAGGGCGAGGCCGCGTTCCAGGCCGAGTTCCAGAACCAGCCCCTGGACCCGCAAGCCTGCATCTTCGCACACGCCAAGCTGCGCTACTGGGACGATGTCGCGGCAACGCCCGAGGAACTGCTCATGAAGCTCGGCCACGGCAACGTCGAGACAGGCGGCCAGTTCTTTGGTGCCTGTGACCCCAGCCTCGGCAACGATCCGCACCGGGGCGACTACAGCGCCATCGTGATCCTCTACTCACCTGAGAGCGAGGATGACGAGCGCAGGACCAAGTACGTGATCGCGGCCGATATTGCGCGTCGCACGCCCGATGAGACCATCGCTCGCATCGTGCAGTACGCCCGCATCTACGACTTCCGTCGCTTCGGCGTGGAGGGCAACCAGTTCCAGGAACTCATGGTGAACGACCTCGAGCGTCGCGCGTCCCAGGCGAACACGTCGATCTATGTCGAGACCATCAAGAACCGGGCCAACAAGCAGCAGCGCATCATGGCCATCGAGGCCGAGGTGAGCCAGGGCATGATCGCCTTCAGCAAGCGGCATTCGCTGCTCTTGGAGCAGTTGCGCTCGTTCCCGGGCGGCAAACATGACGACGGCCCCGATGCCCTGGAGATGGCGGTCACGATGGCGAACAAACCATGTGGCGGCGGGATCATCTACATTTAGGAGCAGCGGTAAGGTCATCAAACCGTCTCCCGAAGCGGTCGGGCTCCTTCGTGCGACATAGATCGAGCGATGACCACGGCTCCGCCAACTGGCCGCGATCCGGTACGGTCGCCGACGGAGCGCTTTCGTGTCCGCCCTG
This sequence comes from Planctomycetota bacterium, assembly GCA_963204725.1. Taxonomy (GTDB): domain Bacteria; phylum Planctomycetota; class Phycisphaerae; order Phycisphaerales; family UBA1924; genus JAHBWV01. The sequence continues at coordinate 2,145 of CAUJHH010000017.1, forward strand.
TGACCGAAGCCGACTTGGACGAGTTCATCAACTCGATTGGCGGTGCGAGAGCACACCCTGACGCTGATGCTCGCAGCCGACCCGGTGCTGACGAACTGATCTCAGAAGCACTCGTCGAGCTCAAGTCTTGGCCCGGATGCACTGGAAATGGCCGTTCCGACGCCGTCTAAGGCGGAGGCATACCCGATCATCGAGCCGTTTTGGCCTTCTGGACGCGAGGGCCAGCCCGCCTTGACTTCGGGAGGTCATTCCCCATGTATAGTGGCTGAGGGGATCTCTTTCCTCGGCATCGTGTGCCTGGAAACGCCCGTGGAGATGTGAACTGAACTGACCAAACGCCAGTGACCTGGCATGACATTCCGGACGACGCGCGAGCGTCAAGTGCTGCGCCACAGCAACCAGCCAACCTGAGCCCTCGGGCTCTTGAAGTTTGACGGTAGCCGCACTTGGACCCGCGCCCCCGCAAGGGGGCGTCGGCCAGGTGCTATTCCGTCGACCCCTTGGCTGGGGTGCTGTGGATGGGCTTGGTTCGATGCCCCCCTTTTTGTTTCGCCCAGAGCGAAAGAGGCAGCATCAACCACCACAACCAGCACCCCGCTCGGCTCGTCCTTGCGAGACAAGCCATGAGCAGAACAAAATTATCTTCGTCACCGATCAACCCCAATCCAGCCGCTCGGCCGCCGACTTGTTGGCAGGTCGCCGCGGGCTCGGGTGATCGCGGCTACGCGGACATGTTCTTGCGCTACGGCCTCGCGTTCGTCGGCGGCGAAGACAACATTCGGCGCATGGGCGACGTGCGAGCCGGTGACCGCATCGTCTTGAAGCACGGCAAGACCGCCATCGCGGCGGTGGGCATGGTCACCGAGCGGGATGGACGCTGCGGTGGGCACCTCGACAAGGCGTGGCTGCGCGACTTCGATGGATGGGACCTTCCTGCCTACTGCTTCGTGCGCTGGCATGTGCCGCCGGCACCGATTGAGGTAGCGGGCCTGACGCGGACCACGATTAACAAAGTGCAGGTGCCCGAGATCTTGGCTGTTACCGATCGGCTCTTGAAATCGCTGCCGCCGACAACGGCGACTTTGACCGAGCCTGCTCCGACCCGCCAAGTCACCGACGACGAGATCCTTGAGTTCCTCATCCGCCATGGGCTGCGCCCAGCCGATGCCGACGATCTCACCGCGGCCCTTCGTCGCATCCGGCTGATGGCGCGATACTACTACAAGGAGTGTGACTGGGACGATGTTCGTGAGCACGAGACGCGCACGTTCCTGATCCTGCCGCTCTTGCTCGCCTTGGGTTGGCCCGAACAGCGCCTGAAGGTGGAACTGGGAGTGCCGGGCCAGGGCCGGATCGACGTGGCCGGTTTCGCCCGCCCGTATCGCCGCGACGACACTGGTCAGGCCAATAACCAGGACTGCGTACTGATCCTTGAGAGCAAGGGATTCCACAGCGGACTTGACGGTGCCACGCCGCAAGCGCATCGGTACGCGGAACAGTTCCCGAGTTGCAACGCGGTCGTGGTCTCTAACGGGTTCTGCTATAAAGTCTGGGTCATGACTAGCTGAGCCTATCCGGATGTTCCGGGATAGGCTGATTTCCAGTGCGAAACCGCTATGTCGTCCGTTCACGAGTTTCAGAGGCCACTTTCCGTAAGTTCCTGCGGCACGTGGCCGCGGACCTGACGGCGGTGCAGATCGCGCAGCTCACGGGCTTGAACCGCAACACCGTGAACCGTCTGCTCGGCTGTCTGCGCGAGCGTATGGCCCAGGCGTGCGAGCTCGAGCGGCCTCTGCGCGGGCACGTCGAGGTCGATGAGAGCTACTTCGGTCCGCGTCGCGTCAAGGGCAAGGCAGGCCGTGGCGCGGGCAAGAAGACCATCGTGTTCGGCATCTGCAAGCGGCATGGCAAGGTCTACACCGAGGTCGTCGAGGACTGCTCGAAAGGCACGATTCTGGCCGCGATTCGCGGCAGAGTTGACCTCCGGTCGGTGATCCACTCGGATGGGTTCAAGAGCTACGACGGCCTGGTGGACATGGGGTACAAGAAGCACCTTCGGGTCGACCACGCACGCAACGAGTTCAGCAGCAGGACGATCCGGGGCAACCACATCAACGGCATCGAGGGCTTCTGGGGCTATGCCAAGACACGCATGGCCCGCTTCCGCGGCATGCACCCGCACACGTTCTACTTCCACCTCAAGGAGTGCCAGTTCCGCTACAACCACCGCCGCCAGGACCTGTACCATGTCATGCTGAAACTGTGTCGAGAGAACCCGCTCAGCTAGTCATGACCCTAAAGTCTTTTCGCGCAAGGGTGGTACGTTTTCCCCGACCCCGTCGGCTTATCTCAACCTGCTCAATCCCCAGGACGCGTATCCGCTTGACCCGGTCAACGTCAAGGGATGCCTTGCTGTGCTGGAAATCTTGATGCCGGGATAAAGCGCCGGGGCATGAACACATCAAGCCCCGCGCGGTAGATCGACCTGCCGAATCCCGTCGGCCCTTTCGCAATAGCCACGCACATACCGGACCTGGCGATGTGGGCAACAAGTGGGCAGTTCACAGAGATACGCCCGTGTGGCCCACGCGTGGCCAATCCCGTCGCGTGGATACCGCGTGCGCTCTGAATCTGCCGAGATTGCTGCGAACCCGCCTTGCCTGTCGCCCATGCTCCGGCCCTCATGGTCGTGGCCTCACTGTCCCTTGCCGCCGCCCGCGTTGGGCGGTTCACGGGCCTGCGAGCGCCCAGGAGCACGATCATGTCCAAGGCCAAACCCGCACCCGTTGCCGACCAGCCCGCGACCCCGACACCCCGCCCACGGCGGAAGGCTCGCGTCGAGGTGCCAGCAACCAAGCAGCGCCAGACAGCACGAACCATGCCCGCACCTGCTTCGAAATCAACGCGCGAGCCGAAGCCCGCCCCGCGCGCCCGCGCCGCCGCCGACAAGCGTTTGAGTGCTCTCGATGCCGCGTCCCAAGTCCTCGCCGGGCTCTCCGGTAAGGTGGCTGCAGACGGACTCTCGGCGGCCGACCTCATCGAGCGCATGGCGACCGCCAAGCTCTGGACAAGCCCGGGCGGCAAGACGCCCTCCGCGACGCTGTCCGCGGCCATGGCGCGGGAGATCGCGGTCAAGGGCACGGCTTCCCGATTCCGGAAGGCAGGTCCGGGCCGTTTCGCATCGAACACAGCGCCCGCAGCACGACCTGCGAAGCCCCGCGATCCCGCGAAGCGCAGCGCCGCGGCGAAGCCGGAGAGTGGTCGATGAGCGCACCCATCGACCTGGCCACACTGCCGCGGATGTCAATCAAGGAGCTGCGTGATCTCTGGAAGGAGCACGTCGGTCGAGCCCCGCCGACCGTCCAGAAGCGGCTCCTGATCCGAGAACTGGCCTGGCGTGTCCAAGAGCGGGTCCATGGCGGCCTTGACGCCGAAACCGCTCGCCTGCTCAAGTCCGCGATCCGCAACGCTCGCCAGACCACACAGTGTGTGGAGTCGAGCAAGCAACCCCGCCGCTCGCGTCGGGGCTCGGTCCCATCCACCGCTCGCGGACCACGCGTCGCCAACGACCTCCCACCCGGCACGCGCCTCGTTCGCGAGTGGCGCGGTCGGACCCACGAAGTCACCGTGCTCGAAAGCAGAACAGGAGGCAAGGCGCGCCGATCGTTCCGTTACCGCGATCAGACGTTCAAAACCCTGACCGAGGTGGCCAAGGCCATCACGGGCATCCACTGGTCGGGGCCGCGTTTCTTCGGGCTCACCACCAGCAGGAGGCGGGAATCACCATGACTCCGCGAGCCCCCACCCCCCACACCACCCCGAGCCCCCCAACCTCCACCACCCCCACGAACCTCCGGTGCGCCATCTACACCCGCAAGTCGAGCGAGGAGGGACTCGACATGGCCTTCAACTCCCTCGACGCCCAGCGCGAGGCGGGACTGGACTACATCAAGAGTCTGCGAAGCAATGGCTGGGTGGCCATCGACGCTCTTTACGACGACGGCGGCTTCTCCGGAGGCAACACCGAGCGCCCAGGCTTGAAGCGACTCCTCGCCGACATCCGCGCCCAGCGCGTCGACATCGTGGTCGTCTACAAGGTCGATCGCCTCTCACGCTCGCTCACAGACTTCGCGCGGCTGATGCAACTCTTCGACGACCACCGCGTCTCGTTCGTCTCCGTCACCCAGCAGTTCAACACCACCACCTCGATGGGGCGGCTGACCCTAAACATGCTCCTCTCGTTCGCCCAGTTTGAGCGTGAGGTCGCGGGCGAGCGCATCCGCGACAAGATCGCAGCGACCTTCCGTCGCGGCGTGTTCGTCACCGGTCAGCCGCCGCTCGGCTACCGGCGGCCTCGCGAGGGGGAGCCCGGCTTCGTTGAGCGCAAGTTGCTGATCGTGCCCGAGGAGGCCGAACTCGTTCGATCGGTCTACACCGGATACCTGGAACTTCGTTCGCTGGTCGCGCTGGCCGCTCGACTCAACGCGGCGGGTCATCACACCAAGCGCTGGACCAGCAGCCGTGGTACGTCTCGCGGAGGCAAGCCTTTCTCCACCTCGCTCGTGCATCGCATCCTCACCAATCCGATCTACATCGGCAAGATCGCCCACACACGCCGGGTCGTCTCCGCCGCCCCGGGTGCTCGGCGACCCGAATCGGTGACCGAAGTCCATGACGGCCTGCACGACCCCATCATCCCGCGCGCGTTGTGGGACAAGGTCCACGACATGATGAGGGTCGCCACCCGTGGCACGACGACCCGCTGGACACACACGCACCTTCTCAAGGGCAAGCTGCGGACCTTTGAAGGTCACACGATGTCGCCGAGTTCGACGCAGCTCAAGAGGGACGACGAGACCAGGGACCCCAACCGCCGGATCGTGCGTTACTACGTCAGCCAGAAGGCCGTTAAGCACGGTTACGCCGCCTGTCCCATCAAGTCGCTCAACGCGAACGTCATCGACGACCTCGTCCGCGCGCTCGTGGTCGACCATCTCGCTCGAACCACCCTACTCCAGGTCAACCTCCGTCCGCACGAACCCTCGCTCCGCGACCATTGGCTCCGTGAGGTCATTGCTCGCGTCGTCGTTGCGCTCGATCGGATCACCATCGATCTCATCGACGAGCGCGTCCAGGCCTGCACCGAAGCAGTCAAGGCCATCCCCGTCCCGAAGCCAGCCAGCAAGGACGCGCCAGCCTGCACGGTGCCAACTTCCCCATTCAAGCCGTCCGTCACCACGCATGACGGTCATACCACGCTCACACTCGCCATCCTGATTAAGCGCCTTGACGGACGACGCATGCTGCTCTCGTCCGACGGCCACGACCTCCTTCTGTCGAGCCATGCTGGTAGCCGAGCCCAAGCCCACCCTCAGTTGGTTCTGGCCATCGGTCAGGCCTTCGCCATCCGTGCCGATCTGCTCCGCACCGGTGAAACCGTTGAGTCGATCGCGGGACGGAGTCGTCACTCGGTCGCCCGAGTCAAGCAACTGCTCATGCTGACACAGTTGTCGCCGCGAATCCTCCACGGCGGACTGACCGCTGGGCTACCGCCACGCCTGACGGTGAGCGACCTTATCGAGGCTGCCCAGCAACTCGACTGGCGACAGCAGGAATCTTTGTTGGGGCTTACGAAGAGTTCTGCGATGTTGATGAAGTAATGCCCGTCACCAAGTATCACCATAGGCTGCTGTGGCGGAATACTCCGCTCCTGCATGCGTACAGTGGTCGTCGTTCAGTCAGGCAGTTGCTGTGCCTCGAGACATATGCCGACAAGTCGTGGTGACCGTTCGCGTAGCTCCCACTGCGCCCGTTCTGCAGTGCATTGAGCACGAACATCAAAGCGGTACTCCTAGATGTTCTGTACACTTGGACCCGTGAGGGTACTTCTCGTCACCCACGGCTATCCGCCCCGGTACAACGCCGGGTCGTGCGTTGGCGGCTACGAGGTTCACGTGTTCGCGCGGCACGAAGACCCGTTCGTACTCGCGTATGAAGTCGGGGACACAATGGAAACGGATGTTGCCCGCGTCCGGCTTCGCGTCGTCAACAATCCCGAGTCGCGCGACCGCTATCGCCACGCGGAGATCAACGCCCCGATGTGGTGCATGTGAACCACGATCTGCTCCTTGCTCAGCTAGAGCTTGCCGACCGCGAGGGAGCGCAGACGCTCAACCTGGTTACGCCGGAGCGAAACGAAGGGTAATTCGACGCGGCGGGCCGCTCGGGCGATATGATCTCTTGCTGGTCTGCCACGCCTAATTCTCGTGCGACAGGACGTCGCGGAGTCCGGACGCCGTGATCCGTCGCATCGAACTGCTCAACTTCATGTCTCATGCCCGAACCGTGATCGAACCGGCCGATGGTCTCACTGTGCTGGTCGGGCCGAACAACTGCGGTAAGAGCGCGGTCGTCGCTGCACTGCAGATCCTCTGTCACAACGAGACTTCCACCTATGTGATGCGGCACGGCGAACGTGAGTGCTCGGTGATCGTGGAAACGAGCGAGGGCCAGGTCGTGCAGTGGCGACGCCGCAAGTCACCCGCGTACTTCGTGGACGGAGTCGAACTGAGCCGACTCGAGCGGAGCGAAGTGCCAGATGAGGTTGTGCGGGCACTGCGGTTGGCAAAGGTCTCGAGCGACGGCAGCCGCGAGTTCGACGTCCACTTCGGAGAGCAGAAGTCGCCAGTATTCCTACTCGATCAATCCGGCTCGCACGCCGCGCAGTTCTTCGCGTCGTCCTCCGACGCCGCCAGCCTGGTGGAGATGCAGAAACTGCACCAGCAGAAGATGAGCGACGCGAGGAAGGAACGCATCCGGCTTGATGCCGAGGGCGAGCGGCTCGCCCGGGACCTCGCCATTCTGACGGAAGCCGACCCCATCGGCGTTTCCTTGCAGGAGGCCGAGGCTCAGTTTGCGGCTCTTGAACGGCGCTCGGGGGGTGTTGTGCAACTGACGGGCGATCTCCGCTTTCTGAAATCCGCCAACGGCAAGCTGGAACATCGCGGTGCTGAGGCGTCCGCACTGGTGCTGGTACGACCGCCGCCGAGTCTCGAATCAACGGAGCTGCTCTCACGGCTTGTTGGTCAGTTGATACAGACAACCGCAGAGCAGAAGCGCCAAGCGGCGCTCACTGACGCGCTTGTGCATGTCCATCCGGGGCCCGTACTTGTTGATGAACTCTCGCTCTCGCGGCTCATTGACGATCTCTCTGCTGCCGGACGCGCCCAGGACCGGCTTGGCGCCCAGTGCGACGCGGTTCAACCCCTTCTGCCGCCGCCGCACTTGGCGGATGCTGGCACGCTCGAAACATTGGTGCGAGAGATCATCGCTACCCGTAGCCGGATAGTAGCTATGCAGCAGCGGACGACTGTCCTTGAGTTGCTGGCTGCGCCGCCGGAATTGATGATCGCGGCTGGGCTCATCAACGATCTTGAGCTGCTGCGGCGTCTTGTGTCGTCATTCAGTCGGGCTGAGGCCGCTTGCGGTCAGCTCGATCGTTTGGTGCCGCTGGCAGAACTCGCGGACACTGCCGAGATTGTCCAAGTAGTGATGGCGCTGGCACAAAGCCAAGCGGCACTCCGCACCCAGGAACACCAGATCAGCCGAGTTACTGACGAACTCCAGCAAGTCGATGCGGTGCTCCGCCGATGGGCCGAAGACCATTGCGTGTGCCCGACCTGCGGCGGCACGCTCGATCCCACACGCGTCGCCGAGCACGCACGAATGCATGGAGGGGCGCCCCATGCCTGACGGCCCTATCAACGAGCAGTACGTCGGCCTGCTGGTCATCGGTGATCCACATCTTGAAGGACGCACTCCGGGGTTTCGCAGAGACAACTACCCGGAAGTCATCCTCGAGAAGTTCGCGTGGTGTCTGCGATACGCGCAGGCCAATCGGCTTCTGCCGACGCTGCTCGGAGACTTGTTCGATAAGCCGAGGGACAACCCAACGTGGATGCTCGGCAGTCTCATCGTCCTGCTCAGTGACGTCGAGTGCATTGGGATCTACGGCAACCACGACTGCGCCGAGCCGCAGCTTTCCGATCACGATTCGCTCTCACTCTTGGTGAAGTCCGGGCGCATCCGCCTTCTGGACGACAAGCCTTGGCGCGGCCACATGAACGGACGGCCAGTGATCATTGGAGGCTCCTCGTACCGGCAGCCGATTCCCGAGTCGTTCGTCGCCGAAGACGGGGACGGTGCTGCAACGTTGGTCTTCTGGCTGACGCACCACGACGTTATCGTGCCTGGCTATGAGGAGCAGGGTCGTCTGGAGACCCGCTCGATCGATCGGATCGATCTGGTTATCAACGGGCACATTCATCGACAGCTCGCGGATGTGCAGCGGGACCAGACGCTGTGGATCACGCCGGGCAACATCAGCCGTCGAACACGTAGCGAAGCCAGCCGCGACCACATCCCGGCGGTGCTGCGCATCGACGTAAATGAAAATGGCTACGAGCGCCGGGTCGTCGAGGTGCCCCATCAGCCCTTCAACGACGTGTTTCACCCGGAGCTTGTGGACGGGGCTACGGGCGCGGACACCTCATCCTCTGCCTTCGTGGCCGGACTGCGAGAACTGCAGGCCCGTCGCACCGAGAGCGGCGCCGGCCTGATGTCGTTTCTCCAGAAGAATCTGGCGCAGTTTGATGGGTCGGTAGCGGCGGAGATCATGGAACTCGCAGCGGAGGTTACGAGCAATGGCGACAAGTGAACCGACGGGAACATCAAGCGAACAGTCGATTGAGGAACTCCAGCGGCGGTACCAGGGGCTTCATACCAAAAAGACTCAGGCCGAGACGCTCCGCGATGAGGCCAAGAAGCGTCTGGATGAACTGAAAGCCCAGGCCCGCGAGAAGTACGGCACCGATGACGCCGCCGAGTTGCAGAAGAAGCTCGACGAGATGGTCGCCGAGAACGCCCGCAAGGTCGCAGAGTACAAGACGCATCTCGACACCATCGATCAGGGGCTCGCCGAGGTCGAGCAGAAGTTCGCCGCGTCGACGTCATCACCCGCGCCATCAAGCACCGGACAGCCCCGGCGATGACCGATTCTCGACCACAACCCGACTCAGCACGCGAAACCGGCTTGGATGACGAGCTGTCGGCGCCTGTGACTGTGCGCCGTCGGTTCGACCAGCTCATGGGCCGGCGCCAGGAGCGGGAGCGTCGCGCGGCGGAGGTGAAGGCGGAGTTGGAGAAGATCGCCGCCTACCTGGCTGTCGCTGATAGGGTCACAGGCGCCCTCGAAACTCTGAGCGACCGTCTCTTCAAGGATCTGCTCAAGGTGGTCGAGGAGAACGCGACCATCGCCCTACAGGAAGTCCTCGAACAGCCGCTCCGCCTCCGCGCCGACGCCCAGTTCAAACGCAACATGGCCTCGGTCGAGTTCTGGATCGAGCGCGAGGGCCAGCGCGAGGACGTGTACAAGGGCCAGGGCGGATCGGTCGCGAACATCCTCAGCGTCGCCCTGCGCATGTTCGCGCTGACGACGCTCGACCCCGCGCGGCATCGCCGCTTCCTCGTCCTCGACGAGCAGGACTGCTGGCTGCGGCCCGATCTGGTCCCAAAGCTCGTCAAGATCGTGCAGGAGGCAGGGCGGGCGCTGGGCTTCCAGGTGCTCATGATCAGCCACCACGACCTCGCCACGTTCGAGCGCTACGCCGACAAGATCTACCAGTTCGTCCCGCTCATGGGCGGCGTCACCGAGGTGCGGGAGGTGGCGAAGGCGGCGCCGGAGGCGGATAGCGGTGGGTGAAGAACCGCCGGCACCCGTCGATGGCGGCAGTTCAATGGGGCCGCGGCGGTGAGGCCACGGAAGTCGCCGAGTCGCAGAGACATCTGCCGCATCACGACATGCTTCAATGGGGCCATGGCTATGTGAACCGTGGAGGCGCGGCTTGACTTCGGCATAACGAACAGGGTACCCTCGCCGGATCAGAAATCAATGTTCATATCATGATGAGGTATGGAGAAGTGAAACGCGACGGGAGTCGGTGACGTTGAGTGGGTATTCCCGGACCACATCTTCGTCGCCAAAGAGAGATGCCAAATGCCCGCCGAACCCACCGAATCACTCTTGTCCCGCCTCACACCTCAACTCCGCCGAGTCGCCCTTGGTTCCACCTACAGCGAAGTGCGGCAGAGTGCTGACGATCTTCTCAACGATCTTTTCCTCAAGCTCTCAGTCGATCCGCCTCCCGAAGCCAATGACGCCGAGCTGCACACGATTCGCGCGTTCAGGTACTTGGTAAAGAGTCTGGAACGGTCCGTCCATCGTCGAATACATCGCGAGCGTGCCGTTGCGGTTGTGCCTGGAATCCTGCGACGGACGTGTAACCCACACCGGTTCGGCGACGTTGGACTCAAGGGGAGCCGATCTGAAAAACTCGAAGATGGCTCTGACTCGCGGATACTTCGACACGAAACGCGGTGGCATGTCAAGCGGGCGATGCGAACGGCAAAGATTCGGCCGGATCATTGCTGTGCGTTCTGGGCTTGGGTGCGATCGACTGTCTTGCCGTCGCCCTCAGCTGCGGCGAGCCGCACTGACCCACTGGAAGCCTTCGCAAGGCGGCGCGGGATACCGATCTCGACCGCAAGGGTGTGGGCGATACGCGCCCGCAAGTCGCTCCGCCCGTACCTCGAACACCTTTGGGATGGCGATCCGGCAGTCGGAACGCACAACAACCGCCTGAAGCAAGGAGTGGCCCCAACATGATCGGACGGAACTTGTTTAGGATGTATGCCCCGTGGTAACCCTACCTCCACAAGCTCTGGACTTTGAGGCCGCCTTCCGGGCGTTTGATGCCAACCACCGCCCGCCCTTGAAATGGCAGACCCGCCTCTACGAGCGGTTCGTGCGCGGCGGTCAGGGGGACGTCCCCGGGGTATGCAGCCTGCCGACTGGGCTGGGCAAGACCTCGGTCATCCCGATCTGGTTGATCGCACTGTGTGGGGGGGCGAGCGGCGCGCAGTTGCCGCGCCGGCTGGTGTACATCGTCAACCGCCGGACGGTGGTCGATCAGGCCACCGATGACGCGAAGCGGCTGCTCGCGCGTCTGTACCGATCGGGACAACAGGACGGGCTGGCGTGGGCGACTGAGGAAGCGATCAAGAAACTGGGGCTGGAGTCCGAGCCGCTCCCCAGCGACCACGCTCCGGCAACGAAGCACCTGCGCCTGGCCCTGGACGCGCTCTGCACCGGCGACCCGACTCAGGGTGGCCAGACCGCCCCGCTCGCCGTCAGCACGCTCCGCGGCGAACTGGCCGACAACGGCGAGTGGAAGAAGAACCCCGCCCGCCCGGCGATCATCATCGGCACCGTCGACATGATCGGGAGCAAACTGCTCTTCTCCGGCTACGGCGACGGGCGGTACGGGCGTGCCAACCATGCGGGACTCATCGGCCAAGATGCGCTCGTTGTCCACGACGAGGCGCACCTCTCGCCAGCATTCGATGTACTGATCCGCAGCGTTGCCGCGGAGCAGGCAAGGTGCGGCGAGTCGCGCCCGATCCGCGTGATGAGCCTGTCGGCGACGACGCGAGGAGGGACGGCTGGGAGTAACGGCGGGACGCACGCCGACTCTCCATTCAGTATCGAGGATGAGGATCGGCTGGACCATGTTGTGTCGCAGCGCCTGGGCGCGCGCAAATCGCTCACGATCGTTGACGCCGACAAGGGCAAGGTCGTCACCAGTATCGCGGAGGAGGCCCTGAGACTGGGCGCATCGCCCTCGCGGGTGCTGATCTATGTTCGCTCGCCCGACGCCGTGGCGCAGATCGCCCACGCCATTGAGAAGGGGCTGGGCGACGGCGGCGGAACGCGCGTCGCGAGACTAACCGGCACAATCCGCGGCAAGGAGCGGGACGAACTCGCCGAGAGCGAAGTGTTCCGCGCTTTCAAGGCCGGAGCGGACCGGTCCTCACTGCTCCCTCACGCGCTTTATCTGGCCTCCACCTCCGCCGGCGAAGTCGGCGCGGATCTCGACGCCGACCACCTGGTATGCGACCTGAGCACGCTCGACAGCCTGGCGCAGCGATTCGGGCGCGTGAACCGCCTGGGCGGCGATGGCCGGTCTGCGCGGATCGTTGTTGTGCGGGACGAGATACCGGACAAGGATCCGCTCGCGGTGCAACGACGCAACACTGCAGAAGTTCTGAAAGACCTTCCAGCGATAAGAGGCTCGCGCGAGTCGGCGCCAGAATATGACGCCTCGCCAGCGGCGCTCACCGCGCTGCTCGCGAAACCCGAGGCGCAGGCCGCCTTCTCGCCCGTGCCAAAGATCCTTCCCGCCACGGACATCCTCTTCGACCACTGGTCGCTCACGTCGATCGGATTGGTGAAGGGTCCGGATGACCGTTGGCGCGACGCCTTGCCGGGGCGACCAGCGGTTGAGCCGTATCTGCACGGCGTCGAGGATGAAAAACAATGGGAGACGCATGTGGCCTGGCGGGCTGACCTCGCCGACCTCGCCTTGGCGGCCAAAAGAAGCGACAGCGACGAAGAAGACCTATCCGTGACGGACTTGCAACGGGTGCTCGATGTGTTCCCACTGCGATCAGCCGAGCAACTCCGCGACCGTACGGACCGCGTGTATCAGCAGCTTGAAGTGCTCGCCGAGCGATGGAGGAAGTCCGCGAAGACTGTCGCCCGGTCGCACATCGGTGACGTGCAGGCCGAGTCCGAACCAGATTCTGAGATGGAACCTGACGCGGAAGCGGATGACGAACGGGTTCTTCCAACGAAGGTTCCTTCCGATCCGTGGGTCGTACTCATGCGCAATGGCACCGCGTGGTGGGCTCGTCTTTCAAAGATCGTTCCCGAGAGCAAGCAGGAGAAAGACGACGTGAGGCGGCTCCTGGCCTTCGCCACGCTCGTCCTGCCCGTACAAGTGGGTGGATTGAAGGATGGAATGCTCGATGGCAACCAGCCCGCGCCCGGCGACTCGCGGGTGCTCGACGTGGCGGAAGCACCGATCGGCGGCAAGAGCGATCGTCATCGCGTCGTCGGAAACGGAGACAATGGCTCGGAATCACTGCTCATGGACGGCTCAGGCACGGCGGCGCAAGCCGAGTTTCTCCCGCGGCATACCGTCGTCCTCGCCACCCACGGCGAGGACGAAGAACCGTCCAAGGTCATCGAATACCGCGTCGCCAAAGGCCAGGAGCGCGAGCCGGGCGAGCGTGTTCTCCTTGAGGATCACAATGCCGCTGTTGGCGCTGCTGCGAGTCGGACCGTCGAAGCGCTTGGGCTGCCGGACGATCTCAAGATCGCCTTCGCACTCGCCGGGCGACTGCACGATCTCGGCAAGGGCCGCGACCGGTGGCAGCGGTTCGCGAACAATCCGCGGCCCTCGAACCCCAACGAGCCGTACGACCTCATCGCCAAGAACAAGCGGTACCGCGATCCGCGCACGCTCCGCGGCTACCGCCACGAACTCGGCTCACTCCACGACGCTTCGGCCGAGAGCGACATCCAGTCGCTCGATCCCAGCACACGCGACTTGGTGCTCCACCTCATCGCGGCTCACCACGGCTGGGCACGCCCGCACTTCGAGTCACGCCACTTCGACCCCGGCGATCCGTCGCCCGGCAAGCCGCGCCCGACCGCCGACAACGAGCGGCTGGCCGTCGAGACGATGCAGCGATTTGCCCGGCTCCAGCAGCGTTATGGACGCTGGGGACTGGCTTGGCTGGAGTCGATCCTCCGGTGCGCGGACGCGGCGGCCTCGGAGTCACCGGCGCCCGCGGACAACGGCGCGGGGACCAGTAGCAAACGAGAGGGCACGCCGGGAGGTGCCGCGTGAGCCACACCATTCGCATTCCCGTCGATGTGACCAACCCCGGCCAGTTCTTCGCGTGTTGCGGGTTGCTGGAACTCGCGGCACGGCGTTGGGCAGGCACAACAGCGGTATTCGATTGCGACGGATTCATCATCAAGCCTTCGGACGCAAGCGCATCCCTGCGCGCCCTCATTGAGGCATTCCAGCGCTCCGAACTCCGGGTCGGCGATGAACCCGATACGGAAGCAGCCGATGACGAGGATGGGCTTGCCAGTCCAATGTCGCTCGGCCCCCCATTCAATCTGACACTCGACTGGTGGGTAGACAAGGCGCTCAAACCATGGGCAGGGTCGATGAACGCCCAGTTGATCTTCAGAGCTATGCGTAAGGCGATCGATCCCGGGAGCGCCGATCCGCTTAACGACCTACGGGTCGTCCATGATCCGCCTGATCCTCTAAGACCGAAACAGAAGACAAAGAAGCGGGAGCCGTTCTACTTCGATTCGCGCCGGGGTGGGAACGCAAAGTCGCTCGATGTGGGATTCGCGCCCGACGCATTTAGCATGACTTCAGCCGCGTGTTCGGCGGTTGAGTCGTTGTGCGTCGTCGGTCTCCAGCGCTTTCGTCCGATGCCGACCGATCGGCCGCGAGTGTTCGTCTACCGTGCTTGGACAGTCCCACTGCCGCCGTCCGCCGCCCCAGCGGCCGCATGTGGCCTGCTCCCGGGCGTCGGCGGCGACCTCTACCGCTTCGAGAACGCGTTCCGCACCGACCAGCGCAAGCACAAGGGGTTCCTCCCCGCCACTCGCATCATCGAAGGAGACACACCATGAGCGACCTGTTGACCAAGTACGACGCCTGGCTAAATGACGGTGGCCCTGCCGCCCTCGTCATCCGCGAGCACCTCATACCCGTTGAGGGCAGCGACAGCGTGGTGTTTCCCGCCACATTCGCGGCTGACAAGAAAGACTCCGGATTTTCGGGCGGGTACAACATCGATCGCTCTCTCAACGGTCAGACCGGTGGTGAAAACGTCTGCCTCATTGATTCCGTTGGCTCGCAGGGCAACCGTGTCGAACCGGAGTTTGCCAAGGAGAAGTATCGAAGTCTTGTTCCGCAGATCACCATAAGGGCCAGCGAAGAGAAGCAGGTCAACCTGCTCGAAGCCGGCCACCGGGCGGGGGATGCCATCGTTCGCTGTACCGATCTTGCTCAGTCCATCAACGATGCGTTCAAGAGCGTGCTAAAGGGCGATGCGGGGCCACTGGCGAAGATCGCCCCGACCTCGCTCGTCTTCGGTGTGTGGGATTCGCGCGACACACAGGCGAAACTGCCGCGCATCGTGGGCTCCGCCATTCGCGCGTTCAACGTCCGCGAGCTGACTCGCGGTGCCGTGTACACCCCGCCGTTGGATTACTCCAAGCTTGACGTCTTCAGTGAGGAGGACAAGGCCAAGGCCGAGGGCGACAAGAAAAGCCCGCTCGCGCAGCGTGGATTCGTCCACAACCCTGCCTCCGGCTCGCATGGTGGCGTCATTGCCACCGGCGGCATTCGCAGAGATGCGACATTGAATCTCGCCGCGCTGCGGCTGCTCAAGGCGGGTAAAGACAAAGAAGGCAAGGACAATGATCCCATGCCGCTCCGCCGCTACATCCTCGGCCTCTCACTCGTCGCTTTCACGCATCCGAGCGCCTTTATCGGGTATCTTCGCCAGGGATGCACGCTCGTGCTCGACCCCGACGCCAAGCCCGCACCCCGCGAGTTCACGCTCGTGCATCCAAACGGTAAGCGAGACCCGCAAAGTATCGAGCACAGCGATGCGATTGGTTTCGCAGAGGAAGCGGTGAAGAAGTTCGACATCGGCGAGAGCAAGACCGTCATGTTCAGCAAGGACGCCGCGAAGAAGGACGTCGCCGAGGCCGGTAAGAAGGACAAGAAGAAAGGGAAGGGCAAGAAGGAAGCGGAATCCACCAACGGCGCTGCGGATGATGATTCCAACTGAACGGAGATGCTATGCCCTCCCACCTCCACATCTCCGTCACCTTCCTCCAACCCACGTGCCACGCGCGTCTCGGCAAGGAGGACTCCGCACACAACGAGTGGCCGCCCTCGCCGCTGCGGCTCTTCCAGGCGATGGTTGCCGGTGCCGCGGCTCGTTGGGCTGGCGATGACAGCTCGATCCGTGGCGGCGGGGGGGCACTCACGGCCGCCACGCCCGTCGCCGCGCTCAAGTGGCTCGAGTCTCTCTGCGCGAATTCACCACCAACGATCCTCGCCCCGCGAGCCGTAACAGGGCAAGCCGTGCCGCGATACGTTCCCAACAACTCCGCCGAACTCGTGGCCGCGAAGTGGGCGCGGGGCGACATCCTCGCCACGTTCGAGGATCGCACGAAGAAGGTCTTCCGTCCGACGCACCTGCTCGACGGTTCGACCATCCATTACTTGTGGCCGTTGACCGACGATCAGCGGCGTGAGGCCGGCCGGCACGAGCTGACTATCACCGCCGCCGCACGGTGCATCGTCGCGCTCGGCTGGGGGATCGACGCGGCTGTCGGCGATGCGCGCCTTGTTGACGCGGAGCAAGCTGCCGCGCTCGCCGGAAATGGAGGCGAACGCTGGGTCCCGGGACGTGGGGGTGGCGGCTCATCGGGCCTGCGTCTTCCGGTCTCTGGCACGCTCGACGCTCTCATCACCCGCCACGCCGCGTTCCTCGATCGCCTCAAGGACGACGTGTTCCGTTCCGTACCACCTCTGCGCGAGTTCACAACTACGGCCTATGGGCGAGCCGCGGACATCTCGCCACGCCCCTTCGCAGCCTTCATCCTGCGCCCGCTCGACAAGGACTCCGGCTACGCCGCCTTTCCCGCAACGCGAGCCGTGTGCGTCGCCGCCATGCTCCGCCACGCAACCTGCGAGGCGGCCAAGGGCGACCTCGATCCCTCCGGCTGGCGCACGAACGAATGGTCCCTCCGATTCGTTGCCGGGCATGGGCCAGAGGGTTCGCCAAAGCGCCGCACAAAGGACGACTCGCATCCGCGATTCTCGTACCTTCCGCTCCCCTCCATCGGCCATCGCCACGCTGATGGCCTGATTCGGCGCGTCATCATCGCGGAGCCCTTTGGGGGGGACGGTGGCGATGGTCGCTCCGCGCGCTGGGCCGCACAGCGCCTCGCCGGTGCTGTCCTCCAGGACGAAGATCGAGGCCCGGTGGCCCGTCTTGAGCCCGTCGAACTCGACGAGGCTGAGTTTGCCCAGGTTTTCCGGCTTTACGCGGCTCGATCGAGCCAGGAAGCCGGGGCGACGTGGGTGTCCGTCACTCCTGTCATCCTGCCCGGGTACGACGACAACAAGCCCGCCAAACGAGAGCGACTCCTCCTGGATTGCCTTCGTCACGCGGGAATTGATCCCACGGCTGTCGCCTCCATGCAGTCGCGGCGCTCAGGTTGGAACCCGGGCGTGACAGCACCGCTCAGCAGTTTCAAACGTCCGAACTATCTCAAGCACCTCCCAGCGGTCCATGTGCGGCTGGCGTTCTCGCGACCCATCTCCGGCCCGCTCGCCATCGGAGCGGGGCGTCATTGCGGGTTGGGCATCTGTGGAGTAGACTCGCTCTCATGATGCGGGCGTGGACTCATCTCTTTGATATCCAAATAACAGCCGTCGCATCGTCCGCGAGTGCGACGGTGGTGAGGGGGGGTGCCGGGCACGCTCGCAACCCAAGCATCCTCGCTGGAATCTGTAGGTTTCTGACCCTTGCTCGCACGAAAATGACCAGATACCGAGTCACAATTTGTCTAACGCTCGCACAAGCCATAGTAAACTCCTTGAATAGAAGGAGTTGCGAGTGCGGCTGCCTCCGCGGCTGATCAGCC
>CAUJHH010000018.1 GCA_963204725.1 Planctomycetota bacterium
ACTTCGCCGCTGGCAATCCCGGCGACATCACCTGGGTCATCGGCGGCTCCAGCACCGGACTGCCGAGCGCGGCCGATGTCTCCATCGGCGGCCTCTTCGGCCTCGCGTTCTCCTCCGGCGACAACGGCGCGGGGGCCAGCACCATCTACTCCAGCGTGACGAGCATGAACGGCGACGGCATGGACCACATGGTCTCGCTCCTCATCCGCGATGCCAACGGAGTTCTTCAGGACTGCGGCCGCATCCTCTCGTGGGAAGACCTCTGGAACCTCGGCGACAAGGACTACAACGACTTCGGCGTTGTCGCGATGACCGGCATGGTCCCCACGCCCGGCGCGCTGGCCGCGCTCGGACTGGCGGGCCTCGGCATCGGCCGCCGCCGTCGGTGAACCCTGCCTCCTTCTGTGCGACGGGCTCCGGAGTGGTTCCGGAGCCCGTTTCTTGCGCGCTGCATGAACGCTCAACGCGTGAGCATCGGTCGAAGATCGGCGATCCGATCGAGGACTTCATCGGCTCCGTGCAGGGCGGGCGCAGGGCACGTGTGGCAGACAGCGGCGACACGCATGCCCGCAGACTTCGCGGCCTCCACACCCGTCGGCGTGTCCTCGATCGCAAGGCAGGACGATGGCGCCACGCCCAGACTTTCCGCGGCGAGGAGGTAGCCATCGGGTGCGGGCTTCGCGCGTGAGACGTCGTCGGCCGTAACGACGTGGCGGAAGTGGGGCAAGAGGCCCGTCGCGTCGAGCATGGAGCGCACAACCGTCGCTCGCGAGCCGGAGCAGACCGCCAGCGGGAATCGCGCCGCCGCGAGGGCAACGACCTCGAGCGCGTGGGGCTGAACGGTGTATCGACCGGCCGCGATCCCCTCCGCCATCAGCAATCGCTTGCGAGCCAGCAGCGCGTCGGCGAGGACGGCATCGATCGGCGCGCCGTTCCAGCCGGCGATGGTCGTGAAGGCCCGCTCGTCCCCGCGCCCCACGATCCCCTCAACAAACTGCTCGTGGGTGAAAGACCAGCCCATCGGCGTGACCGCCTCGCGGATCGCCCATTCGTGCAGCGGCTCCGAGTCAACCAGAACTCCATCGAAGTCGAAGATGATCGCGTCCATGAGCGTCAAACGTACGCCGATACACTCTCTCGCATGGAAACGACGCCCAGAATGCCGGTGCGCATCGCGATGTGGTCCGGTCCGCGAAACATCTCAACCGCCATGATGCGCTCGTTCGAGAATCGGCCCGACTGCGCCGTGATCGACGAGCCGCTCTATTCGCACTACCTCCGCGCGACGGGCGCGGACCACCCCGGACGAGATGAAGTCATCGCGACGCACGAGCCCGAATGGGCACGGGTCGTCGCAACACTGCTCGGGCCGGTGCCGGGTGACAGGCCCGTGTGGTACCAGAAGCACATGGCCCACCACCTGCTCCCCGAGATCGGGCGCGAGTGGATCGCTGGGCTGACCAACTGCTTCCTCATCCGCGATCCTGCCGAAGTCATCACCAGCTTCATCAAGATCGTGCCGAACCCGGTGGCGACGGACCTCGGCCTCCCGCAGCAGGTGGAACTCTTCGAGGCCGAGCGAGCGCGCACGGGCCGCATACCACCCGTGATCGACGGGGCGGATGTCCTGCGCGACCCGCACGGCACACTCTCCGCGATCTGCGCACGCGTCGGCATCGCCTTCGATGAGCGGATGCTCCGGTGGCCTCCGGGGCCGCGCGGCTCCGACGGCGTCTGGGCCAGACACTGGTACGCCAGCGTAGAGAAATCAACGGGTTTCGAGCCCCATAGGCCCAAGAACGAACCAGTCCCCGACCGTCTCCGCGATGTCCACGCCGAGTGCGCCGCGCTCTACAGCAGACTCGCGCCGCACAAACTGATCCCGAAGCACGCGTAGCAGATGCTCACTGAGCGTCGAAGAGCGGCGTGCACGGGTGGACCTTCGTCGCGCCGTCGCTGGTGGTGACGGCGAACGAGCCCCCCGGATAGATGCACGCGCCCCCGTACGCTCCATCCTTCCGGAGTGCGTAGACCGATGCGTTGAAGTTGGGGCGTCCCTTCTCATTCAGCAGCCGCTTCTCACGCGTCCGGTCCACAATCCGCTTGAGCGCGGCAAGACAGGCCTCCGTTGGCGTCAGCCCCGCCGCCATGTACTGCACAATCGTGAACGAGCCGCAATTGACGATCAGCGACTCACCCCGTCCCGTCGAACCCGCGGCTCCAATTTCATTCTCGCAGTACATCCCCGCTCCGATGATCGGCGAATCGCCCACGCGCCCCGGGATCTTCCACGACAGCCCGCTCGTCGTCGTGCACGCGCCTACATCGCCATCCGCATTCACCGCTGAGCAGTGGATCGTTCCCCACGTAAACGGAATCGGCGCGTTGTCGCCGGGAGCGCGAGACTGCTTCGCCTCATCCGCGAGGAACTCATCGAGCGTCTTCCTCCCCGGGCGCGGCCAGTCCCGCTCCTCGGGATTCAGCCAGTCGTCCGCGCCCATCGACTCCTTCCAGCGCAGCCACGCCGCGTGCGATTCCGGCGTCAGCAGGTTCTCTTCGATGAATCCCTGGGCTTTCGCAAATCGCAGCGCGCCCTCGCCGACGAGCAGCACGTGATCCGTCCGCTGGAGCACCTTGAGCGCGACCGCGGCGGGGTTCTTGATGTTGCGGAGACTCGCGACCGCGCCCGCCTTGTGTGTCGGGCCGTGCATGACAGAGGCGTCAAGCTCAACCACGCCGTCCTCATTGGGCAGGCCGCCGTAGCCGACAGACGTGTCCTTCGGGTCGTCCTCAACGAGCTTCACACCCGCCACAACCGCCTCGGCAGGATCAACACCGGCCGACATCACCTTGAACGCGCGCTCGGTCGCGTTCGGACCGTTGCCGCTCGCAATGACGCACGGCCCGCGATGCGCATCGCCAACCTGCGGCCCTCGCCCGCTCGCACCGGCATCGGGGGGCGTCGGCGGCTGCGATCTCGAGTCGGTCGCGGCGAGCGCGCGGCTCGGAACGAGAATCCCAGCAGCGGCGAGGCCAGTACCGGTGAGAAAGTGGCGGCGGTCAAGAGAACTGCGCGGCGTGTGCATGGCTCCAGTGTCGCACATTTTCCTGTGGTTGTCATTCGAAGGAGTGCCCGGAACGGCCCCCAACACCGGTGATCGCCATAACCGATTGAGCGGCAGTGGATTACATGAAGTGGCTCTGCACCATCACCCTTTTTGCCCAGATTCGCGCGCCGGGCAATCGGCACCGAGTCTCTCTTGGTGTGGCCTTGGGATTGTCGGTGCTCCGAGTTCAGACAAACAGGGCCACTCTCGTGGAATGAGATTGGCACCGCCGTCCACGCCTGCGGGTGTGGATGTCCCAGCGGGGGACAGGAGCCGGAGGGGTCCTGTCCCCCAATGCATTGAATGGCCGCGCAGGCCCGGATGAAGTGATTCTCTGGCAACGCTTATCGGCGACGCAAGGTGGAGCAAGCAGTGTGTCGGTTTGGCGTGTGGCGCGTCAGGCCGTCACCGGATCCCGGGCGGCGAGAGGCCGTCTGCAATCCAAAGGGTTGCCAGCGGCCCTCGCAGGCGCGGCGGCAGCAGCAGACGGATCACCAGCCGCGCTATCGGCCGCCCGGCAATCATGCCAAGCCAGAGTGGGATCACGCCGAGGCCCGCCGAAAGCACGAACGGAGTCAGCCCGACCATTCGGGCCGCCACGCCCCTGGCCTCTTCCATCTGTGCCGCGCCGATGAATGTCGTACTGGTGCCGCTTCCGGCTCGCCAGATCGCCCACATCGCGGCGACGAGCGCCACGACAAGGACGCAGATGAACGCCATGCGTTTCGCTCCGGCGTTGGGAACCGCGACGCCCCACACGATGCCGAAGACCGCAGCAATCAACGCGAGCACGATCCAGAGCTTGGCCGCACGAGCGCTGTACACAAAGCCGCCGGCGCGAGCTCGCACGAGAATCGCGTCCAGGTCCTGACTCTCCAGCCACTCGGTACTCAGCCAGTTGGTGTCGTAGTACGTCTGCCACTGTTCTTGCTGTCCGATCGAGGCCTCGACCGAGGCCAGACGCTGGGTGGCTTGATCGAACTCGAGGCGTGCCTCATCGGCATCGTTCCGGAGTTCAATCGAATCCGGCGCGTTCGAGGCTCGCGCGTCGGCGAGCGACAGCGCCGCCTCGGCCGCCGCGAGGGTTGCCTCCGCTCCCCGGATCTGCGCCGTATTGAGCTTCCCCCGATTCTCCTTTGACCAGACCGAGTGCTCCTTGGAGAGGTACGCCGTGAGGGGTTGGGACGCCGCAGTCGAGACCCCGACAGACATGCCGAAGATGGCGCCGGCGGTGCCCAGCGTCAGCACGAGCATCGCGACGAGCCACGCCGCAGCGAGGATCGTCCCCCATCGCGTCGCCCACTTGCCGAGGACCGGGAACTCCTGGAGCGACGCGACCGTGGCACACTCAGGACATCGAACGATCAGCATTTGGTAGTGCGGCTCGCGGACCACGGGCTGCCCCGCAAAGTTGAAGCCGCACTTGATGCACAACCGGTCGCCGACAAGCACCGAGACGCGCTCGTCCGCAGTCGGTGCCGTGGGGCTCTGAGGAATGGGTGCGCCTGGAGATTCGTGGTTCATCGGGATTCTCGATTGCGTTGGAGCGACCGCCGCCGTTTTTTCCATCTGCGCGTGGCGTTCGCGTCCGAGAGGCGCCGCGCGATCGAGGCGCCGGCGATGCCGAGCGCGAACATCGGGATTGAGTAGAGCGAGGCGGCCGAGAGGTCATAGATCGACGTGAGATCCGGCCTCGCCTGCGCAGAGCCGAGCACGACCCCCTCACCGAATGCCATCGCCGCGACGGTATCAATCGTGTACCCCACCGATCGCGCGATCAGCGGCATGAAAACCGCGAGATTCCAGATCGCAAGCCAGAACGGGATGAGCGCCCATCTTCGCCAATGGGACAATCCAAAGGCGAGTCCGAGCCCGGCCGCAGCCGAGAAGAGCATGAGCAGGATCGGGCTGAACGGCTCACCCGAGCCGCGCATCCAGTCGGGGACCTGCCACGCCATCGCGCGTCGGCTCAACACATCCTCGTGCAGACGTGTCCAACTGGAGTTGAATGCACGAAGGAGATCGAGCGTCAACGCAGCGCCGAAGATCGAACCGGCGAGAAGGGCGCAGATCGCAACCGGGAGGAGCACGAGATGGCGGAGCGAGTTCTGGAGGGCTCGGAATCGTCGCCACCCCGCCTGCAAGGGATGACGCCTCCGAACGCAGGCAGTTGAGCAAGCCGGGCAGACGATGATGGGGAGGCCGTAGTGGGCATCGCGCGGGGCACGCAATCGCGTCAGCGAAGTGCCGCAGGTGATACAGACGTGGGCGACGGCCATGCGATCCAGTCTAATCGTTGCTTGGGATCTGGGCGGGCGGGGCCAGGAGGGCTTCTCCCCGTCCTTGGGAAGCCGGGCCGGGGGATTCTGGGAGATCACGAGCAAGATCGGCGGATTCGTGTGACGACCCGGGCGAGGCCGGCGTCGAACTACAGTTGACGCTTGGGAGCGACCGGGCGGCTGGTTCGGTGACTGGTGAGCGGCAGGAACGCGAAGAGAGAGCGAGCGGGATACATGGCATCGAGCGGCCGGTCGGGTGGCGAAGCGAGCGATGGAACGGGCATGCGTGCGGACGGTCTCGCGACGATCGTGCTCACCCTGGCGTCGTGGACCGCCGTGCCGCTGATGCTGCGCCACTTCGCGACCTCCGAAGGTGGGAAGCCGCTGATCGACGGGTGGACGGCGAACGGGTGGAGGTACGGGTTCAGTGCGCTGATCTGGCTCCCCGCGATCGTGTACGGGCTCGCGCGCAATCGCCTCCCCGCCGGCATCTGGAAAATGGCCCTCATCCCCGCCGCCTTCAACACCGCCGCCCAGGTCTGTTTCGGCCTCGCGCCCTACTACATCGATCCCGGGCTGATGACATTCTCGCTGCGACTGCAGATCGTCTTCGTCACAGTCGGCGCGATGCTGATGTTCCCCGCAGAGCGAAAGGTGATCAGGTCCGCGGGATACCTCACCGGGATCGGGCTGGTCGTCGCGGGGACCTGTATCACGCTCGTCGCAAACCCCGGCGGGCTCGGAGGCGGCACCGCGACCGGCGTCGGGCTCGCCATCGGCGCAGGTCTCCTCTATGGCGCGTACGCGCTCTCCGTCCGCAAGTGCCTCCACGGCGTGAACCCGATCACGGCCTTCGCCGCCATCTCCATCTACACCGCGATCGGCATGGTCACGCTCATGACGGTATTCGGCGCGAAGGGAGGCGGCGTCGTCTTTGATCTTGATGCCAAGGCAATCGGCCTTCTCGCCCTCTCGTCGCTGATCGGGATCGGCCTCGGCCACACGCTCTACTTCTACTCGATCGGGCGACTCGGCCTCGCCGTCTCCACCGGCGTGGTCCAGCTCCAGCCCATCACGGTCTCCATCGCGTCGCTCTTCGTCTTCAATGAGAAACTGACGGTATTGCAGTGGGCCTCGGGGATCGTGGCGATCACGGGCGCGGGGATCATGCTCTGGACCCAGCACCGGATGATGTCGAGGCGCGGTCTGGTCGCACCCATCGACGAGTTCGACGACCTCCCAGTCGATCCCACCGTTGCGATGGTGGGGCAGGCGAACGAGCCGGAACTCGCTCCTGCAAAGCAATAATGCGACACCGGGGAACTCACTGGATCTTCCACGGGCATCATAAGTGACCCCGATGTGAGGCGGTGGATCGACTCAATGCCGCCACTCAAACTGCTTTACATGCTCCGCTCACTCCTGTTACGATGCGACAGACCTCCCGAGGCACATTGGATCCTGCGTGTGTCGGCCGACCGTTGCCGAGGAAGAGCACGCCCGATGAACCGCGACTGCTGCGACCGGAGTCTGCTGATGGATCAAAGAGCAATCGTTTGCTTGTTCGTCCTAGCGTTGCGATGCGCCCTCGCGACTGCCGACGACCAGTGTGCCCGGCTCAGCCTTCTGGATGGTCGCCAACTGGTCGGCCGAGTGATCGAGGACACCCTCACCGGAGTCACGCTCGAAGTCTGGATCGGTGAGTTCCGGTCCGAAGTGAGGTATCCCCGCTCACAGATAGCGGACCTCAAAGTAGTTCCTTGCGATGAGCTGCAAGCCGATGAGAGCGAAAACGTTCCGGCCGCCGATGCCGGCTCACCGACCGCAGCCGCCGGTGCGGGTCCCGTAGTCCGCTACATGCTGATCCCGATCAAGGGCACAATCGGCTTCTTCCCGGACGAGCCGGAAGATGAGTGCGTCACAGGCGAGGGTCTCCACAACGCGCTGCAGCGTGCAAAGAAAGCGGGCGTGCGCCATGTGGTCTTCTACATCGATAGCCCCGGCGGGTATTCGAAGGACGCCGATGACATTGTTCGCGTGCTGCGGGAGTTTCAAGAAGATCTGACCCTGATCGCCGTCGTGCGAAAGAGCATGAGCGCCGCCATGTGGGTCACGTTCGGTGTTTCTCACATCTTTGTGCTGCCAGCCGCTTCGTCCGGCGCTGCTCTCGAATACTCGCAGGACCCGCGCACGGGCTCGGCGGCGGTCGATCAGAAGCTGCTTGCGGCGACCGGTGCCGGTTTGGCATCATGGGCCGAGAGCCACGGCCACAACGGAGCAATCGCCCGCGCAATGGTCGATCCTTCGGCAGAGTTGTGGGCGACCGAGGGCACGCGCGGCACAGTCTTGTCCGAGCACCGCAAGAACGAGACATCCATTCTGATCGACGGACCCGACACAGTCGTCGCGCTCACGGCTCACGAGATGCTGCGATACGGCGTTGCGAAGCGTATCGACAGCATCACAAACCTCGGGGGCCACTTCGAGGCGCCACGCTGGGAGCAGTGGGGAAACTACGGCGAACGCGAGATGTTCAACGTCAGCAACGCGCTCGCCAAAGGTGAGCGTCGTGCAGTCGCCGAGTACGAATCGCTCGAGCAACGGCTTCTTCGCGCAGTCGATGGAATCGGAAGTATGCTGAGGTCGGCCGTGGGAAGCGCACGAGACGCGGAGCCCAGCGCTCCCTACTCGTACGAGAATGTGTGGACAGGATCCGGTCGCTACCAGTTCACAGCCGCAGGCAGGAATCAGTGGCGGAACGATAATCAACGGGCAATCCAGGCGTGGAAGGAAGTGGCCAATCTTGTCGGACACGTCGCGGAATTGTTGAAGGAGGCCGAGAGAGCGGTCGCTCACAAGCCACACAGCGAGTATGAGCGGGTCGTGGCAAGCCACAGGGTGCGAACCAATCGCCTCGATGAGTTCGCGGAGCAATTGCGACTTATCAGGCCACAATTGGAACACGAATTGCGAAATGCCAACGGGCGAATCGATACATTGCGTGGTCAGCTTGACCGCATCGGTCCGTAGAAGCACGCCGCTGCATCTGATCAAACCGCCCAGTCCCGAAACAACACGCCCCCGGCATGCTGCCGGGGGCGTGGTTGATCTCTGTCGGGTTCTACCGAGCGAAGCGGATCACTCCTTCACCTTGAACTCCGCGTCGATCACATCGTCATCCTTCTTGCCGGAGTCGCTGCCGCCGACTCCCGAGCCGGATGCGTCCGCGGTCTGGGCCGCCGCGGCCTCGTAGACCGCCTTGCCGAGCTCCATCGACGCGTTCTCGAGCTCCTTCATGGCGCGCTCGATGGGGTCCTTCTCCTCGCCCTTGATCGCTGTCTCAAGCGCGGAGATGGAGTTCTCGACGCGGGCACGCCCCTCGCTCGAGATCTTGCCGCCGTGCTCCTCGAGGGCCTTGCGGCTCTGGAGCACCATCGCGTCCGCACGATTCTTCAGGTCGACGACCTCGCGCCGCTTCTTGTCCTCCGCCGCGTGGATCTCCGCGTCACGCTTCATCCGCTCAATCTCATCCTTGTCGATGCCGCCCGAGTTGGTGATCTTGATGTCTGCCTTCTTGCCGGTCCCCTTGTCCGCCGCAGTGACGGTCAGGATGCCGTTGGCGTCGATGGCGAACTCCACCTCGATCTGCGGCGTGCCGCGAGGTGCGGGCGCGATCCCGGAAAGCTCGAACTGGCCCAGCGTGCGGTTGTCCTTGGCGAACTCTCGCTCGCCCTGCAGGACGTGGATCTGCACGCTCGTCTGGCTGTCCGCCGCCGTCGAGAAGGTCTCCTTCTTCGATGTCGGGATGGTCGTGTTGCGCTCGATCAGCTTGGTCATCACGCTGCCATAGGTCTCAACGCCCAGTGAGAGGGGTGTCACGTCGAGCAAGAGGACGTCCTTGACGTCTCCCATCAGGACGCCGCCCTGGATCGCGGCACCGATGGCCACGACCTCATCGGGATTGACGCTGCGATTCGGCTCCTTGCCAAAGATCTCCTTGGCAATCTGCGCCGCCTTGGGCATGCGGGTCGAGCCACCGACGAGGACGACCTCATCGAGCTTGCTCGCGTCGATCTTCGCATCGGCGAGCGCCTTCTTGCAGGGCTCGCGGAGACGCTGGAAGAGGTCGTTGGTGAGCGACTCAAACTTCGCGCGGGTGATCGAGACCTGCAGGTGCTTGGGACCGGTCTGATCCGCCGTGATGAACGGCAGATTGACCGTCGTCTCCTGCATGGTCGAGAGCTCGATCTTCGACTTCTCCGCGGCTTCCTTCAGTCGCTGGAGCGCCATCGCGTCCTTGCGGAGGTCGATCCCCTCCTTCTTGCGGAACTCCTCGGCGATGAAGTCGATCAGCATCTGGTCCCAGTCGTCGCCGCCGAGGTGGGTGTCGCCATTGGTGCTGAGCACCTCGAAGACACCATCACCGATATCGAGGATCGAAACGTCGAACGTGCCGCCACCGAGATCGAACACGGCGATCTTCTGGTTCTTCTTCTTGTCGAGGCCATAGGCCAGAGCCGCAGCGGTGGGCTCGTTGATGATGCGCTCGACCTTGAGCCCGGCGATCTCGCCCGCGTCCTTCGTCGCCTGACGCTGGGCGTCGTTGAAGTACGCCGGCACCGTGATGACCGCGCGATCGACCTTCTCGCCGAGATAGTCCTCGGCGGTCTTCTTGAGGTCCTGCAGGATGAAGGCCGAGACCTGCTGCGGAGTGAACTCACCCTGGTTGACCTTGACGTTCACGAACGCGTCCGGGCCGCCCATGATGGTGTAGGGGATGAGCTTCTCTTCGGACTCCACCTCGCTGTGGCGCCGGCCCATGAAGCGCTTGATGGAGAAGATCGTGTTGGTCGGATTCGTCACCTGCTGGTGCTTCGCGGGCTGGCCGACCAGCCGCTCGCCCTTGTCCGTGAAACCCACCACCGAGGGGGTGATGCGGCTGCCGGAAGAGTTGATGAGAACCTTGGGGCTCCCGCCCTCCATGACAGCAACGCACGAGTTGGTCGTTCCGAGGTCGATTCCGATGATCTTGGACATGTCATTCTCCCGTCTGGCCATCGTTCCGGTGGCCGCGACGTTTGGTGTTCGATTGATGGACAGGTTCAGCTGGCCGACTGGACAAAAGCAAGGATCGTGCCACTGCCCAGCCCCCGGTCCTGAGGCGTAGGGGCGGGGTCGGCAGCGATCGACACGCGGGTGAGGCGAAAGGACCGCTCGCGACTGCCAATCTGGCAGCGTCTCACAGCCCCGGCGGCTTGACCTGGGTGCGCGACGCGAATCGATAGGCCGTGATGATGCCGAACGAGAGATACATCCACGTTGTCAGGTCGTCGAACGACTGGCGAAGGTTCAGCCAGAAGTCCCGTCCGCGCCAGCCGTAAGCGAGAATGGTATTGGGCCCGGAGACCCCGACCATGACAAGAACGGTCAGAACGGCGCACAGGATGCCGAGCCTGCGGGAGCCGATGCCGGCGGTCTTGATCGCCGCCCATCCGATGACAGCGCCGACCGGCCAGATGATGTTGTCGAGGCGGTTCCCGATCAGCCAGGCGCACGTCATCCACGCCGCACTCAGCGCGAGCGCGGTCGCAGGCGCCACAACCCACGCCGCCCGCTGGCGGCGCTCGGACGTGCCAATGTCCTTCGGGTCAGCCGGAACCACCCGTGCCGACGCCGGGCGGTGATGATCGAACCGCGTGGCGAGCTCCTCGAGCCGAGGGTCGGCCAACTCCGCCGCCGCTTGCCTCGGGGCTTTCTGCGAGGCCGTTCGATAGGCACGCACGCGATAGAGATACGACCGCATCGACTCGATCGCCTCGTCCGTCAGCGGCATGCCCAGCTGCGCATAGATCGCCCGAACGGTGCCCTCGGGGTCCGCGATAAGGTCCTGATAGCGAACGCGGCAGAGTCGATCCGCTGGAAGATCCGCTGACTCCTCGAGGAACTTCTCCTCAGTCCGAAGATACTCGCGCGTGATCTCCTCTCGCGATTCCGAGGCCGGCGGCGCGTCCTGCAGGTGGTAGATCGAGAGCCGCTCGTACATGGAGACGTTGGAGCGAACCACATCGCCCGGCTCGCGCGTAATGTGGATGAACTTCACGTTCTCGCCGAGCATCTCGCGCAGCTCCGCGACTCGGGCCGTGTGGCTCGGGCTCTTGAGCAGGAGCACCCGCCGGGGCCTGAGCCGCGTGATCTTCCAGAGCAGCGACGCCTGCGACCGACGCCAGCGCGCGAGCTCCCGATCGCTCAGCCCCTCCAGCCCGTGGAATCTTGAGTAGTGAGCGTACTGCTTCGGGAGCAGAAACCGACCGGGCATCGCCGAACAGAGCGACATATTCGAGACGCCGAAGTCGTCTTCCGCCGGCCAGTCGGGGCCGAGCGCAACGTCGTCCTGCGGGCGGCTGTTGGTGATGAACGGCGTAAGCGCGAACCGCGCCAGCGTCCAAGAGACCAGCCACCCATGGGGCATGATCGACTGCGCCCAGATCGGCGTCTTGAACCGCCTGTCGCACGAGAGCAGGTACTGAAGATGCGTCGTGCCCGATCGAAAGTACCCGAGCACGACCACGGTGCCCGGCGCATGCTCAACGCGAGGCGTGCGCGACCGAAACTTGAAGAAGAGGATGGGCGCGAGCAGGAGACGCTCGGGCAGCGTCGCGCACGTGCCGAAGTAGGAGGTGAAGAGGTTGGCTGCGAGTCTCGGGAGATACGCGACCTGCGCCGGCGCACGCCTGCTCACCAGCAGTCGGAGCCAGACATCAAGCGACGCAAGCGCCATGTAGTGCGGAACGGGGATCAGCTTCTGGAGCAGCGAGATCGTGCTCGTTCGCTCGCCGCCCGCTCGCGCACGGGGCTTGGGCTCCGCCCTGGTTGCATCCAGCGAGGGCGCAGCCGCGTCGCCACGCTCGGCGTCCGAGGGTGATCGGCTCTCGGTCGTCGATGGGGAGGTCGGCAGAGGATTCAAAGGTGGAGTTCCGAAGAAAGTCTGGAACGCAAGGGTACGCGGGCGGGACTCGGGGGCGTCGATGCAAAGAGGAACGGATGACAGGCGATATCATGGGCCGGTGCGAGCTTCCGAAAGAGATCGGGAACAGAGGCGGCTCACGCGCGAGGTCGCGCGATCGGTCGATGCGCCCCCTTCACTCGTGCCCGTCTTCCACGAGCTCTTCGCGGGAATGCCTAGTCTCGGCAGCTCACCCCGGCGGCTCATCTCCATGCTCCAAACCGCGGGGGTTGGACGCGGGGATCGGGTGCTCGATCTCGCGTGCGGCAAGGGCACGATCGCAGTGGAGATGGCGCGACGCCTCGGTTGCGAGGTGATCGCCGTCGATGGGTGTCGGGCCTTTCTCGACGAGGGTCGGCGTCGAGCAGAGCGGCTCGGAGTCGCCAACCGCGCTCGATTTGTTGAGAGCGACGTGCGGGTGTTCGCCTCAAAGGCGGCACGCGGTCGCGATCGGTGGGATGTCGCGCTCATGATCGGTCTCCTGCCGATCGAGGAAGCCGCGCCGATGCTGCGTCGACTCGTGCACTCAGGAGGGCTCTACGCCATCGATGATGTCTTCCGCGATGAGCGGCTGCCAAAGGGACGCTCGGACTTTCTGTCCGTGCCGACCAGACACGACTGCATCGAAATCATCGAGGGACTCGGGGATCGAGTCGAAGCGGTGGACGTGGCGGCTCCTTCGCGGGTCCGGTCGCAGAATGCGTCGCTCTATCGACGACTCGCGGCGAACGCCCGCGCCGTTCGAAGACGCGCCCCCGGACTGTCGCGTGACGTCGGTCTCTTTCTGGCAAATCAGCGTCATGCGAATTGGCTTATCGGTGGCCAGATGAGGCCCGCGATGTGGCTTGCAAGGCGGGCGTGATCGCACCCTGTTCGTGTTGGGGCAAATAAACCTGGATCTTCAGTGTTTTCCCTTGCATGGGACGGCGTCTTCTGGCTCACTGGTTCAGGTGGAGGCACCGAGTTCACTACGAGACGGACAATCCCAGGAGGTCGAACATGCCACGGTTCCATGCACCGCTCACGGCAATCGCGTTTCTCTCGCTCGTCTGCGGCACGACGCACGCGGACGTGACCTTCGATTTCACAAAGGGGCCCGGTCTCTTGGCGCTCGAAGCGACGGATCCCACCAAGGCCGCGTCGATCTACGACGGCGCGCTTCTGGCCGGTTCCATCTGGTCGGGGATTCTGAAAGACCGCGTGACCGTCCGCATCGAATTGGACTATGACCCCTCGCTCCCGGCGGTCGGCGGCGCATTCGGTGGGGGGATCGATCGGAGCTACCTCGCGGTGAAGGATGGAATCATCGCCGACGCCAAGTCCGGTATGGATCTGCTCTCTTCGACCAAGCTCCAGCCCGGCCCGTTCGTCGGAATGCGAATCAACGACACGACGATGGCAGTCCCACCCCCCGGTGCGGGATTCCTTCCCTACTTCGACGACGACGGCTCAGCGAACAACGAGACCATGTGGATCTCTCGCGCCAACGCCAAGGCCCTCGGCCTCCTCGCCGCCCACCACGTCGGCAGCGACGGAACACTCAAGTTCGGCGCCGCCGACTTCGACTTTGACTACGTCGGAGGCATCGATTCCGACGCCAAGGACTTCACAGGCACCGCACTCCACGAGATCGGACACCTCCTCGGCTTCTACAGCGGCGTCGACGGCGTCGCGTCGCTCCTGCCCCCGGAACTCGGCGGCATCGGAGGCGACCAGGATGAGTACTGGCTCGTGAACACGCTTGATCTCTTCAGATACTCCCCAGAGTCCGTCGCCCTCGGCGAGTTCATCCCAGATCTCTCGCTCCCGACGCCAGGGTCCTCCCCCTTCAGATACTTCTCGATCGACGGAGGAATCAGCCCGATGGTCCCGTTCTCCACCGGCAAGGCCCTCCTCGGAGATGGGAAGCAGGCGAGCCACTGGAAAGACGACGTCTTCGGCCCCTGGTGGGGACTGATGGACCCGACCCTCGGCGACGGTTTCCCGTTGACCGAGATGTTCCTCTCCTCAGCCGCCGGCGCTCCCTTTGATGTCTTCGCGCTCGACGTGATCGGCTGGGATCTCGTGCCCGCTCCCGGTGCAGTGGCGTTGCTGGGAATGGCGGGAATGCTGGCAGGACGGCGACGCAGGGTGGGATAGTGCATTCAGGTTTCAGAAATTATTGAAAGATCGCGGCCCCCGGCTATGCTTTTGCATGACCACGATCGCGATCGAAAGAACCGAGCGGGTGCCGCGGGTCACGGGGCGGCGTGACGTGCGCCTTGATGCCATCCGCGCCAAGGTCGAACGGGGCGAACGCCTCACCCTCGCCGATGGCGACCTGCTCTTCACCAGTCCGGATATCTGGACCGTCTGCGAGCTGGCCGATCTGGTCCGCCGCCGCCTGCACGGTGACGCCGCGTACTACAACATCAACCGACACCTGAACTACTCCAACGTCTGCGCCCTCTCCTGCAAGTTCTGCGAGTTCTACGCCAAGGCCGGGGACGACCGGGCGTACACCCGCGACATGGCCTACGTCCGCGACGAGGTCAAGAAGGCCGTCGAGTCCGGCGCGACCGAGATGCACTCGGTCGGTGGCCTGCACACGCAGCTCCCCTTCACCTACTACACCGACCTCGTCTCCACCATCCGCGACGAGGCCAGGAAGCAGGGCTCCGATCTCCACGTCAAGGCCTTCACCGCCGTCGAGATCGTCCACTTCGCGAAGATGGCCAAGGTCTACAAGGGCGCGAGCGCACCCGGCGAGGAAGGCCGCGCAGCCCGACGCGAGGCCATCCGCTGGGTCCTCACCGAGCTCAAGAACGCCGGCCTCGGCTCCCTCCCCGGCGGCGGCGCGGAGGTCTTCGACGATCGTGTCCACGACGAGGCCTACAAGGGCAAGATCCGCTCCGATGTCTGGCTCGACGTCCATCGCGTCGCCCACGAGATCGGCCTCAACACCAACGCGACGATCCTTTACGGTCACATCGAGCAGCGCCGCGAACGCCTCGCGCACATGGACATGCTCCGACGCGCCCAGGACGAAGCGCTGGTGAGAATGGGCTACGAGGGAACGCACGGCCAGAGCCACGACACCACAGCGTCGCCAACGCGGCGCGATGAGCCGTCCGGCCACCTCGGCTATCGCGGCGATGAACAGAGCAATGCCCCCGTCATCACGCTCACCCGCACCGGCACGCCCCTCCCCGAGCACCTCGCCTTCGCCTCCACGCCGTCGCACCGTCACGCTGTC
This sequence comes from Planctomycetota bacterium, assembly GCA_963204725.1. Taxonomy (GTDB): domain Bacteria; phylum Planctomycetota; class Phycisphaerae; order Phycisphaerales; family UBA1924; genus JAHBWV01. The sequence goes on from CAUJHH010000018.1 coordinate 15,625, forward strand.
AACCCGTCACTCTCCTGCGGCTACTACCAGACCATCATCCCGCTTCCCTTCTTCCCCGACGGGTGCGATCTCGAGCACCTCCCCGGCCCGACGGGTCTCGAAAACCTGCGGACGCTCGCGATCGCACGCCTCATGCTCGACAACTTCCCGCACGTGAAGGCGTTCTGGATCATGCAGACGCTCCCCATGGCGCAGTTGATGCTGCAGAACGGCGCGGACGACATCGACGGCACCGTCGTCTGGTACGACATCACGCACGTCGGCGGCAGCAACACCCACCAGGAAGTCAACGTCGGCACGCTCCAGAAGGCCTGCCGCGAGGCGGGGTTCCGACCCGTCGAGCGTGACACGCTGTATCGGCCCGTCGTGCGTGATGGGAAGAAGTGGCGCGTCGGTTGAGTGTTGAGCCGGCCGCGGGCGGACGAGCGGGAGGGCTGTGATGGGCGCGGCGCGATGGATGCGATGGGCGAACCGCGTACCCCCCGTCGCACGCTGGGCGATGATCCTTGCGGTGGGCTGGTCTCTGCTGCTCTGCCTGAGCGCCGCGCCATCGACTTTCTTCTCCGCACAGTTGTGGGGGAACGGGCTCTGTGCCGCGGTGTACGGAGCGATGCTGCTCGGGTCGCGCATGGACATGCGCGGTGTGTGGATGATGCCGATCTGGGTCGCCGTCGCGTTCACGCACTCGCTCTGGGCGATCGTCGCCGGAACCGCCGCGGAGGCGGCGCTCACCGTGCTCGGCCTGGCCGGCACGCGGAGCGCCGGGGTGCCCCTCATCATTGGCATCGGCGCGGTACTGCTCCTCGTGCTGGTGGTCGTGAACCGGCACGCGTGGTCGCTCCTGCCTCTTGCCGTCGGCATCACGCTCGCGGCAGCATTCGCGTCATTCACCACTGGTTCGATCCGCCACTCCGCGTGGTTCGGGCCGTGTGTCGGGACCATCCTCCTCGGCGTGCTCTGCTCCCTCGCGTGGGGCATCGTGCTCGTCCGTGCACGCGCGGCGTCGATCAACGCAGGCCGATGCCCCTCATGCGGCTACGACGCGAGCGATGTCTACACCGGCCCCTGCCCCGAGTGCGGCAAGTACCGGGATGAAACCAAGGATGGGTTGTTGTAAGAAGCGGACTCCTTGAAACCCCTCTCCGCCACCGCAAGACGACGACTCGCGTGCCGCCGCAGGTCGGGCCTCTCCAAGACGAATGATGCGCGTCGATCGCATCTCCCAAGTGCACCGCGGCTTCTCATTCCGAGCGTCCCGGACGGTCCCGACTCCACGCCTCCATGCATTTCTGGCCCTGTCACTCCGTCACGGTGTCACTCCGTCACTGCTCCACTCTCTTTTTTCCTCTTCCCCTATCCCCTTCTCCCCCAATGACTTCCATTATTTGTTCCAACAGACACTGACAGACGTCTGTCAGTGACAAACCCACCCCGCGCTTGCATCGGGCCCGCCGCGCCGTACATTCGCTCCCATGATCGCAACACCCGACCAGACGCGCGACGCAACCGGCCACACCGCTCCCGCCGATGCGCCAGATCCAATCGACTTCGCCCTCCGGGCCCACCACCTGGTCCTCGACATCCTCAAGGCGAACATCCCGCTAGCCGCGCTCGCCGCCCACTACAACGTCCCCTTCCTCACGCTCGTCGAATACGTCAACACCCCCGAGGTCCAGGCCGAGATCGACGCCTACGAGAAGCTCACCAACCTCCGCGCCCGCCTCCTCGGCCAGACCGCGCGCCCCGTCTCCATCCGCAAACTCCTCGATGTCCTCCAGAGCCCCGCCCCCGAGCCGCGCGGCCGCGACCCCGAAGCCGATCAGCGCGCCCTCCACCGCCACGCCGAACTCATCCGCCGCACCGCGACCACCATCGCCAAAGAGGCCCGCGCCCTGACACCCAAGCCAGCACCCGCGCACGGGTCTCGTGGTGGCACCGCTCTCCAGAGCGGTGTCGCTGAGCCCGCAGCAAGCGTCAACGAGGGAGCATCCGCTCCAGCCGCGCCCTCTTCCGCGCCTTCTGTCGCGCCATCTCCCGCGCCATCCCCCGCGCCTTCCCCCATGCCATCCCCCATGCCATCCACCATGCCATCAAAGTCCGCATCGGGCTTGGATGATGTCTCGCGCACATCGCCACCCTCCGCAGATCCGCATGTCTGCCAAGACGCAGACATGCCACCCGACTCTCCTTCCCCCTCTTCCCCTTCTCCCCTCGGTCCCTCCGACCCTTCATCCCGCGGCCCTTCTTCTCCGAATCTCTCCACGTCCACCGTATTCAACTCTTCTCCTGATTCCGATTCTCCTTCGCGAACTTCGCGTCCTTCGCGTTCAGAACCAGACTCTTCCCCTCAGTCTTCCTCCGCGCTCTCCGCGCCCCCTCACTCCCGCCATGCCCGCGACCGACCCGCCGCGTGATCGTGCCGCGCGATCACCACCTGACCGCACAACCCCACGCCGGTAACGCCACCCGGTTTCGCGGGAGCATTATCCATGCGCCGAAGGCTTGGAAGTGCGATGAATCCCTCAATGCCGCCGTTCGAGCAACTGTCTCATCCGCCCCGCCATGAGCCGTGCCGCTGCGCCGCGATGGCTTCGCGAGTCCTTGTCGGCGGGCGAGAGTTCCGCGCTCGTGCGCGTGTCGGGCGCGGGAAGGAGGAAGATGGGGTCGTAGCCGAAGCCGTTGTCTCCACGCGGCACGCGCGCGCCAAAGAGATCGGTCACGCGAGCCGCGCCGGGGTCCGCTCCCGCCGGGAATCCGATTCGGCCCTCGAACGTGCCGCGCACGCGGACAAGCGTCTCGCCTCGCGCGGCGAGCGCCATCACGCACACAAACCTCGCCGCGCGAGCGCGCGCAGGGACGCCCGTCATCTCGGCGAGCACACGCTCGATGTTGCGCTGGTCACGTTCGGCGCGGGTCATGCCGCGTTCCTCGCCATCGGTGCAGTAGTGGCTGCTGATGACACCGGGGCGCCCTTCGAGCGCATCGATCTCAAGCCCGGAATCATCGGCGAGGCAGAGCGAGCCCGTCGCCTCGGCGTAGGCGAGGGCCTTGATGGTGGCGTTCTGCTCAAACGTCGAGCCAGGCTCCGCGGGCTCCGGGAATGGAGAGCCGGGAAGATCCGACAGCCCGACCAGTTCAGGGTCGAGGGACGTGAGGCCGAGCGACGGATCGGCGAAGATGCGGCGCATCTCCTCAACCTTGTGCGGATTGCCGGTCGCGATCACGATGCGCATGGGCCAAGCCTCGTCACACATCAAGCTGAGTCAGAAGTTGAAGAGGCCCTCAAGCGCCCGGGGGATCAGCCCCTTCCGGCCCGCCTTTGTCACCTGACCCTCGGTCGACATCGAGACCGTCAGGCCCGCGAGCTGCGAGGAGAGCACCGTGTTCTGCGTCGTCACATCATCCCTGCGGCAGGTCCCGCTCAGCACGATCGTCTGGATCTCGCCGTCCTTGTCGATCCTCTTCCGCGCCTCGAGCACCACGGTGCCGTTCGGCTTCACGTCGATCACCGTCGCGGTGATGCGAGCGACGAACCGATCCGTCCTCTCGTAGTCGCCCTTGCCGTCGTACTTGCTGTCGAAGTTGACACCAAGGTCCGCCGTTCGCTGCGTGTCCCCGTTCTGGACCTGGAGCTCCAGCAGGTGACGCATCGAGGGAAAGTCCGTCATGGCGCCGTTGATGTCGTACGACTTGTCCGTCTTGAGCTGCTGGGTCGCCTCCGACTTGGTCGTCTCCTCCACGATGATCGTCACGAGATCATGCATGGCAAACTCGCGTGGCTTGGGCGGCTCGATGAACAACAGACTCGCGCCGCGAAGGTGCGCGCCGGGGTCCGGCTCGCCCTTGGCGTCGATCGGAACCTGCACATCCGAGACAAAGAGCGACTGCGCCGATGCGGACGCGATACCGAAGGAGGTGAGAAGCACGCACACAGAAGCGCGCCTGAACTCGTGGTGATTGATCCGGATTCTCATCGTGTCTGCTCCTCGTTCAGTGGCGAGTCGAGATCGGCATCCGCCTGTGCAATGGCGATTCCCGGTTCGTCGACCTTCGCGCGGATCACCCGCCCCTTGCGGCCGTCGAGCGGAGCGAAGTCGATGGTCTCGCCGGGGCGCCCGTCGGCGAGAGCGCGGGCCCGCATCTTCATCACAAACCCGCCGCTCAGGCAGTGGATCACGGCGATGTCGCCCTTCTCGATCGCGAACGCTGCCTGCACGCTCTGTTCGGTGAGGGTCCGACCGGGCGCGATGCGGATCTGGGCGATGGAGAGCTCGCCGAGCCGCGATGGATCGAGCGAGCGGTCGCTCGGCGCGAGCCACGCCATCTGACGCTCAATGAGCTCGTCGGTGACGATCGCACCGCGAGAGATCTCTACCCGGGCAACGGCGATCTCGCGCTGGACCTCGACACGGGCCCGAACGATGCCGCGCGCGACGATCGACGGACCGTCGTAGATCGTGATGGAGATCGGCAGCGTGTCGGAGCGTCCGATCGGCCGCACCTCGATGCGTCGTCCGATCGTCTCGGTCTGGAGCAGGGCCCGCGACTCGTCTCGATCGTCGAACGTCAGCCGCAGCCTCGACGGATCGACCCCCATCGACTCGGCGATCTGCGGGCCAATGAGATGCTTCACGACCGGCACACCCGTCGTCTCGGAGGTCGGCTGGTCTGATGATGGAGTGCCCGAGTCCGAGGTCGGCACAGCGGGCGTATCAATCCTCACCACGCGACAATCCGATCCCGAGAGCGCAATCCGTCCCCAGTTCACGCCGTGCTGGGCGTCGAGAACGTCGCGGATCTCGTGGAGCGAAACCTGCCCGTCGCGGAACACCAGCGGTTCGAGCTCGAGCGTGCCGAATCGTTCGCACTCGTCCCCGCGAATGTCCGCGATGTCCATGAGCCGAATCGGTCGTCCCTCTTCGATCCGTGCGATCGGCCGGAGTGTGATCGAGCCATCGGCGCTCGCCGGGCCGACCCACAGGAATGGCAGCGACCACGCCATCACGGTGCGCTTGAGCGCACGCAGCCGAGCGGATGTCGATGCGAGCTTCATTCGGGCGGTCCTCGCGACGGGGGATTGCTGCTTAGTTGCGGCGGAGCTGAGCGACCTGCTGGAGAACGTCGTCCGCAGCGCGGATGGATTGGCTGTTCATCTCGAACGCTCGCTGCGTGCGAATGAGGTCGACCAGCTCACGGGTCGGGTCGACGTTTGAAGCCTCAAGCAGGCCCTGACGAATGGTGCCGAGATTGTCCTCGGTCGGGTTGCCGATGATGGGATCGCCCGAGGCCTCCGACTGAACGTACAGGTTCTCGCCCACCTGCTTGAGGCCCTGCGGATTCACAAACGCGGCGAGCTGGATCTGCCCGATCTCGGTCGGCTCGACCTGCCCGGGCTGGGTCACCATCACGCGTCCGTCGTTCGTCACCTGCATGTCGGTCGCATCGGAGGGGATTGTGATCACGGGCTCGAGGCGGCGTCCCACGTCGTTGGCGAGCACCAGCTCGCCGTCGGCGTTGATCGCAAAGTTACCGGCGCGCGAGTAACCGATGCCCCCGAGCGCGTCCTCGACGGTGACCTGGAAGAATCCGATCCCCTCGATCATCAGGTCCTTCTTCTCGTTGGTGGTGAGGGGCGCGCCCTGTTCGAAGTTCAGTTGCGTGCCGCTGACGCGCACGCCGAGTCCCACGTAGAGGCCCGTCGGGCGCTGATCGCCGATCGAGTTCTCAACACCCGGCTGCATGCGTTCAACGTAGAGCAGGTCCTGGAAATTGGCGCGGCTTGACTTGAAGCCCACCGTGTTCACGTTCGCGATGTTGTTCGCGATGACGTCGAGCTGGGTGTTCAGGGCCGAGAGGCCCGATGAAGCGGACTGGAGGGCGAGGATGGCCATGACTCACTCCACGGGGGGAAGCGACTTCGGAACAATCAGGCGACGCGTCCGAGCACGTTGATCGCCCGATCCATGAAACGGTCCTGATACTGGATCATGCCGAGATTGGCCGAGACGTCCCGAGCCGCAGAGGTCACCTTCATCAGCGCATCGATCTCGTCCACGGCGGAGGACTCGATCGCCCGCTGGCGGATCCGGCCCGACGCGGGCACGCGACCCGTGACGGCCGAGGCGTCGGGAATGAACAGCCCGTCACCCTGCTTCTGGAGTGATCGCCGATCGGGGACGTCGACGAAGGCCATCTGGGCGATGCGTGCGCCATCTTGGGTGATGAGGCCCTCCTCGGAGATCTGGATGGGGCCATCGGCGAGAGGAATGGTTCGGTTGCTCTGATCGAGGATCGGAAGGCCCGTGGTGACCTGAACGAGCAAGCCCGAAGCGCCCCGCCCCAGTCGTCCGTCGCGGGTGAGGCGCACGCGGTCCGCGGCACCGTTGGTCGCGTCTCGGACAACCAGGAAGCCACTGCCGTCGATGGCGACGTCAAGGTCGTTCCCGGTCGGCGAGACCGTACCCTGGGCGAAGTTCGTGAGTGTGGGCGCGAGCTGCACGCCGGCACCGAGACGCTCGATCATGGCATCCGAGGGAAGCGCCCACTTGCCATCTTCGGCGCGAACCACGTCGCGCTGCCGGGTCATCGAGATCTCCGGCTTGAAGCCAGTGGTGTTCAGGTTCGCGAGATTGTTCGTCGCAACATCCTGGCGATGGAGAGCGGTCAGAACGCCGCTGAGAGAGAGTTGGCTGCCGTAGTTCATCTCGGAGATTCCCAGGGCGCACCGCGCCGGGCCTCCGTTCACAAACAGCGTGCCACCCGATTGCTCTCAGGATTGCCAAGGGGTTGCGCTCGCATTGGCTCGCACGAAACTGCGCGATCGCGCCGAAATCGCGCGACCAACTCCGTCATCAGCGTGCAAGCCCGATCGGGGCCGTCGGGTCAGTTGCCCGAGCCACATCCACCCGCGCGCTTGCCGCATGGGCAGCACGCGCTGGCGGAACCGGAGCTCGCGCCCGATGGAGCCGAAGGAGAGCCGGTCGCAAAGGTCGAGTGCCGCCGAACGAACGTCCGTCCCTTCCCTTCAGGATCTGTGACGGGCTTGTCGGCTTGGGAAATGGGCCGAAGCAGCTCGATGACCGCTCCGTCTGTGTCGCAGATGTACTCATAGAGAGGCATGGGCGATTGTTCGCACTGGAAAGCACGACGTGAAGCCGGCCGGTATCTGGTCCCAACAGAAGCCGGAACCAGGTCGCCGGGTGGCCAGCGGCGGCCAATGAGTTTACGTGGCCTCTGTGGTTTTGGTATACTTACCCAACGCAAGTCGCCAGAAAAGGGGATGGCGTGTCGAACCCGAGCCCCAACTCAAGAGACAACGCGGATGCCAATCTGAATCCCGGGCTGCGGCACGAGGTCACGCGTTTGTTGCAGAACATGGCAGACGCCTCGGACGATGCGGCTGGCCGCGAGCTTGCGAATCAGTTGCTGCCGTTTGTGTACGACGATTTGCGTCGGCTCGCGCAGGCGAAGACCAATCGTGAACCAGGCGACATGTCCCTTGAGCCAACTGCACTGGCGCACGAGACGTTCATGCGACTGGTCGACCAGTCGAGGGTGGATTGGCGCGGCAAGAGCCACTTCATGGCGGTCGCGGCCCAGGCGATGCGACGGATTCTGGTCGATCATGCGAGATCGAGGAAGCGACTGAAGAGAGGCGGCGCGAGGCAAAGGGTGGACCTGTCCTCGGGCGTCGCTGCCGTCGGGCCATCGGAGGTCGATCTCATCGCGCTCGACGACGCCATGGAGAAGCTCGCGCAGATCGATCCGCGTCAGGCGCGGGTCGTGGAGCTACGGTTCTTTGGAGGCCTGAACGTCGACGAAGTCGCCGAGGCATTGGGCGTTTCGAAACGGACGGTCGAAGGAGACTGGACGATGGCGCGAGCCTGGCTGAGACGTGAGCTGGCCGAAGGAGTGGAGTCATAGCGTCGGACCGACGGGATCGTGTCCGTGATCTGTTTCTGAGAGCCGCAGCGTTGCCGCTCGCGGAGCGACATGCCTTTCTCGAGCGGGCGTGCCTTGGCGATGCCTCGCTGCTTGCAGACGTGGAAGATCTGCTCAAGTACCACCCGGACGAAACACCGCCGGATGGGAAGCCGGATATCCGTCTGAGCCCGGGCGGTGCGCTGCGGGCGGCGGTCGATGCGGGCGTCGATCAGGATCCCGCGCAGGTAGCGGAGGGGCCTCGGGCACCCTCGCCCCCAACTCCCGCAGAGCCCTCGAAGGATGCTGCGAGGCCGGCAGGCGAGCCGAAGGACCTGGCAGACGGTTCTCGCTTGCCGATGCCCAGCGGCGTGCCACCTCAGAAGGAAACCTCACCAGTCACAGAGGCCAAGTTCGGCGCGATGCCGGCGTCGATCGATCATGGGCCCTTCCCACCGGGGCACTTGCTCATCGGCCGCTATCGAATTCTGGAGCGCATAGGTCGGGGCGGCATGGGCGTGGTCTATCGTGCCGAAGACCTGGTGCTGAAGCAGGCGGTTGCGCTCAAGTTCCTTCCGGAGGCGTTCGCCGATCAGCCCTCACGCAAGGCGAGATTCCTGAACGAAGCGAGGGTCGCGCTGCAGATCACGCACCCGAACGTCTGCCGCGTGCACGACATTGCGGAGTTCGAGGGCCGTCAGTTCATCTCCATGGAGTACGTGAGTGGCGAGGACCTTGGCTCTCTGCTCAAACGGGTCGGGCGGCCCCACGTGGAGAGGGCGATCGATCTGGCACAGCAGATGTGCGCCGGGCTGGCAGCGGCCCATGGCAAGGGCGTGCTGCATCGCGATCTGAAGCCTGCCAATGTCATGGTGGACGACGACGGCGACGCGAAGATCCTCGACTTTGGGCTTGCGGGCATGGCGGCGGGGATCAGCGGGATCGAGGTCAAGGCGGGGACGCCGACCTACATGGCTCCTGAGCAGCTCAAGGGCGAGGCCGTCACGGTTCAGAGCGATGTGTACGGGCTCGGCCTGCTGATGTACGAGCTCTTCACCGGCCGAAAGGCGTGGGAGGCCAGCAGCATCCCGGAGCTGATGCACCTGCATCGCAGCGAGCTGCCCAAGGATCCTCGCGAGATCGTGGCGGGTCTCGATGCACGCATCGTGCGTGCGATCATGGCATGTCTTGCGAGAGATCCGAAGCTCCGGCCGAAGTCCGCGCACGCTGTGGCCGCGATGCTGCCCGGTGGGGACCCGCTCGCTGCGGCGCTCGCGGCGGGCGAGACGCCGTCGCCCGAGCTCGTCGCACAGGCCGGGGGGCGCGGCGTGCTCAAGCCCGCGCACGCGATCCTCTGTGTCATGGGCGTGGCGATGCTGCTCTTAGGCGTGGCGACACTCGCGCCGCGCGTCGCGATGCAGGATCGTGCGTACCTCAGAAAGAGCCCTTCGGTCCTCGCGAATGCCGCCGAGGAGATGTTCACGCGTTTGGGGTACTCGATTCAGGATCTTCACTCCGCGTACTCGATGGATTTCTACGAAGAGCTGATCAAGGAGATCGAAGAGAACGACGCGGGTCCGCAACGGTGGGACCGGCTCGAAGCGCCGCGCCCGGCGGCGATCGACTTCTGGTATCGGGCGAGCATCGGGCCGCTCCGTTCCATGAACGCGCTCGGCAAGGTGACGATGACCGATCCTGCGCCGATCGAGCCGGGCATGATCTCGCTTCGCCTGAGTCCTGCGGGTCAGCTTCGCGAGCTCTTCGTTCGATACCGAGATGCGAATGACCCGACCACTCCCGATGGTTGGCGTGCTCCGGTGGGTGGGATGGATGCGGAACGAACGTGGCGGCTGTTGTTTGAGATGGCGGATCTTCCGTACGACGCGTTCACGCGGGTGGAGCCGGAGCGAGTGCCGCCGGTCTTCGCGGACCTTCGGGCCGCATGGGAGGGGGCGTATCCGGAGAGCCCCGAGATCGAGCTGAGGGTTGAGGCCGCGACCTATCACGGCCAGGTCGTGGCGTTTCGGTTGATCGAGAAGCGTTGGCCGAAGGCGAGCCAGACCGGTGTACCCGAGGACTTCACTCGGGGTGGGATCCCGCTGCTCATCACCACGGTGATGCTCGGCGCTCTCGTCATCGGGTCGTTGATCATGGCGCCGGTCAACGTGGCGGCACGTCGGGTCGATCTCAACGGCGGCATCAAGGTTGGAGCGGGGTGCGCGGCGCTCTGGCTGATTGGCTGGGAATTGCGCGCAAGCCACGTGTGGACGATCCCGGGAGAGCTGGACCTCTTGGGGCGCGGCGCAGGTCAATCGCTGCTCGTCGGATCCGCTCTCGTCCTCTTCTATCTCGCGATCGAGCCGAACGTGCGGAGGCTCTGGCCCCAGATGCTGATCTCGTGGGAGCGGTTGCTCAGTGGGCGTGTCCGCGATCCGCTCGTCGGCAAGCACGCCCTGATCGGGATCCTGCTCGGCGTCGCGTCGGCCGGCGCGTTCTATCTGAATCGGTTGATCCCTTCGCTGCTCGGGCGTGCGCCGCCCGCGCCCTACTTTGATTCGCGATATGGAATCGATGCCATGTCCGGCGCTCGCACCGCGTTTGGCTCCACGCTGCACATCGCGGTGACGTCGATCCAGGATGGATTGGCGCTTGTGCTCGGTCTTGTCATCGTGAAGCTGATTGTGAAGAAGGAGTGGGCCGTCGCGACGACGTTCGCCATTCTGCTCGCCCTGTTCGGTTCCATGCTCACTGAATCGCCGACTCTCTACTCGTACGCCGTTATCGTTGTGCTCGCCGGCGCGATGTCGGTCGTCGTGGTCAGGCACGGCTTGCTGGCGGCATCCTTTTCCGCACTGGTCTATCACATGCTCGTCGCGTTCCCACTCACGCCGAACCCGGGCGCGTGGTTCTTCGACGCGACGATCTTCACGCACACGTTTGTGGCGGGATCGGCGATCTTCGGCGCGCTCGTTGCGACCGGCGTCATCAGGAGTTCGGTTCAGGGATCGCTGCCGGTGTCCAGCGCGACTCGATACCTGGAATAGCGAAATCCAGCTGGTCGTCAGGACTTCCAGTGGTGGGGTGTCGGTGTGAGCGTGCGATCGACGGCGTCTTTATGCTTCTGGAATCCGGCACGTCCCATCAGGCCGAATGTCGCGATCTTTCCGGTCTCGACCGCGGGCTGGTCGTAGGCGTCGATTCCGAGCATCAGCCCCGCGTAAGCCGTGACCATCTCCCACAGATAGATGAACTGGCCCACATGCTCCGCGTCGATCGTGGGAAGCGTGATGGTGAAGTTTGGTCGCTGTGATTCGACCATCGCGTACTCGGTCGCACGCTTCTCGGCATTGAGAAGGGTCGTCATGGACTTCCCCTCAAGGTACGAGATCGCGTCGACGCCCAGGCCGGTCGGAATCGAGACATCGCCGTGCACAACGGGATTCGTCGATGCGAACGACTCAACCTCTACGAAGCCAAATACCTTGTCATTCGGCCCCTCGCGATAGAGCTGGACCTGCGAGTGCTGGTCGGTCGTGCCGAGCGCCTTGATCGGTGTGAATCCCGCGTAGACCGAGTTGCCCGCGGTGTCGAACTTCTTTCCGAGTGACTCGGCCCAGAGCTGGCGATACCAATCGGCGAGCAAGTAGAGCGAGTTCGCGTACGGCATCAACACGTGGTTGGTCTTGCCCTTGCGAGAGCCGAGCGTGACCAGCAGGGTCGCGAGGATCGCGGCTGGATTCTGGTGCAGGTCGTGGCGGGCGCACACGGTATCCATGGCGGCCGCGCCGTCGAGGAGCGCGTTGATGTCGATGCCGCACATGGATGCGGAGAAGAGTCCGACGGGCGAGAGCACGCTGAACCGACCGCCGACTCCGTCGGGCACGGGGAGCGTCGCGAAGCCCTCCGCGTCGCAGATCTGGCGCATCGTGCCCTTGGCGGGGTCTGTGATGGCCACGACGTTTGACTTGTAGTTCGGGCCGATCGCCCGCTTGAGCATGTCGCGGATGACCATGAACTGGGCCGCGGTCTCCGCCGTCTCCCCGGACTTGGAGACCACATTGAAGAGCGTCTTCTTGAGCCCGCCCTCGGAAGTCTCGCAGAATCGCAGCACCGCGCCGAAGTTTGCGGGATCGACGTTGTCCACGACAAACATTCGCGGGCCCGGGCGGAGCCCGCGTGGGAGCAGGTTGTATGTGGGAGGATTCAGCGCCGACTGGAGGGCGATGTTGCCGAGCGCGGAGCCGCCGATGCCCAGAACGACCATGTTTTCGAACTCGCCGCGGCAGCGGGCGACGATCGACTCCACGGCGTCGACGTGCTGGCCCCGCACCGGCTGCTCATGGAGCAATCGCCACCGCTCCCAGCCAGTTCCCTTGGTTGAGGCGAGTTTCCGTGTCAGCGCGGCTGCCGAGGCGTGGAGCTCGGACCCCGGGGCGAGCAGGTCCGGCTCAAGGCCGTGGTCGCCGACGCGGGAGGACAGACAGTTGGCATAATCGATGCGGAGCATGGGCGTAAGATAGCCGCCACTGGCCGCTCGTGCGTCGCTCGTCGGCACAGATGTGGAGCGAGAGCGCGACATGAGACTTTTCCGGGTCATGGTGCCGGTGAGGGACATCGAGGCAGCGGCGTCGTTCTATGGGCGGGTGCTCGGCCTACCGGGCCGGCGTGTGTCGGCCGGAAGACACGATTTCGGCTGCGATGGCGCGATGCTGTCGTGCATCCACGCTGTGGCGGGCGATGGGGGGGAAGTGAGCAGGCCGAATCCGGGGCGCATTTGTGTGGCGACCGACGACCTGAACGGGACTCGGAGGCGGCTGGTCGGCGAGCTTGGGGATCGGGGCGTGGGTCCGATCGAGGACCACCCGTGTGGGGAGCGAGCGGTCGATGCCGTCGACCCCTGGGGCAATCGATTGTGCTTTGTGGATCGAGCAACTGTGTGTGCCGGTCGTCGCGACGAGCGAGAGGTTTGAAAGAGGAAGGATCGATCGATGGTGCATCCGTGGCATGACGTGACGCCGAGTGTGGATTCCGGGGACTTGCCCTCGTGCTTTCGCGCTGTCGTGGAGATTCCGAAGGGTTCCAGCAACAAGTACGAGCTTGACAAGCCGACGGGGCTCTTGAAGCTCGATCGGGTGCTCTCGAGCGCTGTCTACTACCCCGCGAATTACGGCTTCATCCCGCAAACGCTCGCCGAAGACGACGATCCGCTGGACGTCCTGGTGTACTCCACCGAGGAGATCCCACCGATGTGCCTCTGCGAGGCGAGGGCGGTGGGCATGATGACGATGATCGACCATGGCCAGCCCGATCACAAGATCATCGCCGTGCTCTCGAGCGATCCGATCTACTCGGAATTCGAGAAGGCCAGCGACTTTCCCAAGCACATTTTCAAGATGCTCAAGCGGTTCTTCACGGACTACAAGCTGCTCGAGAACAAGGACGTGGAGGTCGACGAGATCCTCCCGGCCGAGGCGGCACAGGCGATCATCGAGGATTCGCTCTCGCGGTACTCAAAGGCACGGAGAAGGGGCGCGATCAAGGGCTTGAATTCATGAGCTGTCGTCAGGCGTATCACTCTCGCGCGGAGGTGCATCCATGATGCTCGATATCGAGCGGACGTTGATCGATCGAGACGCCATCGCGGCTCGTGTCCGTGAGATGGGCAGCCAGATTGCCCGGGATCTTGAGAGAGATCTCAACGCGGAGGATGCGGGCGCCGATTACGGCGGACGGGTCGCGATCATCGCTGTCATGACGGGAGCGCTGATCTTTACCGCCGACCTTGTGCGAGAGATGCCGCTGAAGCTCAGTCTTGAGCTCGTCACCGTCTCGAGCTATCCCGGCTCATCAACCATGAGCAAGGGCGCGGCGATGCGCAGTGTGCTGCCAAAGGATCTTCGCGGCAAGCATGTGCTGATTGTCGACGACATTCTCGACTCCGGACAGACCCTCGATCTTGTCAAGCGCCTCGTCCAGGAGCAGAGCCCGGCGACGGTTCGGATCTGCGTGCTTCTTCGGAAGCTTGTTCCTCGCGTTGTGGAGGTCGCGGCCGAGTATGTCGGTTTCGATATTCCCAATGAGTTCGTTGTGGGATATGGACTCGATTTCGACGGCTATTACCGGAATCACCCGGAGATCGCCGTGCTCCGCCAGCCCGTGTCTGGAGCTGATGCGTGAGCGCTCCGCTCCCTGCCGGTGCGAGGCTCTGGGGCGCTTCCCGATTTGTGCCGCAGGACGAGCGCGTTGTTCGGGCGTTTCGCCCGAGTCTCTGGTTTGTGTGCTTCCACGCGGGGCGCTGGCTGGCGGTCTGCGGCGTGGCCCTCGCGTTCGGAATCGCCTGGGCCAGGTTCGGACCGGGCCAGCACGATCTCGGCGGTGTTGTCGCTCGCATCGGGGCATTCGGCTTGGTTGTGTATGTCGCGATCGGGCTGCTCCGCTGGTGGTCGCGTCTCTATGTCATCACCGAGAAGCGGGTCGTGATCGTGGCCGGTGTGCTGAGCCAGGCGGCGGCGGACCTTCCCCTTGCGCGTGTGCAGCATGTGATCGTGTCAAAGTCTTTGATCGAGCGTGTGCTGGGTATCGGCACCGTCGGCATCGCCACGGCCGGCTCGGACGGGCCGGCCATCCGCATGCTCATGGTCGCGAGAGCGCCGGCGATCGTGGAGCTGCTGCGTTCGACGGGGCGTGATCGTCGTCACGAGGGGATCGCGGTCATCGGACTTGCGGGCGGGATCGGCGCAGGGAAGTCTGAGGTCGCGCGGGCGTTCGCATCGCTCGGTTGCGTGGTCGTGGATTCGGACGCAGAGGCACGCACCGCGCTGGACCGAGCGGATGTGAAGGATCGGCTTGTTGAGTGGTGGGGGAGCGGCGTGCTCGGGGAGGATGGGCGCATCGATCGCGGGCGTGTGGCGCACATTGTCTTTGGTTCGAGCCAGGAGCGGGAGCGTCTTGAGGCGCTTGTCCATCCGATTGTTCGGTCGAGCCGCTGCGATCTGATCGCAAAGGCCCGGCGGGCCGGCGCGCGAGCGGCCGTGATCGATGCGCCGTTGCTTTTCGAGGCGGGTGTCGATGCGGAGTGCGACGCGGTTGTTTGGGTCGAGGCCTCCCGCCGTACGCGTTTGGAGCGGGTGGCGAGGACTCGAAATTGGGATGAGGCGGAACTGGAAAGACGCGAGAAAGCCCAATGGCCGATTGAGCGCAAGCGATCCATGTGCCGATATGAGGTGCTGAACGAAAGCGATGGAAGTGTCCGGGATCGCGTGGAGGCCGTCCTCGCGCGTGTGCTCGCCGACCTCGATTCCGGGGCCATTCGGTCCGAAGCGTCCCAACCGGCATGATGGAACCATGTGGCCCCCACGCCCGAAGGTTCCTATACTGATTCGGTGGGGTTGAACAGTTCTGACTCTTCACCGGCTTTGGGCCGGAAGACCCGCTCCTGACCTGTTGAAAGCACCGACACGTGGCTGTCGTCACGCGTCAGGGCCGGGTATCTCCAGGGAAATCATTCCGGGGTTCGAGGGTCCGCCCAACGGGGTGATCGCTCGGTTCCAAGTTCCAGCAATCAAGTTGAGTCGCTCGCTGCCTGCCGCTTGGATGCGGCAGCGTGTGCGTGCATAGGACAGGATGGCCATGGCCAAATCGACGAATGTGATCGACACGGACGCTTCCGACACCGGCTCCGCCAAGGGCTCTCGCGCCAAGAAGAGCGTGAAGACTTCCGAAAGCGGTGGCGCACGCGAGGAGTCGCGTCCGGCGACGAAGGCGGCGGAGCCGAAGACCGAGCCGCGACCCGAACCCAAGTCCGCTCCTCGGCCCTCGGAATCTAGCCCCGAATCCAAGGCCGAGCAGCGTCCTGCGGATCGCCAATCACAAGAGCAGCGTCCGGGCAATTCTCCGCGTCCGGAGAGCGGGCGCGGTGACCAGAGCCGCCCGGACCAGAATCGACCAGAGCAGCGTCAGGAAGGCCAACGCGAACAGCGTCAGGGTGGGAGCAACTATCAGGGTGGCGGCAGCGGCAGCGGCAGCGGCAGCGGCAGCGGCTCCAGTGGCTCCAGTAGTGGCAGTGGCGGCGGAGGGAGCGGCAGCAACGGCGGCGGTGCGAGTTCTCAGTCCTATGGATCCGGCCAGCAGTATGGGTACGGCTTCGATGGTGGGCGCAATCGCCGCAAGCGGAAGAAGCGCAAGGGCGGCGGCATGTACGGCCCGAGCGGCGGCGGCGGGGGAGGAGGCGGTGGTGGCGGGATGTCCAGCGGCCATCACTTCGACCACTCGCTCCCGAGTGATGAAGAGCTCGAACGCGAACTCGTCGAACTCGAGCGCACACTGGCGAACGCCAAGCCAGAAGACCTGAAGGACGCGATCTCGATCGGACAGCTCCAGCGGATGGAGATCGATGAGCTGTTCAAGGTTGCGACGAAGGAGGGCCTCGCCGACTTCCAATCCACGCCCAAGCAGGACCTGGTCTTCAAGATTCTCAAGGCCCGGGCCGCCAAGCAGGGGCTGATGTTCGGTGAGGGAACGCTGGAGGTCATGTCCGACGGCTTTGGGTTCCTTCGCGCCGCCGAGCAGAGCTATCTTCCCGGCCCTGACGACATCTACGTCAGCCCGTCGCAGATTCGGCGATTCGGGCTGCGCCGCGGCATGGTCGTGCGCGGCGCGATCCGTCCGCCCAAGGAGAGCGAGCGATACTTCGCGCTGCTCCGGGTCGACAAGGTCAACGGCCGTGAGCCGTCGAAGATCCACTCGCTTGTGAACTTTGAGGACCTCACACCGCTCCATCCGGAGCGCCGCTTCATCCTCGAGACCGCGCCCGACGAGATCGAGTGCCGCATCGTCGATCTCGTGACGCCGATCGGCTTTGGCCAGCGCATGCTGATCGTTGCTCCGCCCCGCACGGGCAAGACGGTGCTGTTGCAGAAGATCACGATGGCGATCAGCGTCAACAACCCCGAGGTCAAGATCATCGTGCTGCTTGTTGACGAGCGCCCCGAGGAGGTCACGGACTTCCGTCGGCACGTCGCGGCCAACGTCGAGGTCGTCGCCAGCACGTTCGACGAGCAATCGTCGCGGCATGTGGCGGTGGCGGAGGTCGTGATCGAGAAGGCCAAGCGCATGGTCGAGTTCGGGGATGATGTCGTCATCCTCCTCGATTCCATCACGCGTCTGGCCCGTGCGTACAACTCCGAACAGCCCCACTCCGGCAAGATCATGTCGGGTGGTCTGGACTCCAACGCGCTCCAGCGCCCGAAGAAGTTCTTTGGCGCCGCCCGCGCGATCGAGCGTGGCGGGTCGCTCACGATTATCGGCACGGCGCTCGTGGACACCGGGTCCAAGATGGACGAGGTGATCTTCGAGGAATTCAAGGGCACCGGCAACGCCGAGCTGCATCTTGATCGCAAGCTGATGGACAAACGCATCTATCCGTGCATCGATATCCCGGCATCCGGCACCCGCCGGGAAGAGCTGCTCCTGGATAAGAAGGAACTCGAGCTGGTCCACCGGCTCCGCAAGGTCCTCAGCGATATGAACGTCGTTGAAGGAATGGAGCTCATCAAGACCCGTCTGAAGAAGGTCAAGACCAACGCCGAATTCCTGATGTCCATGGCGATGGGCTGAACGGTCCCAGCCCGAGCACGGCGCGAACACAGACCGGCTCGGCGCGGTACGCTGTGCAGTCCGCCGGCGTTCGGCGGGAGCGTTCGTCCGGAGCCCAGGCGTGAGAGTCGCACGGCGTTACACACTGTTTCTCCTGGCCGCTTCGGCGACTCCGTGGGGGCTGCTGCTTTCCGTCGGAGGCATCTGGCTGATCGCCATCGGCGCCGAGGCTTGGTCGGGCATGGCCGGAGCCTGTCGCACCGGGGGTGTCGCTTCGATCGCGGCCGGTCAACTCGTGTTCGCGTGTCTGGTGGCCGATAAGTGGTTTCCCGGCGCGAATCGTCGGCTCGTCGGCTGGATCGAGATCCTGACCTGCGCCGTGCTGTTGGTTGCTGTCATCATGCTGGCCGGGCGGATGGCATCTGCCTTATTGGGAGCTGGGACGTGATACTGATGGAGCGGCTCGGAGTGAGGGTGCGAAGCAGTCCATTTGCCATCGCGCTGGCGATCGTTGCAGCGATGGCGGCAAGTCCGAATCAGCGCGCAGACGCGCAGGCGGCGTCGCCAGAACAACGTCTGGCAGCCGATTCTGTCTGGCGAACGGCGGTGCTCGACCTTCGCCTTCGTCAGGAGCCGCTCGAACGCGACTACCGCCTTATCGGGCTCTTGCTCGACGAGGCCCAGCGATGGGCTCCTACGGACGCCAACATCGCCAGAGAACGAGTGCAGGCCTGGTATCAGGCGAGCGAGCTCGACCGCGTCATTGAAGCAAGCAAGGACATCCTGCGCAATGATCCCGGGGACACTGTTGCGCAGCTCCGGCTGATTACAACGCAGATCTCTCGTCAGCAAACGGTTGGCCAACGGCTCGGCTTGTATGAGCGGTTCCTCGGTCCGGCGGGCGCTTCGATCCATCCCGCTGTTCGCAGCCGCCTGGCGCTCGACGCCGCGCTCTTGATGAGAGAGCAGGGAGACTGGGTCGGGTTCATTGACCACCTGACGATGTCCGCGGGTCTGGATTCGACGAACAAGGACGCGGCCGCGCTCGCCGAGACGGTGTTCGCGACGGAGAGCTCCGACCCGGTCGGTCGACTCGAGTTGCTGTCCAATCTGCTCTACGCGGATCCGCTTGATCCTTCTGTGCACCAGTCGATGGCCGTTCTGCTCGGCCATATCGGGGCGTACTCGCAGGCGAGGCGGTTCTACACGTCGGCCGTTCTGCTCATGTACGCGAACGGGCAGTCGCCGCCAACCAGTGTCGGAATCGACCAGCTCGTGCTTCGGTGGCACGAAGAGGGGCCGGCCTCGGTTGTGAAGGAGTTGAACACGGCGATCCTCTCGCAGCGCGATGTCGCGCGCCGGACGATCATGCAGCTCGATCAGCAGGGCATCCCGTCGACGGGCGTGACCCCTCCGGCCGAGTTGCGTCTGCCGATTCCTCTCGAGCAGGTGCGGCTGCTGGCCGCCGACGCCACCGGCGACCTGGAGACGCGCCGCGCCTCTGCCCTCGACATGGCCGCCAGTGTGGACAAGTTGGTTACGACGGCCACCGCGCAGGGATCGGCGGGGCTCATCGGTCTGGACTACGCCATGGAGGCGGTCGCAAACGCGATCACCGAGATGCTCGTCGTCACGTCGATCACCGGCGAGCAGGGCGAGCAGCTTGTGAACTCGATGCAGAGATTCCTGGGCCGCGACGACATCGATGTCGAGTATCGCGAGCAGCTCACGCCCTGGGCCGAACTCCGCTCCGGGAGCGCACAGAGCGCGCGGGACAAGTTCCTTTCACTCGAAGACTCGACAACGACGCGGCTTGGCGTTGCCATCACCGAATCCCTTCTCGGCAACGAGGAGGAATCTCGGCGTCTGCTCGGAGAGGTGGCGGTCGATGGCCGACTCTCGGTCATCGGTGCCTGGTCTCGGTCACGTTTGATGGGCCCGGAGGGCGTGTGGGGCGACGAGACGGATGCCACGGCCGTTGCGGGGCGAGCCGTGGCCCTGGAAATCCCTCGGTGGGTGGATCAGATGGTGTCGGAGCCTCGCTCATACCTCAGTCTTGCCGCCGACATCATTCCATCCGGTCGCACCGCGTCCTTGCGCCTCGTCATTCGCAATCTATCGCCTCTCCCGCTGGCCGTCGGCCCGGACCGGCCGATCAACAGCCGCTTCCTTCTGACACCGAAGCTTGATGTCGGACTGCGGGCGTCGTCGCGTGAGGTGCTCCCCGAAGTCATCAGTGCGGATCGTCGCCTCAGGCTTGCCCAGGGAGAGGCCGTCGAGATCATCATGAAGCCCGAGATCGGGTACGCCGGCTGGCTCGCCGAGACACAGTGCCTGCAGGCAACCCGCCTCCGATGGGGCGTGCTGCAGGGGTTCATGGCCGGCGCGAACACCACGTACGTCCCCGGCCCGATGTGTCTCGAGACGCAGACTGAGCAGATGGTTCGCCCCCCGGTGCGCCCAGTCGCGCCGATCGAGGACCTTGTTCACTGGTTCGAGTCGATGGGAGGACCAGACGGGGTCGATATCGAAGATGTGGCCTCCGCAACCGCGCGGCTTCGGGCTGCGGCGGTGCTTCCGGTCGCCGAAGGTGGGCTCGGAGCAGAGGGAGTGGCCAGACTCGCCGAGGCTGCTGCCACGCGGTACGCCGCGCTCCCGTCCGCCTCGAGAGTTGTGCTGATCGCGAACGCGCCGCACGCGAGGCAGAATCCCGCGATGCAGCCCCTCGACGACGCCATCGACGGTGAGTCCGACGTCCGGGTGCTCGGCATCGCGATGCTGGCGAGAGCCGTGAGCCCGGAATCGCCCTTGCTGGCCGCTGCCCGCGCGAGCGGGGACTCGTCTCTCGGCGAGATCGCAGACCTCCTCACGCAGCGATTTGTAGAGAGCGATCCGACGTACGGCGCGGTTGGTCCCGACCTACGGGCGATGGCCGGTCCGGGGCTTGCGGCGACGTCGGCCCCGGTCCCAGCGCAGGCGCCTCGGCCAGGCCCATGACATCCATACAGCCCATCGCGGACTCGGCGGGACCTCGGGTCGGTCGCAAGATGCGAGCCGTCGTCGGATCGGTTGTGGGTGCCGCGCTTCTTGTCGCGGCGGTCTGGACGGCTTCGGCTCAGGAGGATGCGCTGCTCGACGGGCTCCGCGCGATGCGGGCCGCGCCCTGGTGGCTTGTGGGCCTGACGATTGCGTTCCCGATTGGGAATCTGATTGTGGTGAGCATTGCGTTCTGGCTGCTGAACAGTCGCCATGGCAGCGTGAGACTCGACGAGATGGGCGCGTTGATCGCGAGCGCATGGCTTCTGAACTATCTTCCGCTCAGGCCGGGCATGTTCGGCCGCATCGCCTACCACAAGAAGTACAACGGGATCGGTGTGAAGGCCTCCGCACGCGTGCTCGCGGAGTCGATCGTTCTCACCGGAGTTGCCATCGCTGTGCTTGGCACCGCCATCATTGTGCTGGAATGGCTCGGTTCGAAGGGCGGCCCGGTCTGGTGGGCCGTGGTGGTTGCTCCGGCTATCTTCGGCCTTGCCGGATGGCGCGCGTGTCCGACGCGTGCTTCCCGAATCTACGCGGGCGCTGCGGCGATGAAGTACGCCGACATCGGGCTCTGGTCGCTCCGCTACTGGGCGGTCTTTTCGCTCATCGGCGGCGACCTTGGGGCCCGGGAAGCGGTCGCGGTCGCGATCGTGAGCCAGCTCGCGCTGCTGATACCTCTCGCGGGCAACGGCCTCGGGCTCCGTGAGTGGGCCGTTGGGCTGCTGGCGGCCGCACTTCCGACCTGGTATTCCGGTGGAGAGGATTCCGGCACAGGATTCGGGCTCACTGCGGATCTCGTCAATCGTGCATCGGAGATACTGGTCGCTGTCCCTCTCGGGCTGCTTGGCACCATCGCGATCGCCCATGTTGTCCGGGCGCGGTCGGTTCGTGTTCGTAAGTCGGGTGCGGCGTCGAGTTGAGAATCCGCCGATCGAACCGACGGGGCGCGAAAGGGATTGGTGCCTCCGTCCGATCCAACCGATGATGGGACTCGTATCGAGTGATGGGGAACGACGGCGCACGGGCGCGAACCCGTCGGGTGGGCAAGATGCTCAACAAGATCGAACAGGACCATCAACGCTTCCGGCAGATTGTGCGTGGAAAGATCCGGCGCGATCTGAAGAAGTTTCTGTCACGGGGCGAGCTGATCGGGCGCGAGGGGAAGCGGTTCGTTTCCATTCCCGTTCACGACATCGACATTCCGACATTCCGCTACGGCGACAACGCGTCCGGCGTCGGCATGGGCGAGGGCGACGAGGGCGATGCCGTCGGCGGGGGAGGCAAGCAGGGTAAGGGTGGCGAGAAGGAGGGCAAGCACATCCTTGAGGTGGATGTGAGCCTGGAAGAGCTGGCGGACATCCTCTCCGAGGAGCTGAAGCTGCCCCGCATCAAGCCGCGGGGTGAGCACCGGATCACGACGATCCGCGACAAGTTCACCGGCATCCGACCGATCGGTCCGGCGAGCCTTCGCCACTTCAAGCGAACCTATCGCGAGGCGCTCAAGCGACAGGTGTCGCTCGGCACCTACGACCCCGACAATCCGGTGATCATTCCCATCAAGCGCGACCAGCGATTCCGGTCATGGAACGAGGTCAAGAAGCCGCAGTCCAACGCCGTGATCGTCTACATGATGGATGTGTCGGGCTCGATGGGCGACGAGCAGAAGGAGCTCGTGCGGCTGGAGGCGTTCTGGATCGATACATGGCTCAGGCGCAACTACGAGGGGATCGAGTGCCGCTACATCGTGCACGACGTGCGTGCGACAGAGGTGGACAAGAAGACCTTCTTCTCTGTCCGTGAAGACGGAGGCACCCGGATCTCGAGCGCGTTCCAGTGTGCTCGGTCCATCCTGGAAGACAAGTACGATCCCAATGACTGGAACATCTATCTCTTCCACTTCTCCGATGGGGACAACTCCAGCGACGCGGACAACAGAGAGTGCGTCAAGCTCCTGGACCAGCACCTGCTTCCGATGTGCAACATGTTCGGATACTGCCAGGTCGCGTCGTCGTACGGATCCGGCTCGTTCATCAACGTGCTTCACGAGGCGTTCGCGAACGGGGCCGATGCGGGCGATGGCCCCCGCCTCATCACCAGCCGCGTGAATGGCAAGGACGATATCTACGAGTCGCTACGGACTTTCTTCAAGCAGGGACGGTGAATCTGGACGATTGGCCCGGCCGGGATGCCGGATCGGACGAGATTCACACGACAATCGTGTGCCGAGACTCGACCGGGCGCGTCGAATATGCGACACTCAATCGGTCGAGGGCAGGAACCTCAAGCGCCAAGGACTCCTTGTGATACCGTTCTTTACCGGCTACGCGGTGATTGTCTGGTGGCTCGCGGGCAAGTACCGTCGGAGCGTGCTGGGCTTTCTCTGGGTGGGTGCCGGCGCGCTGTTCATGGCGCTCGTGATCTTTGGGCACTACGCCCTGGGCATCTCGACCAACGGACGCATCTACGTTGAGGTGCTCCAGCCGATCCTCTACGCGTACGGGGCCGTGGTCACCGGGATGGGTTTCTATATCGCCTGCCTGCCGCGGCGGGTGGAGCATGGCCCGCATTGCCACGCCTGCGCGTATGACCTTCGATCCATACGCACGGCGATCTGCCCGGAATGCGGCACATCGATCCCGGCGAGGGATCCTCGCCTGGGCACGAGAGACATCAGCGCCGAACAAGCCAGACCGTGACGCCGAGGAGCAGCACGGCCAGCGGCATCCCCGCCGCGAGTCCGAGGCGGATGGCGCGAAGCCGCGGCGCGGGAATTGGGCCGATGATCGGCGACGATCTGGCCTCGGGACTCTGCGCGATCAACTGGTCCATCCCCGCGAGGTACGCGATCGAGGCGTCGAAGAGCTCGATGTTTCCGGGGTGCGCACGCACGGGCCGCCCGTCGATCACGGACTGCTCATGGGTCACCGCGTCCGCGAACCATCCATACTGGCCGTAGCTGTGCGTACCGACCGCGACCAGACGCTGCAGCCGTGTCGCATCGGCGGGCGTTCGCCGCTCGATCGCCCACGCCAACGGTATCGAATTGCCGGCTGCCGGAACGAAGTCGCGAGAATCTCTCGCCGGTGGAGATTGGAGCGTGCTCTGTGACTCGAGTCCGACCTGCCAGAGCGTGATCCACTGCGACTCTCCCCATGCTCGATCGTCGGTCATGCCCATGAGCGGTTCGGCGGTCACGCCCGCGATGGGGGTCGCGCTCGGATCGATCCTGATCGGCCAGGCCATGAAGAACGAAAGGCCGCGCACCGCGTTCGCGATCGGATGATCGCTCATCTCCGAGAGCCGATCAGAGCCAGTGATCGGCGTGGTCACGACTCGGCCCATCGGCGTGAGGCGCTCACGCACGAGCGGTCGCCCCGAGTCGCACGCGAGACCGACCGCTTCCAGGCATCGAGTCGTGGGATCGGGCGATCCGGTGGCGGGGATGACCGAGGGGCTTGCGGAGAGCAGAATCGACTCGCCCCGATCGAACAGCAACTGCACCGCCTCGCCGAGTCGCTGCGCCCGCTCGATGCCCGACGGCTGACCCGGGCCGGGGCTCCGCGTGCTCGAATCGGTCGACAGGACAACGTACACCACGGGGCGAGTTCGCCCCGGATCGAGGTCTCGCAGCGAGGGCGGCTCTGGGGTTGTGACGAGCGACCAGAGGATGGTGTCGATGCCGCGAGTCGAGAGCCGCTCGACGAGCCGCTGGTACAGGTTCGCCCGTGAGAGGAGCAGAGGGCTTTCGGCGTGAACGAGCACGACGATGGGGGGCGCGGGCGTCACAAGTGCTCCGAGCGCGGTTGCGAAGAGAGACTCCACTCTTCCCCGTGCCTCGGCGGCGGGCGCGGCCGCGGCCTCGACCAGCGAATCGGGATCGATCCCGACGATGCCGGGGCCCGCCTCTCCCACGACGATCGCGGCGCGATCGGATTCGATCAGACGCGAGACGCGGATGACGGCGGGTGCCCGCATCATGCGTCCCTCTTCGAGCGCCCGGGCGAGAGGAGCACGAAGCTCCGATGCGATGCGAGCGATCGACGCGGCGCGATCTCGGGCACCGGGCGTTCCTTGTGTGGTGTTCGAGTACTCGACAAGCTCGCGCGAGATGGCATCGAGTTGCGAATCCAGATTCTCTGCCGGGCCCTTCAGCCCCTGCCACGCCGAATCGAGCGGCGGGAGTCTGAATTCGCCGCCGCCATCCGATGCGGACCATGTCTCCCAGGAAACGACCGGGTCCAGCGTGGCCGCCGCGATTGACAGGCAATCCCGCGCCAGAACACGGAAGAGAGCCGCTCGCTCGTCGAACGCCTGACGGGACGGATCGTCCGGTCCGAGCGCGTCGCGGATCTGTTCGAGCCCGGTCGACAAGCCGAGGTCGATCCCATTCGAGGCGACGGTCGTGGCCTCCGCCGCGAGGCGAATGCTCCGGGCGTAGCTGTCGATCGAGACGCTTTGCCGATCGGCGAGTGCCCGGATGGCCTGGAGGAAGGCCTGCTGCCCGGATGCGCCGGAGGTATCAATCCAATCAGCGCCGAGCCGCTCGCCGGTGCGATCGAATGCCGCCAGCACGTCTTCGAGCATCGTGCGAGCCCGAGGCTCGAGCGATTTTTTGTCGAGCGCGAGAACGATGCGGGTCCCGTCGGGGAGCGCATCGAGCACCTGACGGGTCCGGGGTGCGAGCCGGTGCTCGCCGGTCGCGGTCACATCGAACCTTCGAGCGGTCTGCTGGCCGATCTGCACAATTGAGACCATACAGACCGTCGCGCAGAGCAGGATCGAGCCCGCGAGCGCCGCGAAGCGGCTGCGCCGCGAGCGACCTGCATCGGCCTTCGGCATGGGGGATTCGGTGCTCATCGCCACCTCCGCGACTGCAGCGCCAGCGTCGCGAGCACGAGCAACCAGCCGGTTGAGGCGACAAACCAGACGATGTGTCCGGTATCCACCACACCCTTGGCAAAGTCACCTGCGCGCGGCGAGAGCGAGAGGGCGTTCAGGATGCGCTGGGCTCCGAGCGGGAGGCTCTGGGTGGAGATCGACGGCACGAGCAGCATGCCGAGCATGACAAACAGTGTGGCGAGGAACGCGAGCGTCTGGCTCGATGTGCAGGCCGATGCCACGGTGCCGATCGAGAGGGCGAGCATGCCTAGGAGCAGCAGCGAGATGTACCCAGCCGCGATCGGCCCCGGATCCGGCGACGGATCCGACACAAGCCAGAGCGTGAGCGGATAGGCGAGCGTGGGCACGAGCATGGCGAGGAGGAACATCGAAGCGCCAGCGAACTTGCCCAGAACCAGCGAGCCATCGCGGATCGGCGAGGTCAGCAGGGGCTCGATGGTGCCGGTCCGGAATTCCTCGCTGAACAACCGCATCGAGATCGCGGGAACCACGGGGAGCATGAGCCAGCCCGCGATGGCGAAGAACGGCCGCAGCGTCGCGGGCTGCCCGGGGACGAGGATCGCCGTCGCGAACACCGCACCGGTCAGGAGGAGGAAGAGCGCGATCACAATCCATCCGACCGGGATTCTGAAGAATGATCGGAACTCTCTGAGCGCGATCACGAGCACGGCCGTCATGGCGTTGCTCCCCGTCCGTGTGCGAGCGCGAGGAAGACATCCTCAACGGTCGAAGTCACAAGGCGAAGCTCGCGTACAGGGACGTGCGCCGCGGCGAACAGGGCCGCGATTCGCTCTCGCGGGTCGGGTTCGTGGGCGGCGCAGCGCGAGTCGATGTGCGTCCAGCCATTGGTCAGTTCGGACGTCGACGCGTCCGACTCGCGAAGACCAAGGATCGATTCGGCTTTCTCAGTGGTGCACCGCGCCTCGACAATGAGCCGAGCCGGTCCGCCGTGGCGAGCGATCAGTTCTGCCGGAGAGCCGTCGGCTCGGAGTTCGCCTGCGGCGACAATCAGAATCCGAGAGCAGATCTGCTCGATCTCGGGAAGAATGTGTGAGGAGATCAGCATGGTGCGATCCGAGCCGAGCTCACGAACGAGCGATCGCATCTGCGCGATCTGCGTCGGATCAAGCCCGTTGGTCGGCTCGTCGAGAATCAGCACCTCGGGGTCGTGCAGGATCGCTGAGGCAAGGCCCACTCGCTGGCGATACCCCTTGCTCAGGTGTCCGACGCGTCGTCCCTCTACATCTTTGAGCCAGCATCGCTCGATCGCGCGCCCGATTGCGGACCGGCGCACCGTGCGATCCATGCCGAAGAGACGCGACCTGTACTCCAGATATGCACGCACGGACATTTCCGGATAGAGAGGTGCAGATTCTGGGAGGTATCCCAGCTTGGCTCGCGCACGCAATGAATCGCTCAGCGTGTCGTGTCCGCGGATGTTCGCCCGGCCGGTGTCGGGCGGGATCAGGCCGGTGAGGATCCGGATCGTTGTCGATTTGCCCGCGCCGTTCGGACCGAGCAGACCGGCAACCTGCCCCGGCCTCAGCTCGAAGGAGACGCCCCGCAGGGCGTGTATGCGTCCGTACCACTTGTGCACGCGATCGATGGCGACCATGCCGATGGAGAGGGTACCGTGCGCCGGCGTTCCTGTCGCGTCGGCAATTGGTGCGGCCGCCCGGTCACCGTCGGCCGGATAGACTCATCTCAGCAATGATGGACGTGGGAGCGGAGGAACCAGGGGCGTGACCGAGCGGACCGACGAGGCCCTTGATGCGACGCTGATACTCGCGGCATTGGATGTCGCCGTGTGTGTCGTTGATTTCAGCGGCGCCACGGTCTGGAGCAACGCTCGGCTGCAGGCCCTCGAAGGGGTCGCTCGTCAGCGGATCGCCAGTGAGTGCCGCGCTTTCCTCGACAAGCGAGCGTCCTACGCCGGGAGGCGTTCTCTCGGCCCGGATGATCAGACGCCCGTGTCGTGGGGACCGATCGAGGTCTCCAACGCCGATCAGTCGACCTGGTACGAACTCACGGCGGGTCTGGACCCGAGCGGCAAGCCCTTCGGCCCGGGCTCCCGCGCCGTGGCGACCGTGCGTGACGTGACAACAGCGCGGCGGGTCCGGCTCCAGCGAGAGACGCTTGCGCGTGCCGGCGAGGAGTTGGTTCGCCTGGATCGCGAGGCGATCCGGAAGATGAACGCCCACGAGCGTCTCAAGCTGCTCGAGTCCAAGATTGTCGGATACAACCGCGACCTGCTGCACTTTGACCACTTCGTTATCCGGTTGCTCAACGAGAAGTCCGGGAAGCTCGAGATCGTCTTCTCCGTGGGACTCCCCACGGAGATCGAGGACCTTGATATTTTCCCGGAGGCGGAGAACAACGGCATCAGCGGCTGGGTCGCCGCAACCGGGCAGAGCTATATCTGCCGCGACGTGAACGCCGACGAGAAGTTTCTTCCCGGCCTGAGCGGCGCGAAGAGTTCGCTGACGGTCCCGCTCCGCCTCCACGACAGAGTGCTGGGCATCATGGATGTCGAGTCCTGCACGTCTTCTGCGTTCAGCGAGGAAGACCGCTATTCGGCCGAGATCTTCGCACGCCATATCGCCATCGCGCTCCACATGCTGGACCTGCTCGTCGCGGAGCGATCGACCACCAACGAGGCCGTCAGCAAGCGGGTCGACAGCGAGGTCGCCGAGCCCCTTCAGGACATCGTCCGCGAGGCCGAGTGGCTCGACAAGATCGGCTCGGCCGATCCCGAGGTCCAACGCCACATCGAACGCATCAAGACCGATTGCGACGCGATCCGCAGGCGAATGCAGGATGTCACGTCCGGCCCGCAGACGCTCCTGGGCGTCGAAGAGGCCATGGCGCATCGTGCGCCGGACCCTCTCCTCGTCGATCGCTGGATCCTCATCGCCGACGACGAACCGAAGATCCGGCGCGTCATCGGCGATGTCCTCCGCAACCGCGGGTCGAAGGTTGTCGTCGTTGACAACGGCGGCGCGGCGATCCAGTATCTTGAGGCGTGCGAGCGGGGTGAGTACCCGCCGTTTGAGCTGGTCATCAGCGATATCAAGATGCCCGACCGCAACGGCTACGAGGTCTTCGCGGCGGTTCGACGCTGTCTCGGGCAGGTCCCCGTCATTCTGATGACCGGCTTCGGCTACGACCCGCACCACTCGATCGTCCGCGCCTCGCAGGAGGGGCAACGGGCCGTGCTTTTCAAGCCCTTCCAGATCGAGAAACTCTTGGAAGAGGTGCGGGCCGCGCTTCACGCGGTCGGAGGCGAAGCCCCCGGGGCTTGATGCGTCCTCCCGTTCTTATTGCTCGGATCTCGTCGCAACGACCACCCGCGCCAGCCCATCGTGATCGTGGATGATCCGCGCATCGGCGAGCAGCGGGTGCGCCCGCGCGAGCGTGAGGACTTCCGGGCCGGTGCACGCCGCGATCTCGATCAGTATCTGGCCGCCGGGTGCGAGCAGCGCGGGACCATCGGCGAGGATGGGGCGAACGAACGTCATGCCGTCGGCCCCGCCCCGGAGCGCGCCGTGCGGCTCGTGATCCTTCACGTTCGGCTCGACCGAGTCCCATTCGTGGTCGGGGATGTAAGGCGGGTTGGCAACAAGATAGTTCAGCGAGTTCTTCTTTCCGGCGACCGGATGCGCGAGGAGCGGCGCGAGCAGATCGCCCTGCGCAAAGTCCACGCGATCGGCCACGCCGTGCCTCTCCGCGTTGGCTCTCGCGACATCCATCGCGTCGGCAGAGATGTCAGTCGCGGCAACACGCGCGCCGGGCAGGCGCTTGGCGAGGGCGATGGCGATGCACCCGGAGCCGGTGCAGACATCGGCGATCAGCATGGGCGTGCTCGGCGTGGGTGCCGATTCAGCGGGTGCCGCGCCGTGTCCGCCGTGGGAAGCCCGCGCGTGCTGGAGGACGTGCTCGACGATCGTCTCGGTGCTGGGGCGTGGGATGAGGACGCGCTTATCGACCGAGATTGGAAGTCCGAAGAACCAGGCGGTGCCGACGAGATACTGCACCGGCTCGTGATTCAGGGCGCGGGCGACAAGTTCTCGGAGCTTCGCCCGCTCCTCGTCGCTGGCCGGGCGGTCGACATCGAGGTAGAGCTTCAGGCGTTCGCACCCGATGATGTGCGCCATCAGGAGTTCGGAGGAGAGCCCGGGCGCATCCAGCCCCTTCTTGGTGAAGGCGTCGCGCATCCATTGGAGGAGCTTGCGCGTGGTCCAGGTGGCGGGTTCGGTGGGGCTTGCGGACATGGTGCGGATTGTTGACGCGATCCGAGCCGGGATCACTCGGCATCCATCGGCTTCTCGTGGTCCTTGAAGACGAACTCGCCGCCGACCATCGTCATGAGCACGCGCGTGGCCGGGATCTGCTCCACCGGGCAGGTCATGATGTCGCGGTCGATGACGATGAGGTCCGCGTACTTGCCGGGGGAGAGCGAGCCGCGTTCCTTCTCGTGGAAGGAGGCGTACGCGGCGTCGATGGTCATGCTGCGGAGGGCTTCTTCGCGGGTCAGTCGTTCGGCGGGGTGCCAGCCGCCGGAGGGCTGGCCTTCGAGATTCTGGCGCGTGACGGCGGCGTAGATCCCGAGGAACGGGTTGTGGCTCTCGACAGGGAAGTCGCTGCCTCCGGCGAGGCGTGCGCCGGACTTCAACAGACTCTGCCACGCGTACGCGCCTTTCGAGCGTTCAGGCCCGACGCGGTCGTCGACCCAGCGCATGTCGCTGGTGCAATGTGTCGGCTGCATGGATGCGATGACGCCGAGCTCTGCGAAGCGGGGGATGTCGGCGGGGCTCAGGAGCTGGGCGTGCTCGATTCGGAAGCGTGCGGAGTCGAGCCGCTGAGTGTACGAACTGCCGAGCGAAGCGGCGGCTCGCTGATAGGCGTCGAGGACCTCACGATTGGCGCGATCGCCGATGGCGTGGGTGCAGACCTGGTAGCCGCGTTCGAGCGCAAGCTTGGCCACGGCCTCGATGAAGGCGGGATCGCTGACGGCGAGGCCGACGTAGGGCTCGCCCTCGGGCCCGGTGGGGCGGTCGGCGTATGGCTCCAGCATCCATGCGCCGCGCGAGCCCATGGCACCGTCCATGTAGAGCTTGCAGCCGCGGACGGTGACGATGGGGTGGTCGATCGGCTCGTTCTCCGACATGTATTTCAGCGCGACGTTGGAGGGGATCATGGCGCTGATGCGGAGCTTGAGTTCGCCGGCATCGGCCATCTGGCGGTACATGCGGGCGGTCTCGGGGTGAACACCCATGTCGTGAACACCCGTGAGGCCGACCTCGAAGCAGCGTGCCTGGGCTTCGAGGATGATCGCGCGGGGATCGCCGGAGGCGGGGATGACGCGATCTATCAGTCCTTCGGCGTTATCGATGAAGACGCCGGTAGCGCGGCCCTGTTCATCGCGGATGATCTCGCCGCCCGCGGGGTTCGAGATGCTGTCGTCAATGCCGGCGAGGTCCATCGCGGCCTTGTTGGCGAGGGCGGCGTGGCCATCCACGCGTGAGAGCCAGACGGGGTTGTCGGGCGAGATCGCGGAGAGCGGGTCGTGGGTCGGGAGCGCGCGAGTGGGCCAGGATTCGTGGTCCCACCCTCGCCCGATGATCCACGCGCCGGGCTGGGCGTCGTTGATCCGTGCCGCGACGCGTGCGAGGACTTCTTCGTATGTCCTGGTCCCGGCGAGATCGACGACGCCGAGAGATAACTGGCCCAGCCCGGCGAGGTGGCCGTGGGCGTCGATGAGGCCGGGAAGGACGGTCTTTGCGCCGAGGTCGATGATCTTGGTGTCGGGGCCGGCGAGGGGGAGGATGTCGGTCTCGGTGCCGAGTGCGGCGATCTTGCCATCGGTGATGGCGACGGCCCGCGCGATGGGCGTCTTGTCGTCCAGCGTGTGGAAGGTGGCGTTGCGGAGGATGGTGTCGGGGGGGGAGGCGGCGGAGCCGAGAGTTACAAACGCGACAATCAGTCCAGATGCGAGCGCACGCGCCACGTTCATTCTCTTGTCCCTTCCAAGTCACGGTGAGCGACTCGTTGCGAGTCGTCGAAACATCGCGTAGATCGCCTACATTTTATCGCGAGCAGCGCGAACATCGGCACACCGAGAACAGATCCCGCGAGCACGCCGTTCGCAACGCACCCGCTCCAGCGCACGGATTCGCGTGGTTGGTCTTCATCGACAAGCAGTCGGAAGACGGATTCCGCTCGTGTTCCGTACTCCTGCTTGAACAACGCGGCCGCCTGCTCCCGAATCGCATGTGGAATCGCCATCCGATCAACCCACGGATCATCGGCCTTGGGGTGGTAGCTCACAAACGAGCGGGCTCGCGTCGGAAACATGAGGGACGTGTTGTACTGCCTGTCAACAACCCACAGGATCGAGTCATAACCGCTCGTCGAAAGCGTCGGATGGCTGGCTGGAAGAATCTCGAACACTCCATCCCTCTGTCGGACAAAGAGCCACCACGAGCCCTTGCTCTCGTTGGATCGTTTCCAGTTTGTTGCGAACTCGTCGTCCAGGCGCAGGGCGATCCACGATGCCACGTGAGAGGAGACCGTGTATGAGCGATAAAGATGGATGAGTAAACCCGCCGCGACAATGGCGCACGCGAGTGAGCCCAATGCGAACATCAGGCGCCGATGCCGTTTCAGCGAGTTCGTGCCTGCTCTCGGCTCCATCACTTCCCCTCAAACCAGTTCTCCGAGAGCGACGCCTCGGCCACCAGCGGCACGGAAAGCTCCATAGCCGCCTCCATTCGCTGCTTGATGAACGCTTTCGCCCGCTCGCCCTCCTCTCGCGGCACCTCGAAGACGAGCTCGTCGTGGATCTGGAGCAGCATGAGCGTGCCGGGAACCTCGGCGGGCTTGCCGCCTCGGAGGTGTGCCGCGTGCGGGCTGAGCCGGGCGTGGAGATCGACCATGGCGAGCTTGATGAGGTCCGCCGCGGACCCCTGCACGACGGAGTTGATCGCGGTGCGTTCAGCGAAGGCCTTTCGCGAGGGGTTGGTCGAGTCGATGTCCGGGATGGGGCGGCGGCGCTTCATCATCGTCTCGACATATCCGAGCGTCCGAGCCTGGGCGATGCACTCTTCCAGGAATGTCGTGATCCCAGCGAAGCGCCGCTTGTAGCCGTCGATGATCTGGGCGGCTTCTGTATTGCCGATGTTCAGGCGCCGGGCCAGCCCGAAGGCCGTGATGCCGTAGACGATGCCGAAGTTCACCATCTTTGCGCCCGAGCGTTGGTCTTTGGTGACGTCCTTGATCGGGATGTTGTGGATCTGGGCCGCGACCTGTGTGTGGATGTCCTCGCCACGCCGGAAGGCCTCGATGAGGGCCGGGTCCTGCGAGAGATGCGCGAGGAGGCGCAGCTCGATCTGCGAGTAGTCGGCGGTGAGGAGGAGGCGTCCCGGCGGCGCGACGAAGGCCTTGCGGATCTCGCGCCCGACATCGGTGCGGATCGGGATGTTCTGAAGGTTCGGATCGCTGGAGGCCAGCCGCCCAGTCGCCGCGACCGTCTGGTGGAAGCTCGCGTGGACGCGGCCGGTCTCAGGGAGGATCGCTTCCTTGAGGGCGACGAGGTAGGTGCTGACGAGCTTGGTGAGCTGGCGGTACTCGACGATGAGCGAGGGGATTGGCGTCGGGATGTCGGGGTCGGCCGCGAGCTTTTCGAGCACTTCGATGTCGGTGGATGCGCCGGTCTTCGTTCGCTTGACGATTTTGAGGCCGAGCCCCGGCTCCTCATCATCCGGCTTGTTGAAGAGCACTCCCGCGAGCTGCTTCGGCGAGTCAGGATTGAACCCGCGCCCGATCGTGTCCATCGCGGCTTTCTGGAGCTCCTTTGCGAGCTCATCAATGCGGGTCTGGAGGCGGCCGCGCTGGCGTTCGAGCTCATCGCCATCAACTGTGATGCCGTTCCATTC
Source organism: Planctomycetota bacterium (assembly GCA_963204725.1). GTDB lineage: Bacteria > Planctomycetota > Phycisphaerae > Phycisphaerales > UBA1924 > JAHBWV01. Next base: position 49,011 of record CAUJHH010000018.1, read on the forward strand.
CAGTTCCGCCAGCACCTCCACCAGCGGCATCTCCAGCTTGTGCATCAGGTCCGTCAGGCCCATGGCCTTGAGCTGCGGTTGCATGGTGTGGGCGAGGCGCAGCGACACATCCGCATCTTCCGCGGCGTATTCCGTGGCGAGGTCCACGGGCACCGTGTCGAATGTTCGCTGCTCTTTGCCTGTGCCGATGAGTTCGCTGATGGAGATGTTGGTGTGGTTCAGGAGGGCCATCGAGAGCGCATCGAGCGAGTGCGATGAGCGCGAGGCATCGATCAGGTAACTGGCGACCATGGAGTCGCAGGAATCCGGGTGGGTAAGGCCGCGGAGTTCAACGCCTGCGTTTCGCAGCACCAGCAGGTCGTACTTCAGGTTGTGCCCGAGCTTCGGCCTCGCAGGGTCTTCCAGCAATGGCTTCAGTGCCGCGAGGACGGTGGCTTCGTCGAGGTGCGCGTCGGGTGTCGGCGAACGCGCGGGGATGTACCACGCCTTGCCCGGTTCGATCGAGAGCGACAGGCCGCAGAGCTTGGCCTGATGGGGCGAGAGCGAGGTCGTCTCCGTATCGATCGCGAAAGCGGGAGCCGTTGTGAGTTCCTTCACGAGCGAGGCGAGTTGCTTCGGCGTTGATATGCACGCGTATCCGGCGGTGGGGGGGCGTGAGAGCGTCGGAGTGGTGGCGGGGAAGTCGAAGAGCCCTCCGACGAGCGGCGCATCGCTCGAACTGGGCTTTGCGCCGGTCTTGGCGGGCGCTTTCGTTAACGCGTCGGGCTCGGTCGAGCCGCCTCCGAAGAGGCCGCCCGAGTCGGTCTTGTCTTTCGCGGCCTGCTTTGCAGCGGGTTTCGCGGATTCCGTCGCGGGAGAGATCGCCATGATCGGTGGCGGCACGCCCATCAGGTTCGCGAGATCGGTCTGGTAGCGGTTGAAGCCGAGTTCCTTCAGGATCGGATTGAGATTGGCGAGTTGCAGCGCCTCTGTCCGCGAGGCGTGGAGATCGAGGTCGGCCGGCGCATCGGTGCGAAGCGTGACCAGTTGCTTGGAGAGTGGCATCGCCGGGATCGCGGCACGGATGTTCTCGCCACGCTTGCCCTTGATGCTCGCGGCGTCGGCGATGAGCGCTTCGAGCGTGCCGTACTGGGCGATGAGTTGTGCGGCGGTCTTGGGGCCGACGCCGACGACGCCCGGCACGTTGTCCACCGTGTCGCCCATGAGTGTGAGCATGTCGATGACCTGCTCGGGCGTGATGCCGGTCTCGTTCTTGAGCGTCGTCGCGGTGATGACAAGATCTGTGTGGACGTCGTAGAGCTCAACGCCCGGCTCGCCGGGGCCTTCGTCGCGGAGGAGCTGCTTGAGGTCCTTGTCCTTGGAGATGATGCGGATCTTGAGGTCGGGGTGGGATTTCCGCAGCTTGGCGACGAGCGTGGCGATGACGTCGTCGGCCTCGAACTCCGGCGCGCCGAGGATCGGCATCCCGATCGACTCGAGCATCTTCAGGCAACGCTCCACCTGCGGGAACAAATCCTCCGGCGGCTCCGGACGCTGGGCCTTGTACTCGGGATAGATCTGCGAGCGGAACGTGCCCCGATCCCCCGACACGTCGAGTGTGAGCGCGATGTAGTCCGGCGAGCCGCCGAGATTGCCCTCGCCGCGCAGCAGCTTAAAGAGCATGCCGATGAAGCCGAACGTCATGTTCGTCGGCTCTTTTGTGACCGGGCTGGTCATGGGCGTGCGGATGGCGTGATAGGCGCGGAAGAACTGGGCGTAGCCGTCGATGAGGTAGAGGGTCTTCATGAATAAAGGTCCTTCTCAACGCGGAGAGCCGCGGAGGGCCGCGGAGAGGGATGGGTCACGGCGCGGCGGACGACACCATCGATCAGACGCGTCACGTTGAAGTTGATCAACAGGCCTACAGGCTTGCGGCTGAGGCGGAGATACGTCATCAACTGGGCCTCGTGGATCGGAGCGATCTTGTCGATGCTCTTGAGTTCGACGACGACCAAGTCTTCGACGAGCAGGTCCATCCGAAGGCCCGACTCAAGCCGCAATGAATCGTAACCAATGGGGATGTCAACCTGACGAGCCACACGAAGACCGGACTTTACGAGTTCGTGGACGACACACGCCTCGTACGCGATCTCGAGCAACCCGGGCCCGAGCGCGCGATGAACCTTGATCGCTGCACCGATGATCCGCTCGCTCAGGTCTTCGTGCTCGAGTCCGCTCACCATCTGATCCTCCACCCCCGCGTGCCTTCCTCCGCGGCCCTCAGCGGCCCTCCGCGTTGAGTCCTTCCAGTCTTCCGGCATACACCGCCGACGGCACGATCTTTCTGCGCGCCATCGCCGCCCGCGCGACATCCATGAACTTGTCGAAGCGGTAGGGTTTCTCACCGGCGTCGGTGGCCCATGTGAAGGCCGGAACGGTGCCGCTGACGGGCTTCGTCGCGGCCCACATTGTGCCGGTTCCAACGATCGACCCCGTCATGATCCGCGTGCAGATCGCGGTCTTGACATGATCGCCGATGATCGCGCCGAGGAAGGTCTCGCCTGTGCGTTCGTTGGAGCCGCCGGGCGTGGCCCGCGCGATGATCTCGCCGTACGTGTTGAGGAGGTTGGAGTTCGTCGTTCCCGCGCCGAGGTTCACCCACTCACCGAGCCACGAGTCGCCGAGGTGGCCGTCGTGTGCTTTGTTGGAGAAACCCTGCATGATTGTGCCGCCGACTTCGCCTGCGACCTTGCAGTGCGGGCCGAGCGCGGTCTGGCCCTTGACGAGCGAGTGGTCGAGCACGGTGGAGTGTGCGCCGATAGCGCAGGGGCCGATCAGGATCGCACCCGGCCGGACGACGGCGTGCGGCCCGATCCAGATCGGTCCATGATCGGCGTCGAGCACGACCGTCGGATAGACCCGTGCAGAGGGGTCGATATGGATGGGGTGTGCGCCGATGGGAGTGACGCCGGGCGGGATCGCAGAGGGCACGTTCGCCAGCAGTTCAAGGTCTGCGGCGATCGCGCCGTCGCGGAGCGACCGCACGTGCCATGGCCTTGTCAGCAGGACGCGTCGATCGATGCATGCGACGGTGTCTGTCTTCACGCTCGCGCCTGGTGTGAGAGCCGTTGCGTTATCGATGGTGGTGCGCCACGCAACGAGGTGGCCGCTGGCCTTCTCGACCAGTGCGGCGCCGAACGCAAGACCGAGCGCCTCGGGCACCGGGAGCACGCACCGTCCGTTCACGACGAGCACATCGTCGGGCGCGCCGTGGGCGAGCGCGAGGCCCGAGTTGACGGGTTTCACGTGACGCTCCTTCGTGAGCGCCACGAGTCCGGGCGGGACCATCAGAGCGTCCACGTGTACCACCCGGGCCCAGCGATCGAGCGTGGTGAGGACCCCGGTGCGCACATCGAACGCCGCCCGCAGATCGGTGAGCGGCGAGAGCACGGCTGGCCCGGAGAACGGGACCGGTGAGCCGGCGGCGGAGAGATCCAGATCGAAGAGAATGGCTCTTTTCATCGCCAACAGTGTACGGGATTGGGCGCGTGCGTCCTTTGAATCCCGCCTCACCCTACCGTTGCGGGTGCAGCCCCAAACCACCTCCGAGTCCGCCGATCCTTCCGCGCTTCGCGCCGTGATCTTCGACTTTGACGGAACGCTCGTCGATTCCGAGCCGATCCACGCGCTCGCGACGCGCGAGGGGTTGGCCGTGGCCGACATTGATCTGACCGTTGAGGAGTTTCTCGGCCGCTGGGTCGGGCTCCCGGATATCGACTGCTATCTCCAGGTCGCACGCGATCGGGGCCGGACGCTGGAGGCGCCGATGATCGCGCGCATCCAGTCCACCAAGAACGCGACCTACGAGCGGCTTGTGCTTGAGGGGCAGGTCCCCCTCTGCCCCGGCGTGCTGGCGCTGGTGCGCTCGCTCGAGTCTCGCTATCCGCTCGCCGTCTGCAGTGCTGCAAGAGGAATCGAGATCGAGGCCGCGCTCCGGCGTCACGGCTTGCGAGCGTCATTCCAGACCGTCGTCGCGGTTGAGGATGTGAAACAGAGTAAACCGCACCCCGAGGGGTACCTGCTCGCTGCGAAGCGACTCGGGATCGAGCCCGCTTCGTGCGTGGCGATCGAGGATACGCCGAGGGGAATCGAGGCCGCGCGGGCTGCGGGAATGGCGGTCGCCGGCGTCGCGCAGACGATCGATGCGTCGCGGCTGACCGGCGCGACGTGCGTTCGCGCGAGCATGCTCGAGGTTGACGTTTCGGCCCTCAGCGAGGCCCACGCGCGTCACGCACGGGGCGCGTCATGATCGCTTGACGTACCGACGCGTTCCGGGCGTCTGGAGACCCATGAAGGGTGCAACGAACAGGAGCGCGGGCGCGAGCACGAGGCCGATCAGGCCGGTGTAAAGGGCCGAGATCAGCCGCGCCAGCAACTGCTGTGGTGGGCTCCAGTCGATCGGATCGTTGTAGAACGCCGTGTGCAGGGTGATGATTGCGACAACGACCACATTGGCGACAATCGCTGCAGCCCCCGACAGGAACGCCACGCTCAGCGGGTTCCGCCGCATCATGATGCCGCGCAGTGTGAGCACCAGTTGCCCCGCCAGCAGGTATCCGAGCGCATACGGGCCGATCATCGTTGCCGTGCCGAAGTCCGTCCTCGGGATCTTCCACGTCAGATCGATCATCAGCCCGAGCAGAAGGCACGCCCAGAGCGAGGCGGATGATGAGGCGAACATCGCCACCACCACGGCCAGTGGAAGCACGAAGCTCGGCGCGATCGGTGTCGGTCCGAGTTGCAGCGCGGGCTTGAGCCCTGTCTCCAATCCGACCATCACCCACGCGACCAATGCGAACATCAGCCATTTCATGGGCGATCCTCCGCGTCCAGGGGCGACATCCGGAGGACCACCTCGCCGACACGATCCAGACGGAGTGCGGGGCGCACCGTCACGATGATGCGAAGGGGCTGGTTGGGCGCTGGCTCGACTTCTTCGATGACACCGATCAGGAGCATCTGTGCCGCCCGTGGCCACGCCGAGTCCTGGAGCAGCACCCGCATTCCGGGTTCTATCGCGCGTCTTGGCCCGATCCCGCCGATGTCCTCAACCGGTCCGCTGAGCGTGCCGGTTCCGGTCGGCTTCAGCAGGCAGGTCGGCCCCGCGCTCGTGGCGTCCAGGAGGATCATCCCGCCGAGAGAGCCAGCGCCCGGATCGGTGATCGGGACCACATGGCAGATCCTCTCGGCGGCGTCCTGCACCCGTCCGACAAGTTGCACGCCCGCCGTCGTCGCGATCGCGCCGCGCTGAACGCCCGACGACCGGCCGGCGCGCACGCGCAACACGGTGCTCGAGCGATCGCTCGATGATGCGATCACGGGCGCGACGACTTGCCTCACTTTGGCATCTGGATAGAGCGAGGCACCAGACTGGAGGTCCGTGATCAGCGCACGCAGGCGGGCGACCTCGTCGCGTTCGAGGCGGTAGAGACGCTCGAGTTCGTCCTTCTCGCGCTCCAGGCGTCGCACCTGCTCAGGCTGCGCGCTGCGCGGCGAGGCGGGCGCGATCCACCGAGCGATCCTCGCCGAAGGGTCGCTCACGGGCGCAACCAGTGTGCCCAGCAGGTCCCCGAACCAGCCCGCCCATGCGGTCATGCGGATCGGCAGCAACCCGAGGACGAGCAGCACCAGAATCGATCCGGCGAGCAATCGTCTCGACGGCTTGGGCTGGTGCATTGTCTGTGCCATGTTGTGCCAGTCGGGATCGAACGAGACAACGTGCGATCTGGTTTCAGATCGAGACGTCGTTCTCGAGGGTGTCCTTCCACTCCTCGAAGTTCTCCAGGAAGATGCACGTGCCGCGCGCGACGCAGGTGAGAGGATCGTCGGCCAGACGCACGCCGAGCCCGGTCGCCTTCGACAAGACCTTGTCGAGGCCCCGGAGCAGCGCTCCGCCCCCTGCAAGCACGACACCGTTCTCAACCAGGTCCGCCGCGAGCTCCGGCTCCGCTCGTTCCAGCGTGCGCGTGACCGCTTCGGTGATCGCGCCCACGGGCTCGCTGAGCGCCTCGCGCACCTCGTCGGAGGTGATCGCGGTCTTGCGTGGCAGCCCGGAGATCATGTCGCGTCCGCGAACCTCCATCGACGCGGGCTCACCCGCCGGCGCCGCCGAGCCGATCTCGATCTTGATCCGTTCGGCCGACTGCTCGCCGATCATCATGTTGTACGCACGCTTCATGTGGCTGATGATCGCCTCGTCGAGATCATCGCCCGCCACGCGCACCGACTCGCACACCGCGATGTCCGCGAGCGACAGGATGGCAACCTCGGTCGTGCCGCCGCCGATATCGACGATCATCGATGCCGTTGCCTCTGCCACGGGCAGCCCTGCGCCGATCGCCGCGGCGAGTGGCTCCTCGATCAGGTAGGTCATCCGCGCCCCGGCCCGCATCGACGAATCGAACACGGCTCGCTTCTCAACCGCCGTGATGCCGGAAGGGATTGAGATGACAACGCGCGGCCCGAAAATCCGAGACTTTCCGTTCACCTTGTTGATGAAGTACTTGAGCATCGCCTCGGTGATCTCGAAATCCGAGATCACCCCGTCCTTCAGGGGGCGGATGGCGGTGATTGAGCCCGGCGTCTTGCCGAGCATCTCCTTGGCCATCCAGCCGACGGCCTGGCCGTCCTTGAGAACCTGATTCGTGCCCTTCTTGACGGCCACGACCGATGGCTCATTGAGAACGATCCCCTGCCCCCGAACGGAGACGAGCGTGTTGCACGTGCCCAGGTCGATGCCCATATCGACGCTGAACAGTCCCATGATCCGATCCATCCACATGGGCTGATCTTCCAGTCGCCGGAGCATCGTCCGGAGCAAGGGTGCTGCCACGCGGTCGGGAGGCCGTCCTGCCGCCCATTCCCGCTGGCCCACAGATTATCGGCCATTCGGCGATTTGGCCACACCCACCATACATATCCCGCGAATCCGCGTGAACACGTCGTTGACATCTTATCGGGTCAAAGGAAAGCCGCACGGGCCATCGGGGTGGCACGTGCGGCATGCGGAGGTTGGCTCCTCGCTCGGCGATCCGGGGATCGGCACTCCCGGACCCTTGAACTCAGTTCGTCCGAGCAATCTGATTCGAGTCGACCTTCTTGCTGGGCTCCGGGGTGATCTCGAGTACGGGCGGCTTGACCTCGATCCGGGCCGGGCTCATCAGACCGGGTCGGGCGACCTCAAGATCGAGCTGCATCTTGGCCCGCTGCTCGTAGGTCGAGGCTCCGCCCTGTGCCGACAGTGCCTGCAGCTCTGACTCCTGGCGGGCACGGATGTCCGCCATCTTGCCGGTGAGCTGGTCGAGCGACGCGACCTCGTAGCGGCTCACCCGATCCAGCGTCTCCTGACGCTTGGACATGAGCTCGATCATGCGGTCGTTCCTCGCGATCGCGTCGACCTGGCGGTCCAGCGTCCAGAGCTGGGCCTGAAACTCACCCCGCTCGGTCTCGAGTTGGTTGAGCAGGGTCGAGAGCCTGTCACGCTGCTGCGACAGGAGTCCGAGGTCGCGCTCGATATCCGACGCCCGAGACGCATACGCCGAGCGGGACTGGCTGATCGAGTTCGCCTTGGAGTAGACCTGCTCCAGGTCCATTGACTGATTGTCCAGTCTCACCCGGATCACGTGCCCGACGTTCTGCACACGGGCCTCCTCGGCCTTCGCGAGCAGGTCCTGCACCTGCGACAGGTCCTCATCGGCGAGCGCAACGACACGCTGGCTCACCGACAGTTCGCGGGTCAACTGGCCGACCTGGGCCTCGAGTTCCGCCAGATCGCCGCGAACATCGGCGATCCTCTGCGGGTACTGGCCCTCCAGCTCTCGCAGCTGCGCACGCAGTGCGACGGGGTCCTCGATGTGGCGGTCGATGCCGGAATTGATCTTCTGCTTGGTCTGCTGGAAGACCGCCGCGACACGGTGTGGACCCGCAACGGCGACGGTCGCGCCCCCGACGAGGGCCAGAATCAGAGCGCTACGAACGATGCAACGAGTAAAGCACGGCATGATGGGCCTCCAAATAGGGCCCGTCCGCTCTCGGACGGGGGCGTGCGGTGTGTGGCCTGACGGGACGAGTGTTTGGGAGATCAACTCCGGCTCTTTCATGCCTTGGACCGCCGACGGCCCATATCCTTCTTTGTTCAGCCATTGGGGCGGAGCGGGATTGTGTTCCGGGGCGAAATCGGGCCCGCCCCACCCCAAACAAAGCGTCGATCGCGTGCCGATTCGGGGACGCTGTGCGTGCGCGATCGCGGAGGTGCTCGGGAATGCTCAGCTCGCTTACGACCGGCTTTGTCTCGCGCCTCCGCGCCAACGATCAGGCGGCGTGGTTCGAGCTCTGGCAGACCTTTGGCCCCGTCATCCGCGCCCAGCTCTCAAAGTGGGGCAAGGGACGGATCGGCTCACAGACCGTACAGGATCTCTCGCAGGAGACGCTCGCCGCGCTCTCGGATTCAATCGATCGCTTTGATCCCACACGCGGCGCCCGATTCTCGACATGGCTGCTCGCCATCGCCAAGCACGTGCTCGGCGATGAGATGGATCGCCGCAATGCACAGAAGCGAGGCGGCAATCGCCGCCCTGTCGAGCTCGACGAGCGCTGGATGGCCGGGCGCGTCGAGGGTGTCGATGAGGCCTACGAGGCCGCTGTTTTCAGGGCCAAGGTCGAGGCCGCGATTCGCATGGTCGAGAAGGAATCGGACTTCACCGACTTTGCTATCTATCGCATGCGCGTTCTCGACGGCGCGAGCGGCAAGGACGTCGCCGCTTCCCTCGGGCTCTCCGAGCCGACCATCAGCCGTCGGCTCGCCAAGGTGAGAGATCTCCTCCGCCGACGCGTCGCCCAGGTCATCGCCACATATTCCTTCACTGAAGAAGAAGTCGCGGAGGCCGAACGAAACGGCCTCGAGCTCAATCCGACTAAGGCCGACGACGCCCTCTTTGACGAGAGCGTGGCCGAGATCTATCACCGACAGATGGAACTCCGGCAACGCGACGAAGAGGCCGCTCGAATGGGCGGCTGAGGGCGGGAGGGGCCAGAGACCGGCCCCGATCGGGAGCAGCATCAATGGCAAGCGCCGTCGGAATCATCTTTGTCGTGCTCGGCGTGCTCGTGGGCATCGTGCTCGCGGTTGTGCTCGTCATGTATCTCGTCGTCCCGCTCTTCAAGGCCATTGGCTGGATCTTCTCGCGGATCTTCGGGTTTATCGGGGGCGAGATCGCCGACTTCGCTCGGTTCGTCGGCGCCATCGTCACTTCGATCATTTTCGTGCCTCTTGTGCTAGGCACAGTCGTCATAGGACGCTGGTCGGCTTCCGCCCACTTCGGCCGCGCCCTCCAGCGTGAGGCCTCGACGATGGGCGGCTGCCTCTATCGCATGTTCCTTGGCCATCCCGCGCGACTCTTCGGACTCGCGCCGCTGACAGAAGGGCTGGAGCGCCGCATTCCGGAGGTCGTCCGCGCGGCTCCCGGCGCGGACAAGCCCGCCGGTCGCGCCGGTCAGTTCGAGGGCTACAAGATCATCGGCTCTCTCACCGGTGGCGGCTCGGGCGCGAAGCTCTATATCGCCAAGCCCGACCCGGTGAAGAAGGCGACGTTCGAGCGCCAGGGATTCGGCGATGTCGGTCGCGTCGTGATCAAGGTGTTCTCGATCCGAGATGGCAGCACGCTCCCGCAGATCGTGCGTGAGAGCCGTGCCCTCGATGCCGCCCGTCGTCTCGGCTTCGTGCTCGACCACGATCTCACGCCCGAGCGATTCTTCTACATCACCCGCTACGTACCCGGCGAATCGCTCGGCATCGTGACCCAGCAGTTGCACGCATCCGGCACGTCGGGACTCTCGGGCAAGGAACTGGCGAAGGCGATGAAGTATGTCGCCGACCTGCTTGCCACTCTGGACGCCTACCACCAGGGCGGCCTGTGGCACAAGGACGTGAAGCCCGACAACATCATCGTCCACGACGACACTGCCCATCTCGTCGATCTCGGGCTCGTCACGCCGCTTCGCTCCGCCATGACGCTTACGACGCACGGCACCGAGTATTTCCGCGACCCCGAGATGGTCCGCATGGCCCTCAAGGGCGCGAAAGTCCACCAGGTTGACGGCGCGAAGTTCGATGTCTTTGCCGTTGGTGCTGTGCTCTACTCGGTGATCGAGAACTCGTTTCCCGCCCACGGCGGACTCAGCCAGATCTCCAAGCGCTGCCCGGAGGCCCTTCGCTGGATCGTCCGTCGCGCCATGGCCGACTACGACAAGCGGTATCCGACCGCCAGCGGGATGCTCGCCGACCTCGCGGCCGTTCGGGCGGCTTCGGATCCGTTCTCTCTCCGGCCTGCGGACCTTCCGAGTGTGCGAGGCGGGAACGCCGAGCAGCCCCCCCTCCCGCACCACGACGCCGCGCCGTTTGTCGAGGCCGCGCGCGCCGCGCACGCCGCCTCGCCCGTTCCTCCTGCCAACCCGGCGCACGATCGGGCCGCGCCGGCCCAAGCAGCTTCCTTTGTCGCTGCAGCTGCTCCTCGGACCCGCACGCGTCCGCACCTCGCAGTCACCGACTGGTTCAAGGGGCGGTACCGCGTCGAGCGTGAGGAATCCGTCGCGAGTGCATCATTCGGTGCATCCGCGGCATCTGGTCCCCGAGCTGCCGCTGCCGTGGCGATGGCGTCCGCCGCCGAGGCGATGAACAGGGCGGCAGAGCGCTTTGGCTCTCCTCGTCCCGGCTCGGCCGGTCCTGTCGTAACTCCGAACGCTGGGCCAGCGGCCGCTCATGCCGCACAACCCCGCGCTCACGGCCGTGAGGCCCGAGTTCGGGCGATCCCCGATCCGAGCCGTCGCTCTGCGCAGGAGCAACTCCGCGCGGCGCGTGGTCGCGCCAACGCGGCCCGCGAACGTGCACGCTCGCGGATGACGGGCCGCAACGCCCGAGGCCGTCACGCCGACGGCGTCTCGGGCGTCAATCCCGGCGCGGCGACCGCGGTCTTTGGGTTCATCGGAATCTGTGTGCTGGTCGCCGGCGGCGTTGTCGCCGGTTCACTCCTTCGCGGCGCGGCACCTCAGCCCTCAGGTCCCCGCGTCGTGGTCTCGGAATCGACCGCCCCGCTTTCGCAGATTCCCGGTGTTGACCAGGCGGACCGTCCAATCGCCATATCCGCCCTCGCCGGTCCCGAGGACATCATCAACGCGCGGGTCGCGGACGTGATGAACACCGCGTCGACCCGCATCGCCGAACTCCAGGAAGTCTTCCGTGAGGCGAGCGAGCTGGCCAGCGTCGCCGCCCAATCTCCCGGCGGCACCGTCATTGTCGTGACGGATGTGCTCCCGCCCATGACCCGCAGTGCCCGCTCCGCGATCGAGTCCGTCAGCGCTCGCATGATGGCCTTCGGGTTCTCCGTGGTCGGCAATTTGCCCGGGATCGATGTCGAAGGGGAGGAACTCGATCGACAGGTCGAGCTGATCGCTCGTCTGCGGTCTGCGCGGGCCCAGGTCCCGCTCGGCTCCGACGATGCCGCCAGGATCTTCAAGCAGTTCCTCGCAGCGAACGCGGAGGCCGGCGACGCCATCGTCTGGATCGCTCCGGGAGAGGATCGCGACGAGCCCACGTTCTACTTTGCGGTGCGTGAGGAACCGGAAGGCCCGACGATCCGGACGCAGCGGATCCGCCAGACCCTGAAGACCGCGCTCGAACTCGGCGAGGGCGGCAATCCCTAGGCGTCGCCCGAGCACGCGATGAGTCTGTCGAACGTCCGTGCCGACGCTCCCGATGTGATCGCATCGTTCGCCAGATCGACCCCCTCTCGCAGCGAGCCGACCACGCTCGCGACAAAGAGCGTTGCGCCCGCGTTGAGCGCAACCGCGTTCCGCGGGCCGCCGGGCTGCCCCTCGAGCACCTCGCGGAACATCGCGCCCGCCTCTTCGAGCGTTGAGGCACGGATCTCATCCAGCGAGCATCGGGCGAGCCCCGCGCCCTCCGGCGTGAGAGAGAGATCCGCGATTCGTCCGCCATCAACCATCGCGGCGTGGGTCGTTGCGCTCGGCGAGATCTCATCGAGGCCATCCTCGGAGTGGACCACCATCGCCCGAACGGAGCCGAGCCGAGCCAGCGCCTCGGCCAGCGGCCGGACGAGATCGCGCCGGTACACGCCCATCAACTGGTGCGAGGCCCCCGCCGGATTTGTCAGCGGGCCAAGCAGGTTGAAGATCGTCGGCACGCCCAGCGACGCGCGAGGGCCTGAGGCGTGCCTCATCGCCGGATGGTGATGGATCGCGAAGCAGAAGCAGACGCCCGCCTCGCTCAGGCACGCGCCCTGCGTTGTTGCCGACGCGTCCACATTCACGCCAAGGTGCTTGAGCACCTCGGCAGAGCCCCGACCCGAGCGGCTGCGATTCCCGTGCTTCGCCACGACGATCCTGCCCCTGGCGGCGCTCGCCGCGACCACCGCTGCGGCCGTCGAGATGTTGAATGTCTTGGCCGCTCCGCCCGTGCCGCAGGTGTCGACGAGCACCGCGCCGGTCGAGATCCCGTCGACGGGCACGCGTGTGACGTGCCGGCGCATGGCCCGCGCCGCGCCGACGATCTCATCGACGGTCGCCCCCCGCGACTGGATCATGGAGAGCATGGCGCCGAGTTGGGCCGCGTCGGCCTCGCCCCTGAGGACGCCTTCAAAGAGCGCGTCGGCGTCCTGCTCCGCCAGCGTCTTTCCCGAGATGAGCGTCGCGATCGCGGTCCGTGCGTCCATGCCTTCACGATAGCGTCCGAGCGGCGTGTGCAGCACGCGCGCGTTCATATGATCCTGCATGGCTGCGATGCCGCGGGACATGCCGGAGACGCGCCGCCTGGTCGCTCGGATCAGGTCGCGTGCCGCGCTTCGTGCGGTCTGGCTTGATGCCGGCCGCTCGCTGCTGCTCGCGTCGGCCATGGCCCTTGCCCTCGTTCTGATTGGGAAGGCTCTCGCGTGGCAGTGGGCTGGCAGTCTTTCGGTTGCGTGGCCAGTGGTCGCGGGGATCGTCGCGATCGGCCTTGCCGGGGGGACGGCGCTCGGGCTGTCGCGAACGCCTCGGCCGCTTGCGGCCGCTTCACTGGCCGATCGATTCGCGGGCTGCTCCGATCACCTCCGGGCCGCTCTGGAACTCGCGTCGCGTTCTCCTGCGGATCCGTTTGTCGGGATTCTCATCGCTGAGTCGGAGCGCACGGCGGGCGGTCTCTCATCATCCAAGGTCGTTCCGATTCGGTTCGGCTCGAATTGGCCCGTCGGCGCCGCGATCCTCGCTTCAGCGATCGCGGGAGCGATCTGGATCCCGGTGAGGCAGCCCGATCCCACCGTTGCGACGCGCCGAGTGGATCCCGGCGCGGTCGCGCTCGCCTCCGAGGTCGCTCGCGCCGCTGGAGAGGTGCGCGCCGCATCCGAGTCCGTCGGTCCCGCGCTCTCGCCCCGTGAGGCGGAGCGTTTTGCGGAGCTGGAGCGGGAACTTCTCGACGGCTCTATCCGCAGCGAGGATGCCCGCGCCGAGGCCGCGCTGACCGCTGCCGAACTCGCGGAGCGTGCCGCGCGCGAGGCGGAACAGAATCGCATCGCCTCCGAGCGTCTGCGTGAGCTCGCGTCCGCGGCGTCGCAGCGTGCGGGTGCGCCGCCCGATCCGAGCGCGCCGAGTCCCGGTGGGACGCGCGAGCCCCTTGATCCGCGTCTTGATGCGCTGATGGAGTCGCTGGCGTCGGGCGATCTGGCTCGCGCCGCCGATGCGGCGCGAGAGCTGGAGCAGCGTGCGCCGTCGATGTCATCCGAAGAGCGTGCACGCCTTGCCGACCAGCTCGATGCATTGGCGCAGAGCCTTGATGATTCGGCGCCGCCCGAGGCACCCGAGTCCTCCGCGCCCGCTGCGCCAAGCGAGCCCGACTCGTCATCGGCCGCCCCGTTGGATGAGCCCTCCGCACCACCTCCAGAGTCTCAGGATCCGATCGAGAAACAGCAGGATGCCGAAGCCGCGAGGGAGCGAGAGCGCAAGTCGTCGATCACCGAACGTGCCGAGAGGGATGCGGGACGTGACGCCCGCTCGATCGCCGACGCCGCTCGTGACGCGGCACAAGATCTCCGCGAACCGCCTCCTCCTGTGTCGCCTCCTACGGAACCGCCGCCCACGCAGCCGCCGCCCACGAGGACGCCCGACTCTCCGGACCAGCCGGAGCCGCGGTCCGAGGGGTCTCCATCCGCGACGTCGAAGCCACCCGAACAAGAGCGGAGTGAGGAGCCCGGCGAGCCGAAGCCGCAGGGTCAAGCCCAGGGCCAGAAGCAGGGCGAGCCGAAGCAGCCAGGACAAGAGCAGGGCCAAGCACAGGGCGAGCAGTCCGGCGAGAAGCAGGAGAGCGGTGAGGCCCAGGGTGAGCAAGAGGCCCAGGGCGAGCGAGACACCCAGGGTCAGCAAGGCGCGGGGTCGAAGCAGGGAGAGCAACGCGACGAAGGCGAGAAGAGTGGGGGCCAGCCGCAAACTCGCGAGGGTTCCGGTTCCGAGCAGCAGGGCGGGAAGCAGAGCGGTGAACAGGAGCCCAAGCCCGGCGACTCTAGACCCGGTGAACTCAAGCCCGGTGAGCGACCCGGCGCATCGCCGCAGGACACCGGATCTCAGGAACCGCAGCCGCAGGGGACCGATCCGCAGGGCCAGGTGACGAAGGGCCAAGAGAAAGAAGGCCAAGAGAAAGAAGGCCAAGGGCCTGAGGGCCAATCGCCGCGGCCCGGTGGCAAGCCCGATCCCGGCACCAGGCCGAATCAGGGCTCGGGACTGGAACGTCTGCAACGCTCGCTCCGCGAGGCATCGGAACGCTCCGGCGATTCGCGTCGCCAACATGAAGCGGCGGATCGACTCCGCAGGCTGTCGGAGGAACTCGCCTCGGGCGCTGATCCGGATGCACGCCCGACCGGAGCGGAGCCGGGCGCCGGAGGCCCGCGCGGTCTTCCGTTCGAGTCCGATCGCGTGACCGGTGCGCCGCCGGCTTCGATCGAGGATGTGCGCGGGCCGCGCCCGACCACACCGACTGGCCCCGGGCGGGTTGCCGCCGAGCGTCCGTCGGATCGTCAGGGGCCGGTTGAGGTCGCGCCGATCACAGCGGGCTCGCTGCGCGAGGCGGCGAGCGGCGTTGAGCGTGCGATCGAGCAGCAGTCTGTCCCCGATCGACGCAGTGACCTGGTGCGCCGTGTCTTCCAGCGGTATCGCGAGCGTGCTGAGTCCGAGAGCGCCCGTCCAGGCGGAGCGGAGCGCCCATGATCGCGCCCGAACTCGCGAGCCCGAGTTGGACCCCACCCTTGCACGTCGAGGAACCGGCGTGGCTGTTGCTGCTCCTGCTGATCATCCCCGTCGCGTGGACGGGGCTGCGCTGGCTTTCCACCATGAGCCCGGCGCGGCGGGTCTCCGCCGTGGTCGCGCGGTCTGCGCTACTCACGCTGATCGCGCTCGCCCTCTCGGGCGCGAGCGTCGTCGGCAGGTCCGACCGCCTTGCGGTCGTCGTCGCCGTGGATGTTTCGGGCTCGGTGCTGCACAGCGCCTCGGATCCGGGTGCGCCGCTCGGCGCGGTGCGGAGCGCGATCGAGCGGCTGGATGCGACGCGCGGGCCGGACGATCTGCTCGGCGTGGTGCTCTTTGACGGGCGGGCCGTGGCCCTGGCGACGCCGACCGTCGGGCGGCTGGGCGAGCGATCGTGGGAATTCTCGCCGGCGGACGGCACCAACATCGAGGCCGCGCTCCGGCTGGCGGGCGCGATCATCCCGCCGGGCGCCGACGGAAAGGTGCTGCTGGCGACCGATGGCAACCAGACCACAGGCGACGCGCTCGCTGCGGCGTCGGATCTCGGCGCTCGCTCCATCCCGATCGAGGTTGTGGCCCTCGCGCCGCCCACGGAGGGGGAGACGCTGATCGAGCGCGTTGAGGTTCCGGCGCGAGCCGCATCGGGCTCGACGATCGCGGCGCGGGTCCATCTCCGCTCCACGCGGGGATCGCGCGGCACGCTGCGGATTCTCGTCGATGGTCAGCCGGCGTCGATCGGGCCGGGCGGGGTGACGTCGCGCGTGCTCGACCTCGCCCCCGGCACGTCGATCCATCTTGCGGAATTCCCTCTTGGTGAGGGGCGGGTCCACTCGATCGAGGCGTCGTTCGAGCCCGAGGAGGATGCGCAGGGCGTGCTGCTGGGCGACTCGGTCCGGGCCAACAACGTCGGGCGTGCCGAGGTGCTCACACCCGGCGCGGGCGCGATCCTGCTGGTTGATGGTGTGGGAAACGCGGACTCGGGGGCGGCGGGCGCCGCGCTCGTCGGGCCGCTCTCGCGCGCGGGGCTGGATGTTCGCATGACTGTTCCCGGGGCGCTGCCCACCGACCTTTTGGGCTTCGAGCCCTACGACCTGGTGATTCTTCAGAGTGTGCCGGCGTCGGCGGTCCCCGAGGGCACGCAGCGGGCCCTGGTCTCGTACGTGCGAGATCTCGGGGGCGGGCTGGCGATGATCGGCGGGCGGGGCTCGTTTGGCGCGGGTGGCTGGAAGGGGAGCGAGCTTGAGCCGATTCTCCCGGTGCTGCTCGACCTGCCCGACCGGCTGATGGTGCCCGAGGCCGCGATCGTCTTCGTGCTCGACTGCTCGGGCTCGATGCGTCGGCGTGTGCTCGGCTCGTCGCGCACGCAGCAGCAGGTCGCCAACGAGGCAGCGGTGATCGCGATCCGCTCGCTCGATCGCTCCGACCTGGTCGGCGTGGTGCGGTTCAACGAAAGCGTGGATGTGGTGGTGCCGCTCGGGCCGAACTCCGATCCCGACACCGCTGCAGCGCGCGTCTTTGAGATCGATGCCGACGGCGGGACCGATGCGCGGGGCGGGCTGCTCGAAGCGGGGAGGCAGTTGCGGGGCGCGAATGCGAAGGTCAAGCATCTCGTGCTCGTTTCGGACGGGCAGAGCATGGGTGCCGAGGCGCTCCCCGGGATGGCGGCCCAGCTCGCGGCGGAGGGGATCACCGTCACGACCATTGCTGTGGGTGACGACGCGGATGTCGCGACGATGCGTCAGATGGCCGACCTCGGGGGCGGCGTCTTCCACAACGTGCTCAACCCCTCGCGGCTGCCGCGTGTCTTTCTGAAAGTTGTTGAACTGGTGCGGAGTCCGATGGTGCGTGAGGGGCGGTTCACGCCTCGCGTGCTGCCGACGGGCTCGCCGATCGTGCAGGACCTTCCCCAGCCGCCGGACCTCTTGGGGCTGGTGCTGACGCGTCCGCGTGTGGACCCGCTGGTGACGCTGGCGATGGTGGTGGGGGCGCGGGTGGCGAGCGAGAGCGACGGGAGTGGGGGAGAGCCGGTGCTGGCACACTGGCCGGTGGGGCTGGGGCGTGTGCTGGCGTTCACATCCGATGCGCACGACTGGGGCTCGGAGTGGCTGGAATGGGAGGGGTACGCGCCGTTCTGGACGCGGGTGGCGCGGGTGATCGGTCGCTCGTCGATGGGCGGTCCGATCGAGCTCGCGGCCCGGGTGGAGGACGGGCGGGTGCGTCTCTCGATGGAGGCCGCGGCGCAGACTGGCGAGTCGCTCGATGCGCTCGACGCGCGGGTGACGCTCTATCGGCGCGACGTGCCGGAGGAGCCTCGCGAGATCACGCTCCGTCAGACGGGGCCGGGGCGGTACGAGGGAGCGGCACCCGCGACGCCGGGGGCGTCGTACGTCGCGCTCGCGCGTGCATCACAGACGATGCGGGGCGCGGATGGGAGCGATGCGGTGCGATCGCTCGCGCCCGCGCTCGCCGTGACGGTCGCGCCCCCGGGCGCGGAGTTCAGGCCGGGGCCGGACCCGCTGCCGATGCTGGAGAGGATCGCCGAGGTCTCGGGCGGGTCGCTCCGGGCGGACGCCTCGATCACCACGGCGGAGGCGTTCGATCGCTCGACGGTGACGGCGCGTCGGGTGCTGCGTCCACTCTGGCGTTCGCTGCTGCCGTGGATCTTGGTGGTGCTGCTGATGGACATCGCGACGCGCCGAATCGCGTGGGACCGGCTGGTGAGCGATCGCTTCGGGGATGGGATCGGGAGGCGTGCCGAGGCCGCGACCCGCGAGCGTTCGCAAGCGTCGGCGCAGACGCTCGGCGCGCTGCGCGCGTCACGCTCGGCAGCGACGGCCGATGCGTCACGCGCGGACGCGACCGGACCGATCGGGCCGCTTGAGGCGCAGCGGGCGAGCCGCCAGCAGGCGGCGGATCGGCTCGCGTCGCGAATCGCCGATGCGCGGATGCGCTCAGGGGTTGATCCGCTCGATGGGTCGCGAGCCCGACCTGGCGCGACCGATGGGCCGAGAACGGGTGAGGGAGCGGCACCGGGGCCGGACGGCGAGGGCGAGTCGGGGCTGATGGCCGCCAAGCGTCGGGCCAGAGATCGCATCGAACGGGAACGCTCCGGCGAGGCATGAACGAAGGCCGCCGCTCCGAGAGAACAGTGCGGAGTTCGACGGGCTACGGCACGGAACCACGCAGTGAGTTGCCGTACAATGCGAGTACCCTGACTGCATGAGCCAGCCGAGGAATCCACGAGACGCTGTTGAAACGATTGCCGACAGAGGGCCGTCGCCGCGACTGCCCCATCGGGCTGCGATCATTACGATCTCATGGTGCATGGGCATCGCCGTCGTTGTGGCGGTTCGCTTTCGTGGCAAGTGGGATGCGTACGCGGCCCTGCATCGCTGGTGCGCCACCAAGGGAGTTCCGGATGTCGTGCGGAACCTCGACAGCCTGATCCTCTTCGTCGTGACGGCGTTTCTGGGTGCCCTGGTCGCGGCGCTGTTGTATGGCGGCGGCGCGACCGGTTGGCTCGGGTTGCGGCGCGGACGGGTCGGATGGACAGCGATGGTATTGATCGCGCTCCTGCCGATGGTGGTCGGCGGCCTCGTGTTGGGTTGGATGCGGTGGACGCCGGACACAACGCTTGCCGGGCTGATGCCCATGTTCATCGGCGGCGTGGTCCGTGCCCCGATCGCTGAGGAGATGCTCTTCCGCGGGCTGCTCGTCGGTGTCTGCGCCGCATCGGTCGGCTGGCATGGCACGCGATTCTGGATCAACGCCGCGGCGGCCTCGCTTCTGTTCGCCGCGACGCACGTGACATGGAACGCCCAGGCGTTTGTTGACGGATGGCCGACGCTGCTCGTGACGGCCGCGGGCGGACTGTGGTACGCGTGGCTGCTCGCGCGCTGGCGTTCGCTGTGGGTGCCGATGACGCTGCACGCGGGAATGAACCTGGGCTGGATGCTGGCCATGGCAAACGGCGGCGCGGGTGGCGGTGGGTGGATCGAGAACGCCCTCCGCGTGGGCACCATCGTCATCGCCACATGGTGGTCGGTGCGGAGCACCAGAGGAATCAGGGAACCCAGGTGAAGCCGCTCGCCGGCCGCCTGCCAGGTGCACGCAAGCGCTCCGGGAGTGCCGCATGCTCGAAGCGGGCGATGGGGAGTCGGGGCTGATGGCGGCGAAGCGTCGCGCACGCGATCGAATCGAGCGCGAGCGATCCGGCGAGTCATAGACCAATCGTGCTGGACCAGTGGCGGCGGACCGGGCCGCGGTTTGGGGCCCCTGAGCCACCCGCGCGAAAGGCGTAGGGTGCTTACTCGCCCCCTGCATGGCTGCTATCCGAGGTCAGCAACACCACAGCCGTGCCGCATTCGGGGCAGGTGAGCAGGTCGCGGATGGGGTATTTGCAAAGAGTGCAGAGTGAGCGGCGGGCGCGAAAGCGACGACGGACCGCCGCGATCCCATCAACGGCCAGCGCGAGCAAGGCCGCGTAGATGAGTGTGTTGACAATGAGCCCGAGAGGCAACGGTCGCAGGGGTGGGTAGAACATCCAGTGCGGCGGGCGCAGCGCTTCGGGCAACCAGCTCGGGGCCACCACCTTGTAACCCTCGCGGTAGATGCCAAGGTCGATCGTCGGGCCGTTGCGGGCATGCTCCAGAATCGACCACGAGCGAAGGGGCACTCCCGCGTGTCTCATGTGCGCGATGAACGGTGAGGTTGCGAGTCCATCGCCCGCGTAGAACTGCCAGTACGTCACGCCGATGCCGCGCTCGCGGAACGCTACATCGGGACGCGGCACGCCCGGCGGCAGGGCTCGGTCAAAGATGGGGTCTCCCGCGTTCACCTGCGTCATTCCCATCATGGCGGGGACGCGCGAGCAGCTGAGGATCGCCGCGGCGACGAACCAGTTGAGGAGCAGGCCCGCGAGCAGGTATGTGGCGATGCGCATGAATGGGAGTCTGTTCATGCGTGGTACCTGTGTGCACGACGAGTCGGCACGGTTGTGCCGCACTCGGGGCAGGTGGCCAGGTCGCGGACGGGGTATTTGCAGCGGGTGCAGATCGAGCGGCGGGCGCGGCGGCGAGAGCGAGCTCGTCGGAAGAGATGCATCAGGCCGAAGAGCAGCAGCGCATAGATCGCGGTATCGGCGATGAATCCGAGCGGCAGCAGTCGCAGCGGCAGGCAGGGGTCGTTGTAGGTGAGGGCCGATCGATATGAAAAGACAGAGTTCCATGCACGTAACGCCGTGCCCTCGATGGGCAGGCCTCGCTGGACGCGGCTGACGGTGGGCGGGGGAGGTCCGCTCTTTCGATCGGGAGCGATCGTCAGCACGGATGCGGCGCGGAAGGGGAACCCGATGTGGTCCAGATGTCCGACGTAGCCGGCATCGCGGGCGGCGTCGGGACCGGGGCTGAACTGCCAGTAGGTCTTGACGAGCGTGCGGCCGCGGTAGGAGTAGAAGGGTGGCGCGGCCCCCGGGGGCGCCACAGCCAGCACCTCGCGTGGGACAGCGGGCCGGGCCGTGCCGCCGAATACGGCGCGCACGGCGGGCGTGGCGGAGTGGGCGAGTAAGGCGACGAGATACGTGACGACCGCGCCCGCGAGCAGGTAACTAGCGATGGGCATGAATGGGAGTCGTTTCATGCGTGCTGCCTGTGCGCACGACGAGTCGGCACAGTCGTTCCGCACTCGGGGCATGTGGTGAGGTCGCGGACGGGGTACTTGCAGCGGGTGCAGAGTGAGCGGGAGATGCGAGAGCGCCGCCTTACTGTGGGCGTGAGAGTCCAGGGCAAGTAGAGGAGTACTGCGTAGACAACTGAGTTCAGGATGAATGGTGCCGGGACTGGCCGCAGCGATAGCGCTAGGCCGTATCCGAATGTGCCACCCTTGACAACTTGGACTCCAAAGTCATAGCTCGACTTGAGCGGCGCATGCTGTGAGGGCGATTCCCAACGTGATTCCATCGATTTCGATGGCCAGCCGCTTCGGATGGAATACATCTGAAACCAACGAGTCGCCGAGAACTCTTCCCAATTTGCCCGATGACCCTTCAAGACGCGAACGAGCGTCACTCCGGGACGTCTGATGCACTCCGGCTCGTCTGCTTGCTCCGGCCAGCCGGCGGACGGCTTCCACAGCCATCCGTCGGTGCGTTTGATCTGTGGTGGAAGTACTTCCACCCATTGGATCTTGCGCGTGAACCAGACGCACGCCCATGAGACGGCGACATTCGCGAGTGCACCGAGCAGCACGAAGAGCACGACCGTCTTCAGATGCGGCACCATCGGCTCCCTTCGCTGCTCGCTACGCCTCCGAAAAATCATGCCCCGCTGTGTACAGCCCCCGTGCTTCCTTGACGAGTTGGCGGAGGATGTCGTTGAGGAGCGTGGATGCGCCGAAGCGGAAGAGATCGGGCGTGAGCCACGCGTCGCCGAGGGTTTCCTTGACCATGACGAGGTAGTGGAGGGCCTGCTTGGCGGTGCGGATGCCGCCCGCGGGCTTCATACCGATCATCTCATCCGTCGCGAGATAATGGTCGCGGATCGCTTCGAGCATCACGAGCGTCACCGGCATCGTCGCGGCGGGCTGGACCTTGCCCGTCGACGTCTTGATGAAGGCGTGCGGCGCGTTCGCGGCGGATAACGCCGAGATCGCGATGTCGCTCGCCCAGCGCACGTTGTCGTAGGTTTCGAGTTCGCCCGTCTCGAGGATCACCTTGAGGTGGGCCGTGTGCTTCTTGCCGACGCAGGCGTGGGCGATCTCGTAGATCTCGCGCCAGACTTCTTTGTATTTGCCCGCGAGGAACGTGCCGCGCGAGATGACCATATCGATCTCGTCGGCCCCATCGGCGACCGCGGCACGCACATCGGCGAGGCGGACCTTCAGCGGATACTGACCGGAGGGGAATCCGGTGGCGACCGAGGCGACGTTGACGCCCGTGCCGCCGAGCAGGGCCTTGGCAGTTGGGACCAGCGCGGGGTAGACGCAGACCGCGGCGACGTGGGGGAGACGCTCCCCGAAAAGCTCCTCGTCGCGCTCGTAGGGGCGGACGGCCTTGCGGCAGAGCGACCGCACCTTCTCGTGCGAGTCCTTGCCCTCCAGCGTGGTCAGGTCGAGCATGGAGAGGGCGAGCTTGAGGCCGGAGACCTTGGTCGTGGTCTTGATGGATCGCTTGGTGAAGGACGTGGCACGCTGGTCGGCCATGACGCGATCAACGGTGACGCGCTGGGGGAGCGAGGGCGTGGGAGCGGTGGTGCGCGACGCGGCGGCGGAGGCGGTGGCCATGGGAGAAGTGTAAGAGGTCGGAGCGGGTGGCGGATGCGTCTGTCGGGGGTGGTTCATGGATGTGTCTAGGGGGCGTATCCTCGCCCCATGACGTTGAATGCATTGAGCGAGCACGAGCGGCAGGGGCATCTGGATCTTGCGTTGCAGGTGACGCAGTTGCCGACCGCGGCGGGGCGGGAGCAGCGGGTGATCGCGTGGCTGACCCGCTGGATCGAGGCCAGACCGGACCTCGCGCTGACAACGGATAGAGCCGGGAACATGGTCGTGGCCTTCAACGATGCGCCGCTGACCCACACGAAGGCCGGCGCTGCGCCATCGCCCGTCTTCTTTACGGCTCACCTCGATCACCCGGCGTTCGTTGTGGAGCGAATGATCGCGCCGACGACGCTGGAGCTCTCGTTCCGGGGCGGCGTGATGGACGATTACTTCACCGATGCCCGCGTGCGTCTCTGGCCGCGGACCGCCGACACCGAGCAGTCGAGCGGCACGATCGAGGGGACGCTGATCGGGCCCTCGCCGACGCCGGGGGCGTACAACAAGCACTGGCTCTGCGAGTTGGATGCGGCACACGACGACATCACGCTCGGCGACGTGGCGACCTGGGCCGTCGAGCCGGGCGCGGTCGAGGATGGGCTCATCAAGACACTGGTCTGCGACGACCTGGTCGCGCTGGCTGCCGCGCTCTGTGCGTTCGACGTGCTGCGGCGCAAGCGTGCGGCGGGTGAGAAGATCGAGGACGTGCGACTGCTCTTCACGCGCGCGGAGGAGATCGGATTCATCGGCGCAATTGCGGCGTGCCGCCTGGGCACGATCCCGACCGGTGCGCGCCTGATCGCGCTGGAGAACTCACGCGCATTCGCGGATTCGCCGATCGGCGGCGGGCCGATCGTCCGCGTGGGGGACCGGCTGAGCGTTTTCTCGCCGACGCTTTCTGCGGCGGTTGCGCTGCGTGCCGAGCAGATCGCGGGGGCACCCGCAACGCCGAACGCGCAGCAGAAGGCGGATGCCGCGCCCAAATGGCGCTGGCAGCGGAAGCTGATGGCGGGGGGTGCTTGCGAGGCGACGGTCTTTTTCGCGCACGGGCACGAGGCGACGTGCGTCTGCCTTCCACTCGGGAACTACCACAACATGGCGGACCTCGACGCGGTGCAGGCGGGGACGAACGCGACGCTGCCTCGGGTGGATCGCGAGTTCGTTTCGGTCGCGGACTTCCACGGGCTGGTGGACCTGTTGATCGCGTGTGGTGAGAGCCTGCCGCAGGCCCCCAGCACAATGGAGCGGATCGACAAGCTGTGGAACGAGCGACAGGGTGTGCTCGAGGGGTGAGGCGTCTGCCCGCAGGAATGCCGCCACGCCGCACCCATGCGTGTTGGCGTCTTCGCGGCCTTCGGCAATTGGGCGGCCCTCGGCGAATCGGGCCAGCGGGCAGTACCATCACCCATGCGCATCGGACGCGTGATCCTGCCGACCGGTATCTCGCTGGCGATCCACGCGGGCATCGTGGGGCTGGCTGCGCTTGCGACGTGGACGGTGGTCCGTCCCGCGTCGCACCAGATGCCGACGGCGGAACTCTCGCTCGACGGCCCGCGCCAGACGCCCCGCCAGCCGGAGCCGACGCCGAGTGTGCCCGATCCATCGCCGGCGGCCCCTTCGATTGGCGAGTTCGCCGAGTCGCTCGCGCTGCCGGAGCCGCGTCCAGCGCGCGTCGCGCTGCCGACGCTTGCGCCGATGGCAGATGCCGCGTCGCATGAGCCGATCCGTGTCGCGGGTGGAGCGGGAACGGGGCCCGCCTCGTTCGCGGGCGTGACCAGTCGCCGCGCGTCGTCGGTGGCTTTCGTTGTCGATTGCTCCGGCTCG
The DNA here is from genome assembly GCA_963204725.1 of Planctomycetota bacterium. Classification (GTDB taxonomy): domain Bacteria; phylum Planctomycetota; class Phycisphaerae; order Phycisphaerales; family UBA1924; genus JAHBWV01. Next base: position 73,464 of record CAUJHH010000018.1, read on the forward strand.
ATGGTCTCGGCGATGTCGATCGTGCTGGAGGAACTCGGTCGATCGCTCGAGCGGCTCGCGCCCGATCAGCGGTTCGCGATCGTGCCGTTTACAGACGCCGAGAACTCCCCCGCGACATTTCCGAGGAAACTCGCGCTCGTCCCCGCGACGGACACGAACTTGCGTGAGGCCCGCGCGTTCCTGCGAACGCTTGCACCGGGAGGACGGTCCGATCCGCTCGCCGGTCTTCGCCCGGCGCTCACGCTCCGTCCCGAGGCCGTCTTCTTTCTCGCGCGCAGCATCCCACGTACCGAGGGCTCGTGGGGCGACGGCGAGAGCGTCATCATGGCCGAGCTCGATCGGCTCAACCCGGTCTACGCCCGCAAGGACGGCGTCAGCGCCCGCGCCACGCAGATCAATGCCATCCAGTTCCTCCAGCCCGATCCGAGCGGCATCATGCTTGCCATCGCGGGCGAGCACGGACGCGGCGCGTCGGCGTACACCGTGCTCACCTTGGAGCAACTGGGCCGGGCGGAGCTTGTCGGCGCGCCGAGCGCGCGCCAGATCGCGGCGGACCTCGACCGCGCGTCGACGCTGCTGGCCTCGCTCGCGACCGACGCGACGGACACCACCGTGCTCGTTGGCTTCCCGACCCAGCAGCAGCGCGAGCGGACGCGCAAGAACGCGATGGAGGCCCTGAGTCTCGTTGACCATGCCTCTGCCTCGCTCGGTATCTCCGAGGATGGCGAGAGCGGCGGCGATGATCCGCGCGTCGTGCTGCTTGGGGCACGTGCCGCGCTCCTGCTCGTCGCGAGCGATCCATCGCACGAGTTTCGTGCCTCGCTCCTGGAGCGTGCGGCACGCGCGATCACACTCCTTGATGGCGACGCGCTGGCGGACGCTCCGACGAGGGCCATTGCCCTCTCGACTTGGGCGCTCGCCGAGGGACTCAAGGATGCGCCGCCGGACGTCGCGACGCGCGAGCGGCTGGCGCGAGTCCTCAGCGCGGAGCCGACGCTGGCGCAGAGCTCACTCGAAGTCACACTGACGCGGGCTTTCATTGCGCGCGGCGCCAAGGGCGACGAGGCGCACGCCCTCGACCCACTCTCATACGCGTGGTCCGCCCCGCCCTTCACCGACGCACAGGGCATGGCCGACCCCGGCGCCGCACTGCTCTCCTGCGATGCCGTCACCCGCGCGTCACGCATGGCCGGCTCAAGCGCACGCGCCGATGCGCCATACGCATCGTTCCTCGCGCTCGATGTCGAGCGACCGACGCGCGCGGAGCGAGAGGCGATCGTCCGTGAGCGCCTGGAACGCCTCCGCACGATGCCTCCAGCGCCGGGTGGCGGCGAGCCCCTGCAGCGACTCGACACGCTCCTCGCGTCGCTCACGCCCGGCGGATCACCCGGCGATGCCGCGGACCTTATCACTCGCGTCGAAGTAGCCCTCGCGGGCACACCTCACCTGGGTGTCGAGATGGTGCTGGAGCGTGCGATCGCGATCTTGGAAGCGAAGGACGCGAGCGTGGGTGATCTCCGCCTCGCGGCGCGTCTGGCGTCCATCGCGGCCGATGCCACGGCAGGGCGCGTGCCCGCTTTGGGTCGTGCGATCGAGGCCCGAACGATCGCTCTGGTGCGCCTCGTCGAGCGTGCCCCGAGCGACGCGACCATCGAGCAACTCGCCATCGCTGTCGTCTCGCCCGACGCGGCATCGCTCGCCCCGTCGACGCGCAACGCTGCCCTCCTGGTCGCGGTGTCCGCAATCATCGGTCCGGACCGCGAGCCCGTGTGGACCGATGCAAGGGCCTACGACCTGCTCGCGCTTGTTTCTGATGCGGTCCCGGCGCGAGAAGCGGCGATGGCTCTGGCAGAGCAGCTCGACGCGCGCCTCGCGGCACTCGCCGCACGCGACGGCGACATCGATCGGCACCTGGTGAGCATGCGTCGCTCGGTTGTGCTCTCGAAGTCGCTCGGGCGGCAGCCCCGCGTGGAGACGCTCGACGCGATTGCGCGGGCGCTGGTAGATCTGGGCGTGCCGGAATCGGTGGAGGCGTGCCGCGTGCTGCTGGCGCATCCGCGCATCGGCACGCTCAGGGACGGGCGACTCGGTGCGGAGATCCTGCTCGCCCGCGCCCTCAAAATCTCGGGTGACGACGCGGGCGCGCTCGGTGTGCTCGTGCCTCTGGCCCAGTCGATGCCCGAGCCCGGCCCCGTTCCACCAGAGCGGTTCTGGATGGTGTGGACGATGACGCTGGAGTCCATGACGCGTGCCGAGCCGGGGCGCACGCAGGAGGTCCGGGGCCACGTCACGCGCCTCGGCCTGATCGACGAGTCGCTCGGCGGCGAGCCATGGGCCTCGCGCCTGCACGCCCTGATCGGGGAGTGAGGCGCACAAACGTGCGCACATGCCATAATCCGATCATGCCTCACTCGGCCTTATCGAATACGGGAAGCACACGAAGCGAGATCGCGAGGAACGCCGCGGCTGCGCTCGAGCTCGCCGACCTGGCGTCCCGGCGAGCGCTCGTCGGCTTCGACGGATTCATTGACCTCATCATGGATCTGGTCGATGTCCGCACGGAGATGAGCCCAGCGGGATACCGGCGGATCGCGACGATCGACGCGCTGGGCGCGCGCGTCAGCGCGGCCTCTGGCAAGTCCACCAACATCGAGGTCGTGACGCACGAGCGTCGGTGGGGGGGCAACGGTCCCCTGCTCGCCGGGGGCGTGGCGCGCCTCGGCGTGCGCACGACCTACATCGGCGCGGTCGGGCGCGAGGCGGACCCCACGGATCTTGATCCGATCTTCGCGCCCTTCGCCTCGCTCTGCGAGCGCGTGGTGCCGATCGCCTCGCCCGGACGCACCGACGCCTTCGAGTTCGACGACGGCAAGCTCATGCTCAACCACTGCTCCGCCGTGCAGGACGTGACGTGGGAGCGAGTCGTCGGCACGATCGGCATCGACGCCGTGCGCGGTCTCGTGGCGGGCGCGGACCTGCTCGGTATCGTGAACTGGTCGCTCCTCGGGGGCGTCAACGATATCTGGCGCGGGCTGATCCGCGACGTGCTCCCGCACGCCGCACGCCCGCCCCGCGTCACCATCGACCTCTCCGATCCGGCCAAACGGACCGACGACGATCTGCGTGCCGGGCTCGACCTGCTGGCGGAGATCAACACCCTCGCGCCCGTGACGCTCGGGCTCAACCTCGCGGAGTCCGAGCGGATCGAACGCGTATGCACGGGCGCGGGCACAGCCGCGACGCCCGGTCACGGTCCGCGCCGCGATGCAGACCTCGGCCCACGCATCATGCGGGCCTCCGCGCTGCTGCGCGAATCTCTCCGCCTCGATTGCGTCGTGATTCACCCGCGTGAAGGGGCCGCCGCGACCGACGCGAGAGGCTCGGCGTGGTTCGACGGCCCGATGACGCGCACACCGCGGATCTCCACCGGCGCTGGGGACCACTTCAACGCCGGTTTCGCTGCGGCGCAGATCGCCGGTCTCCCGCTCGATCAGTGCCTCGCGTGCGCGACCGCCCTCAGCGGCGCGTACGTGCGCGACGGCGTCGGCCCCGACCTCACGCGATTGTGCGAGTTCCTGCGATCCCTCCCCGATCCCGATTGCTGAGCGTCAGAGACCGACCATCCCGCGTGATGCGTTGCATAGCATCCATGCGCCATGTCAATCGCGACGAACGCAGAAGTCCTCAAATCGCTGAAGCTCGACGCCCACCCGCGCGTGGTGATCGGCGCCGCACCGTCGGACGCCGTCGCGATCAGCGAGAACCCGACGACCGGCCAGCCCATCGCCGGCGTGAAGCTCGACACCGCCGAGTCGTATGAGCGGACTGTCGCCCAATCCGCCGAGGCATTCAAGCAGTGGCGGAGTGTCCCGGCCCCGGCACGGGGCCAGGTTGTCCGCGCCATCGGCGACGAGCTCCGGAAGCACAAGGACGCGCTCGGCGCGCTCGTCTCGCTCGAGGTCGGCAAGATCCGATCCGAGGGGCTTGGCGAGGTGCAGGAGACCATCGACATCGCCGACTTCGCCGTCGGCCTCTCGCGCCAGCTCCACGGGCTCACCATGCCCTCCGAACGCCCGCAGCACCGGCTGATGGAGCAGTGGCTCCCGCTCGGACCGATCGGCGTGATCACCGCGTTCAATTTCCCGAACGCGGTGTGGGGATGGAACGCGATGCTCGCCGCGGTCTGTGGCGACACCACGGTCTGGAAGCCCTCGCTGCTCGCGCCGCTCACGGCCATCGCGACCAACGCCATCGCCGATCGCGTCGCGACCGAGATGGGCCACCCCGGTGTCTTCTCCCTCGTGATCGGTTCGGACCCTGTCGTCGGCGAGCGGATGATTGCCGACAGAAGGTTCCCCTTGATCTCCGCCACCGGCTCCTGCCGCATGGGCAAGCGGGTCGGACAGGTCGTCGCCGAACGCTTCGGACGCTGCCTGCTCGAGCTCGGCGGCAACAACGCCCTGATCGTCTCGGCATCCGCGGATCTCGACCTCGCGGCCAAGGCCGTCGTCTTCGGCGCGGTCGGCACCGCCGGCCAGCGCTGCACAAGCACGCGCCGCCTGATCGTCCACCGCTCCATCGCCAGGTCGTTCACCGAGACGCTGGTCAACGCATACAAGACCATCCGCCTCGGCGATCCCCTCGCTGAGGGCACGCTCGTCGGGCCTCTCGTCAATGCGCAGGCCGTAGAGCAGTACCAGCACGCCATCGCCTCGGCCAAGGACCAGGGCGGAACGCTCCTGGTGGGTGGCAAGAGGGCGTCCGTCCCCGGTCTCTCCGGCCACTTTGTCGAGCCCGCGATCATCCGCGCCCCCGCCTCGGGCAAACTCCCCATCGCGAGCGCGGAGACCTTCGCACCGATTCTGTATGTATTCGAGTACGACACGCTCGACGAGGCCCTGGCGATCCAGAACGGCGTCGATCAGGGGCTCTCTTCTGCCATCTTCACCAACGATCTCCGCGAATCGGGAAGGTTCCTCAATCCCGACGGCTCCGGCTCCGATTGCGGTATCGCCAACGTCAACGCCGGGACCTCCGGCGCAGAGATCGGCGGCGCGTTCGGGGGCGAGAAAGAAACCGGCGGCGGACGTGAATCCGGCTCCGACTCGTGGAAGGCGTACATGCGCCGGCAGACAATCACCGTAAACTTCGGCTCCAGTTTCGCGCTTGCACAGGGGATCCGCTTTGAGTAGCGAGCAGCAGACCACCACCGACGCACTGGCCGACGCATCCGTCGCGCCCGTCAAGTCCGGCATGATCGTCGGCCTCGGCACCGGCCGCACGGCCACCCGCGGCATCCAAGCCCTGGCCAGGCGCGTGAAGGAAGAGAGCCTCGACATACGCTGCGTGCCGACCTCCGAGGCCTCCGAACGTCTGGGCAAGGAGCTCGGACTCAAGATCGTCGATTTCTCCATGCTCGAGCGCGTCGATTACCTCTTCGACGGCGCGGACGAGGTCGATCGAGAGATGCGCATGCTCAAGGGCGCGGGCGGCGCCATGACGCGAGAGCGCATGGTCGCGTGGGCCTCCGATCGCTGTGTCTACATGGTCGATCACACCAAGATCGTCCCCAGGCTCGGCACCAGGAATACGCTGGGTGTCGCGATCCTCATGTTCGGCATGTCCGCGGTCCGGGGCGAGATCAGAGCGCTCGGCCTCAACGGTATCTGGCGACGCACGATCCAGGGCGAGCTCTTCGTCACCGACAACGGGAACCTGATTCTCGACGTCACGCTCGACGATCGCAATCTCGAGGAACTCGCCGCGGCTCTCAACGACATTCCCGGCGTGATCGACCACGGCCTCTTCCTCGGCGAGGCCGATGAGATCCTCGTCGACACCGGCAACGGCATCGACAGCTACAAGCGCGAAGACTCGCAGATCTAATCCAGAACCAGAATCGCCAATGCCGAAGCGGATCGTCGGGACGATGGCGCAAGCACGTTCCTATCCTGCTCCATGAGCACACGCGCCGATGGTCCGGGCCCCCAAACGGGAATCGACGAGACGCACGACCTGAACCTGAAGTCGTGGGTTGAGTCGGCGAATGTTCCGAACACGGACTTTCCGATTCAGAATATGCCGGTGTGTCTCGCTTCCGAAGCGGGTGAGGATGGCGACATGCTTGAGCCCAGTGTCGTCATTGGAGACTGCGTTGTGTCTCTCACCGCATGCCTTGTCGCGGCGGAGAAGATTGGCTTCTCACCGGAGTTTGTTGCCGCAGGTATCCCCGATCCGTTCGACACCGCGAGCCGACGGCTGTCGGAGCTGACTCCGATGCAGCGCTCTTTGGTGCGCAGGGCTCTCAGCGCTGTTTTGCGATCCGACTCGAAGGCGCGGGAGCACCTCGCAGATGTTCCGATGCGCATTGACGCTGCCCAGATTCTGCCCTGGGCGAACGCTGATTGGAACGGAATGGGTGGACAACTCATTGGCAACTACACCGACTTCTACGCCTCGATCCACCACGCCACCAACGTCGGCTCCATGTTCCGGCCCGACAACGCGCTCCTGCCGAACTACAAGCACATTCCGATTGGCTACCACGGACGCGCGTCCTCGATCGTTCCCTCCGGCACGTCCTTCCATCGCCCCGTCGGTCAGACATCGCCGCCTGACTCGGACCCCTCAGCCGGTCCCGGCTTCGGGCCGTGCAAACTCATGGACTACGAACTGGAGATGGGGTGCATCATCGGGCGCGGCAACTCGCTCGGCTCGCCAGTCTCCATCACCGATGCCGAGTCGCACATCTTTGGGCTTTGCATCGTCAACGACTGGTCGGCGCGCGATCTTCAGAAGTGGGAGTACGTGCCGCTCGGGCCGTTCCTTGCAAAGAACTTCGCCACCACGATCTCGCCCTACATCGTCACGATGGAGGCGCTCGCGCCGTTTCGGATTCCGGCGTACGAGCGTCCCGCCACCGACCCGCGCCCGCTGCCGTATCTCAGCAGTGATGCCAACACCGCCTCGGGCGGCTTCGACATCACCCTCGAAGTCCACCTGCAATCCGCCGACATGGCCAAACGCTCCATGCCTCCGGTTCGGCTCTCGAAGGGCAACTTCAAGCACATGTACTGGACCTTCGCCCAGATGGTCGCGCACCACACGGTGAACGGCTGCAACCTCCAGCCCGGCGATTTGCTCGCGAGCGGCACGATCTCCGGCCCCACGCGCGACAGCCGCGGGAGCATGATCGAGCTCACCTGGGATGGCGATCCCTTCGCGAATCCGCCCAAGCTCGTCCCCGGCACGCAGCGGACGCCGATCGAGCTCCCCACGGGCGAGAAGCGGACCTTCCTCGCCGACGGCGACACGGTGATCATGAAGGCGTATTGCGAGCGCGAGGGATTCCGCAGGATCGGCTTCGGCGAGTGCCGCGGCACGATCCTCCCGGCGAGGGTGTAATCCCTCGATTCTCGGACGATGCGCCGGATTCCACTCGCGGGCCTGCGAGCCGGTTGCTGTACAATGAACGCATGGCTCCGGAGGAAGTTGCCGCGTTCGTGCGAGTGCTGGAGGTGAAGGACGGCGCGAGCGCCGCCCACACGTGGCGCGTCGTGCTGTACACGCGTGCGCTGGCCGAGCGACTCGGCGTCGATCACGCGACGATCCAGCGCCTGACGCTCGCCGCCGCGCTCCACGACATCGGCAAGATCGACATCCCCGACGGCATCCTCCTGAAGCCGGGGCGTCTCACCGACGAAGAGTTCACGATCATGCGAACACATGCCGGGCTCGGGCACGAGCGTCTGCTCCGCATGGGAGAGGACGACCCCGCCATGCTCAACCTCGTGCGTCACCACCACGAGCGCATGGACGGAACCGGCTATCCCGACGGGCTCAAGGGCGACGCGATCCCCCGCGGAGCCCGCTTCTTCTCGGTCGTCGACACCTTCGATGCCCTGACGTCGGTCCGCCCGTATCGCTGGGAGATCGGTCCCGAAGCCGCGGCACGCGCCATCGAGGAACTCGAACGCCACGCCGGCACCTGGTACGCCCCCGACGCGGTGAAGGCGTTCAGCGATCTCTACCATACCGGCGAGCTGGACTGGATCCGCGAGTACGCCAACGACCGCTGCGAGTTGCCGCCCTATGACGGCGCCGCACCCGATCCGATCTCGCCCCGACGCTGATCGCGCGCCGGACAGGATACACGATGGACCTTCGCCCGCACCTCCGCGTTCCGCCCGGCTCCCCTGTCCGCATGCAGGACCTCGATCCCCGCGCCACACCGGGGATGGAGGGGCTCTCGACGCGCGACGCGAAGGACCGCGCCGAGCAGGAGGTCGCCGCGAACGCGGATCGCATGGCCGTGCTCCAGCAGCGCCTCTTCGCCGAAAACCGGCGTGCCCTGCTCATCGTGCTGCAGGGGATGGACACCTCCGGCAAGGACGGCACGATCCGCGCCGCGTTCTCCGGGCTCAATCAGCAGGGGTGCCACGTCACATCCTTCAAGAAGCCGAGCGAGGACGAGGCCGACCGTGACTTTCTCTGGAGGATCCACGCCGCCGCCCCGCCAAAGGGCGAGATCGGCATCTTCAACCGTGCGCACTACGAGGACGTGCTGATCGTCCGCGTACATGAGATGGTGCCGCAGGGCGTCTGGGAGCGACGCTACGCGATCATCAACGACTTCGAGCGCTACCTCTCGGTCACCGGCACGACCGTGCTCAAGTTCTATCTGCACATCTCGCGCGCCGAGCAACGCGAGCGGCTCCTCGCACGCCTCGCCGACCCGGAGAAACGCTGGAAGTTCTCGATGCAGGACATCGCCGAGCGCGCCCGATGGGACGACTACATGGAGGCGTACCGGGCCGCGCTCGAACGATGCTCCACCGAGCACGCCCCCTGGCACGTCATCCCGAGCGACCGCAAGTGGTACCGCAACTGGGCCGTCTCGGAGATCGTGCGGGCGACGCTCGAGGAAATGGACCCCATGATCCCCCCGACCGACCTTGATCCGGCGTCGATCGACATCCCCGAGTGACCCCTCGTCACCCCGGAATCGCCCATTCGGCCGAAATCCCACGCTCGCTTTGCCAAAACCAGAGCGGTCCGGACCGGTAACAATCCATATCCAGCCGCCGGTGCGACGGTCGTTGTCCGCCGAAGGCATCGCCCCAATTCCCCTTCTCGTGAGGTTCCGAATGACCACCAGACTTATCCTCGCCCTCGCCGCGCTCTCTGTGTCGGGCCTCGCCCACCAGGCAGACGCGCAGCCCGCCACAAAGCCCGCTGCCGCCAAGGCCGTCGCCGCCGTCGATGTCCCGCTGATCCCGCGCGATGTCCTCTTCGGCAACCCGGACAAAGCCGGGCCGCAGATCAGCCCCGGCGGGACATACATCTCCTGGCTCGCGGACGTCAACGGCGTGATGAACGTCTTCGTCGCGCCCGCGGGCGACCTCTCCAAAGCCCGCGCCGTCACCAACGACTCCAAGCGGAATATCCGCCAGTACTTCTGGGCCTTCAACGACACCCACCTGCTCTACGTGCAGGACGTTGGTGGCGATGAGAACTGGAAGCTCTTCGCCGTCGATGTGAAGTCCGGCCAGACCAAGGACCTCACGCCCTACGAGACCGTCCCAGGCCCCGACGGCAACCCCATCATGCTCCCGAGCGGCCAGCCGCTCCGCCCCACGGCCCGAGTCGTCGGCATGAGCGAGAAGTTCCCGACTGACGTCCTCGTCGGCCTGAACAACCGCAACCCGCAGTTCCACGACGTCTACCGGATCAACATCGAGACGGGCGAGTCGACGCTCGTTGCAGAGAACAACGAGTGGGCCGGCTACGTCACCGACGACGACTTCAACCTCCGCTTCGCGCAGAAGATGACCGCCGACGGCAGCAGCGAGATCTACACCCTCCTCCCCGAGGGGAAGACCGAGCTCTTCCAGACCATCGGCCAGAAGGACTCGCTCACCTCCGGCATCGGCGGCTTCGACAAGACCGGACAGGTCGTCTACATGCAGGACAGCCGCGAGCGCAACACCGGCGCGCTCTTCACCATCGATCTCAAGACCGGCACACGCAAGCTCCTGGCCGAGGACGCACGCGCCGATGTTGGCGGCATCATCGCTCACCCCACCGAGAAAAACGTGCAGGCTGTCGCGTTCACCTACGGGCGTACCGAGTGGAAGGTCCTCGACAACGCCATCAAGCCCGATCTGGAGTTCCTCGCGGGCGTCGCACCCGGCGAGCTGTCCATCAACGACCGCACGCTCGACGATTCCAAGTGGATCGTCAGCTACCTGCAGGACACCGGCCCCGTCCGCTGCTACCTCTACGAGCGCGGCGTCGGCGGCAAGCTCGGCAAGGCCACCTTCCTCTTCACCAACCGCAGCAAGCTGGAGGGCCTCCCCCTCGCGCCGATGCAGGACGTCGTCATCAAGAGCCGCGACGGGCTGAACCTCGTCTCGTATCTCACGATCCCGCTCGCCTCCGACGCCAACCGCGACGGGCGCCCGGACAAGGCCGTGCCCATGGTTCTCTTCGTCCACGGCGGCCCGTGGGCACGCGACAACTGGGGCTTCAATCCCTACCACCAGTGGCTCTCCAACCGCGGTTACGCCGTGCTCAGCGTCAACTACCGTGGCTCCACCGGATTCGGCAAGGACTTCATCAACGCCGGCAACTTCGAGTGGGCCGGGAAGATGCACGACGACCTCATCGACGCCGTCAACTGGGCCGTCAACGAGAAGATTGCCGACAAGGACAAGGTCGCCATCATGGGCGGCTCGTACGGTGGGTACGCCACACTCGTCGGCCTGACCTTCACGCCCGACGTGTTCGCCTGCGGCGTCGATATCGTCGGCCCCTCCAACATCGTGACGCTCCTCAACACCATCCCGCCCTACTGGGCTCCCATCATCTCCATGTTCACCGAGCGCGTCGGCGACCACCGCACCGAAGAGGGCCAGAAGCTCCTGGAGTCGCGTTCGCCCATCAACTTCGTCGACAACATCAAAAAGCCGCTCCTGATTGGCCAGGGCGCCAACGACCCGCGCGTGAAGCAGTCCGAGTCCGACCAGATCGTCGAGGTCATGCAGAAGAAGCACATCCCCGTCACCTACGTCCTCTTCCCCGACGAGGGACACGGCTTCGCCCGCCCGGACAACAACATGGCCTTCAACGCCGTCACCGAGGCCTTCCTTGCCAAGAACCTCGGCGGCCGCGCCCAGCCCGTCGGCGACGATCTGAGCAAGTCCACCGCTCAGATCAAGGCCGGTGGCGACGACATCCCGGGCCTCACACCCGGTGGCCGCTGATCTCTCCAGACAACCAACCTGATACGCAGCAATACCCTTGCTGAACAACCAGGACCCGTCGGCTCACGCCGGCGGGTTCCTTTCATTCATACCACGCACTTGACGCCAAGCCCCGACTCTGCCACCCTCCCTGCGTGACGACCCCGACCAACCGATCCCGACGCGCCCACGCACTCGTTCCCTCCATCCTCCTGCTCGCGCTCGCGCTGCTGGCCTCCGTGGGTGCCATTCTCGCGTCCTCGGGCAAGTCGCACCGCGCTCGCTCCGCGCACGCCCGCGAGACGATCGACCAGTCGTGGCGCACCGCCAAGACGCTCGCCGACGCCCTCGATCCCATCCAACTGGAGCCGGGGTTCCGCATCGAACTCATTGCCGCCGAGCCGCTGGTCGAGGCCCCGGTCTGGATCCAGTTCGACGAGCACGCCCGTATGTGGGTTGTCGAGATGGTCGGTTACATGCAGGACGCGCTCGGCGCGGGCGAGTCCGAACCCTCAGGCCGCATCGCGATCCTCGAGGACACCGACGGCGACGGCGCGATGGACCGGCGCACCACATTCGCCGACGGGCTCGTCATGCCCCGGGCGGTCCTCCCGTGCTTCGCCGATGCGCGAGGCGCCGGAGCACTCGTCATCGAGCCGCCGAATCTCATCTTTCTCAAGGACACGAACAACGACGGACGGGCCGACGAGCGACGCCTCATCCTGAGCGGATTCGCCGGCGAGAATCCCGAGCACGCGCCCAACGCCCTCACGTGGGGCCTCGACAACTGGATCCACCTCTCCCAGCACTCCCTTGAGCTCCGCTTCAGCGGCCCTCCCGCCTTCGACACCGTCACGCGCCCGACTCCCGCGCACGGCCAATGGGGGCTCGCGATGGATCGCGCCGGCCGCCTCTTCTACACGCCCAACTCCGATGCGTTGAAGATGGACCTCGTCCCCAAGCACTACGCCTCACGCAACCCCGCCCAGCGCACCTTCCCGCTCGTCGGCGTCGGCGTCTGTGACGACCAGACCGTCTGGCCAATCCACCCAACGCCCGGTGTCAATCGCGGCTACATGGACGGCATCCTCCGCGCCGACAAACGACTCGCGGTCCACACCGCCGCGTGCGGCACGACGTTTTACGAGGCCTCTCTCCTCGGCCCGGATCTGCGTGGCGACGCCTTGATCGCCGAGCCCGCAGGGAACCTCGTCCGTCGTCTCAAGATCGAGCAGGCCGCCGATCGCGTGAAGGGCACGAGCGCGTACCCCGATCGAGAATTCCTCGCCTCAATCGACGAACGCTTCCGCCCCGTGCAGTGCCTCACCGGCCCGGAGGGCGCGCTCTACATCGTCGATATGCATCGAGGAGTCATCCAGCACAAGACCTATCTCACCGACTACCTGAAACAGCAGGTCTATGCGCGAGGTCTCGAACGCCCGCTCGACATGGGACGCATCTATCGCGTCCTGCCCGCGAACGCCGTCGTCCCGACGCGCACGAACCTCGGCTCGCTGACAAACGCCCGGCTCGTCGAGCAGCTCTCGCACCCCGACATGTGGCGTCGCACCACCTCGCAGCGCCTGCTCATCGAGCGCCGCGCGATCGAACAGGCCGACGCGCTCCGACGCCTCTCCCGTCGCGGCTCCGATCCGATCGCCCGCCTCCACGCCTTCTGGACGCTTGACGGCCTTGGCCTGACGAACCCTGACGACGCCCTCGCCGCCATGTCCGATGCAGATCCCGACGTCGTGCTTGCGGGCCTGCGGATCGGCGAACGCTGGCTCACTCCCGGCGATGGCTCGTCCGGCGCTGACACCCTGCTCAACGCGATCGCCGATCTCGCAGGGAGTCCCGACCGCCGAATCCGCACCCACGCGCTGCTCGCAGCGGGCGCGAGCCCCGATGCCCGCGCCGTTTCGCTCCTCGTCAACGCCGCTCGTGCCGAGCCCGACAGCGAATCGATCCGCGCTCTCGCCATCAGCGGCCTCTTCGGCCGAGCACCGCTCGCCATTGTCGCCCTCGCCGCGGACGGAGCGACCATCCGGGGCGGCCGCCTCGCATTCGTGCGCGACCTCTTCGACGCCGATCTCACCGGTCCCGACTATGGAGCCCGCGCCCGAGCGATCGACCTCATTGCGTCGCTCAGCGGGGACCGCTCCGATCTTGCCTCGTTCCTCCTCGGGCGTCTCCAACTCGCCCAGCGCCTCAACACCGATACCCCACGCCCCATCGAACTCGCCGCCCCACCCCGCGGCTGGACGTCGCTCACTGCGTCCCGGTCCCCACTCTCATTCGCCGCCCGCGACGCCGACCAGTGGCTCGTCTGGCCAGGTCACGGCTCGGTCGTCTCCAGCAGTGGACGCGTGCTCACGCCCGAAGAGATCGCACGCTTCGACATCGGCCGCGCTCTCTTCGACACGACCTGTTCCGGCTGCCACAGCAAGGGAGGAACCGGCGCACCCGGCCACGCTCCCGCTCTTGCCGGCTCCTCGCGCGTGCGAGGCAACCCCGACACGCCGATCCGCATCCTTCTCTACGGGCTCGAAGGCCCGCTCGAGAGCGACGGACAACGCTTCAATGCGAGCATGCCCGCCGCGCCCTTCAAGACCGACGAAGAACTCGCCGCCGTGCTCACGTACATCCGACGTGCCTGGGGGAACAACACCGAGCCCGTCGCCCCGTCGGACTTCGCAGCGACGCGCTCCGCTACAGCCGGCCGCGAGAAGCCATGGCGCATCGAAGAGCTGGAGGGCAAGCCATGAACATGCACCCTGCAGCACGGATCCTCACACGGGCGGCATGCCTCGCGATGGCTATGGCCCTCACCGGATGTGCCTGTCGAACGCATGTCGTCTCCAGCGGTGCCGCCCCACGACCGACCATCTCGCTCTTCGACGGCACCACGCTCGCTGGCTGGACACAGCGCGGCGGCAAGGCCACCTACTCCGTCGAGGACGGTTGCATCGTTGGTCGCACCGCCCCTAACCAGCCCAACTCATTCCTCTGCACCGAGCGTGCGTTCGCCGACTTCATCCTGACCCTCGAGTTCCAGGTCGACGATGAGCTCAACTCCGGCATCCAGATCCGGAGCGAGAGCCGCCCCGACTATCAGAGCGGCCGAGTCCACGGCTACCAGATCGAAATCGATCCCGCCGAGCGAGCGTGGACGGGCGGCATCTACGACGAGGGTCGGCGCGGCTGGCTCGACGACCTTTCGGACAATCCAGACGCCCGCGCCGCATTCAGGCGCGACGAGTGGAACACACTTCGAATCGAGGCCGAGGGCGATCACATCCGCACGTGGATCAACGGCGTTCCCGCCGCCGACCTGCACGACGACATGACCCCATCCGGCTTCATCGCGCTCCAGGTCCACGGCGTCGGAGCCCGCGCGGAGCCGCTCGAAGTCCGCTGGCGGAACATCATGCTCACACCGCTCGACGCCGATGTCACAAGCCCGCCATCTCCCTCAGAGCCCGATCAAGTTCCGGCGGCACCGGCATCACGCTGAGGCGTGAGATGGTCACAAGCTGGAACTTCGCAAACCGCCTGTCGGCTTTGATCTGTGCGAGCGTCACGGGCGATCTCGCCCGTTTCCCCGCTTTCAGGTTGACGACCGCAAACTTCGGCTCGCCCTTCGCGTTCATTTCCGGGCGCATCGGATCCGCGTACCCGGCCCGCGTCACTTTCGCGAGCCCGACGATCGCTCGCTCATCGCCCGAGTGGTAGACGAGTGCCTCGTCCCCCTTCTTCATCGCCCGCAGCGCGATCAGTGCCGCGGCGTTTGTCACGCCATCCCAGGTCGTTGCTTCGTCGCGCACGAGATCGTCGAAGGAGTACGTCCCCGGCTCGGTCTTCAGCAGGAAGGTCGCCATGGGCGAAGCGTACCCGCGTGCGCTCAGCGCAAGCAAAGAGCCGGACCCAGATCTGTCCGGCTCTCGAGGAGTGAACTTCGCGTTATCAGAGACCTCAGCCGCCGGTCTTCTCGGTCGACTCCTTCTGTGCCATCGTGGCGCAGCATTCGGGCTTGTCGCAGGTGGCCGGATCGCAATCGCCATCCTTGGCCATCTCCGAGCAGTCCGAGGCAGCGAGCTTCTCGCATGTGTCGCCAGCCTTCAGATGGCACTCAGTCTCGGCAACAAGAGCGACCGTTTCCACGTTCACTTCGTTGGCCTTGTCGCAGCCCATCGCGCAAGACTCCTCGGTCTGCGACGTCGCCGCGACCGGAGTGACAACTGCCTGAGGCTGCAGCTTGCTCTGGCAAACGCCAATCAGGCACTCGCCGGTGACAGCCCGGTAGCCGCCAACGGTCGCGGCCGTGGCGCCCACAAGACCGACCAGACCAATCGCGGCAACCTTGATAATCGAACCTCTGCGCATCGCATTCTCCTTGTGTGCCGGCACCGCCATCCACGCGCGTGCCGCTATCTGTTGTATCGACAACTCTACCAGTCCGTTCCTCAGACAGCGTTCCAGTCGCGCTATTTCCGTGCCGATAAGCGACTTGACCCACTCGCCAACCCGGGCGATCGGTCTTTGTTTGGGGAGCAAGCATGTCCGGAGGCAATCAGCCAATCCAATCCGTTTCCGGAGTGCCCGGGCAGTCGCCCACCTCGTCAGCCGGAATCATGGCCCTGATCTCCGATGTCGAGCGCCAACTCGCCAGTCTTCGCGAAGCAGACGAGCAGCGTCGACTCGCCGAAGAGGCCCTCGCCACGCGAGAGGCGGCAGCGAACGAACTCGAGCAGCGCGCCCGGGCAACCCTGAAGTCGAACGAAGAACTCGCGGCACAGCTCCTCGCTCAGCGCGAGTCGATCGAAGCCGAGTCCGCAAGAATCGAAACCGAACGCCAGGCGATCGAGGCTGCCCGTCACGAACTCGACGCGCAGCGTGCCGATCTCGAAAGAGAACTCGATCGAATATCCGCGCTGGAAGACGCCGCCAAGCGGGCCCAGGCGGCCGCCGAGGCCGCAGAGCGAGAGGCGGCGGAAGCCGCCGCCCGTGCGCAATCGTCGGCGCAGGACGCCGAACAGCGCCGGGCGCAGATGGAGCGTGCGCTCGCCGAAAAGGCGGCGGCGTTCCGAGCCGCCGAAGAGCGAATGGAGCAGCGAGCGACCGACTCGAGTTCCATGATCGCCGAGGCGCAGACGCTCGCCGAGTCCTATGCCGCTCAGATCGACGCGCTCAAGCGCGAGCTGCAGGACGCACGCACCGACGCCGGAAGGCTCGCCACAGACCTGGAGACCAAGGGCCAGGTGATCGCCGCTCGAAACGACGAACTCAAGTCGCTCCGCGCCCAGGCCGCCGTCCTGCGTGAGAAGTCCGGTGGCGATGCGGCGCTCAAGAGCCAGCTCGCAGAGCTGACCGCAGCTCAGGCCCGCTCGAGCACCGAGATCGAAGCGCTCACCGCCGCGCTCGCCGAAGCCGAACGCAAAGCCGAGGATTACCTCCGACACATTGCCGAGGTCGAGGGCCAACTCGCAGAGTCCACTCGGCTCCTCGATTCGGCGACCAGCGCGCCCGCTTCGGGCGCAGACGCCGACCCCGAGCTCCTCTCGCAGGTTGAAGAGATCCGATCAGCGCGAGACGAAGCGATCGCAGAAGCCGAGAAGCTCCGCGAGTTTGCCCGTACGCTCGGACAGGAACTCTCCGCCGCCCGCGCGCAGGCCGATGCCGCACCCGCCCACGCCTCCGACTCTGGTGATCTGGGGCCTCCGATCCGCTCCGGTGACTTCATCGAAGCACGCCGGGAACGTCTCCGCCAGCAGCGCAAACTCCTCCGGTCCCAGGCCGAGAAGGTCAAGCGAGCTGGCGACGCAGTCAGAGATCGCTTCGAGCAGGTGGAGCAGATCCTCGCGCAGCGAGCCGAACTCATCGCGGCCAAGAAGTCGGTCGACGACATCCGACGCAAGTCCCGTTCACGCCAGGCCCGGAGCGGCGCGATCGCAGCCCTCTTCTATGTCACGCTCGCGATGCTGATCTACGCGGGCATCGGCTGGGTTGTCGCCCAGAAGGTCGCTCCGGCGATCTACGCCGTCTCCGCACGCGTCGAGGCCGACGCCTCCGGCCGCCCCCCCTCCGCGGCCGAGCTCGAAGAATGGCGGCGCTACCACGAGGGGCTCCTCGTCGATCCTCGCTTCATGGAGACCGCCGCCGAAAAAATGAAGCAGCGCGGCATCGCGTCTCTCGCCACCGCCGCGTCACTCAAGTCCCGCCTCGATGCAGACATGACGCTCCTCTCCGACACCCCCGGCACACTCACAGTCGAACTCCGCGGTCTGGGCGCAGCCAAGACCCAGAGAATCCTGGACACGCTCGTCACCACGTTCGTTCGCTCGGCCAACTCTGCCCGTGAACGCCGAGTCGATGGCACCAACACCATCATCGCCGTGGCCGCGACGCCCGATCCCACGCCCCTATACGACGAACGGATCTACTACGCCGCCGGCATCGCGGGCGCGCTCACGATCCTCTCGTCCATCGCCGCCTTCATTCTCTGGCGCAAGCTCTACGAGGCGAAGGCCTCCATCGAACGCGTCGACGAGTTCGACGGCCTCATGGACGAGCGCCGCTGGCGGATGCCCTCACGCCCCGCCTGATCCGTTGCTCACGCTCCCTCACGCCAACGAAAGAAGGGGCCTCGTGGCCCCTTCTGCTTGTTCCGGATTGTGGGTATTCCTCAGCGGCCGATCACGCCTTGCCCTTCATCGTCGCCACCATCAGCGGTGTCTGCTCGCCGTTCGGACCCGGCCCGACGATCGCGAGCTGCTTGCCCGCGCTCGATGCCGCAATCACGTCACGCGTCATCAGCCCGCCGCTCGAATCGAACGACGCGAGCACCTCAACGACACTCCCGCTCTGGTCCAGCACCGCGAGCTGGTAGACCTCGCCGGTCTGGCGCGGCAGATTCAGGTAGAACAGCCGTCCGGACTGCCAGTCAGGATTCGTCCACAACGACGCCTCGCCCTGCACCGCGGGGTTCGCGGACGTGAACATCACACGCTCGGTGCGACCATCGAACAACATGTCGCGAAGGTGATTCGGCCCATAATTGGCCAGCATGCTCGAGAGCAGCACGTCGCTCTGGATCTTCGCGTGCAGCTCGTCGTACTGCACACGCATCTGGATCGTTGTCACGGCGAACACAACCGCCGCCGCGGCACACGCGAGCGCGCCCGCCCGCCACACCGGTGAAACCCGCTTGCTTCGAAGGATCGGGGGCAGCGTCCGCCCCGGGCCGTCTCGGCGCGAGGTCTCCCTCTCCGCGATCGCGATCCGCACACGCTGCAGCACCCGAGCCCGAAGGTCGCTCGGTGCCTCAACATCCGGCAACAAAGCCGTCAGATCGGAGAATCGAACCTGCTCGCGACGGATCCGCGCCTGCACCGCCGCCGGCGAGGCCGCGAACGCACGCTCGAACGCTTCGCGCTCCTCGTCATCGAGAAGCCCGTGCACGTCGAGCAGAGCGAGTTCCGTCAATTCCTGGACTTTCATACCACCGGCTCCTCATTCACCCGCTCACGCAGTCGTACCAAGGCGCGGCTCAATGCCGACTTCACAGTCCCCAACGGAGTTCCGAGTTCCTCACCAATCTGCCGCAGGGTCTGTCCCCCGAGATACGCACGAACAACGACAGTGCGCTGCAATTCCGGGAGAGTTTCGATCTTCTTCATCAGCGACGCAAACTGCTCCTGGCGTTCCGGCGATGACGGGCCAAGCCCGCGATCTCCAAGCACGCCTGCCTGGGCCTCATCCAATGTTCCCGCCCGCACCCGGGCTCGGGTTCGACGCAACTTGTCAACCAAGTGGCGCCGCGAGATCAGCATCACCCAAGTCACCAATGCCGCACGCTTCGGGTCATACCGGCCGGCTGTCCGCCACAGCCGAACAAATACTTCCTGGACCGCGTCTTCCGCTTCAGCCCGCGTCGGCATCGACTGAAACGCCATCCGAAACACCAGCGAACCGAATCTGTCGTACAACTCGCTGATCGCCTTCTCGTCGTTCTCGGCGACTCGCCTCATCAAAGCCAGATCAACGTCGTCTTGTGCTTGCCTGTCCGTCATACCCCACGCTCCTGCGCGACGGCTCTACTCGGGCGGTATCCGACCGCCAGCATCCGATACGCAGGGCCCTCGCAGAGGATGCCATCTCCCACCGCTTTCCTCCAATCACTTGGGCCGAATGATACCCTGAACAAGGGTAAATGTTCGTATTATGTGCGGAATGCGTGACCCGGTCAGGAACTCATCAAGTACGAAACAATGCTTGCGGCAGCCCGGCGCTCCCGGTACGCTGGGGTGTCGCTCTTGTGGGAGCTTGAGCGTGCGGAGTGGCGTCATGCAGCCTCGTGGTCTGCTCAAATGCGGAACTAGCGCGTCCTTGGCGCGTACTTCACTGGGGACCGGTCCCGTGGAGGGTGTCCGCATGAAGCCCTGCCGTCCGGCATTCACACTCGTCGACGTTCTCGTCACGCTGCTGGTCGTGGCGATGATCCTCGGCATCTTGCTGCCTGGCATGAACCAGGCGCGAGAGACCGCGAGACGCGTCGTCTGTGCCTCCAATGTCCGCCAGATCGGTCTCGCGATCGCGATGTATGCCGACGACTCGAAGAACCACATTCCATTCACGGTCTTTGCGCCCCCCGGCTCGCGTCCTGAAGACGTCGAACTCGCCGACACCGTCGTCGTCCGTTTCAACTCGGATCGATTCACCGAATCCGAGGTAGATTATTTCGAATGGGATGGGCTCGGTCTGCTCTACGTCGGCGAGTACCTTCCCGCGCCACCCGCTTTCTATTGCCCCTCCCATACCGGCACCCATCCGTTCACGGCATACTCGCGCCTGTGGAACGGGCAAGCTGGCGAAATCGTCTCCAACTACCAGTACCGCGGCCTTGGCCCCAACGGTGCCACCCGCCTCTTCCAGATCGAGCCAGCGCGTTCAGCGATCGCAGCCGACGGCCTCCGTACCCAGGCCGACTTCAACCACGACCTCGGCATGAATGTACTTCGTGCCGACCTCGCCATCGTCTGGTTCGCCGACGTCGGCCATCAGCTCTACAACATGCTCCCGATGTCCGAGGACGAAGACGACGCATCGTCCTCCATGCGTGCCGTCTGGAACCAGATCGATCGTCAGACCGCGGGCGGCGATCCCACCGGCCCCGAGTGATTGCTCGAAACGCCGCGATCCCAGACCGGTATCCTCCAGTTGCTATGACAAACAACGCGATCCCGCGTCGATTCCGCGCGCGATGCCACTGCGCGACCGTTGCTTCCATCCTGCTCGGCATCGCCCTCAGCACCGACGCGCAAGTCACGCCAGTCCGCGATTACTACGGTGTTGATCGTTCGATCCCCGTCGAAGTCACGAGGCCGGCCGGTGTCGAGGGACCGCTGTCGATCCAACTCCTCGAGCCAATCACAGCCGCCGTCGTTGCCTCCTCCTCCGTTGAGGCCGGGCGTGTCGATCTGGCGACCCACTTTCCGATTCTCTGGCGAGCGCCGGCGCCGCGCCTCTTGTACGCGCAAGTTCTCGCCGGCGATCGCAAGATCGGACCCGCCCTGGTCCTTCGTCCGCTGATCGAGCCCAAGCCCGCCATGCTCCTGAATCCCGCGACCAATGCGCCCTGGTTCATGGACCCGAAGACCGGCAAGCCATCGTTCGAAGGCCGCACCGGTGTCGTGACCTTCGGCCCCGCCGAGGAATCCGCCTTCACCGGCATCCGCGCCGCCATTGATCAGGTCGCCGTCGTGAAGACCACCCTGGGTGAGATCCGCTTTGCCATGCGGCCTGATGCCGCGCCGAGCACAACTCAGAATTTCCTTGATCTCGTCCGGGGCGGTTTCTACACGGACATCATCATCCACCGAATCGTCCCCGTTCGCGCCGACGGCTCGCCGTTCGTCATCCAGTTCGGCGATCCGACCGGCACCGGCAACGGCGGCCCCGGCTACTCGATCGATCTCGAGCCCAGTCTCCTCCCGCACGACCTCGGTGTGCTCTCCATGGCCCGGGCGACCGAGCCCAACACCGCTGGCTCGCAGGTCTTCATCTGTCTCAGCCGTGAGGGAACCAAGCACCTCGACGGCCGATACGCCGCATTCGCCGAGGCGATATCCGGCGCGGATGTCATCCGCGCCCTCGCCGCTCTCCCCGTCGACGCGGATGGTCGCCCACTTGATCCCCCCAGCGTCATCTCGATCACGCTCGAAGACGCGCCGCCCTACGGCACCGGTTCGAAACCGATCTCGCACAAAGCGGAGCGGCCCGGCGTCCGATAGCGAGATCGCTCCGATCAGAACGCGACCCGCGCCTCCAGCCCGAAGAACAGCGACGGATCAACGTCCTCGTCGGTCACCTCGTCGCCATCCGCGTTCCGGAACTCGAATCGTTGATACGCGTACGCGCCGATGCGCCCCGTCAGCGTGAGCCGATCGAGCGCCCGCCACGACGCCGCAAACGCCACCGGCACGCCCGTGTCTTCCATCGCACCCTCGGGGATCGCGTTGTCGTCATTCAGCCGGAAGTCGCGCGTCTCATACGATGCCTCGACCGACAGATCGAGCCGGTCCGTCGCCCGATACACGAGGGCGAGCCCCGGCTTCCCGTCATTCGTCAGCGTCCAGCGATCATTGATCTTCCAGTCGATGGACAGGGCGGGCACAAAGATCGAATCTTTTTCCAGCCGCGATCCGACGATGAACCCGAACCCGAGCGTCAGCTTGTCATTCACCTTGTAGTTCACCACGCCCAGCCCGCCGGCCGTGAACGAATCGCCCAGATCCGCGTCCTCTTCGCCCGCCCACCGGAAAATCCCGCCACCGATCACAGTCCAGCGGTCATCGATCGCAAAGCTGATCGTCGGCGTCAGGCTGTACATGAACGCGTCGTCGATCGGCTCCCCTCCACCGGTGACCGTCTCAAAGTCGTCAAAGTCATAGAACGAGTACTCCGCGCCGACCCCGAGGCCGAGGCCCACGCGATCGTTGACGCGGTATCGCACTCCGAACTCAGCGCCGACGCGCGTCGTGGAAACCTCCCCGTCCGCATCATCAAGATCCGCGCTCAGACCAATCTGGCTGCGCCCCGTCAGCGAGAACGAGAGCCTCGGCGGCTCCTCGGTCGCACCTTCTGCACGCGCCGCGCTCTCAGGCGCCGGAGCCGCCGTGTCCTGGGCCCAGGCCGATCCGGTGCCCAGCAACGAGCCCGCCGTCCCTCCCAAAGCAACGAGAATCCCAACCAACAACCCCGAATCGATCCGGCGTGCGTTCATGTTCTGGCTCCGTGCGTCGGCCCTACTCGTGCGGGCCGCGCCGCACTGTAGCCGATCGGAGCCTCGTTTGTGCCGTATGCACAAGCGCTCACCAGGGGCGCAGCGCCATTTCACGCTCGACGCGTGCAGGGTCGCCGAAGTGCTCCACGAACTCCTCCCGCAGCTCCGCCGCCGTCCGTGTCCCCGGCTTGCCGTTCCGAAGCGCGGCCATGTACGCCGCCAGCGCACCACGCCTGTGCCTCGAGAGATACCGCACCATCGCCTCGCTCGTGCGGTACATCGCGTGCACACGCTCGCCGTCCGCCACACCCGGTTCATCCCGAGACACCAACCAATCAACCGCCACCCTGGACGCAGATGGACTGTCCAGATACACCTCGCGGAACCCCTTCCGCTCACGGTCCGGCGCGCTCGGCATCTCACCCTCCGGCTCGAACGCAGATGCCAAGCCCTCACTCAGCCAGAACGGTTGCGTCCGCCGCCTCGACTGCACCCCCGTCCGAAAGAGAGCCATGTGCGCCGCCTCGTGCATCGCCCGGATCCGCAGCCCGTCCGACGGCGCGATCCCCGGGGGATCCGCGTAGAGCGCCATCCGCTCCTTCGAGGGCGAGTAGTGCCCGCCGAGCCCGCTCGCATCGAGTCCGTCCTCGCGCGCCGCAAATTCGATGTACGCCGCACGCACCGCGAAGAGCACGCACACGTGCTTGCTCGCTTCCATCGTCGGTTCGATCCCCGTTCGCCTCGCCCAGCGCAGCACCTCTGCCCTCGCCATCTCAAGCGAGCCCAGCCGCGCGTGCGCCGCCGCAGCCGTCGTGTCCGCAAGCATCACCACGCTCGCGCTCTCGAATCGTGCGAATCCCGTCCCGAGCGACTCCGAGAGCCGCGCGACCCGCGCCCCATCAACCGGTATCCCGCCCGGCGCAGCCGCTGTCTCCGGCGCGCGCCGCCGTTCCTCGTTCGTGGCTCCAGCCCTCGACGTCTCATCCGGATTCTGTGCCGCATCCTCACCCGGCCCCGTGTCCTGCCTCACCACGATTGGCGCCGTCCCTCTGCCACGCCGCTCGATCTCGCGCGGCATGCGCATCGGCGCCACTGTCGTCCGCTCCTGCCCCATCGCGGCCATGCAGCACCCGCCCTGCACGCCAACCGCACAGACCAGCGCCGTCATGAACGTCACGCACCCACTGCGCATCTGAACCGCATCGGCGCTCGATGGAAGCGAATCACCCCTCGCGCGCCGCGCATTCCTGCTGTGCCGGTTGTGCCGTCCGCGCCACCCTCACACCCGTGCCAGCAGCGCGCCCTCGATCGTCAACCCCGGTCCGAAGGCGAGCATGACCATGCGATCCGCCGATGTCTCGCGTGCGATCCGGTCCGCGATGAAGAGCACCGTCGGCGACGACATGTTCCCGTGCGTCGCCAGGATCGCTCGCGAGTGCGCCACGCTCGCCTCACCGATGCCGAGAGCATCTCGCGCCGCATCCAGCACCCGAGGGCCCCCGGGATGCACGGCCCAGCCGATCCTGTCAAACGCATCGCTCTCGATGCCCGCCGCGCCGAGCCATTCGCGTGCCCAAGCGCCGAGCCGCTCGCGCACAATCCCCGGCACGCCCTCGCCAAGCGTCATCTCAAATCCATGGTCTCCGATCCGCCACGCCATGGCGTCGCGCGTCCCCTCGATCAAACGCGATGCTGTCGACACCACGCGCCAGCCGGTGCATGATCCTTCAGCACCAGTCACCACCATCGCAGCCGCGCCGTCCGCAAACAGCGCGTTCGCGACCACCCGATCCCGTCGCGCATCGTGGTGCATGTGCAGCGTGCACAACTCCACGCAAACCACAAGCGCAACTCGCGGCCGCACCGCACCTGGAAGAGAGGACGCGGTCGCCGACCCGTGTCCGCAGCGATCCGCCAGCGCATCCGCCACCCGCAGCGCGTTGATCGCACCATGGCAACCCATGAAGCCCACGTTCGTCCGCTCGATATCCGGCGTCAGGCCCAGTCCGTCGATGAGCACAGAATCCACCCCCGGCGCAGCGAACCCCGTGCACGAGGCCGTCACAAGATGCGTGATCGCCCGCGTCGAGATCCCGGACCGATCGAGCGCCTCCGCAGCCGCCCGCACCGCGAGCGCCCCCGCCTCGGCCGCGTACTTCGCCATCCGTTGTCCAGTCGTCGGACCGCCCCGATCGTCCGCGCCATAGAACGACTGCGCGATCGCATCTTCATCGCGACCCGTAGCCTCCGCAATCACACTCCCGCGGCGCTCGATGCCCGAGCGCCGGTGTACCGCGTCAACGAATCGTGCCTCCGCTCCCTCGACCCGGCCCATGGCTCGGGCGAACGCGCTCGCCTGAACCTGAGAGACCGAGTGGAGTGGCTTCGAGAGCCCGATTCCGCGCACGACGCTCATGCCGGCACCCCCGCTCCCCGCGTCTCCGATGCAGTTCCGTCGAGGTATTCCACGCCCATCGTCCGCGCCACCAGCTCAGCGCACCTCGACGCGAGTTCGAAGCGGCTAATGGCGTGCACCGCACCCTCGACGAGCAGAGGCCTCCGCACGAACGCGCGAAACCCGCGGCACGTCCTCTGCCGTCGTCCCACAATCCTCGCGTGCTCGGCTGTCCACGCCGACGCCAACTCTTCCATCGCACCCGTTTGCAGCCCCTCGGCCCCAAGCTGCGCCGCACGCACACCCGACGCGATCGCCCACGTCATTCCCTCGCCAGTGAACGGCTCGACATATCCGGCCGAGTCGCCGACGACCAGTAGTCCCGGCAGCGCGATCCGGTCGCGCCGCCTCGTCAACAGCGCCGTGCCCGTGAATCGAATCCGCTCAGATCCACGCGTCTGCGCCAGTCCGTTCCCGCACGAGGCCGCTATCCGCTCCATCAATTGTGCAGGCCCGCCGTTCTTCCTGACCTCATGCGGATCGAGCGCGCCCGCAACCGCCGCCCGTCGCTCGTCCAGTCGAACAGTTCCCACATACCCCCCGCGCCCGACATGCATCCGGACCACGCCGGGCTCGCCGAGCGCACGGGGCGTAATCAGTTCGGTACCAACCACCGCCGACATACCCATCCACGCACTCCGCGAGATCCGTGTTCCCATCTCCTCAAACCCGTCAAGAGAGAGCCCTCCGATCCCATCTGCAACCAGCACCAGCCCAAAGCGTTCCTCCCGCACGAGCCCCAAACGATGCGTGAGGCGCACAATCCAGCCATCCCCCTCGCGTCGAAGCACACTCGCGCTCGTCTCGGGCTCAAACCGAGCGCCGAGTTCAATGGCGCCGGCAACCAGCGCCGCATCGAGACTCGCTCGCGCGAGCGCCAGGCCGCCCGTGTGGCGCACATGAGCCGCAGCGCCGCGGCACCGAATCTCGATCTCTCGAAGCGGAACCCCGCCGAGCTTCCGGATATCCGCGACCAGACCATGTCGCTCAATCAGCGACACCCCCGCCTTGCCCAGACAGCAGCCGCACACCTTCGCCCGTGGCCACGCCGATCGCTCCACCAGCAGCGTTGAGTCTGCGCCGAGCGCGCGTGCAACGGCCGCAGCGGCGCTCGCGCCAGCCGGACCCGCTCCGATCACCAGCACTCGCGCGTCGCGTGCTGCCGGTATATGCCGGCTCCTCATCGCTCGCTCCAAAGGAGCATCATGCGCCAGGGCCACACCGGCGCGATGTGAACCGGACCCCGCTTCTCCAACCCGGCCTCCCTCGCCATCGATGCCATCTCATCGATCGTGAACGCGGCCCTGACGGATCGGACCGCATCGACGCGCACGATCCGCGACGTCGTAAGCGTTCGCCCCGCGAGCCGGGCCGCTAGCAACCCCGGCATGCATCGTCGGAGGTCGTTCACCACCACCGTTCCCGCATGCCCCGCCACCCGCGCCATCTCGCGCAGAACCCCGACGCACGCATCCGCTTCCAAGTGATGCGCAAAGAGCGAGCACGTCACGATGGAGAACGAACCGTCCTCGAACGGCAGCCCATCACGCACGACATCCGCTCGCAGCGTCTCTACATCCCCTACGCGGAGCCGGACAGCGCGTGCGCTCGCATGTTTGAGCGCCGTCTCGCTCACGTCGCACAACGTCAGAGCCAGCTTCACCCCCCGTGCCCTCGCGATCTTTGCGACTCCAAGAGGCACATCGCCCGATCCCGTCGCGATGTCCAGCATCCGCACCGGTTCGCCCAGAACGCCGTGGCGCATGGCTGCTGGCTCGATCGCCCGCCAATTCGCTTCGGCCGCTCCGCTCACTCGATTGATTCTCGACAACCCTCGGAGCGCGCGGGCGTGCTCCGGCCCGTCGATCGCCGGGTCGTCCATCAACTCCGCCACCCTGACGCGTTCTCCCATCGTCTCGACCGCTCCATTCCGCTCCGCGAGCCCAAGCCAATCGCCGCCGGAAGATGCTTGGATTCCGCTCCCGACCTACACTCCCCCCCGAACATCCGGGGCGGTAACTCAATTGGTAGAGTGCCAGCTTTGCAAGCTGGAAGTTGGGAGTTCGAGTCTCCTCCGCTCCATTCCGAACCCTTGCTCGGATTTCGATCCGTGCCCGAAGCGTCCAAATAACCGCGTCTGGCGTGCCCCGAAGACGACCAAGATCGCGACGCGAAACGCGTGGACGAGCACCCCAATTCCGGTCTCCCACCAGAGTATCAGGTTTTGACGCGTGGCCACACTGGCCTTGTTTGGCCAGAATTGGCCGATGATTCCCCCCAATTCTCCGGGTATTCCAGTTGTGCGGGACAACCCCCACTTTGACTCGCATTTGCCCAGACTTCCCCGGGGTGTTCGCCTTGAGCAGTCCCCGCCTGCGGTCGATCCCAGTCCGCCGATCGGTTGCGTTACACCGGACGGAATCGGAAGTCATGGCCTCGGGGTCTCTATGTCCACAATCGATCAAGTACTCGCCTGTCCCACGCTTCCCTCGCTGCCCGCCGTCGCGGTCGAGGTCCTCGCCCTCACGCGTTCTCCGAGCGTCTCGCTCACCGACATCTCGAAGGTCGTTCAGAACGATCCCGGCATCGCCGCCAAGATCCTCAAGACCGTCAACTCATCGTTCTATGGGCTCCAGCAGCCCTGCTCGCGCCTCGATCGCGCCATGTCGTACCTCGGTCTCCAGGCCGTCAAGTCCCTCGTGCTCGGATTCAGTCTTGTCGACGCCACCCGCCGCGTGGGAGGCGGACCCGGCACCGACCTCAAGGCCCATTGGCGCCGGACGATCTTCGCCGCTGCCGCTGCCCGTCACATCGCCCAACTGACCCATGCCGCTGACGCCGACGAGTGCTTCACCGCCACGCTCTTCCAGGACATCGGGGTGCTCGCGTGCGTTGCCGCGCTCGGCGATGAGTACGCCTCGACGCTCGCCACCGCTCCCGACGACCACGACCTGCTCTGTCGCCACGAGCGCGAGGTCTTCCCCTTCGATCACACCACCGTCGGCGCCGAGCTCGCGAAGCGATGGAAACTCCCCGACGTCTTCACCGAAGTCATCCGCAAGCACCACGCGCCCGACTCCTCCGGACTCAATCACGCACCGGTGGTCCGTATCGCCGCTCTCTCAATGTACATCTCCGAGGCGCTGAGCACACCGGGGGCGCAGGCTCTGGTGGCGCGGGTCGCATCGAAGGCCGACGCATGGTTTGCTATCCCCGCCGAGCGCGTCGCCGAGCTTCTCAAGAGCACCGCTGCGTCGGCGTCTGAGCTCGCCAAACTCTTCGAGCAGGACGTGTCCATTCCCAACGCCGCGCTCATTCTCGCCGAGGCACAGGAGTCGCTCGTTACCGGCCAACTCCAGATGCATCGCGAGGCCGACCGGCTGAAGGCCGAGACCCAGACCGACACCCTCACGGGTGTCTGGAATCGTCGCCGCTTCGACACCGACTTTGCCAATGCGATCGAGAAGGCCCGCGCCAACGCCGAGCCGCTCTCGGTCGTCATGCTCGACGCCGACAAGTTCAAGTCAGTCAACGACAAGCTCGGCCACGCCGCTGGCGACGCGGTGCTCAAGCAGCTCGCGGCACGCACCCGTGACACGATCGGTGCGCTCGGCACGGTCTGCCGCATCGGTGGCGAGGAGTTCGCGATCATCCTTCCCGCCCACGACAGCAAGCAGGCCGGGCAGATCGCCGAGCGGCTCCGCGGCGCGATCGCCGCAGCCCCGATGGATCTCTCTGAAGTCGAAGGCATCGCCCCAACGCTCGCGGTCACCGTGAGTCTGGGCGTTGCCTCCATGGAGCCCGGCGCCGGCGACGAGACAACCGCCGACAAGCTGCTCGCCCAGGCCGATCAGGCCATGTACGCCGCCAAGTCGAGCGGGCGCAACTGTGTCAGGACTGCCGGGGAAGCGAGAGCGGCCGACACCGGCCGAAGGGCGGCCGACAAGCCGGGCTCGCCCGATCCGGCTGGCGCACTCCGAGCAGCCGATGGCATCCTCAGAGTTCTTGTCGTCGAGGACGATCCGCTCGCCGGAAAGCTCCTCTCCATGTTGCTCCAGCGTCTTCCATGTACCGAGGTCCGGCTCGCCGGCTCCGGCGCGGAAGTGGAATCGATCTTCGGGTCAAACGACTTCGCGCCGTGTATCGCGATCATCGACAACAACCTCCCCGATGGGCGCGGCGTGGACCTCGTCGCCGCCATCCGCAAACTCGCGCCGAGCATCCGCAAGGTCATCGTCATGACCGCAACCCCGACGCCCGCGCTCTCCAAGGCCGCGCTCGAGGCGGGTGCCGACGGCATGGTTCCCAAGGCGGACATGTGCAAGGACATCGGACGCTGGGTGCTGCAGTTGCTCGGACCTGCGGCGAAGGCCGCCTGAGCCCCGCATCCGCGTCGCTTCCCTATCGTTCCGCTCGTGACGGGCCCGGTTTCGCGTCGGAGTCCCCGCCGGCGCGCCCGCCCTCGCACTCTGTTCCCTTGCCGCGAGACAGCCCATGAGACCCGCCGCTGCGCTGAGCCCGTTCGATTGGAAGCCCCAGCCGGGTGCGCAGCGCCTCGTCACCGATCTGCTGGATGGGTTTCTCGCGCGTTGCGGCTTTGCCGAGCGTCTCGCATCGCGCATGAAGGTCGAGACCGGTACACGCTTTCAGGACTGGGTCGACCACATTCTCGTTCCTCAATCCGATGCCATGCGGATCGGTCTGATCGAGCAGGGCTTCAGCCACCGCCCCGAGCCCGGCGCGCCAAACCGCTACTTCCACGAGGGCGCGATCTTCCCGACGGTCATCCTTGCCCCCGGCACAACCACTCGCGTCGGGATCAAGGTCGACTCCGTGGCCGATTTCATGTCCATGTGGCAACTCGGACCCGATCACGCCATCGCCGGGGCGCCTGGCTCTCAGTTCCGCATCGCGGTCGTCGCCGAGCAGGGCGATGCGGTCCTCGCTGTCGTCGAGCGACACGGCTTCCGAGGGATCGTCCCGGCGGCCGTTGATCCCGCACGGATCCTCCTCGCTGCGCTCCACGCCGAGCGATTCCGCCGTCGGCCTCGTGTCGCCTCCACCGACGATGCGGCGTTCGCCGCGACGCTCGCCCTGATCGGTGCTTCGAACGCGGACATCGGGCAGGACTGGACATGCGACCTCTTCTTCGCTGCCGAGCGCGAGTTCTGGCAGCGACGCAACCGTGCCGCTCGCGTGCAGAAGCAGCGTCAGGACATGCTGGGCCTCGGCTGGGCCAACCACGGACACCACACGTATCGCGCCAGCCGCACCGGCTTCGTCCCGCTGATCACGGTGCTCGAGCGACTCGGCTTTGTCTGCCGCGAGCGCTTCTGCGCTGGAGCGGAAGCGGATTGGGGCGCGCAGGTGCTGGAGCAGCCCGCGGCCGGCATCACGATCTTCGCCGACGTCGACATGTCGCCGGAGGAACGGCTCGGCGACTTTGCGCACGCGCCGCTGCCTGAAGGAAGGACGCTTGGCACGATCGGGCTCTGGTGTGCGCTTCACGGTGAGTCCATCCTGGGCGCGGGGATGCACCATCTTGAGTGCCAGTTCGACTGGCACGCATTGAAGGAGCAGTTGGAGCGAGACACCTCGATCCGGCTTATGGATCCCTTCACGAGCTTTCCCTTCCTGCGTCAGGCCTTCACCGAGGGGGAGCGATGGGCTGTTGATGCGGGGCGCGTCGAGCGGCTGCTCGCTGCGGGTCAGATCACGCGGGAGCAGGCCGACTCTTTCCGCTCCAATGGGGCTGTCGGCTCGCATCTTGAGAATCTCGAACGCAACGACGGCTTCAAGGGATTCAACCAGCGCGGCGTCAGCGAGATCATCGCCAAGACCGACCCACGCAAGCTCGCGCAGCTCGCGGGCGCGTGAGCCCCACATACTCCCGCACCGCAGCGGCGGCTCCGGCATTCAATGCCGCGGTCGTTGCCTGTTTGCGGCTCTTGTGCCGGCAGCCAGCGACTCCAGCTCTCGCATCACCTGCGCCCCGTGCGTCGGCGTCTTGACACCATCCCATCGCCGGACGACGACGCCTGCGCCATCGATCAGATACGTCGTCCGCACCATGCCGATGACCTTCTTGCCGTACATGTTCTTCTCGCGCCATACGCCGTAGAGATCGCAGACTCTTGGTGCGCCGTTCGTGGCGCGAACATCGGCGAGGAGCGTAAAGGGGAGCGAGAACTTGGCCGCGAACGCGCTGTGAGACTCGGATGAATCCGGGCTGATGCCGACGACCTCCGCGCCGAGCGAGCGGATCTCGGCGTGGGCATCGCGAAACTGGCACGCTTCCGTTGTGCAGAGCGGCGTGTCGTCCTCGGGATAAAAGTACATGACCAGAGCCCGC
This sequence comes from Planctomycetota bacterium, assembly GCA_963204725.1. Lineage (GTDB taxonomy): Bacteria > Planctomycetota > Phycisphaerae > Phycisphaerales > UBA1924 > JAHBWV01. The sequence goes on from CAUJHH010000018.1 coordinate 104,795, forward strand.
CCGCGGAAGTCCGCGAGTTTGCGGGCGTTGCCACGCTGGTCATTGAGCGTGAACGCCGGGGCTCTTTGGCCGGGTTCGATCAGTGGCATGGCGGCGTCTCCAGCGCGTACCGACGCGCATCGTCGGAGCGTATGTGGATGCCGCGACGGGATCGACCCGCTCAGTCGGGCGGCGCGCGGGGGGAGGGCGATGGCGTAGAGGGCTCAACGCGGAGGGCCGCGGAGGAGCGCGGAGAGGAGGAGGGGGGAGAGGGAGAAGGCGATGGTGAATGGGCGGGTGAGGAATGGTCAGAGGGGGCCAATGACGGAGGGCTCGCAGCGCATGCGCTAGCCCCGGTGTTGTCGTTCGTCCGCCCAGGGGGCGGCGAAGAACAAGAAGAAGAGGTGTGTGAGGGGCCGCTCACCACGCACTCCCCCCCCACGTCGTGGCAACGATCCGTGCGCCGAAGCGGCG